>NZXG01000042.1 GCA_002701845.1 Pseudomonadales bacterium
CACTGGAAATTTGAAAAGGTTTTGGTTTGCGCATAATAAATGGATAATACACTCATTTGCCCATGAGTTACATTATTTTCCGCTCCAACCACTAGTGCGCCACCGCCCCGGAAGCCTGCTAAATTCCCAACATTCTAGCCGTTGCAATCAGATCAATAGGCCGGTCCATCCCTTTGACCGATTCGATCAGATCACGCTGAATTTTGGATATTTTAAAATACTCTTGTCTTAATTTTGTTAGTTTGATTCGATCCCGAAGAATCAGCTCCGATGTCGCTGATGATTGTTTCTCCTGGTTCGGTGAAGCGATTGATAGCATCTGCGAGTATATAATCAACTGGTCAGCCTGGGATTGGCTGCATATCACAAGGTTCTTGAGATAGTGATACTCCAACGCATCTTTTAACTCGGATTCAGTAAGTCCGATTTCCTGCAGAGCAATGGCTGGTAATTTTTTTTTGCTTTCCATGCATCGTTCTTCCTGCTCGGCGAAAGCAACAAGTGCATCGGAAACCTGACCTCGAATTTCTTCGATAACAGCTCTCTGTGGTATCTGCTCAGCGTACAGATAACTTGGTATTAGGGAAGCTGCAAGCAATATTATTCTGACCATTTGGCCTCCTGGTTAATCGAGCATCCATAGCTAACAGCAGCCCAAAATTGCTTTTCCTTATGGTCGCTTACGCGCAGGTAAGTCATATCGGCTATTTTTTCGACCATTGCTTGGGTGATGCGGGGCACTGTAGCCATATTCTTGGCCATATCTTCAAAATCAGTGTGGGTTAAAGAATACGACATTTCTAGCATGCCGTTGCCAACAAAAATATTTGCCCAAGTACCCATGCTAATCGACACGACAGCGACATCAGCAAGAAGCTGCTTCTTTCTGATTTCTTCTATTGCATCGATGCTGACCTGACTGAAAGTCAGACCATCGATGTTCGGGCAATCCAAAATCAACCTCCTTGTCTAATGCTTGTTCACTTCTTAAAGCATTTGATTCTCATGTTAAAAAGACAAACCGTTATTAAAGAATTAGCGGGAAACGGGGGCTATGGTGCTTAGTGATTCAGAAAATCGACTCCCGCCCTCAAGGCCGGCACTCGGGCGGCCGGTATTTCGCCGCCAGGGTGCCCCCGGTGCAGTCCCAGATCAGGGCTTCCCCTTCCAGATAGGGCTCCAGGGTCAGTCTCTGACCCTGCAGGGATTCAGCGCCGGTAAAATTGAGGGTAATCACGCCCCGGTCGTCCAGCCGCCAGCTGGCGTATTGCAGTTCTCCGGCGCCGGGGCGGCCGATGTCGCTGCCCGACGCGGGCGCCGTCTGATGGCGGACGATGTAATCTTCGATGTCCCGCTGCAGATCGGTGGTATCCGACAGGGTCTGGTGCACCTGGGCCCGGATCTGATACTCCTGATAGGCGGGAATGGCAATGGCGGCCAGGATGCCCACAAACATCACCATGAACAGCACCACCGGCAACAGCCAGAGCCAGGGGCTGACCTTGGACTTGTGGCCGTATTTGCGGTCCCAGGTTTCGCGACCGGTGCAGAGGAACACCACGAATTCCACCAGTGACACCAGGCTGGGAATGCCGGTGAAGCTGAACAGGAAATAGAAAATGCCCCACCATTGCCCCAGGTAAAAGCGGTGAATGCCCCAGGCGCCGGTGGGCAGCAGGGCCAGGACCGCCGCCACTTCCCGGCTGCGGCCCAGGGTGGGCAGGCGGCGCTGGCAGTGGGGGCAGATGCGGGCCAGGCGGGGTGCCTCACCGCCACACTGGCTGCAGTAGCGCACTGCCTGCGGGTGCAGTGAGGTATCCGCCGGCGTGGCGTAGGGGGTGTCATGGTCCGGAGGCAGGGTGGGTTCCAGTGTGGGCTGCATGCCGGAGTTGGCTTGCCGGCCGGTGGGGGGCAGCGGCATTGCGGCGCTGTCCACGGCGGTGTTCGATGCCGGGCCGGGAGAGTTTGTTGACTCCAGCCCGCCTTCGGGCTTGGGTCCGCTAGAGGCTGCCCGGGGGGCCACCGGATCCAGGCGCACCCGGGCGCCGGTTTTGGCCAGGGCGGCTTGATAGCGCTCCGCAGTGGCTGAATCCACATCGGCCTTGACCCGGTTGGCGCGGCCCTGCACCAGGGCCCGGGCCTGTTCCGCCGACAGCTTCATCAGCGCCGCCAGGCGGGCGGCCACGGCGGTGGGGTCCTGATCGGGTTCGACCTCACCGGTCAATACCACATGGAATTGTTGTTGGTTCATGAGGTTCCTTAATCTGGTTTCAATCCTTACTCCGGGCGCTTCAGTCTTTCCATTTGGCTTTGACCCGTTCCCGGATCGATTGCACGATGGCGTAGAACACCGGAATCATGGGGGTACCCACCAACAGTGCCGCCAGCATGCCCCAGAGTACGGTATGCCCCAGGGATAACTGACCGAACATGCCCGCCCCGGAGGCCAGGGCCAGGGGCAGAATCCCCAGCACAAAGGACAGGGCGGTCATGCACACGGCGCGGAATCGTAGCCGGCCGCCGGCTTCGGCAGCCTCGCGGATGGACATGCCTTCGTTTTCCCGGCGCTCGCGGGCGAACTCCACGATCAGAATGGCGTTCTTGGCTGCCAGCCCGATCAGCAGAATCAGCCCCACCTGGGCAAACAGGTTGAGGGCCCCCAGTTGGGGAATGCCGATTTGCCCCACCAGCAGCAGGCCGCCGATGGCCCCCGCCACCGCCACCGGCACCACCAGAATGATGGCCACGGGAATGGACCAGCTTTCATACTGGGCCACCAGGAACAGGTAGATGAATACCATGGCCAGGGCGAACGCCAGCAGTGCCTGGCTGCCGGCCTTGGCCTCCTGATAGCTGACCCCGGTCCACTCCACCTGATAGCCCTCCGGCAGGGTGTCGGCGGCGATCTGTTCCATGGCGGCCATGGCCGCGCCGCTGGCAACGCCCTCGGCGGTGCTGGCCCGCAGGGTGGCGGAGCGGTACATGTTGTAGCGGTTGGCCACGTCCGGCCCCAGTACCGGTTCCACCTGCACCAGGGTGGCCAGGGGTATCATATTGCCGGTGGTGGAGCGTACATACAGGCTTTCGATATCCCGCAGGTCGGAGCGGTACTCCGGCTGCGCCTGCATCATCACCCGGTAGGTTTGCCCGAACAGGGAAAAGTCGTTGATATAGCGGGAGCCCAGCTGGCTCTGCAGGGTGGAGAAGATATTGGACAGGGGCACCTGCAGAATCTTGGCCTTGTTGCGATCCACGTCCACCAGGTACTGGGGCACGTTAGCGCGGAAGGTGGTGTAGGCATCCCGGATCAGGGGTGACTCATTGGCCGCCGCCGCCAGATTGCGCACGGCGCCGGCCAGTTCTTCATGGCTGCGGCCCTGGGTATCCTCCACCACCAGTTCCAGGCCCCCCACCAGGCCCATGCCGGGGATGGAGGGGGGTGGAAACGCCTGCACCAGGGCCTCGGGAATCTGGCGGTAGGCGGCCTGGTTGATGCGGGCGGACACCGCCAGGGACAGATCCCGCAGGCTGGTGCGCTGATCCCAGTGTTTGAGCACCACAAAGCCGGCACCGCCGTTACTCTGGGCGGCCCCGGCCAGCACTGAATAGCCCGACAGGATAGTGGCGGATTCCACCGCCGGATCGTCCTCGATGATGTTCTCCAGCTTGGCCATCACTCCCCGGGTGCGGGTGATGGAGGCGGCATCCGGCAGTTGCACGTTGACGATCAGCACGCCTTTGTCCTCCACCGGCACGAAGCCGCCGGGAATCACCCGGGTGCCGGCCCACAGGCCCCCCAGGATCAGGGCCCAGAGCAGGGCGATCAACACCCGCCGCCCCAGCATTTTCGCCACCAGACCGGTATAGGCGCCGGTGACGGCGCCAAAGCCCCGGTTGAACCAGCGAAACCAGGTGTGCTCCCGCTCCCGCCGCCGCAGCACCAGGCTGGCCACCGCCGGGCTCAGGGACAGGGCGCAGACCGAGGACAGCACCACCGCCACGCAAATGGTCACGGCAAACTGGTTGTACATCACCCCGGTAATCCCCGGCAGCATGGCCACCGGCACAAACACCGCCAGCAGCACCAGGGTGGTGGCGATAATGGGGCCGGTCACCTCCCCCATGGTGTTAAGCACCGCGTCCCGGGTACTGAGATCGGGATCCTCCCGCAGATGGCGGTCGGTGTTTTCCACCACCAGAATGGCGTCATCCACCACGATGCCGATGGCCAGGATCAGACCGAACAGGGTTATGGTGTTAATGGACATATCCAGCAGCAGCATGACCGCGAAGGTGCCGATCAGGGATACCGGAATGGCCACCGCCGGCACCAGGGTCGGGCGCCAGTCACCGAGAAAAATAAAGGTGATCAGCACCACCAGCCCCACCGCCTGCAACAGCGCCATGCCCACCTGATTGGTGGCCGCCTCCACGTAACGGGTGGTGTCGTAGCCAATGGCATATTCCAGCCCGGCGGGGAAGCCGCGGGACATATTCTCCAGCGCCTGTTTCACCGCCTCGCCGGTGATCAGAGCGTTGGCCCCCGGCAGCAGGTACACCGCCATCACCGTGGTGGGATGATCCCGGAAGGTGCCGCTGACTTTGTAATCCAGTTGCCCCAGCTCCACCCGGGCCACGTCCCGCAGCCGCACCACCGCCCCTTCGTCGGAAACCCGCAGCACGATATTGCCGAACTCCTCGGCGCTCTGCAGCCGGCCCTTCAGCCGCAGGTTGTATTCCGTGGTGATATTGCCCTCGTAGGGTGGGGCCCCGATCTTGCCCGCTGGGGCCAGCACATTCTGTTCCTGTACCGCCTGGAAAATATCGTCCGGGGTGATGCCCAGGGAGGTCATGCGGGGCGGGTCCAGCCACAGTCGCATGGAATAGTCGGCGGTGCTGAACACCACCGCGTTGGAGACCCCGGGGACCCGTTTCAGCTGGTTCTGGATATTGATCAGGGCATAGTTGGCAATGAACAGCTCGTCCAGGCTTTCATCGGGGGAATACAGATTGATGGTGAACAGAATATCCGGCGAGATCTTTTCGATGGTCAGGCCCCGGGTTCTGACTTCCGCCGGCAGCGAGGGCTCCGCCAGCTTCACCCGGTTCTGCACCCGCACCAGAGCCATGTCCGGGTCGTCCCCCACGCCGAAGGTGATACTCAGCGTGTAGCTGCCATCGTTGGCGGAGCTGGAGGACATGTACTCCATCCCCTGGACCCCGTTCACCGCGTCCTCGACAATCTGGCCCACGCTCTCTTCCATCACCTGGGCCGAGGCCCCGGGCCACTGGGCGGACACCTGCACACGGGGCGGCGCCACTTCCGGGTACTCGGAGATAGGCAGCAGGTTCAGGGCGATCAGGCCCCCCAGAGTGATCACCAGGGCGATCACCATGGCGAATTTCGGGCGCTGGATAAAGACGGAGCTGATCACTGGCTGTCATCCCGGGCCGGCTGCGAGGGTGGGGTACCGGGCTGGTAGGGGGTCACCTTGGCCTCGGCGCCGGGACGGGCTTTCTGTACCCCCCGCACGATTACCCGGGCCCCCGGTTGCAGACCGGTGTTCACCAGCACTTGTTCCCCCACCCGGTCGCCGGTTTCCAGGTTGCGCCTTTGCACCACGTTGCTGTCATTGACCGTGAACACATAGGTGCCGCGCTGATCCACCTGCAGGGCCGCCTGGGGAATCATCAGCCCTTCCCGGGGCTCCTTGAGCTGAACTTCCGCCTGCACGTAGAGCCCGGGGCGCAGAATATCATTGGGGTTGGGCATGCCCGCGCGCACCTCCACGGTGCCGGTGGCGGCGTCCACCCGGTTGGATACATAGTCGATATTGCCGGTGTGGGGATAGCGTTTGCCGTTGGGCATGATCAGCGCCACCTTGAAATCCTCCGGCCGCACCCGGGCATCGGGGCCCTGGGTGGTGAGCAGCAACCGCTCCGGCACCTGGAATACCACTTCCATGCCTTCCTTGCCCACCAGAGTGGTGAGGGGCCCGGAGTTAGGCCCCACCACGTCACCCACGGCGGGTCGGGCCCGGCCCAGGCGGCCGGCCTGGGGGGCTTTGATGGTGGTGTACTCCAGGTCCACCTGGGCGCTTTCCAGAGCGGCTTTGGCCGCTTCCACCGCCGCTTCCGCTTCCAGTTTTCGGGCCTCCAGGGAATCAAACTCGGAGGCGGAGATATAGCCGTCCTTCACCAGCTTTTCGGCCCGTGAGAAATTGCGGCTGGCGCTGGTGCGGTTGGCCTCCGCCTGGGCCAGTTCCGCCCGGGCCCGGGACACGGCAGCCTTGTACGGTGCCGGATCGATTTCGAACAGGGGCGTACCGGCTTCCACTTCGTCCCCTTCCCGGAAATGGATAGCCACCAGTTTGCCGGACACTTCGGCGCTGATGGCCACGTCACTCTTGGAGTCAATATGCGCGTTAAAGGTGCGATTGGGGTAATAGGGCTGCACCCTGGCCTCGGTCACGAACACTTCCGGCGGCGGTTTGGTTGGGGTGGGCTTGTCTTCGCAGCCAGAGAGCAGCACTGGAGCCGCCAGCAGGCCGGTAAGGATGACGCGTCGCAACATCGGGAATCTCCGTGGGGCTTGAACTTAAGGTTGGGGTTCGCCCAGCAATGCCTGACCCAGGCGGCGGCGGTCGGAACCGGCCTCCACATTACCATTTTTCAGGTACCAGCGGATGGCGTGCATATCGCCGTAGGTGCGGCCCAGGTCTTTCAGGGTATGGCCGCGCTCCCGCAGTTTGGCCGCCAGGGTGGGGTCAAAGGCTTCCGGCTCGTGCTGAATCTCGTCGGGAACGTATTGATGATGGAAGCGGGGCCGGTCCACCCAGGCCTGGGGGCCTCGGCCCTCCAGGGCTTCCAGCAGGCCCAGAAGCACCATGGTGATGATGCGGCTGCCGCCGGGGGTGCCAATCAGGGCGAACTGGCGGTTATCTTTGGGGCCGTACTGCATGAACGTGGGGGTCATGCTGGACAGGGGGCGCTTGCCGGGGGCAATGGCGTTGGCGGCGGAGCCGATCAGGCCATAGGCATTGGGGCTGCCTGGTTTGGCGGAAAAATCGTCCATCTCGTTGTTGAGCACCACGCCGGTGCCGGCCACGGTGACCCCGGAGCCGAAGGGCAGATTAATGGACAGGGTGGCGGCCACCCGGTTGCCGGCGGTGTCGATCACGGAAAAGTGGGTGGTGTGGGTGCCGCTGCCGGACTGCACCGGGCTGCCCAGTTGCGAGCTGGGGGTGGCATGGGCCATGGAGATGGAGCTGGCCAGATCATCCAGATAAGGCGGGCTGGTGATCCTGTCGATGGGAATCTCCACAAAATCCGGATCCCCCAGATAGAGGGCCCGGTCCCGGTAGGCCCGGCGCATCACTTCCACCAGTAAATGGGTGCGTTCGGCGGCGGGCTTTGGCTCCAGGTTAAATAGCGACAGCATGCCGAACATCTGCGCCAGGGCCACGCCGCCGGAGGAGGGCGGCGCCGCCGACCAGATCACCGCGTCCTGATACTGGAAGCGGATGGGGTCACGCTCCACCACTTTATACTCCGCCAGATCCTCCAGCGTCCAGATGCCGCCGGCGGCTTTGGCCCCCGCCACCAGTCGTTCCGCCACCGGGCCCCGGTAGAAGCCGTCCCGGCCCTTGGCCGCCAGCCGCGTCAGGGTTTGCGCCAGATCCGCCTGTACGATCACGCCGTCGGTGGGGGCTTCGCCATCCCGCAGAAAAATATCGGCACTGGCGGGGTAGCGGCGCAGGGTATCGGCCCGCATTTGCGCCAGGTGCTGATACACCTGGTTGACCGGAAAGCCTTCATTGGCGTAGCGGATGGCCGGTGCCAGAGTCTGTGTCAGGGGCAGCTTGCCGTACTGCTCCGCCAGATGCACAAACGCCGCCGGCTGCCCCGGAATGCCGGCGGCCAGGGCGGTATTCACCGCTTTGTCCCGGTCCACATTGCCGTCCTGGTCCAGAAACAGGTCCTTGTGGGCGCCGGCCGGGGCCCGTTCCCGGGCGTCCAGCATCACCGGTTCAGGGTCGCCGGCCCGCTGCAGCAGCCAGAAGCCGCCACCGCCAATGCCGGCGCTGTAGGGTTCCACCACCCCCAGCACCGCCGCCACGGTGATTGCCGCGTCGAAGGCATTACCGCCCTGGGCCATCACTTCGATGCCAGCGCGGCTGGCCAGGGGGTGGGCGCTGGCCACGGCCGCCTGGCGCGGGGCGGTGGCCGCCAGGGCCAGTGGACTGAGCAGCAGTGACAGCAAAAAGCAGAGTCGAATCAACATGTTCCTTCCCGGTTCAGACACAAAAAAAGGCCCAGAGGCCTTTTTAGTGGTTCCTAACTCAGAAGTCCAGCTCAGAAGTCCAGCCCACATCTCCAGGCGTTGGTCTTCAGGCGTCCCCCTGCAACTGGTGGTACTTGGTCATCAGCTGCTCTTCCGATTCCACGTGTTCCGGATCCAGGGGGATGCAGTCCACCGGGCACACCTGCTGGCACTGGGGCTCGTCGTAGTGGCCCACGCATTCGGTGCACTTGTTGGGGTCGATAATATAAATGTCATCGCCCTGATAAATGGCTTCATTGGGGCATTCCGGTTCACACACATCGCAATTGATGCAGTCATCGGTGATCATCAGCGCCATGGGCTTGTTCTCACTGCTTAACTCTACTTCAGATTTATGGTACTTCAGAGGGGAATAGTTTACTGCGCGGCGGTACACTCATCCACAGATGGAATGTGGGGGTATCAGAACGACTTGAAAGGCCGCAGCGGCTAGCGGCGATGTTTGGCCTGCAGCGCCGTCAGCACCTGAGCGGGTACAAAGGGGCTCACATCCCCCCCCAGGGACGAGATTTCCCGCACCAGAGAGGAACTGATAAACGACAGGTGTTCCGAGGGGGTAAGAAAGGCGGTTTCGATGTCTTTGTTCAGGGCCCGGTTCATGTTGGCCAGCTGAAACTCGTACTCAAAGTCCGACACCGCCCGCAGCCCCCGCAACAACACATTGGCCTGCTCTTCCTGGCAGAAGTGCACCAGCAGTTTGCGGAAGCCCTTCACCTCCACATTGGGCAGGTGCCCCAGCACCTGGCGGGCCAGATCAATACGCTGGTCCAGGTCGAACAGGGGCTTTTTCTTTTCGCTGGCGGCGATGGCCACTACCACCTCATCGAACAACCGCGAGGCCCGCTCCACCAGATCCAGATGGCCGTTGGTGATGGGATCGAAGGTGCCGGGGTAAACAACGCGGGTGTGAGTGCTCATGGTTCGGGCTCGGTTTGGCAAATTTGGCCGCAGGTTAACCCAACCCTCTACCAAGCTCAACTCTGGAAGAATTGTGCTGGGGGCCCGGAAGCGCTTTGGGGCCCTATGCTATTCTGAAATAATCCCAGGTGTGTAATCAGGGCCGATGGCGGCAGGATGGAAGTGCGACTCAAAGAATTGCGTAGCGGGTTGGGCCGCAAGTTTTTTTTGCTGGTGTTTCTGGCGGCGCTGGTTCCCATGCTGTTGTTTGCCTCGTTTGCTTTTAACTATGTGGCCAACCTGTTGTTGCAGCAGGCCCGGCAGGCGGTGGCGCAGGAGGCGGCGCTGTCGGCCACGGTAATCGCCGAGCAGTTGTTGCTGGCCGCTGACCAACTGCAGCTGGCCGCAGCCAACCCGGAAGTCCTTGAATTCCGCCCCGGCAATCCGTTGCAGCAGGTGCAGGCGGTGGATTGGGAGAGCGCCGCCGGGCTGGGGCTGGCACTGACACCGGCCGTTCGGCAACGGCTGAGCCAGGGGCAGACGCAACTGCTGCTGGATGGGGAGCAGCGGCCTGTGCTGCTGCGCCTCACCGCTGGCAATCCCGAGCGCCCGCTATTGCTGGCCCGGCTGGATCCGGCGCGGCTGCTGGCCGCCGGCCAGCGCCACTCCCGATTGACCGCCTGTCTGTATATGGCCGGTGTCAGCGATCTTGTGTGTACCGACACCCCTCCCTTGTCCGCGGATCAGCTGGCCGCGCAGCTGGTTTCCGCCGGGCAGCGGGGGGCTATCAGCACGCAGTGGCAGTATGCCGGGCGCACCCTTGATGCCAGCCTGCAGCGGCTGGATCTGACGCCGGGTTTCGGTGGCGGGCAGGATTGGTGGCTGTGGGCCAGTCAACCCCAGGCGCCGGTGCTGGATTCCCTCTCCGGATTGCAACGGGCGTTGTCTTTGCTGGTGGCGGTGACGGTGCTGTTGGCAGCCCTGATCAGTGTGTTGTTGATTCGCCGGTTGTTGCGGCCACTGCGGCAATTGATGGACGCCACCCGGGCCGTGGCCAACCGTCATTTCGAGGTGAATCTTGCGGTGACCAGCAGTGACGAATTGGGCCAACTGGCCCAGGCCTTCACCACCATGGCCCGGCAGATCGGCAAACAGTTTCAATTGCTGGATGGGCTGTCCCGGATTGACCAGTTGATCCTGAATGTGCCGGACCTGGATCAGGTGGCCCAGTCCAGTCTCAGTATTCTGCAGCAGCTGGTGGACAGTGATGGCGCCGCCGTGGCCCTGCGCAACCCGGACGATGGCAGTGAGATCTGGCGTTTCGGGGTGCAACAGGGCAGCGCCCGGCCTGCCTCTGAGCGCCTGCAGCTGAACGAGGATGAAAGCCATTGGCTGGGGGTGTTGGCGCCCAGTCATCGGGCCAGTCTCAGTGACGCCCGTTACCTGGGCTGGCTCTGGCCGGGCCAACCCGCCCTGCCTGGGGGGGAATACTTACCTGTTTCCCATTACCGCCGGCGGCAAGAACCGGGGTGTACTGGCCCTGGCCTGGGAGAAATCCCATAAACTGCCGGATTACGAACGGGGACTGCTGAAAGATTTTGCCGACCGGTTGGCGGTGGCCATCACCGCCGTGCGGCGGGAGCAAAAACTGTATCGCCACGCCCACTTTGATCTGCTGACCCAACTTCCCAACCGGCAACTGTTGAAGGACCGGCTGGATCAGGCCATCAAACACAGCCTGAAGAATCAGACTGCAGGGGCAGTGATGTTTGTGGACCTGGATAAATTCCAACAGGTGAACGATGCCGACGGCCATGCCCTGGGGGATCAGATTCTGATTCGCACCGCTGAACGACTGCAGGTGTGTGTTACATTGGAGGATACGGTGGCGCGCCAGGGGGGTGATGAGTTTGTTGTAGTGCTGCGGAATATTGAGTCCCCCATGCGGGCCACCCGGGTGGCGGACAAAATTATCACCATGCTGTCATCACCGTTCACGGTGGAACACAAAAAATATTTTCTCAACGCCAGTATCGGTATCGCGGTGTTTCCCAGCGATGGCATGGATGTGGATACTCTGCTGCGCAAGGCCGACACCGCCATGCACCGGGCCAAGTCCGAAGGCGGTGGTCAATACCGTTATTACGAGGAGGAAATGAACCGGGCCTCCCAGCGGCGGATACTGGCGGAGCACCGGATTCGCAGCGCCCTGGAAACCAATCACGTGGAATTGCGTTACCAGCCGCAGTGGTTTTTAAACAGCAATGAGTTCAGTGTGGAAGCCCTGGTGCGAATTCGTGATCGTGACGCGGGCCTGCTCTTACCGGAGGCATTCATTGATGTGGCGGAGGATACCGGACTGATTCTGGACATGGGGGAATGGGTGCTGCGGGAGGCCTGTCTGCAGATGGCCCGCTGGCGACTGGGCGAACTGCAGGTAAAACGGGTCTCGGTGAATGTGTCAGGGGTTCAGCTGGCGCGAATGGATTTCGTGGCGCTGGTGGAATCCGCGGTGCGGCAGGCGGGTATTGAGTTCAGCGACCTGGAGTTGGAAGTGACAGAATCCATTTTGATTTCCGATGCCGACAGCGCGGCCCGCAAGCTGGGCCAGTTGAGTCAGCTGGGGGTGACCATTGCCATCGACGATTTCGGCACCGGCTATTCCTCATTAAGTTACCTGCATCGCCTGCCCTTTGATTTGCTCAAGATTGATCACCAGTTTGTGGCCGGCATTGGCGCCAACGAGTTAAGTCAATCCATCACCCACAGTATCGTGGAGCTGGCCAAATCCTTTCATAAATCGGTGATTGCTGAAGGCGTGGAAACCCGGGAACAGTTACAGGTACTGAAACAAATGGGTTGTGATGCCATGCAGGGCTATTTGCTGGCGCGGCCATTGACCGCGGACAATCTGGAAAACTTTATCCGCCAGGCAAGGCCGGCCACCGAATTTTCCTGAAGTTTGTAAAGCAAGGGCTTCAGAGGTTTCCCAGCGTAAACAGCTCCGGCTGCTGGCGAATCCGGTCCAGCATGCGCAGTGTCAGACCCCATAACACCTTTTCCCCGTAATGATAACAGGGCAACTGCAAGGCAAAGTGTCCCTGCTGCCAGGTCAGAGAGTTGCGCTGTTCCAGTTGATTGAAAAAGGCCAGCGGAATCCACAAGGCATCGTCGCATTCATGATTCAGGTTGATGTCATCACCCCCCTGCCACAGGAACAGATGCGGCACCACTACCATCAGACCGTTATTGCGGTGGCGGCGGGTGATTTGATGGGGCAACCGGTGTTGAAACTGACCGTAGTGATGCAGGTCCAGCCCGGTTTCCTCCCAGGTTTCGCGAATGGCGGTATGCAACAGGCTGGCGTCTTCGGTCTGCTTGCGGCCACCGGGAAACGCCATATCACCGGACCAGGGATCACCGGGCCGTTTGGCCCGCTGGATAAAAAACAGTTCCACTCCCTGGGGTCCGGGCCGGTAAATTACCGCCACCGCCGCCTGATCAAGCCAACCTCCCAGCATGATTTCACCTCAATACAATTTCGGCTCGCCCGGAGGGCGGCTTTTAAAACGGCGGTGTTGCCACAGATACTGGGCAGGGTAACGGCGAATGTTCTGTTCGATGCACTGATTCATAATGCTGGCATCGGCCACGGTATCACCGGTGGGATACGTCAGCGGCGGTTGCACTGCAATATGGTAGCCGTCCGCCTCGCGGCCGAAGATCACCGGCATGGCCAGGGCCCCGGTAATATTGATAAATTCCGGGGTCTTGGCGATGGTGGCGGTGGGCACGCCGAAAAACGGGGCGAACACACTGATCTTTGAGCCGTAATGCTGGTCCGGCAGATAAAAGCCGATGCCGCCTTTGCGCATATGGCTGAGAAAGGGCCGGATACTGCGATTGGGCACGGGAATGGTGTAGCGGGCGCGCTTGAGGGCACTGTACTGCTCGAACAAGTCGTTGTGGGCCGGCTTGTACATGGCGGCGGTGGATACGCGCTCCGAGAACAACCGCAGGCACAGTTCCAGGGAGGTCATGTGCGCGGCAATCAACATGACGCCGCGACCCTCCGCCTGCGCCCGCTCTATATGTTCCAGCCCACTGAGGTGGCACAGCGGGTCCACCTTGGAGGGCTTACCCCAGTACGCCAGGCCGATTTCAATAAAACCGATGCCAAGCTCATCAAAGGCGTCGTGGAATAATTGTTTACGCTGGGGCCAGTCGAGCTCCGGGAAACACAGTTCCAGATTGCGCCGGGTCACATGCCGGCGTTCCGGGCTGATCAATTTGATCAACCGGCCCAGCACCCGCCCCAGACTCAGTTGCCAGTGGAACGGCAGTTGCGCCACGCACCAGCCCAGGCCCAGCAAACACCACACGGGCCAGTAACGGGGGTGGTAGTGGCGGCGTTGAATCTGGTAGGCGCTCATGATGGCGGTAAGGGCTCCAAACTGGCTGATAAAAGGCGTGATGATAACACAGGGCCAGAGGTGTATCAGAGCCGGAGGGTTGCGTCATGGGTGGGAGTAACTCAGGAGTAGCGTGCAGGCGGGAACCGCCTGCACTAGTCGAGTAAGGATGACGCCCTGACACCCGGCACCTAAACCAATAATTGCTCCCCTAACGCCGTGGCCTGGCGCGCTACCATGCCATAGATGGAAAGCTGCGGATTGGCGCCGATACTGGTGGGGAAGGTGGAGCCGTCCATAATATGCAGGCCCTCCAGATGATGGAATTTGCCGTTGCTGTCCACCACCGAAGTGGCCGGGTCCTCCCCCATGGCACAGCCACCCATCACGTGGGCGCTGCCCACCCGCATCTGGTTCACCGCCAGATCCAGTTGCTCAATATGGGCCACGGTGTCCGCCAGGTTGGTCTGATACCGGCTCATGCTGTGTACCGGACGCACGGCGTTGGCGCCGGCGGCGAACTGAATCTCCGCCATGGTCTTCCAGGCCCGCACAATGGCTTCCCGCAGATAGTCGTTGATCTCGTAATGAATGCCGGGCAGTTCGTCATCCCGCAGAAACACCTCGCCACCAGGACTCTGCTCCACAAAGCCATCCCGGATCAGGGCAATCATCATATTCAGATGCCGCAGGCGATTCATCTGCGCCGAATGGGCCTCCCCATGCAGCATGCCGATGGAGGCCACAAAGCCCGGATGCATGGGAGGTACTTCCACCTTGAAACCGGCCGGGCCGGCGACCCCGTCCCGCCACTGGAAATGATCGGAATACACCGACTGCGGGGCGCCATAAAAGCCATCGATGCGCTCCGGGAAATCCGCCAGGGTGGCGGGTACCGGATGCAAGAAGGTGCGCTTGCCGATTCGGTTGTGGGGGTCGGGCGCATTGGACCGCAACAGCAGACCGGGGCCGTTGATGCCGCCGCAGGCCATCACCGTATGCCGGGCGCGTACCTCAATGGGCTGGGTGCGGTCAATGCCGTTTTCCGCCAGGCCGTAGCCGCTGATACCCCGCACCTGATCGCCGTCGATAATGAGTTGATGGGCTCGCGCCCGGTGCACCAGCTGCGCGCCTTTGGCCAGGGCCGCGGGCACGGTGGTCACCAGCATGCTCTGCTTGGCGTTGGTGGGGCAGCCGGTACCGCAGTAACCCAGGTTCCAGCAGCCGCTGACATTGCGGGGAATGATGTCCCATTCATAACCCAGGCGCTCGCACCCCTTGGCAATCACATTGTTATTGGCGTTGGGCGCCTGCTGCCACTTGCTGATATTCAGCCGCTGCTCCATGCGCTCGAACCAGGGCGTCATCTCCGCCTCGGTAAAACCTTTCAGGCCATGCACCCGGGTCCAGTGCTCCAGGGTCTGGGGCGGGGTGCGGAAGCTGGCGGTCCAGTTCACCGTGGTGGAACCGCCCACCGCCCGGCCCTGCAAAATGGCGAAGGCGCCGTCGGCGGTGCCCCGGGTCAGCCCCTCCTGATACAGGCTGCTGTAGGCTTTGTTCTCCTGCATATCGAAATCGTTGGAACTGCGCAGGGGGCCTTCCTCCAGCATCACCACCTGCAGCCCCTGATTGGCAAAGATCTCCGCGGCGGTGCCGCCCCCGGCGCCGGTGCCGATCACCAGCACGTCGCATTCCAGCGTCAGCGGCTGCTCGAGGCTGGCCCCATTGTAGGTGATCCAGCCACCGGCCATGCCGGCGCGGAAGATATCCGGAATATCCTTAACGATAATTTTGTTGTTCATGATCGTGTACTCAGCTGGGAATATGTTGCGGCGGACCCGGATAAATGTCGTCGGTCCAGTTGGCGGGCTGATCGTAGTACATCAGGGTGGGCAACTGGGTCAGCAGCACATAGCCCTGGCGTAGGGTGTTGAAGCGGCTGGTCTGCCAGCGTTCCAGAAACCCCAGCACCTGGGCTTCGGAAGCTGCTTCCCAACGGGGCCAGATTCCGGCCACCAGCATCCGGAAAGGCGCCAGATAGAGCAGGTCGAACAGCTCATGCACCAGTTTTTGGGTCTCGGCGCTGGTGTGTTGAATAAAGCGGTCGATGTCCACCAGCAACCGGTCCAGCACTGGCTGTCGGGTGGCGGGATCCGTGGGGAAGTTGCCCTGCAGCACCGCCGGTGCCACGGCGCTGAGGATGATGGCATCCTTCTGCCGTAGAAAGCCCAGGGGCTCGGCGCTGACAGCGCTGCTTTGATGGGGCTCACAGCCCTGCAGGGAGCCCAGCACGCCGGCGCCGGCCAGAACGCTGGAGCCCACCAGGCTCAGGCGCAAAAATGCCCGGCGATTGAGTTCCGGTGGTTGATCAGGTCGCATGGAAGGGTCCTGTTGTTATTGTTAATTTGATTAATAATGCGACGATTAAATCAGATTCATTAATCCGGTTTCAATGCAATTTTTAGTGCAATTTTGTGAATGCGGCGGTTCCAGGGCGGAAACAGCAGTTTGGTGCCGTTCACCTTGCCCTTGCTCAGCACCCCCTTGGCCTTGGTGAAGGTGAGGAAGCCCTCTTTGCCGTGATAGTGCCCCATGCCCGAGGGCCCCACACCGCCAAAGGGCATGTCGTCCACCGCCACATGGGACAGGGTATCGTTGATGCAGGCGCCCCCGGAATGGGTGTGATTGAGCACAAAGTCCGACCGTTCCCGGTTGTAGTCAAAATAGTACAGCGCCAGGGGGCGGGGTTGCTGATTGATATGGGCGATGGCCTGTTCCAGGGTGTCATAGGGTTTGACGATCAAGAGAGGACCAAAAATCTCCTCCTGCTCGATCAACATGTCCGGCGTGGTATCCAGCACCAGGGTAATGGGCAGCTTGCCGGAGCCGGCGAAATCCTCCCGCGCCGGATTGATGGGTACAATCCTCGCCCCCTTGGCCTCGGCGTCGTCCAGGTAGCGTTGCAGCCGTTGCATCTGGCGTTCATTGATCACCGCGGTGTAGTCGTCGTTGTCGCGCTTGCTGGGATACCAGTTGGAGACCACCCGGCTGAAGGCCTGGGTGAAGGCGTCCACCTGATGGCGGGGCACCAACACATAGTCCGGCGCCACGCAGGTCTGACCGGCGTTCAGGCATTTGCCCCAGGACATACGCTCTGCCGCCTCCTGCAAAGGATAGGATTCATGAATCAGGGCCGGGGACTTGCCCCCCAGCTCCAGGGTCACCGGGGTCAGATTCTCCGCCGCCGCCGCCATCACATGCCGGCCCACGGCGGTGGAGCCGGTAAACAGCAGGTGGTCGAAGGCCAGCCGGGAAAAGGCGATGCTCACCTCCGCCTCACCGGTGACCACCGCCACCTGATCCTCGGTGTAGATCTCCGCCAGCATGGTCTTCAGGGCCTCCGCCGCGTGGGGTGTGTACTCCGACATTTTGATCATCACCCGGTTGCCGGCGGCCAGAGCGGCGATCATGGGCCCCAGGGCCAGAAAATACGGATAATTCCAGGGTACGATAATGCCCACCACCCCCAGGGGTTGATGAATCACATGGGCCCGGGCCGGGCGCACATTCATGGAGGTATGCCGGCGCTGGGGCCGCATCCAGCGGCGGATATTACGGGTGTTGTACTTAATGGAATCCACCAGGCTGGCCAGCTCCAGAAACCGGGTTTCCGTTGGGCAGCGCACCCCAAAATCCCGGTTCACCGCCTCCACCAGGGCATCCTGATGGTAGTAGAGGGGGGATTTAAGCCGCTTGAGCAGGCCAATGCGCTCCTCGGCGCTGGGCATGGGATGTTGCTGAAAGGCGGACTTCTGCTCGTGAAAACAGCGTTCCATGGCCTCAATCAGCGGAGTC
The DNA here is from genome assembly GCA_002701845.1 of Pseudomonadales bacterium. Lineage (GTDB taxonomy): Bacteria > Pseudomonadota > Gammaproteobacteria > Pseudomonadales > Ketobacteraceae > Ketobacter. The sequence continues at coordinate 17,509 of NZXG01000042.1, forward strand.
TGGTCGATCATTGGCGCGGCGGTGGCAGTCATGGGGCAAACCTCTTGAGCATTATTATCGGTGTGGATGTGGGGGCGCCGGTGGCGGTACCTCGGCGGAGCCCTGGGATTGGCCCAGTATTAGAGCTTTTGCTCTAATCTGTCAATCAATTGGGAGGTTTGGGTGGTCATTATGACTCTCAATCCTGATGAGGAAATAATCGACACCTCATCATGAAAGTCAAATAATATAAACAGTAATTATTCGTATTAATATTTACATGTGAAAGCGCCCCCAATACAATGGCGATCAATTTTGCATCGCTGTATTGGGGGATTTATGAAAAAGCCGCTGTCGCTGGCCCTGTCCAACACCTCTCTGGTCGCATCATTTTTGTTCGCCGCCCCGGCGGTTCAGGGGCAGGCGCCCACCGCCGTGGTGATGGAGGAAGTCACCATCACCGCCATAAGGGAGGATCGCAAAAGCCGGGGCGCCACCGGGCTGGATCTGAGCCTGTGGGAAACGCCGCAGTCGCTGACCATCGTCGACTCCGACACCATCCACGATTTTGGGCTCACCGACATTAACTCGCTGTTGCAGCTGACCACCGGCGTCAATGTGGACGCCACGGAAACCGACCGCACCTATTACAACGCCCGGGGTTTCGATATCACCAGTATGCACGTGGACAGTATCGGCATCCCCTTTGGCAATCTGATTGTGGGGGCTCTGGATACCGCCATTTACGAGAAGGTGGAGATCATTCGCGGTTCCAACGGTTTGATCACCGGTCTGGGTAACCCCTCCGGCACCATTAACTATGTGCGCAAACGGCCCACCAACCAGCGGCAGGGCTCTATCGAGTTGAGCGGCGGGCGCTGGGACTTTCGTCGCCTGGAGGCGGACGTTTCAACGCCGTTGACGGACTCCGGCAACTGGGCGGCGCGGGCGGTGGTGGCCTATCAGGAGAAGGACAGCTGGCTGGATCATTACAGAAACGATCGCCAAATCGGCTATCTGGTGGTGGATGGCCAGTTGACCGACAGCCTCACGTTGGCGGTGGGCTATACCCACCAGGATAACAACAGTGATGGCGTCACCTGGGGTGCGGTGCCGGTGCTGTACAGTAATGGGGAGCAGGCGCATTTTGATGTGTCCACCAGTATCGCTATGGACTGGACCTACTGGGACACTCAGACCGATGAGGCCTTTGTGGAACTGGGCTGGCAGATCAACAACCACTGGCGCCTGACCAGTACCGTCATGCACACCGATTACGAAGAATACTCCGAGCTGTTTTACGTCTATACCAATACCGGGTTTGATCAGGCCACCGGCCTGGGGTTGGAAAGCAATCCCGGCAAATACGATGTGGAGCGGGAGGATTTAATCCTGGACGCCAATCTGAACGGCCGCTTTCGCATCTGGGGCCGGGAGCATCAGTTGCAGTTGGGGGTGAGCGCCGCCAACAGCGACTCCGTTTCCTTTGCCCACCCGGCGCCGGCGGACAGCTTTATCGCCATGCCCCCCTTCCCCGGCTGGAGTGGTAATGAAGTCCCCCGCCCCGCCTGGCAGCCAGCCTATCGTTCCGCGCACGAGGATATCGACCTGAATCGGGTCTATGGTTCGCTGTTGCTGGCGGCCACCGATCACCTCAATCTGGTGCTGGGGCTGAATAAAGTGGACTACAACAATGACGGAGAAAGTTATGGTGTATCCACCGATTCCGACGAGGATGGCACCAGCCCGTATATCGGTTTTACCTGGGAAGTGATGCAGGGGCTTAACACCTACGCCAGCTACAGCGACATTTATCAACCTCAATACGTGTTGGGTGAGGACCTGCAGTCATTGGGTTCTGCCGAAGGGGAAAGTTACGAGGTGGGGGTTAAAAAATCATTTTCCAGCGGTGCTCTGGTTAGTCTGGCCCTGTTCCGCACCGAGCAATCCAATTTGCAGGAATTCGTTGCCTACGACGACGGCGACGGCGTGGATGATACCGACTTCAGTGACGACTTTGACTATGCACTCTACCGCGGCATCAACGTGGAATCCGAAGGGGTGGAAGTTGAGGTGGCGGGCAACCTGACCGATGTCTTGCAATTGCAGGCAGGCATCACTCATCTGACCCTGGAAGATGAAACCGGGGAAGAGGCGCGCACCTTTATTCCCCGCAACACGGTAAAGCTGTTGCTGTCCTGGAACCCCGTGGCGATGCCGAAGCTGGCGCTGGGTGCTTCCGGCCGCTGGCAGGACGAAACCTATTACGGCCCTGCGGGGGCGCGCATCACTCAGGAGGATTACGCAGTGATCGGGGGCTTTGCCCGCTACGCTGTAACGCCGGACCTGAGTGTGCGCCTGAATCTGGATAATCTGACCGATGAGAAATACTTCAGCTCAGTCAAGTATGAGCAGGCATACTACGCGGCACCGCGCAATGCCCGGTTGTCGGTGGCCTGGTCGTTTTAATGAGCCTCAGAGCAAGCCTCTGCCTTAACAATCGGGTGAAAGCGTGAATAAACCCTTGTTTAAAATTCATAGTTGGACTGCGTTGCTGGCGTTTGTGCCGCTGCTGGTGATTTGCATCACCGGCAGCATCCTGGTGTTCAAACACGAGATTGATGCGTTACTCCGGCAGGAGCAGGTGCGGGTGACGCCCCAGGCCGAGCGGTTACCCCTGGACCGGCTGTTGAGCAAGGTCCACCAGTCCTATTTCGATTATGAAGTGGTGGGCTGGGTACTGTTTCAGGATCCGGGCCGGGCGGATGTGGTCTACGTGATTGAGAAGGGCACGGATCAGTGGTCGTACCTGACCCTCAATGGTTATACCGGGGCGTTGTTGGCAAAGCCCGTGCCTCACGACCATCATCTGACGGATTGGCTGCTGGAGCTGCACTACACATTTTTGCTGCACGATGCCGGCCTGCTGATCACCAGCCTGTTTGCCATCATGCTGATATTACTGGGCATTACCGGTTTTATTCTGCACCGGAAATTCTGGAAGAATTTTTTTACCCTGCGTTGGCGCAGTCGGTTGGTGGTGTACTTTTCGGATCTGCATAAAATGCTGGGAATTATCAGTGCGCCGGTGTTGTTGATTTTGGGGTTCACCGGTGCCTGGTGGAACATCGCCGGCTACCTGCACGAACTGGAGGAACACGCCGATGGGCACGAGCACCACATGATGCAGGCGCGCCTGTACAGCGTTGACATTTCACTGGATGCCATGATCCACCAGGCACAGACGGCTGTGCCGGAGTTTACCACCACTTATATTTCGTTGCCCTGGGAGCCCGGGGTGGGGATCACGCTGTGGGGCAATGTGCCTACGGGCAATATCCTTTCCAGCCAATACTCCAGCAGCGTCAGTTTTGACGCCCAAACCGGTGCCAGAATAGCCCGTTACGATATCCGGGAGGCCGGCGCTGGGGCCTTTATTGTGGATACCTATCGCCGGCTACATTTCGGTGATTTCGCCGGCCTTGCCTCCCGCATCCTCTGGTGTGTGCTGGGGGCCGCGCCCCTGATACTGGCCATTACCGGGCTGACCCTTTGGGTCAAGCGCCGCAAGCAACGGGCCCGGGCCCGGTATAAGCGGCGACAGGGTGCCGGTGCCTGGTCCGGCTGACAATGGCGAGTTTAAAACATGAATTGATTTGTGCAGCGATTGAGTCTGCGTCTGACAGCAGGCTACTCGGGTCGCCGGCGTCTGTACCGGAGGAACCACCGAACCACGAAGTAAAGCCCGGCACCCACCAGCCCCGAATAAAGGCAGAGCTTATGCAAAGCCGGGATGGACATGAATCCCTGCAAGCGGTTGTCGGTGAAAAACGGATAAAAAGGCTGTACGTCAGTATGCATAATAGCGTCCAGTATCAAATGACTGAAACTGCCAATGAATGCACTGGCAAACGCTACCCACCACCGAATTCGCAAGCCATTGTCCCGCACCATGGCCAGCCGGTTGAGCCCGTATTCCGACAGATGCTTGCCAGTCAGAGCCGCCAGCACCGCAATCAGTGATGCCCCCAAATAAGTGTGACTGAAGCCTTGCAGATGGCCCTCGCCGGTGATCATCACCAACAGAGGCTGAATATCCATCAGAATCTGGGTCCAGCCGAATATCATGAGGCTAAAGCTGCCTTGCAGCAGGGCTTTAATAAACAGCCCCGGTCCCACGTGCAGTGGTGTGAATGGCATTTGGGCGGGTCACTCCCGGGGTAACCGATAGTGGTGTTCGGTGTCAGTCAATATCACTCAATCTCCCCCGCCATCACCACCACCATCGCCGTCGCCATCACCACCCCAGTCACGCCAGTCGATATCAATGCCCCAGTCGGTGTCCCGCCCCAGTGACCGCGACCGGGTGGAGGCCATCAGGAATCCCACCAGCAACAGGAGCAGCACCACCTCAGTGAATTCGTAGTGGTAGCCATAGGCCAGGGCCAATAGTAACACCATGACACCGGCACTGCGGATGCTGAGAGACATGCGCTGCGCCAGCATGCCGCCGGCAAATACCAGTACGCCACCCAGCACCAGGACGTTGGTGTACAGAAAAGTCAGGCCGGCGAGCAGTAGCAAATAACCCACCAGATTCATAATGCGGTACTCATCGGTTGCCCGGAAAGATGCTCAGGCTTGGTCACTGTTTCGGTCCCAGTCTTCTGATTACTTTAAAACCAGTTTGAGTATAGCGCAGGTTGGCGTCCCTTGGTCTGGTTGCGCCCTGTTTTGGGGCGCACAAAAAGGGGGCGGACCCGGGGCTTTTTTACCTGGGGAAAAGCCGCAAAAAACCGTGAAAAAACGATGAACTTTCACAATAAAGGATTACAATTCCGCCCCACCAACACAGGGAGACAGAAAAATAATGAATCAGCCTCAGTCACAATTTGAATTGCAAAACCAACCGCAACTGACTCTGAATGGATGCGCTTATCGAATCGCTGGCGATCGTGTCGTTGTTACCATTGGTGCCATCAGTAACCAGCGCGATTTCGGAGATCTCAGCGGTACGTTGTCGGTGGAGCTGTGGGCACTGCGTCAGCCCTATCAGGGCGGATTTTTCGAGGGTGTGGCGCTGGCCGGCACTCAGATCGGTGAAATTTCCGGTCAGCATTATATCAGCGACTGTTGCTATGACCTGAATTTTCAGGAGCCTCCCGCCGGTACCTGGTATCTGGCCCTCATGGTGCGGGAGTGGACTGACGCCGGCTTTGTGACCCGGGACTATGTGAATTTCGCGGTGCCTTATGTGGTCACCTGGGCGCCCACGGTGATTCAAGCGGAGCCGGCCAAGGTGATCAGTGTGCATTTTGCCGAGACGGAAACGACTGGGAAAACCCGTGGTGCCGAACCCAAGGCCATCACCAAAGCACTACCCAAGGCCGACACCAAGGCTGAAATTAAGGCTGAAACCACAACGGCAAAACCCAGTGTGCAGGCCTCCAAAGCACCGGCGCAACCGCGCAAGGCCAAGGCGCCAACCCAGGCAGTAGGCGCGGTTTCCATCAATGACGCCAGTGTGGATGAAATTGCCAGCATCAAGGGCGTATCCAGAAAAGTGGCCGCCAAGATCGTGGAGTCGCGCCCCTTTGAAACCCTGGAGCAATTACTGAAAGTCCGCGGTGTGGGCGAGAAGTTGTTCAAGCGAATTCGCAGTCATGTGACTCTGTAATTGTCGTTTCTAATTACAGTTTGTTGTTGGGCGGCCGGCAATTCCGTCACTGACCCCCGGTACTCAGGGCCGGGGGTCAGTCCGGCATTACCAACTGAATCAGGCGGCCCATCATGCGGATGGTGGTGGTGGGCAGCAGTCGATACAGCAGGCCCAGAAATCTGGAGTCCAGGCCAATAACCACCCGAAACTGATTCTTTTCCATGGCGCGAACGATGCGCCGTGCCACCTTCGCTGGGGATATACCCGGATGGAAGCGTTCGAACTTTTCCATTTTTTCCGGATGGGCATCGCAATTGTGGCTGATGTTGGTTTTTACCGCGCCGGGATAAACCACCGATACCCCGATATTGCTGCGGCGCAGTTCCGCGTACAATCCTTCGCTGAGTAACTTCACCGCCGCTTTGCTGGCGCCATAGAGTGTTTGTTTGGGAAAGGCAAACAGGCCACCCATGCTGGACACATTGACGATGTGGGCCTCCGGCCGCGCCAGTAACAACGGCATAAAAGCCCGGATCATATGGATGGTGCCGTGCAGATTGACATTGAGCACCCGGTCGATGGCGGCGTCGTCCAGGCGGTGAAAGGACGCGAACGGATGGATCACACCGGCATTATTCACAATGGCGTCCACCTGGCCGTGTTGCTCCACCACCGTAGTGGCCAGTTGCTGCACGGATTCACGGCTGGAGATATCCCCCGTATGCAGGCTTAAGCGGGAAGCCTGCGCACCGGCCGCGGTCCAGGTTGCATCCAGGGCCGTTGAATTGATATCGGCGGCGGCGACAATGGCGTCTTTGGCCAGCAGGGCCAGCACGATCTGTTGGCCGATACCGTTCCCGCCACCGGTGACGACAACCACTTTGTCCGCTAACTGCATAGGTGTAATTTACACTCCGGTTCGACTGGCAATCACTGGGCTCAGGCGCCAATTAAAATCTCAGTTGGGAATCACCGTGGCGTGGATGGTTGCCTCCAGTTCCAGCAGCGCATCCTCCAGATATTGTAACAGCCGTTGCACCTGGGGCACCGCCTTGCGGCAGGCGATCAGCCCCACATCCACAAAATCATGGCGGCTGATCAGGGTGATATTGAGGGCCCCGCTGTCCACCACCAGGGAGGCGGGATACAGGCCGCAAAGTTTAGCGCCCTGCCAGTATAGAGGACGTCGGGGCCCCGGCACGTGAGAAATAATCACATTGGCCAGTGCCGAGTTATCCACCAGTCGGGTCACCGCGTTGAGGGCGCCGGGCAACAGCTTGAACGCGCTGCACACCAGGGACTGGTCCGGGGACAACCGCTGCAGATGGGCCTTGTTGTAGTCCATGCAGCTATTAATGGCCCGCAGCCGCGCTTCCGGGTTGTAAAGGTGGGTGGCCAGGTGGCAAAAAGTAAAGGATACCTCGTTGGCATGGTCGGAACCCTCCCGCCGTACGGACACCGGCACCGCGGCCACCAACGGACGTTTGGGCAGCTCCCCCAGGTCCAGCAGATAGCGACGCAGGGCACCGGCACACATGGCCAGGACCACATCGTTGGCGGTGGCGCCATAGGCCTCCGCCACCGCTTTGATGCGGGGCGTGGAATAGGATTGCGCGGCAAAGCGCCGGGTGGCGCTGACCTTCTGATTGAATATGGTACGAGGGGCCTGGCCGGCAAACACAAAGTCCGGATTGCGGCGAATAATATCGCGGACATTACTGCGCAACTCCCGCACCACCGGCACCACCGAGCCCACATGTTCCCGGGCCAGGGAGCGCAACGCAGAAAGCCCGCCACTGGTGGGGCTGGGCAGAGGCAAATGACGGGGCTTGGAGCGTTGGGTGGGGACCTCCCAGGGCGGCGGCAGGGTGAGCGAAGTATCCAGGTTGGTGGACATGGAGCGCATCAGCAGACGAATCCCGGCGATGCCGTCCATCAGGGCGTGATGCACCTTGATGTAGACCGCAAACCGGCCGTCCGCCAGACCCTCAATTAAATACATCTGCCACAGGGGGTAAGCGCGGTCCAGATGGCCACAGTGCACCCGGGATACCATGGCCAGCAACTCCCGAATACGGCCGGGTTTGGGCAGCGCCACGTGGACGAAGTGATGGGCCAGATCAAAATCCTCCGATTGCATCCAGTAATGCAACCCTCCCTTGGACACCAAGCGCTGATTGAAGGGGGGGCAGCCCGGTGGGAGTGCCGGGCCTGTTCCACCATGCGTTCCACAAAGTGATCCGGATCCCCCACCTGGGGCTCAAACAGCATCAGGGCCCCAACGTGCAGGGGCTGACGCCGGCTTTCGAAGCGTAAAAACGAATCATCGATCCAGCTTAGCTTTTCCATGGCGCTAGGCTCCCTGGGCGGCGGTGGCGATGCATTGGCTGGCAATCAGCGTACACCATGGTCAGCGGCGGTGAGGGCGATGCAGAAACTGCTGGATAGGCTGCAGGGGCTTCAACGGGAATGTTTCGCTGTCACACGCGGCTGTTTTTGTTGTTATGCCAGCGGCAGATACTGGGAGTATACCCCTATTGGTTGGAAACGCACAGGCCGGGTCTTAATCCAGGAATTCGATCTGTTCCAGGAACGCTTGTTTGATGCAATTGGTCTGCTCCAGCTGGCGGGGAATGGCATGGGCGCCGGCATACCAGTGCAGGGCACAGTTCCCCCAGTGCTGTTGCAGGGTTTCCACGTGCCGGGGGCTGGCCAGGCGGTCCCCCATGCCGGCAATAATCATCAGCCGCTCCGGCGGCAGCCGGGCAGGTCGCGACAGGGGGACTGTGGAAGGCCGTGGTGGAACGAATATCCTGCATGCTGACCCGATACCAGCGCATGGCGCCCTGGATAATCAGGTTCAGAGGTTTCCACTCCATCATGGCATCCGGCAGGCTCACCATGGGCATCAGCGGCATGGCAAACTCAAACCGCGAGTCCAGCCCCGCCAGCAGCGCACTGGTATAGCCCCCGAGACTGACCCCGGTGATCCCCATGCGCTCCACTCCCTGCCGTTGCAGATAATCCAGCAGGGTGCGAATGTCATAGGTGCTTTGCACCACGTTGTGATTGAGGGCGTCGATACCCCGGGACACGAAATCCATGCCGCTGACATTCTTGGCATTGCGACTGCGGGGGCCGTGGTGGGGCAGGGTCTTCAGAACCACATCGCAACCCAGCTCATACAAAAACCGGGAGCCCAGGTAGTATTCGTTCACCTCCCACCAGGGAGTGAGAAAGCCGTGCACCCGGACGATGGTGGGGCGTGGTCGATCCCCGTGGTGCCAATACCAGGCCACCACTTCATCATTGTTGAAATGGGAGCGGTGATCCTCAGCGCGGTAAACCGATGGCCACAGGATTTTCTCGAAAACACCGCCCTCCACTTCCCGGGGGCGGGGCGCTTCGGTGACTGTGAATTCCGGCAGCGGCCGGGGTTGATGAAAAATATCATCGTCGTCACCGACATGAGAGCAGCGTTCCCCCCGCAGTGTGGCCGCCAGGGAAGCGCCCGTGTAGCCGGCGGGAAAGCTGATTCCGGCCATCCAGGTGGCGAGGCCGGAGCGCACCGCCAGATCCACCAGTGCGGTGGCACTCATGGCCGGGTCAAAGGGAATCTTTAACTTTTGCGGCTGGCGATAGAAGTCATCGGGCAGGGTGCGGATCCAGTCCGGTTGATGGGCGACTGGGGACGACGGCATAAGGGCGGCCGTTTCCATGGAGCACTCCTCTCTTTTTGTTCGGAGCGAATTTATATCCTTAGTATAACCCCGGGAAATCGCAATTGCCGACCGCTAAACAGACGCACGGTGCGCTAATTGCGGCGGGTTGGTGAAATTCTGTGGCAATATTCAAGGTATTGAAGGCCTTATGCGGTTTGCTGCCCGGATGCCGGATCCCGGCAGGCTAATCAGGTGGGGCGCCGAAAGTGCACTTCTTTGCCATCACTGCTGTAAAACACCACCCGCGTCTCTTCCACGGTGGCGCCGATTTGCAGTACGCCCATTCCACTGTGGTTATACAGGGCGTGGAGCTCACCCGCATCCGGGCGACGGGCACGAATGAGCATACGTCGGCGTTTGGTCAGCCAGTTCAGGGGGGAGCGACTGGCGAACAGCCAGCGGTTGCACACATCGAACCATTGCAACAGTCGGGGAGGAAACCGGTTTTTCAGGCCGCTGGCGGTCACCTGCAGTATGCGGGAACTGTGCTTATGAAATCTCAGGGTCACGTCAAAGGCAAAAGAGTAATGTACGTCGCCGGATAAAATAATGAACTGGGGCGGCGTTTTGCTGTGGCGGAATATATTCAGCATCACCGCGGCGGCACCGGGGTGGGCCATCCAGTTTTCCGCGTCCACGGTCAGGGCCTGGCCGAAAAACGTAAATATCCGCTGCACGGTCTCAATCAGCTTCACTCCGAACACCGGCGCGGCGGATACCAGAATAACCCGCGGCTCGCCGATCAGCTCCTGCTGCAGTGCCGACAACGATTCCCAGTCCATCAGGCCGGAGGGGCGGCCCGGACTGGTTTCGGAACGCCAGCGGTGGGTGCGGGTATCGGCCACCACCAGTTTGGGGCTGGTGGGTAGCCGGTAATGCCAGTTTTCCCAGGCCAGAAGTTGATCCACCAGTTGGTCGTGATTGCGGATACCATGGGGCGTAAAGCATGGCTGCACCGCTTTCTGGAGTGTGGCGAACTGGCCGCTTTGATTGCCCCAACCCTGGCACAGCCAGTAGCCGGCCAGGGCATTGCCGATGATACCGCGGGAGAACGCATTACCATAGGCGGCTTCCTCCCAACCCCGGGTCAGGTTCCAGTCATCGGTGACGTCGTGGTCGTCAAAGATCATATACACCGGAACATGCGCCAGCAGCCGGCGTACCCGGGGCAACCCCCGACGAAAATCATCGATCGCTTCCAGTTCCTGCACAAAGCGCCGCTGGTATCCTTCCGGAATCTGAGACCGGCCCCATTCCCAGTCCACCCATTGCCAGGGGGTGTCGGACCACACCAGCAGATACATGGCAATCACTTCGCTGAAGGTGATAAGGTGGTTGAAGGCGCCGGCGGCGGTAATAATGGGTTTGCGCACGCCCCGGAAAAATGTTTCCAACACCGCCTGATTGGCTTTGTTTCGGGGCAGCAATTGCTCTCGTTGGTAGTAACAACGATCACTGGCGCGCAACTGACGGCTGTTGTTCACCCGGGCGCCGTCCCAGGTCTCGTCGCACAACCCCAACCGGTCAATCACCTGGTGGATCGCGCTGAGCATGGGGCCCGCCACATCATCCGCGTAAATCTGATCGCCGCTGAACAACAACAAAGCCGGACGTTGCTGTGGCTGCTCCAGAACCGCGGCCAGTTTTTCCGCCACCGGGGGCAGGGCATCCGGCTGGGGACAGTGGGGTTTGCGGCAGGAACCGTGGTAGAGCAGATCCAGCTTTGGTTTATAGCAGAACACCGGCCGTTCCTGGTCCGTGTAGCAGAGCTCGGGATGCAGTTGCCGCAGGCCCGGTGACCCGGCTTCCGGGCCCAGGTGGATATCGTATTCCAACAGTTCCGCCGCCGGTAAGGGCCGGTTCGGGGTGACCCTTATCAGGTTGATCACGCAGTGCTGACCCACGGCAAAGGCGCTGAGTCCGGTGTTATCCAGTGCCCCATCGAAATACAGTTCTCCGCGGCGATCACGGAGGCTCAGTCGCAGGGGAAAGCGCTCGCGGGTGACCAGCCACAGATGCAGGGCATCGGCACTGACGTGACGCAGAATGGGGCCGGCCAACAGGGGGGTAGTTGGGAATCAGGCATGGGTTCCGGCGTCCAAAGCAAAGGCGAATGTGGCTTTGGATGGCGGCCCGCTTGGGTGGTTCCCGTCGGTCACTGGTTCAGGTTGCGCACGTAGCTTTCGCGCAGTAGAAAAAACAGCACCCGGGTGGAGGCCTCGGCATCCAACTGGCAACTGGAGACCGCGTAATAGTCGCAGAGGCTGTCGCGGGAGTAACGGCACTGCTCCACCCCGGATTCATAGGCGTCGCCGGCTCTCTGGCCCGCATCCAGCGCCTGCTCCCAGTGGGTGTTGAGACAGCCCTGATAGTGATCGTAGAGTGGGCCGGAATGCCCCAGTCGTTCCGCTTCGGCGCGGGCGGCATCGGTTTGCTGGTGGCTGTACGGGGCCCCCGGGCTGGCGCAGCCGGTGAGCGCCAGGCCCAGGACCATCAACAGTGCAGCCCCTACCGGCAGCTGGTTTCGCAACATAAGCAGGTCCGTTTCACCAAGTGAGAGAGTATTCAGTATAGTGCCATACTACTATAGCCGGGGCGGGGACACTAAACGGAAGCCGGCACGGAACTTGCTGCCCAGCATGGTGTTGGCTGAAGCAAGGCTACGGACCGGCGGAGTGCCACGCCGTCCCGGTCAGCAGCGACGGAGGTCTGTCAATGTCGGCAAAGTACCGTTATACCCTGGGTGACCGGACCTACCGGTTCAAGGATCTGGCCACCCTGATGGCCCGCGCCACCCCTGCCCGCAGCGGTGACCGACTGGCCGGGGTGATGGCGGAGACCGCGGAACAACGGGTGGTGGCGCAGATGGCGCTGGCGGAACTGCCGCTGCGGCAGTTTCTGCAGGAGCCGCTGGTGCCCTACGAAGAGGATGAGGTCACCCGCCTGATCCTGGACAGCCACGACCGGGAGGCGTTTGCGCCGATTGCCCACCTCACCCTGGGCGATTTTCGCAACTGGTTGCTGAGCAGCAGTGCCACTCCGGCAGCACTGACGGCCCTGCGGTCGGGGCTGACTCCGGAAATGGTGGCTGCCGTCAGCAAGCTGATGCGTAATCAGGACCTGATACTGGTGGCGCAAAAGTGCCGGGTCACAACGGCGTTTCGTAACACCATCGGCCTGCCCGGGCGCTTTTCCACCCGGCTGCAACCCAATCATCCCACTGATGATGCCACCGGTATCGCCGCCAGTATTCTGGATGGCCTGATGTACGCTAACGGCGACGCCGTCATCGGAATCAATCCGGCTACCGATAACCTGGCCCAGTGCAAGCGCCTGTTGCAGTTGCTGGATGAGGTGATCCAGCATTATCAGATCCCCACTCAGGCCTGCGTGCTGACCCATGTCACTACCGCGCTGGAAGCCATGGCGCAGGGGGCGCCGCTGGATCTGGTGTTTCAGTCCATCGGTGGTACCGAAGCCACCAACCGCAGTTTCGGCGTGGATCTGGGGCTGCTGGCGGAGGCGCGGGATGCCGCGCTGCAGCTGAAACGGGGCACCCTGGGTAATAATGTGATGTATTTCGAAACCGGTCAGGGCAGTGCGCTGTCGGCAAACGCCCATCATGGTCTGGATCAGCAGACCTGTGAGGCTCGGGCCTATGCCGTGGCGCGACACTTTCAGCCGCTGCTGGTGAATTCGGTGGTGGGTTTTATCGGCCCGGAGTATCTGTTCGATGGCCGGGAAATTATCCGCGCCGGTCTGGAGGATCATTTTTGTGGCAAGCTGCTGGGGCTGCCCATGGGCGTGGACGTTTGCTACACCAATCACGCCGAGGCGGATCAGAACGATATGGATAATCTGCTGACGTTGCTGGCGGTGGCGGGTTGTACTTATATCATGGGGGTGCCCGGGGCCGATGACATCATGCTGAATTATCAGACCACTTCATTCCATGACGCGTTGTACGTTCGGGAGGCGCTGGGGCTGAAGCCGGCCCCGGAGTTTGAGCAGTGGCTGCTGCGGATGCAGATTATGGATGAGCAGGGCTCCGCCGGCCTGCATCGCGGTTTGGCGCCGGGGTTTGCCCCCGCTCTGGCCCGGGTGCTGGATGCTGACTCTGATGTTGGTGAATCGCACCCTGGGGGATCGGGCAAATGAATGACAACTCCCCGGTGATTGAAAATCCCTGGCAGCGGTTGCGCCGTCATACCAGCGCCCGGATCGGCCTGGGGCGGGCGGGCATCAGTCTGCCCACCTCGCGCTTACTGGAGTTTCAGCTGGCCCACGCCCGGGCCCGGGATGCGGTGCACCTGCCGTTGGATGTGCCGGCATTGTTGGCGGCGCTGCCCCCGTGGGGCGGTGATGCACTGCGGTTGCAATCGCGAGCCGGAGACCGTACCACCTATTTGCAGCGTCCGGACTGGGGCCGGCAACTGGCGGACCCATCCCGGCAACGGCTGCAACAGTGGGCTGAGGATAACCGCCATAGCCAACCTGACCTGGCGGTGGTGGTGGTGGATGGTCTGTCCTCCCGCGCGGTCCAGAACCACACGGCGAATCTGCTGCGGGCGCTGCAAGGCGTGTTAAGCAGGGCGCGGGAAAGCTGGTGCCTGGCACCGCTTTGCGTAGTGGAGCAGGGGCGGGTGGCCCTTGGCGATGAAATCGGCGCGCTGCTGCGGGCCAATGCGGTGCTGATCTGTATTGGCGAGCGCCCCGGCCTCAGCTCGCCGGACAGCCTGGGGCTGTACCTGACCTGGCAACCCCGCCGCGGCCGCACCGATGCTGAACGCAATTGCATTTCCAATGTGCGGCCGGAGGGATTGTCATGCCGGGACGCCGTGACGCGTTTGCTGTATCTGCTACAAGAGTCACGACGGCAGAGGCTGACCGGTGTGGGGCTGAAAGATCGCACCGATGATGGGGGTAAGACTCTCACGGCCGCCGGCACGGCGGAGACCGGTAGCAACTTCCTGCTGGGTAGAGAATGACCCGGCAGGAAGGCCGCAACCGTCCGCTTAGGCCCGTACCCCGTGGAGCAGCGGCACGAAGCCTACCAGCAACAGCGTGGTGCCCATAACCATCAGCGGCAGCAGCAGGCGCTCATGACGGTAGTAAAACGTATCGCCTTCCTTGCTGGCGGCGCTGGCTTCCTCCTCGCCCACCACCTGGCGAGCAAAGATGTGACTCAAAGCTACTGGTGGGCTGAGATAGCCCAATTCCAGGGCCACCAGGCAGGTCATCCAGAAATGCACCGGATGAATCCCCTGGGCATAGGCGATGGGGGCGATGGCAATGGTCACCAGGCCCACCGCCGCCATGGATTCCATAAACATCCCGATCAGCACGAACATCACCATCAGTGCCGCCATGATCAGGTAGGGGCTTTCCATATCGTAGAGGAAACTGGCGGTGACGGTCTCGCCCCCCAGGCTGGTGATGATCATAAAACTGGACATCAGCATCAGCAGGCCGCCAATGTGAATCGAGGCATCCATCATGGGTTTGGTCAGGGAGCCGGGCAGAGTGGGAATGCGCTCCGGTTCGTCATACAAGGGCTCATCCTTGCTCAGGAGGCGTTCGTAAACAATAAACCAGAATAAAATCACCGGCAGAATGAAGGGCGCGGAGAACTGATCCAGCCGGGCATCCAGCACCCAGTAGTAGGCACCTGCCACCAGAATGAACACGATGACATAGGGAATCAGAGGGCGGGCATGGCTGAGGGAAACCGGCAGCGCCTCCCGCATGGGGGCGATGCGCAGGGGATCCCGCCGGGTAATCATGGCGTAGATGAAGAATACCAGGGCCGTGAGCAGGAACACCCGGACACCCCAATAGAACAAATCATCGGTGACCACTTCTTTGTTCAGAATCGCCACAATGATCACAATCAGGCAGGGCTAAGATTAAGCGGTTATTGGTTTTTGTGTTGCAGGCCGGCCTGAATTTAAAGTGACTCCAAGGCTCTGCCTTCGATGGCTTGCTGCGATTATGGTTGCAGAGTGTCGCCTCAGTTGCAGGCGGTGGAGTCGTGGTCCTATGTGGCCCTGGTAGGCGTTAGAGGGTTTTTGTGCGAAGGTTGGTGGCAGAGGATGGAGATTAGATGGGTAATAAAGCGTGAAGAAGATCCGTCGAATAATATGCTGTCTGAGCTGGCTGGGGGTGGCGGGTCTGGCCGGCTGTCACCAGAGCGTTGATACCCCGCACTTCACCGGCTATATCGAAGCCAGATCTCTGCAGGTCATCAGTTCCCAGTCAGGCCGGATACTGGAACAGGCAGTGACCGAAGGTCAGGAAGTGGGGGAGCGGGCGTTTTTCGTTCATATACCGGCGGGCTTCACCCGTGAGCTGGTCCGGGGCGAGCGGCCCCAGTTGCTGGTGACCGCGGATGCCACAGACCCGGCGGCGCCTCCAACGCGGTAAGCCAGTTGCAGGGGATTGTGGATAGCGCGCTGCGGACTGAATTGAAAGGGCCATTGGCATCGCTGCGGGCCACCCCATCGCCGGTGGAGGTGATCACCCACGCCAAATACAACCCTGAGGCCATTACGCAATACAATATTGTTCCCGGTCTGTTGGGGGTGATATTGACCATGACCTCGGTGATGATTACCGCCATGGCCACGACCCGGGAGCAGGAGCGGGGTAATCTGGAGAATCTGCAGGCCATGCAAATGACCTTCTTTTTCTTTCTCCCTTCCATTCTGTTGTCCGGCTTTATGTTCCCGTTCCGGGGCATGCCGCATTGGGCGCAGATGGTGGGGGAGTGCCTGCCGCTGACCCATTTTCTGCGGGTGGTGCGGGGTATAATGCTAAAAGGCAATGATCTGGCCCAGCTGCAATCGGAATATCTGGTGCTGGTGTTGTTCATTCTGGCATTCGGCCTGCTGGCCCTGTCCCGCTATCGCCGCACTCTGGATTAGGCAGCGCACACCGCGGCGCGGGAGCCGGGCCAGCCTTCAGGGTTGGCTTCTGATACAATGGGGGCAATGTCATGGCTCGAGGGTGGTTGCCGGCTCATGAAAACCAAAGACCGTATTCTGGCCGCCGGCCTGCGCTTGTTCAACGAGCGGGGTGAGCGCAACGTTTCGACCAATCATATCGCGACGGATCTGGGTATCAGTCCCGGCAATCTGTATTACCATTTTCGCAACAAGAATGAGATCGTGCGGCAGCTGTTTGAGCAGTACCAGAGTGAGGTTCAGGGGTTCCTGGTGATTCCCCAGGGACGACCCATCAGCTTTCAGGACAAGGTGCAGTACCTTGAGTCCATCCTCAACAGTATGTGGGCGTTTCGGTTCCTGCATCGGGATCTGCCTCACCTGCTGGCGGAGAATGCGCCGCTGCGGGATGCCTACCAAAAGTTTGCCTCTGATACGTTGCGGTCGGGGCGGGAGGTGCTGCAATCCCTGGTGGATGTGGGCGTCATGGTGGCCAGTGGTGAGCAACTGGATGCTCTGGTGGTGAATATCTGGGTGGTGGTAACCGCCTGGGGTTCATTGCTGCAGGCCGTGGCCCACCCGCAGCAATCCGACCCCGATATCGGCAGGGCCCTGTTACAACGGGCTATTTATCAGGTGATCGCCCTGGAGGAACCGTATCTGTGTGAAGCCCTGCGTCCCATGGTGCCTGAGCTGAAGCAGCGCTATCTCGGCGCAAACAGTAGCGATCCCCTGCTGCTGTTCTCCTTCCCCGCGCTCCGGCAGGATACCGGATCCGAGTGCTCAGATTGATTTTTCCAGACTGAAGGCCCCGCGCAATTCACCTTTCTGGAAGCCGGTGGCTGCATCGTTGGGGTAGAGCAACTTGATTTGTTCCGCCACCGCCGGTGACAACCGGCTTCCATGACAGTTAAGGCAGACCTCGCCGGTGGGGATGGCTCGCATGTAACGGAAGGTTTGCTCGCCGTCGCGGTCCAGCACCGTACTGGCTTCGAGCTTGCCAACTGGAGCGCCCCGCTCAATTTTATCCTGCCATTGTTGCAGAATCTGCTGTTCCCACTCGTCAGCGGCGTTGCTGGGATTGCGTACCCGGGTGCTGGTGCGGGCCACGGTCCAGCCCTGCTCCCGGGACAGGCGTTGGGCGATCTCCGGGGCTGACGTATGGCAGACTTTGATCGCTTCCACCGGGCCGCCGGCCAGCATGGTGGCCTGCAGTACCCCCTTTAATTGCTTGCCAAAGCTGGCGCTGATGGTGCGGGCCTCCTGTTCCAGCCGGGCAAGATCCTCTGCCGGTGGCGTTGCCGCCAGCACCGCGCCGGCCCAGGCTGAAAGTGCAAGAGTGAAAATGCGCATGGGTGTCTCCTTTCTTTAATTTAGAAAATACTAATATAAAGGCCGGAGCATTGCAAAGCATTGAGCCAGTTTCATCAACTGCGGTAAGAAGGTGAAATAGTGACTTATTTGCGATCCTGACCCTGGCTTAGCCTGAGGCGAATCGGACCCATAGCGACAGCAGCGGGGAAGCAGTCATGGAGCGTAGGCAATTTGTTTCCCTGAACATGGTGGCCACGGCGGGGTGACCGCTGCTACCCTTTGATGAGTGGTTTCGGTTCGGTGGCGCCTCAGTCCGAGCGGCTGGCCAGCCATTGGGCGGTAATGACCCAGGTATGCTCCTGGGCCCGGCCGCCGGCAAAGACGCCAGCGTGACCACCGGGGAGGACCTTGAAACTTTTGTCGGCCATGGTGGCCAGGCTCATGATGTGCCTGGCCGCAGGAACGCTGACGATTTTGTCGCTGGCGCCGGCGATGGCCAACAGGTTGCTGCCGATGGCCCCCAGGTTGCAGTGCCGCTCGCCGATCTGCATATGGCCGTCCGCCAGGTCATTGCGAATACCAAAGTCATAGACCAGTTGTTGCACGGTGGCACCAGGATAATCGGGCATGTTATTGAACCACTCCCGGGTGGTCAGATGGGCTTTCACGTAGTCCCGGTCAGACAGGTTACGCACCAGATCAAAATAACTCATCACCCCGGCCAGCGGATTGGTGAGCTGAAACAATACCGACAGCATGTCCCCGGGGACATGGAAGCGGCGGGCATCGGTCAGGACCTCGGGTACCGGCAGGCCCCGGGTGGAACGGCGCACCCAGCGCAGGACCTTGCCGTAGACACGACTGGCGTGAAAATCGATAGGGCTGGCAATGGTAACAATGTTGCGAATCTGGCCCTGGTCGTGGGTGCCGGCGTACAGCAAAGTCAGTAAACCGCCCATACAATATCCCACCAGCGACACCTGGGCCTGACGACTGTGGGCCTGCACCTCGGCCACGGCCTTGGGCAGCCAGTAGTTCACATAGGTATCAATGGCCAGATCGGCATGCTGGCGGGAGGGGTCACCCCAGTTTACCAGGTAGACCTGAAAGCCCCGGGCATTGAGAAAGCGTACCCAGCTGCGCTCCGCCATCAGGTCGTATACCCAATGGTAAACCCCCAGCGGCGGCACCAGCAGCACCGGGATCCGATGCTGGCGCAGTTGCGGGGTGACCGCATCACCATCCAGATCGAAAGTGGCCTGATCCTGATGGGGATAGTAACGCAGCTCCATCAGCCCGTCGGAGTACAGCAGTTGATGGGGAGCTTTGTCAGAGACGATAAAGCGTTCAGGGTGAGTGCGGCGCTCGATGGCGTTGCGAACGAAGGATACGGCCTGCTGCAGACCCATAAACGATGAACCCGGATTCTGGCTTTGATTGCGGCTGGCCAATATACTACATCGCGCCGAAAAATCAAGGGATGGCGGTGATTGCCAAGCGATCGGTGCTTAGCCGCTTAGGCGCCTGTTGGTGCCTGGTGTCAAACTTCAGGCAGGGACCAACAATGTTTACGAAACGCTACAGAGTGCAATGGAGGAAACCGGTATCTGCACCTATATTTAGTATTTAGTCCAGTTTATCACAGAAATGCCCCTCCCATGCGCTTGATTGGTAAGGCGGCCCTGTCCTCGCTCTGGTGTCAGGGGGTGGGGTTGCTGCTTGGATTGTTGATGCTGTCTGCCCCCGTCTCCGCCCAACTGGTGGTGCTGGACAGCGCGTTGCAGGGCCACTACCTGGGAGACTATCTACAGGGTTGGGAGGATGTCGATAGGGATGCCGATCTGGCGGTGGCTCAGCGCCAGGACTACAGCGCGCTGCGCGGCTCCATACCCAATTTGGGTCATACTGGGGCGGCGTACTGGTTTCGGCTGGAGCTGCAGTCGGGCTTCCAGTCGGAAAGCTGGGTGGCTGTGGTGTCAAACAAGCTGCTGGATCAGGTGGATGTGTATACGGTGGCGGCCGACGGCACTTTGCTGGATCTTTACCGCGGCGGGGCCTCCCGGCCGCAGACCGGCCGCTCCATACCGCACCGGCACACTGTTATTCCCATACGACTGCAGGGTCACCATAACGTCACTCTCTATTTTCGGGTAACGTCCTCAAGTTCCCTGCAGTTTCCCCTGCAGATCTGGCCCCTAAGCGAGTTTATTGAGCAGGACGAAGGCCAGACGCTACTGACCGGACTGTTGATCGGCACCCTGGTCATTATGCTGCTCTATAACTTTTTCCTCTACACCGCCCTGCGCGATCCTCTGTATTTAGTGTATGTAGGCTCGGTCACTGGCTTTACCCTGCTGCAGTTGTGTACCAAGGGTTTTGGCTATCGCTTTCTTTGGGCCCAGTATCCCCAACTCAGCGCCATGGCGGTGTTTATCGCCGGCTTTGCTACTGTCTTTTTTGCCACCACCTTTGTCAGTGGCTTTTTGCGGTTGAAACAACGCCGCTTTTTTCTGCTGCCAGTGGTGAACCTGTGTCGCTGGGGGGCACTGCTGCAACTGGTGCTGTGCTGGTTTGTGCCGGATCTGGTGAATGTCGTGTTACTGGTGGGATTGGCGACGCTGGCTATTACCCTGGGCTTTATTGCGATTGCCAATTACTACCAGGCCGGTGACCGGCCGGTACAGATTTTTACTGCGGCCTGGCTGGTGCTGCTGTTGGGGACACTGTTGTTTCTGGCCAACAAGCTGGGGGTGATTCCCATCAACGACTTCACGGAGCAGACCATGGCCGTGGGCTTGCTGATCGAGGTGATCCTGTTTTCCATGGCTCTGGGTGACCGGATCAATAACGAAAAAGACCAGGCCCTGCGCGCCCGGCAACAGGAACTGCAGGCATTGAATGCGGAACGGGTGCAACAGCAGAACATACTGCGGGCGGAGGCAACGGCGCGACAGGCCAGAGAGGCCACTAATGCGCTGCAACTGGAAAACAACCAGCGGTTGGAAGCGGAGGTGGCACAACGCACGGCGGAACTGGAACAAGTCAACCGGGAATTGGAGCAATTGGTGCGGATTGATCCCCTCACCGGCGCTTTCAATCGCCGATGTTTTAATGAGTCTTTGCCGGCGCTGCTGAATCGCGCTCAGCAAGATGAGTGCGGCTTGAGTCTGTTGATGATCGACCTGGACCATTTTAAATCCATCAACGATACCTACGGCCATGGCGCTGGCGACCAGTGCCTGATGCAAGTGGCCCAATGTATTCAGCGGCTACTGCCGCCGGAACGGGCAGATCTGTTTCGGTACGGGGGCGAAGAATTTGCCGTGATTTTGTCGGCGAGCGACATGCAAGGGGCGCTGGAGCTTGCGGAAAGGCTGCGCCTGGCGGTGACCCGGATTCAATTACAGGGGGATGCCATGCCGGAGCGCATATCACTGAGCATCGGTGTCGCCAGCTCGGTGCCGGGGCAGGCGACGACACCCGGGAATCTGCTGGCACAGGCGGATGCGGCCCTGTATCGGGCCAAGGCCGGGGGCCGCAATCAGGTACAGGTGCAAACGGGTGAGCAGGAGCGTTCCCTTGGGTAAAGCAGCATGCCTTCTGTTACTTTTTTGGTTGGTCACGGCGTTGAATCCGGCCTGGGGACGTGAGATCAATGCCGGTGACTGGGTGTATTTGCAGGATCAGAACTACGATATCGATAAAGTGCGTGGTATCAGTTCCGGTTGGCAGCGGTCGCACTGGGCAGGGCCCAATCTGGGTTTTACTTTTAACCCGTACTGGTTTCGGCTGACATTGCCGGCTAACAGTCTGGCAAGCGGTAGTTGGTATTTGTGGGTTCACAACGCCATATTGACGGATTTGCGTTTCTATTTGGAACGGGACGGCAGGCTGATGCCGGTGGATTCCAGCCTCGACACCCGCCTGCCGGCTTTTCGCTTTCAGGTGAATCCGGATTCGGAGTACCGACTGTATTTGTGGGTGAATTCCGCCACCGCCCTGCAGTTACCCACTGAGCTAGTCACTGAACAGACGCTGCTATCGCAACGAGAAACCCAGGATGCCATCCTTGGCGTGTTTCTTGGCGTGCTGCTGGCAATGATGCTGTATAACCTGGTGCTGTACATTATTGTCCGCGACAGAAATTTCATACTTTATGTGTTGCATGCCGGCGCGCTGATGTTGTTTGTCTGCAGCTGGCAGGGGGTGGGAGCCCAGTATCTGTGGCCGGGGTGGCCGGGGTTCCAGGATCGTAGCGTGGGTATGTCCACCTTCGCGGTCATCGCCTTTTCCATGTGGTTTTGTGGCGGCTTTCTGAACATAAAGAAGGATAACTTCAAGCCGATTCGCTGGTTTTGGTTGGTCCGCAATCTGGGTTTTGCGGGTATGGCAATCACGCCCTGGGTGCCGCCGCACTGGTCCATTTTCAGCGCCTCATTGCTGAGCTTTTTCGCCGTGCTGATGGTGGTCAGGGCGATGATCGAGCGGGCATCATTACGTTACCGGCCGGCCCGTCTGTTTGTCATGGGCTGGTCTATTTACGTGACCGGGGCCCTGATGATGGGGTTGAACAAATTCGGTTTGATCGAGGTGACACTGGCATCAGAGAATCTGTTGTTGTGGGGTGCGGTGGCGGATATGGTGCTTTTATGCATTGCCCTGGGGGATAAGTTTCACGAGGAGCGTAATCTTAAACTGCGGGCACAAAGTCTGGCTATCCGGGCCGTGGCCAGGGAGAAGCACGCCAAAGAACAAGCCATTGCCAGTGAGCGGACAGCTCAGGCGGCCCTGGAAGAAACGGCCCACGCCCAGTGGCGGTATCAGCAGTTGCTGGAACGACGGGTGAGCGACAGAACGCTGGAGTTGACCCGTTTGCGACAGGAGTTGCAACATGCCAGTGAGCACGATGGCTTGACGCAACTGAAGAACCGACGTCACTTTATGACTCAATTGGCCTCAGCTGTCGCCCGGTCCGCTGCGGGCGCCGAGACTTTTGCCCTGTTGATGGTGGATATTGATCATTTCAAAACCATCAATGATACCTACGGCCACCTGGCGGGAGATGAGTGTATTCGTGGCGTGGCCAGATTGATGCAGGAACAACTTCAGTGGGCGGCAGTCTCCCTGTGTCGTTATGGGGGCGAGGAATTTGTGGCGTTGGTCCCGGTGCGGAATGAAGCCCAGGCACAGAGCATTGCCGACGAACTGCGGGCCCGGGTCGCCAACTGCCCTATTGCCTGTGGTCAGGATCGGGTCTTGTTGACCATCAGCATAGGAGTGGTGATGGTGCCGGCCGCCACTCCAAAACCGGTAGACCGGCTGCTGCAGCAAGTGGACGCCGCGCTATATCAGGCGAAAGATCAGGGTCGCAACTGCGTGGCGCTGGCCACCGGCTGATTCATATGTCGCCTGGTGCCAGAGCTGGTGTTTTTGCAGGGATTACAAGTGATCTGTAAACACCGCCGGTGATCATCCTTATTCCCTTCCCGTGGCCCGCTATAAGGCGTTGGTCAGAGGTGGTCCGGTAGATGCATGGTGGTGTCCAAGCATTGAACATGAAACCCGGTCCAACCATCAGAGCCGATTTACGGATTGCAGCAGCCGCCGGCAGCAGGGAGCTAACAATGTCAGATCAGAAATTTTATCAGTCACGGGAAGAGTTTGACAAACTGCGCAAGAGTAAAAATTATGACCAGCGGCAGGAACCCAGGGAAACACCGGCGCAACAGGGGCCCGGCGGTCGGGGTTATCAGAAGCCGGCATTTGCCAACTGGACCCGGGAGGAGCTGTTGCAGCACGCTCGTACCCTGGAGGCGCCGGTGAACTCTAAAATGAGCCGGGATCAGATCGAGCGCATTCTCGAACAACACATTATTAACTGACGCAATACCGATTATGATTAACCCGTTAAGAACACTGGTACAACGCTATGGCTGGGTTCATCTGTCACTGGGTTTGATCGGCAATGTAGCCTTTTTCGTTGGCAGCGTGCTATTTTTACCGCAACTGGAGCCCTGGAAAGTCGTTGGAACCTGGCTGTTTATCGTTGGTTCCTTTCTGATGATGATTGGTTCCATCGGTCGCCTGCTGGTGGACATCTGGGAGGAATAACCTCCCAGCCACGCAGACGGTGGCGATCATAAAAATCAATGTAAGACCGATCAGGAGAAACAACAATGACAATCATTTATCGTAGGATGGGCGTTGCCCGTTGGGCAGGTCTGCTGAGTGCGCTGGCTGTTACCCAGGCCTGTACCATTCACTGGAGCGGGCACATTGAAAATGCCTCGGCGACCGATATTGTGGTCACTGGCGGTGATACCGGCAGCCCGGCCAGCTGGCGGATACAGGCGGATGAAGCAGTGAAGATCAAATGGAAGTTTCCCTGTCTGGAAGTGGAAGAGGCCGGTGGTGACGCCTACTACTTTGATGCGGAAGAGCCACCCCGTTCCGCAATGAAACTCACCGGCATCACTTACACGGTGTATGCCCGGTATTTGGATCACCAGCTGTATTACCGGCTGGAAAATGGTGATGACCAACCATTGCCGGCACTGGAAGCCTGTCCCACCCAATAACCCGGTGACCGCTGCGGTCTCTTGTCATTCCCCCGGCTGCCACTGCAGGTGGAACCGGGTGGGATTGCTGTGATTGATGCTGAGGTCTGCTTCCAATTGATCACTGAGGGCTTCCACCAACCGTAACCCAAGGGAGTCGTCACGGTGAAAGTCGTGGGGCAGGCCGATGCCATCGTCCGCTACAGTCAGTGCCAGTTTGCCGTCCGGGCATTGCTGTAATTGCACCAGGATCTCACCACTGTGTCCGGCGGGGAATGCATGCTCCAGGGCGTTGGCCACCAGTTCATTCAGCACCAGGCCAAGGGGAATGCTGGTTTCCAGCGGCAGCAGCAACTCATCGGTCTCCACTTTAACCTGAACGGCCGTCTGGCTGGGAACCCCGAACGAGTGAGCCAGGTGATTGACGATACTGTTCACCACCCCGGCCATGTCCACTTCGGAAAGATCCCGGGACTGATACAGAGTCTGATGAATAATGGCCATGGACCGCACCCGGTTGCGGCTTTCTTCAATCAGAGTCCGGGCCCGGTCGTCGGTAAGGTTGTCCAATTGCATGCCTAACAGGCTGTCGATGATTTGCAGATTGTTTTTCACCCGGTGGTGGATCTCTGAAAGCATGACCTCTTTTTCTTCCAGGGACGCTTTCAGTTTCTGTTCCTGTTTCTTGCGCTCGGTGATATCCACCACCGAGGCCAGAATCATCAGGCCATCCTGGGTGGTGATGGGATTCAGGCCTATTTCCACGGGAAATTCCCGGCCGTCCCGGTGGCGGGCGTTTAAGTCCCGGCCGGCGCCCATGGCCCGGGATATCGGCTTCTGCATATAAGCCTGATGCAGTTGCGGGTGATGCTGACGGTTTCGTTCCGGAATCAGCAGGCTGATATTCGCCCCCACCAGCTGCTCCCGTGGGTAACCGAACTGGCGGGTGGCCATGGTGTTTGCCATAACGATAGTGCCGTGGACATCAGTCAACAACATACCATTGGGTGCCGCCTCCACCGCCAGCCGCATCATTTCCTGGGCCCGGTAGCGCTCGGTGATATCCACAATGGAAGCCAGCACCAGGGTGCCGCGATGGGTATGAATCGGGTTCAGGCCGATCTCCACCGGAAACTCGTGGCCGTCCTTGTGGCGGGCAAACAGATCGCGGCCCTGGCCCATGGCGCGGGCCTGGGGTCGGGTGAAATACCCGCCACGCAGTTGCGGATGACGCGGCCGATACCGTTCCGGCACCAGCTGTTCGATGGAGCACTCCAGCAGCTCGCTGCGTTGGTAGCCGAACATGGTTTCAATGGCGGAATTGACCATGACGATAATACCCTGTTGGTCGGTGAGTACCATGCCGTTGGGCGAGGCCTCCACCGCCAGCCCCATGATGGTGTTGCTGTCGTCGACAAAATCCATGGCCTGGCTCCAGCGATTTATGGGTGGGTGTGAGTCAGCCTTGCCGGAGTTTGCGGTGCCGTCAGATGCTGGTCAATTTCCAGCGCGGGTACCGGCTCGGAGTACAGGTAACCCTGAAACTCATCGCAGCCGGCCTGGCGTAGCAAATCGGCCTGCAGCGCTGCCTCGATGCCTTCAGCCACGGTACGCAACGACATCTGCTGGGCCAGAGCGATAATGGCGTTGGCAATAGCGCGGGAGCCGGTGTCGGTGTGGATGTCAGCCACAAAACTGCGATCAATCTTCAGGGTGTTAATGGGCAGGGTTTTCAGTGAACTCAAACAGGAGAAGCCGGTACCAAAGTCATCGATGCTGATATTGAGCCCCATTTTTTTCAGTAGTCGAAGATTGTGAAGGCCGATTTCACTGTTCTGCAGACAGGACTCCGTCACCTCGATTTCCAGTGCGCTCAACGGCACTTGATGCCGTTGAGCCGTTTGCACCAGCTGGTTGGCAAAGTGTCGGCTTTCCAGCTGGCGAGCGGACACGTTGATGGCCACCCGGCCGGGATTGAAACCCGCGTCCAGCCAGGCTCGCAGTTGGCGGCACACTTCTTCAATCACCCATCGCCCGATGCTGATGATCAGGGCGCTGGTCTCCGCAATGGGGACAATATCGCTGGGCCCCAGTAAACCCAATTTCGGATGTTGCCAGCGAATCAGCGCCTCCAGTCCCACCAGATGCCCGCAGCGGCTGTCATACTGGGGCTGGTAGTAGAGCAGGAATTCGCGATTTTTCAGCCCCTGGCGCAGATCCTGATCGCGACGGAAGTACTGTGCCACATGTTCGTACATGTCCGCCTGATAGACCATGTAACTGGTTTGGGTATTATTCTTGGCAGCGTACATGGCGGTGTCCGCCATCTTGATCATTTCATCACGATCCCGGGTGTGGTCGGGGTAGATACAGATACCGATGCTGGCACTGGGCACCAGTTCCACATTACCCAGCGGCAGCGGTTGGTCCAGCAGACCGGTGAGTTTGGCCGCCAGTTGCTCTAGATCCTGTTGTGAGTTGATGGATTCGGCAATGACGATGAACTCATCCCCGCCGATACGACAGAGGGTGTCGGAAAGCCTGAGCTGGGCTTTCAGGCGCTGTGCCACCGCGCTCAGCAGGTTGTCTCCCATTTGATGGCCAAGCGTGTCGTTGACCCGTTTGAAATGATCCAGATCCAGAAACAACAGGCCGAAGCGGGTGCCCTCCCGCTTGGCCTTGGCCACGCACATGTCCAGACGATCCATAAACAGATTGCGGTTGGGCAAACCCGTGAGTGTATCGTAATACGCAATATGAGACAGTTTCTGCTGGGCTTCCCGCACGGCGGTAATATCGGAAATCACCACCACGTACTGTGCCTGTTGACTGTCGGGATCGGGCGTGGCGGCGATATTCACCAGGGCATGAATCCAGGTGTTGGCCGTATTGGGAAAGCTCACTTCCCCCTGCCAACTGCCGTTCTGCTGCAAAGCCCGCCACAGACTCTGGCTGGTATGATCGCCCAGACTGTCAGCATCCAGCAGTGACAACTCCTGGCCGTAACACTGATCCTGCTCCTGGCCGGTGATCCGGGAAAATGCCCGGTTGACGCTCCTGACTTTGCGGTCCTGGTCCAGCACCACAATGCCATCAGCGCTGAACCGGAACGCCGTGGCCGCCTGCCGTAACTGTTCCCGGGCGGCGTGTTGGTCGGTGACATCCTGCAACACGCCGACCACCCGATGGTGACCGGTGTTGCCGTTGAAAGACTTGCCATGCAGGGTGAACCAGCGTTGCCCCAGCGAGTCGGAGTGGACACAGAATTCGACACTGATTTCCCGGTCCGCATGTCGGCGCAACTGATCCAGGGCCCGGGTGACCCGGGCCCGGTCCGGCTCAATAATGGCGCCGGCCAGCTGCTCCCAGTTTTTCAGCCGGGTCAGCTCGCCGGAAGGTGAGTAACCCAGCATCACCGGTCCACTGGCGGTCTCCATTTCCCAGGTCCCCAGTTGGGCGGCATTCAGTGCCAGCTTAAAATGGGCTTCCCACTTGGCCAGTTGGCGATCGGCCTGATGCCGCTCCAGTGCCACCTGGATGGCCACGTGCAGCTCACGTTCCGAGAACGGCTTTAACAGGTAGCCATAGGGGCGGGTGACCCGGGCCCGGGCCAGGGTGGAATCCTCGGAATAGGCGGTAAGGAAGATAATGGGAATCTGGTGGTATTGGTTGATATAGTCCGCCAGCTCAATACCGTCCCTGTTGCCTTTGATATGGATGTCCATCAGGATCACATCGGGTTTCCGGTCAGCCATCAGTTGCAGGGCACGGTGGGCGGAGGGGGCGGTACCCACGACCTGGTAGCCTAGCCGGGTCAGGGTGCGGGACAGGTCCAGCGCAACGATATTTTCGTCTTCTACAATTAATACGTTTTTAACTTCCATGTGCGACTTCATCCTGAAGTTGTGTTCTCGGTCTGCCAGGGGGCTACCCCGGGCAGGTACTGATGTGCTGATATGGTGTGAGTTCCATGCGGCCTGACGCCCCGGGGGCTGACCAGGTCTTTTCGACATTATGATGAATATTAGAACAGGTTCACAATTTTAGTTAGATCGATTGCTAATGATAACGGTGTTTAATATCAGCGAACGGCCCAGCCGCCACTGAGGGGAAACACCTGCCCCACATGACAATCCGCCAGCTTGCTGCAGAGGTAGGCCACCAGCCCGGCATCC
Organism: Pseudomonadales bacterium; assembly: GCA_002701845.1. Lineage (GTDB taxonomy): Bacteria > Pseudomonadota > Gammaproteobacteria > Pseudomonadales > Ketobacteraceae > Ketobacter. The sequence goes on from NZXG01000042.1 coordinate 45,856, forward strand.
TCCTCCGGGGTCACCAATCGCCCCAGGGGCACCTCCCTGTGCAGGCGGGCCCGGAAGCGCTCATCCTGCTGCACGGAAGCGGGAAAATAGGTGGGGTTGTCGACAAAATTCTGGGCGATGGCATTGACCTGGATATTGTGTCGGGCCACCTCCACTCCCAGGGCCTGGACGTAAGCCAGCTGGGCGCCCCGGGCGGCGCTGTAGGTGGCGGTGCGTTTCATGCCCCGCAGGGCGGCGGCGCTGCCGATCACCAGGATTTTGCCGGCCTGACGCTGGATCATGCCGGGCAGAACGGCCTTGCAAAGCCGTGGCAGCGGGTCCACAAGGCGGGTAAAGGTATCCCGCCATTCCGCCTCGGAGATGTCAGTGGCCGCCGTCACCGGGGCGGGGATGGACAGGTTGACGATCAGAATATCCAGCTCCCCGGCCCCGGTAATCACCCGGGCGGGTTCAGCGGTGTCCGTCAGGGGCGCGGTGCTGGCAATGACCTCCGCGCCACACTGGCGCAGGTGCTGACAGATGGCCGGCCCCATAAAGGCATCGGCGTGGGTGACCAGAATGCGTCTGCTGGACAAATCCATGGCAGCTCCTTAGACAGGGATGGGAATAGCAGTTTAGGGGCTGCCCTCCACGGCAGCACAATGCTATGGTATCGCAAAATCAGGCTCGCTACCCATTACCTGAGGCTATCCATTGCCAGAGACGAGGGCTGTTATTGGTCACCTGTCAGCGCCAGGGCGCGGAAATTCTCATTACCCTGGAACCCAACCGCTCCGCCACCCGGCGTCAGACCTGGTGGTTTTTGTTGTTGGTGGCCGGGGTGACTTTTTCCGTGGCACTGTTCTGGGCGCTGTTCGGCGCCTGGGTGGTGTTGCCGTTTGCCGGCCTGGAAATCGCCGTGCTCAGCTATGTGATGCTGCGGGTGTCCCGCGCCACCTATCGGATGCAGGTGATCCGTATCCGCGACGATGTGGTGGAAGTGGAGGAGGGGGAATTCTATCCGGTGCGACGCTGGCGCTTTCCGCGACCGGACACCCACGTGAACGTGCGGGATGCCACCACTCCGGTGGACCCCATCGATCTGCAACTGCATGACGGCCGACAGTATCTCGCACTGGGTACCTTTCTCAATCAGGCGGATCGGATCCAGGCCCGGGATGCGCTGCAGCATGCCGGCCTGATGATTTGCAATGACCGCTGGTGGCGGAGCCGGTGACACAAGTGTTGTCGGCATGCTACCGACGCTTTAGTAACAGAGGAACCGTAAACCATGAGTAAACAATCCCTGCGGGTAGGCATTGGCGGGCCGGTGGGCTCCGGCAAGACCGCGTTGACCCTGCGGCTGTGCGAATCGCTGCGTCAGGATTTCAATATCGCCGTGGTCACCAACGATATCTATACCCGGGAGGACGCCGAGTTCCTTACCCGCCACCAAGCGCTGGCAGCTGACCGCATCATGGGTGTGGAAACCGGGGGCTGCCCTCACACCGCCATACGCGAAGACGCGTCCATGAACCTGGCGGCGGTGGCGGAGTTGAATGAGCGGCACCCGGACCTGGATCTGGTATTAATAGAGAGCGGAGGGGACAATCTGGCGGCCACCTTCAGCCCGGAGCTGTCGGACCTTACTTTGTACGTGATCGACGTTTCTGCCGGGGATAAGATTCCCCGCAAGGGCGGCCCGGGAATCACCAAGTCCGATTTGCTGGTGATCAATAAAATCGACCTGGCGCCACTGGTGGGGGCGTCCCTGGAAGTGATGGAGCGGGATGCCAGGCGTATGCGGGGGGACAAGCCTTTTGTGTTTGCCAATATGAAGAGCCAGGAGGGGCTGGAAACCATTCGTCAGTTTATCTGCCAGCAGGGTATGCTCGTCTGAACCACTGGGATGGGTTCAGCGCTTCCTTAACGTCCGGAGCCAGGGGCAGGTGCGTTAAAACGGGGCGGTCGCCTGCGGTGCCCGACACTGTATGCAGGTTGGTTGTGGGTCAGGGTGCACACTGACCCACTGGTTCACTTTCGGCACCCTACATATTTGCACCGGATTGGCACTCATCCACCACTTGTTACAGTTTGCTGCTTTTTTGTGGGGCGTCGCTTCATTTTGGTGCGCGCTGGTGGTGCATCCTGTGTGCGTCTGAGGTTAATGTCCCGGTGGAACTGCCCATTCCCCCCGCAAAAACCCGAATATTTTCCATGGCATGGAAAATGCTTTCCCCCGCATGCGTTCACAAAATCAATAACTCACTGGGGGAGTTCCCATGAAACAAACCAAACCCAAATGGATGAAGGTCATGGCCGGCGCGGCCGTGGCGGCTTCGGTGTCAATGATGTCCACGTTCGCTGTGGCGGCCGACACCATTAAAGTTGGGGTACTGCATTCACTGTCCGGCACCATGGCCATCAGTGAAACCACGCTGAAAGACACTGTACTGATGCTGATTGAAGATCAGAACAAGAAAGGCGGTTTGCTGGGTAAGAAGCTGGAACCGGTGGTGGTAGACCCCGCTTCCAACTGGCCGTTGTTTGCGGAAAAGGCCAAAGAACTGCTGGAGAAAGAAAAAGTCGACGTGATTTTCGGTTGCTGGACATCCGTGTCCCGTAAGTCCGTACTGCCGGTTATCGAAGAACTGAACGGCATGCTGTTCTATCCGGTACAGTACGAAGGGGAAGAGTCTTCCAAAAATGTATTTTACACCGGTGCCGCACCGAACCAGCAGGCGATTCCCGCCGTGGACTACCTGATGAATGAAATCGGTGTGGAGCGCTGGGTGTTGGCGGGTACCGATTACGTGTATCCCCGCACCACCAACAAGATTCTGGAATCCTACCTCAAGCAAAAAGGGGTGGATGACAAAGACATCATGATCAACTACACCCCGTTTGGTCATTCCGACTGGCAGACTATTGTCTCCGACATCAAGAAGTTCGGTGCCGCCGGTAAGAAAACCGCCGTGGTGTCCACCATCAATGGTGACGCCAACGTCCCCTTCTACAAGGAATTGGCCAACCAGGGGGTTTCCGCCGAGGACATTCCGGTGGTGGCATTCTCCGTGGGTGAAGAAGAACTTTCCGGGTTTGACACCGGTCCCCTGGTGGGTCACCTGGCGGCCTGGAACTACTTCATGAGCGCCGATTCCGAGGCTAACGAGAAGTTCATCAAGAAGTGGCACGCTTTTATCAAGGATAAAGACCGCGTCACCAACGACCCCATGGAAGCCACTTACATTGGTTTCAATATGTGGGCCAAAGCGGTGGAAAAAGCCGGTACCACCGACGTGGACAAAGTGCGTCAGGCCATGTACGGCATTGAGGTGCCCAATCTTACCGGTGGCACCGCCAAGATGCTGCCCAATCATCACTTGACCAAGCCGGTATTGATCGGTGAAATCCAGGATGACGGCCAGTTCGTGATCGTCTGGCAGACCGAAGACGAGGTGCCGGGAGATGCCTGGACGGATTACCTGCCGGAGAGCTCGAAGATCATCTCCAACTGGAAGGATCCCAAGATCAACTGCGGTAACTACAACACCGAAACCAAAAAGTGTTCAGGCCAGAACTATTAATCAGGTAATAGTTTTCAAATACTGAATACATCCACCTAAAAGCCCCACCGGTTATGTGTCGCCATGATTGGTGGGGCTTTTTTCAAAGAAGCCGAATCTTATGACCAGACAACCAAAGCGAGCGTGGTGGGTACGAGCGTGGCTGGCGCTGCTGATACTGGCCTGTTCGCAAACCCTGTGGGCCCAGCAGCAGGCGCCGGATTTCACAGCCAAAATCGCTGATTTAACCACCTCCAGCTTCAGTAAACGGGCCAAGGCCATCGAGGCGGTAGTGGCGCTGGACGACGAGCGGGTCCTGCCGGTGTTGGAAGCCCTGCTGGAAGGAGATTTGTATTACCGGAAATCCGATGACCGGGTGGTGATTGCCGTCGATGCCGAGTCCGGCTATCGGATCACTGATGTCATCAGCGGCGAGGATCTGGGTGCTGTGGGCAAGCGTGACGTGAAGAAGATCGCCACCAACAACCGTATGCGCAAGAATCTTCGGGTGCAGATCGCCGCCTACAAGCTGGTGAATAAAAACCCCGATGTGCGACGCACCGCGGCGGGCGATCTGATCAAAACCCCCAGCCCGGAGTTTCTGCCGATTCTGCAAAAGGCGATTGCCAACGAAGAAGAGCCGGCGGTGCGGGAGGCGTTGAAAGTGGCCCGCGCGGTGATTCTGCTGGACAGCGACCAGGAAGTGGATCGGCTGCAGGCCATCAAGGACATGGATGGTTACCCCAATAAATACACCTTGGCGATGTTGAAACAGCTGGTGCGCCAGAATGACGATGGCAGCTATAACGAGCCCAGTGAACTGGTGCGCGAGGAGGCCATTGCCGTATTAAAGGGCCTGGAGGCTCAGGAAACCTGGTACAAGTTTGTCGAGGACCTGTTTTTTGGCTTGAGCGCAGGGTCCGTTCTGCTGCTGGCGGCGGTGGGCCTGGCCATCACCTTTGGGGTGATGGGCGTGATCAATATGGCGCACGGCGAGATGATTATGCTGGGGGCCTATACCACCTATGTGGTGCAATTACTGATGCCCAATCTGATTGAAGCCTCCCTGATCGTGGCCATTCCGGCGGCCTTTGTGGTATCGGGTCTGATGGGGATTATCATCGAGCGTACCGTCATTCGACATTTGTATGGGCGGCCGCTGGAAACCCTGCTGGCCACCTTTGGTATCAGCCTGATTCTGCAACAGCTGGTACGGACTATCTTCTCGCCACTGAACCGTTCGGTCATTACCCCGGATTGGATGAGTGGTTCGTTGCAGGTCAATGGGTTTCTGTCACTGACCTATAACCGGCTCTACATTATTGTCTTTGCCCTGTTGGTACTGTTCGGCCTGATGTTGCTGCTCAAGCGCAGTTTCTTCGGTCTGCAAATGCGGGCGGTGACCCAGAACCGGGCCATGGCCAGTTCCATGGGTATCCGTACCGGCTGGGTGGATGCCATGACCTTTGGCCTGGGCTCGGGGATTGCCGGAATTGCCGGGGTGGCGCTGTCTCAGCTCACCAATGTGGGCCCCAATCTGGGCCAATCCTACATTATCGATTCCTTCCTGGTGGTGGTGTTCGGTGGTGTGGGCAGTCTGTGGGGTACCTTTGTGGCCGCCATGGGCCTGGGGGTTGCCAATAAGTTTGTGGAACCCATGGCTGGCGCGGTACTGGCGAAGATTTTGATTCTGGTATTTATCATTCTGTTTATTCAACGGCGGCCCCGTGGCTTGTTTGCCATCAAAGGCCGGTTTGTGGAGGGCTGAGGTATGACATCACAAGCGCGCCTGGCCTGGTTGCAAAGCGATGTGGGTGGCAAACGGGTGTTGGCCATCATTCTGGCGGTGATTATCGTGCTGCCGTTGTTAAACCTGCTGGTGCCACCGGATTCGGTATTTCATGTTTCGTCCTACACCATTGGCCTGTTGGGCAAATATTTATGTTACGCCCTGTTGGCCCTGGCGGTGGACCTGATCTGGGGTTACTGCGGCATCCTCAGTCTGGGGCACGGTGCCTTCTTTGCCCTGGGCGGCTATGCCATGGGTATGTACCTGATGCGCCAGATTGGCGAGCGCGGTGTTTACGGCCATCCGGTGCTGCCGGATTTTATGGTGTTCCTGAACTGGGATGCATTGCCCTGGTATTGGTACGGTTTCGATAACTTTTACTTTGCCATGTTGATGGTATTGGTGGCGCCGGGGCTGCTGGCTTTTGTGTTTGGTTGGCTGGCGTTCCGCTCCCGGGTCACCGGGGTGTACCTGTCGATCATTACCCAGGCCATGACCTATGCCCTGATGCTGGCGTTCTTTCGTAATGACATGGGATTTGGCGGCAATAACGGGCTGACGGATTTCAAGGATATCCTGGGCTTCAGTCTGCAGGCGGATACCACCAAGGTGGGCCTGTTTGTGGCTTCCGGCGTGGCCTTGATTCTGGGTTATCTGCTGTGCCGTTATGTAGTCTCTTCCAAGTTGGGCCGGGTGTTGATTTCCATTCGCGATGCCGAAAGCCGATCCCGCTTTATCGGTTACCGGGTGGAGCATTTCAAACTGTTTGTGTTTGTGCTGAGTGCGGTGCTGGCGGGCGTGGCCGGGGCTTTGTACGTGCCTCAGGTGGGCATCATCAATCCCGGTGAATTCTCCCCCATTAATTCCATCGAGATTATTGTCTGGGTGGCGCTGGGGGGGCGTGGGTTCCTCTATGGCGCGATTATCGGTGCGGTGTTGGTGAACTACGGCAAAACCTTTTTCACCGGTGCCTTCCCGGAAGTCTGGTTGTTCATGCTGGGCGGTTTGTTTGTGGTGTCCACCCTGTTTCTGCCCCAGGGCGTGGTGGGCATTGTTCAACAATGGAAAGACAAGCGGGCGGAACAGAAGGCTCACGCTCAGGGTAAAACCGGGGAGGCGGTACCATGAAGATGATACCCAAGCATATTCCCCAACACATTCTTTATGTGGATGGCGTCACCAAGTCCTTTGACGGTTTCAAGGCCCTCAATGATCTGTCCTTCACGGTCAAGCCCGGGGAGCTGCGGGCCATCATCGGTCCTAACGGTGCCGGTAAGACCACCATGATGGATGTGATCACCGGCAAGCTGAAACCGGATGTGGGTGACGTGTTCTTTCGCGACTCGGTGGATCTGACCAAGCACGATGAGGCGGAGATCGCCAATATGGGCATCGGTCGCAAGTTTCAGAAGCCGACGGTGATCGAAAGCCTGACGGTGTTCCAGAACCTGGAGCTGGCCCTGAGTGGTAATCGCGGGGTGTTCAAATCGTTGTTCCACAAACTCAGTGGCGAGCAGCGGACACAGATCGATGAAGTCATCGAACTGGTGGGGTTGACGGAAAAACGCCAGGAGCTGGGGGGCGCCCTGTCTCACGGTCAGAAACAATGGCTGGAGATTGGTATGCTGTTGAATCAGGATCCCGATCTGCTACTGGTGGACGAGCCGGCGGCGGGGATGACCGATCACGAAACCGAATTGACCGCCAAATTGCTGCGGGATATCAGTGGTGAACATTCGGTGGTGGTGGTGGAACACGATATGGAGTTTATCAAGGCCCTGGATTGTCCGGTGACCGTGCTGCATGAAGGTTACGTGCTGGCGGAGGGCACACTGGAGCAGGTGCAGGCCGACGACAAAGTCATTGAAGTGTATCTGGGCCGTTGATCTGTGGACAGGATAAGTTAGCGAGAACATTATGTTGAAGATCGACAATGTGGACCTTTTTTATGGCGCCAGCCAGGCCCTGAAGCACGTCAGCTTTACTGCGGAGCTGGGTCAGGTGGCCTGCGTCATGGGCCGTAACGGCGTGGGCAAAACCTCCCTGTTGCGGGCCGTTGCCGGACAGCATCCCATTCGCAGCGGGCAGATACTCTGGGACGGCACTGAGATCAGTAAGCAGCCAGCCTATGAGCGGGCGAAAAATGGCATCGCCTACGTGCCTCAGGGCCGCGATGTGTTTTCCCAATTGACGGTGTTGGAGAATCTGAAGACCGGCTTTTCGGTGCTGCCCCGGGCCGAGCGTAAAATCCCGGATGAAATTTACGAGCTTTTCCCGGTATTGCACAAAATGCTGAAGCGGCGGGGCGGGGATCTGTCCGGTGGTCAGCAACAGCAGCTGGCTATCGCCAGGGCCCTGGTCACCCGGCCCAAACTTTTGATTTTGGACGAGCCCACGGAAGGCATTCAGCCGTCCATCATCAAGGATATTCAGAAGGTGATTGCCCTGTTACGGGATCGGGGGGAGATGGCCATTCTGCTGGTGGAGCAGTATTTCGATTTCGCCCGGGCTCTGGCCGACAATTATGCGGTGATGGATCGGGGTGAAATAGTGTTGGCGGGGGCCGGCAGTGAAATGGAAGAGGACAAAGTGCGGGGCTATATCGCCGTATAACCCCGCACGGCACGATCTGCTCTCAGCAGGCGGTCAGATAATGCAGACTGAACAGGCGCTCCGGGTCCTGCCACACCTGGTCGGTTGTGAACCCCGTGGCCAGCGCCAGCCGGTTGAAATCCTCCAGACTGTACTTGTAAGAGTTTTCGGTATGGATGGTCTCCCCCTGGCGGAAGCCAAAACGGTGGCCCTCTATCTCAACGACCTGATCCCGCCGGCTCACCAGGTGCATTTCAATACGGGATTGCTCCGCGTTGAAAAACGCGTGATGGAAGAAGTGCTGGGGCCGCAGGTTGGTATGGAAGGTGGAGGCAATCCGCTCCAGCAGATTGAGGTTAAAGGCGGCAGTGACGCCGGCGGCGTCATTATAGGCAGCGTTCAGGATGGTGGCCGGTTTCACACAGTCCACCCCAATCAGAAAACCATCGCCCGGGTTCAGAATGTCCCGAATCCGGCTTAGAAAGCCCAGGGCCTCCTCCGGGGTGAAATTGCTGATGGTGGAACCGGGGAAAAACACCAGCTTACGGTGGTGGCTGCCCTGGCGAAACTCCTCAGGCAAAATGATCGGCTTGTGATAGTCCCCCACCACCGGCACCACCTGCACCCCGGGAAACTGCCCCGCCAGCTCGGCGGCGGACTGCTCCAGAATCTCGGACGAAATGTCCAAGGGAATATAACAACGGGGTTGGTGCAGCCCCTCCAGCAGCAGGCGTATTTTGATGCCGGCACCGGAGCCAAACTCCACGATATCGCAGGCGGGCCCCACCCGCCGGGCTATTTCCGGCAGGGCCTGGGCCAGAATCGCCAGCTCTGTACGGGTGATGTAGTATTCCTCGGTCTCGCAAATGGCGGCAAACAACTTTGAGCCGCGCTCATCGTAAAAATATTTGCAGGGCAGGGTTTTCTGCGGTTGGGAAAAGCCCTCGATCACATCCAGCAAGAACTCCTGGGCGGGGGTGGCGCGATGTTCAACAAGGGGGAGGGCAGCGTTGCTTTGAAGCTCAGACATAATCGGCCAACCTGATACCGGTGAATTGCCACTGGGCGTGGGCGGGGAAAAAGTTGCGATAAGTAAGACGGGCGTGGCCCGGTGGGGTAGCGCAGGAGCTGCCCCGCAGCACCAGTTGATTGCACATGAATTTGCCGTTGTATTCCCCCACCGCACCGGGGGCCGGCTGGAAACCCGGGTAGCCGTGATAGGCGCTCTGGGTCCACTGCCAGCAGTGGCCGAAAAGTTGTTGCAAACCCTGTCCTTGCGCGGTGGCGGGGGCGGGATGCAGGCGGGTCAGGTCCAGGGCGGTCTGCTCTCTGGCGTCCGCCTGCTGACGGGCGGCCACCTCCCATTCGAATTCCGTGGGCAGGCGCTTACCGCACCAGCGGGCGTAGGCGTCGGCCTCGTAATAATTCAAATGACAGGCCGGCTCTGCTGGTGCCAGGGGCTGCAGCCCGGCCAGGGAGTATTGATGCCAGCCACCGTCCCCGGGACGCCAGTAAAGGGGGTGACCCAGGCCCTGTTGCTGGCGCCAGGCCCAGCCATCGGAAAGCCACAACAATGGATTTTCGTAGCCACCATCGGCCACGAAATGCTCATACTCCTCATTGCTAACCAGTCGGCTGGCCAGGGCGAAGGGTTGTAGCAATACCTCGTGAGCGGGGGCTTCGTTGTCAAAATGAAAGCCCTCCGTCCGGTGACCGATGCTGTGGATGCCGCCCGGGAATGAGTGCCAGGTCAGTGTTGGAGCGCTGGCCGGGGTGTCAGCGGCGGTTACCAGGGCCGGATGCAGCGGATTGAAGGAAAAGGCGTGTTTCAGATCCGTAAGCATCAGCTCCTGATGTTGTTGCTCATGATGAACACCCAACTCCAGCAGCGCCAGGGCCGCATCGGTTGCTGCGCCGGACTCCACGAAACGAATCAGATGATCGTCTACATATTGTCGATATTCAGCCACTTCCGCCACCCCGGGACGGGAGATCAGGCCCCGCTGTGGGCGCAGATATTGCGGCCCCACATGGTTGTAATACGAATTGCAGAGATAGGCGTACTGCGGCGCAAATTCGCGGTAATCCGCTGCCTCCGGTTTCAGAATAAACGTCTCAAAAAACCAGGTGGCGTGGGCCAGATGCCATTTGATGGGGCTGGCGTCAGGCATGGACTGAATCACCTGATCCTCTGGCTGCAGGGGTTCAGTGAGGTCGGTGGACAGTTTGCGGGTGCGCTGGAAGGCGGTCAGTAGTGATTGGGTGCGAGAATCCATCTCAATGGCCTTGTGGTTGCATGATTGTTATTTCCGGCTCCATGAGGCTTTAAGAGTCACTCTATCACGTTAGGTTCCAGGATTCCTGCCAGCGGATTCTTATTGCCCGGCAAACTCGCTAAGATGGCCGCACGAAATACTGAACAGGACCAAGGACACATTATGATTCGATTGCTCGCAGCGTTACTGGTGTTGGCCACTCACTTGGTACAGGCCCAGGATGTCATTCATGTGAAAGCGGGGGAAACCCGTGAACTGGCGCCGGCGGATGGGGTGCTTTCTTTGCAGCGGCTGGTGCTGGAAGACAACGCCGTACTGAGCCTGGCGCCGGGTCTGGGGCAGGTACAAATTGATGTGGCCCGGGCGGAAATTGGCCGCAACGTGAAAATTGTGGCCCGGGGGGAGGCGGGTGCCGATGGTCAGCCCGGTGCCAGTATTCCCGGCCAGGCGCCAACCTGCAGCGCAGGAAAACCCGGTACCGCAGGCACGGACGGCCAGCCTGGAGACGATGGTGGCTCCCTGATACTGAATGTCGGCATCGCCGAACTGGGGTCACTCACCGTGGACACCCGGGGTGGCGCCGGCGGTGATGGCGGAACTGGTGGCGCCGGGCAACGCGGCGGGGAGATCGACAAGTGCAATGCGCCGGCGGGCGGAGCTGGTGGCGCTGGTGGGAATGGGGGTGATGGGGGTGATGGGGGGCAGATCAGGATCAGCTATCGGTTGCTCTCGGGCTACTCGCCGGACCGGCCCATCCGCCAATTAATTCGTCTGCGTTCCGATGGCGGTCCTGGTGGTGCCTTAGGTGAAGGTGGCGAAGGGGGAGCCGGCGTGGAGGGGCAATATGTGAATATGCGGACTCTGACCGGCAACCGGAAATGGATAGGCGGAGGTGATAAGGGGCCGATCGGTGCAGTCGGTGAACTCGGAGCAAAAGGCTCGCCGGGACAGGCATTGTTACAGCGGGTTGAAACTGGAAGCACGGCGAGCAGGCTAGAGGCTTTAAAGCCCGCTGAGTCCGGTGGCGAGACCGGCGGGTCCAAATTGGAGCAGACAGTGCGAGCTCTAGAGGCGCGAATCAAGACCCTCGAAGAGCAGGTTGAGGCACTAAGCCGAAAGATCAGGCCCTAACCCAGATCATTAAACAAACAGATAGCTGTCAATGTATCAATTTAGTGCGCCCGCTTTTGGTGCGCGCACTAAATTGATGCGCAGGTTGCAAAATTGTGACAAGATGCCCCCCCGTAGAGCCCAGAATTGCGAAGGATTTCGCGGGTTTGCCTTGTTGGCATACTCGTTGCTTTTGCATCCGGGAGTTCGTAAACCAAGGTGTAAACCTTAATCGTCTAACCTCTGGGGGTTACTTTCCTATGCTTAACAAACAAACCAAAATGCTTCGTTTGAGTGCTCTGTCACTGGCCGCAGCCGGGGCCATGGCTGTTGCACCCACGGTTGCCAATGCCGAAGTCGCGGCCTCTGTCAGTGTTGCCAACATGTATCTGTGGCGCGGTGTCGATCTCGGTGCTTATGACAAAATAGTATACAACGCAGATGACGACGTACTTGAAGAATCCGGCGGCGGTGGCGTGGGAGCCATTTCCGGCGACCTGACTTACTCCGACAGCGGTTTCTATACCGGCATCTGGGGTTCATCAGGTGACTCCAACGCTGGAACTGAATATGACCTGTTCGCCGGTTACGGCGCAGAGTTCAGTGGCGTCAGCATGGATCTGAGCGTTTGGACCTACGTTTATCCCAGCAGCCCCGATGGTAGCCTGGATAACCCTGGCGAGCTGTCTGAAGTTATTCTTTCCGTCGGTTTTGCAGGGTTCGCTCTGACCGGCTATGATAACATCGCCGGTGGATCTGGCTACGGTTACTACACACTGAGCTATGGCTATGATGCGTTTTCAGTGTTGGTTGGTAAGCACGACGTGCCTGATACTCGTGATGAAGACATGGTCCATATCGATCTGTCCTATGCCTACAACGATAACCTGAGCTTTACCCTGAGTCAGCAGATCGAGGAAGAGATCGACAACAAGAAAGCGAAGTTTGTTGTTGCTTACAGTCTGCCGATTGAAATGTAATTTATAGCAAAGATTTTCTCTCCGAGTGGGCCGGCATCATGCCGGCCCTTTTTTGTGGCGGTCTATTACAAAGCCTGCCCGCTAATCAAACCGTTGCTCCGCCAGTATCACCTCAATTTCCTCCACGATCTGCTGCTGGCGCTGGGCGTTAATCCGCAGGCGCAGCTCTTGGGTTAGTTCCTCCAGGTGATCCCGGGCGCCCTCCATTTGCTGCAGTCGCATATGATTTTCAACACTGAGCGATTGCAGCAGGTAATACATCAGGCCCTGTTGCAGGCACTGCCATCGCAAAAGACCCGACAGTTCGGCGGGGTCGAGGTTGAGTGCCAGGGAGGCACTGGGCTTTGTTGGGGTGGATCTTTCGGGGTCCGGTGGTTCCGGAAAGGGCCAGAGCTGGCGACAGCTTACCCCGGCTTTAGTATGGCTTAGCACCTGTATTTGTGCCGGCAGACGGGTTTCCCGCAGAGTGTCCAGGATGCTTTGCATGCCGGGGAGCAGTTCATCAATGGTGGTGGGGGCTGGCAGATTGTTGGCTTCTGCGTCTGGCGGCCATTTGGCCAAAAGTCGTGACCCCACCACCAGCGAAGGTTGCTGATTCACCGGTTCCAGAGTTGTCACGGCCCGACTAATCTGCTCATTGAAGCCCCCACAAAAGCCCCGTTCTGAGCCAAGCGCCAGCAACAGGCTCTGGCCGTTATCCGCCACCGGCGGCAGGGCATAATGCCGGGCCAGGGTTTGCAGCGCCGCGACGCTGTCCTGAAACATGGACTGTTGCCGGCCCAGGGCCTTTTCCAGCCGCACCAGCTCCACCTGGGCCAGGTTCTTCATGGCGCCGACGATCTCGTCCAGTTCCTGATACAGTGCCAGGCGGGCGTTGTTTTCCGCCGCCGAACTCATGGCGTGTGTAGCCAATGGTCAATGGCTTTCAGCCATTGTTCCCGGGGGCTGTCCAGGGTCAGGTCGCTGCCGTCGGCGCCGCTCTGCAGCTGGCCCAGGGCGGCGCCGATTTGCTTCGGGGGCCAGTCATCCAGGCGCTGTTCGTTGTAGGCGATCAACCAGGCCAACTGGGCGCCGGCGTCAACCGGTGACAACCGGTCCTGAATCATGATTTCACGCAGTACCCGGCCCCGCTTCAGCTTGGCCTCCATGGCCGGTTCCAGCCGGGTGCCAAAGCGGGTAAACGCCTCCAGTTCCAGAAACTGCAGATAATCCAGGCGGATGCGCCCGGCCTCTTTTTTGATGGCCGGGTGCTGGGCTTTGCCGCCGATGCGTGATACTGAACGGGTGACATCAATGGCCGGCAGTATACCGGCGGCAAACAGTTTCTGGTCCAGATAAATCTGGCCGTCGGTAATGGAAATCAGGTTGGTGGGAATATACGAGGAAATTTCCCCCTGTTTGGTTTCCACCACCGGCAGGGCCGTCATGGAGCCACCGCCGTATTGCGGCGCCAGCACCGTGGAGCGTTCCAGCAGGCGGGAATGCAGATAAAAAATATCACCGGGGTAGGCTTCGCGTCCGGGCGGCCGGTGCAGCAACAGCGAAAGCTCGCGGTAAGCCTGCGCATGTTGGGTGAGGTCGTCATAAATGATCAGGGTGTCGCGACCTTTCTGCATCCAGTGTTCGGCAATGGCGCAGCCGGCAAACGGCGCCAGATAACGACAACCACAGAGCTCGTTGGCCTCCGCCACCACCAGAGTGGTATAACTCAGGGCGTCGTGTTCCCGCAGGGTTTCAATCACGGTGGCCACATTGCTGCGAGTCTGGCCCACGGACACGTAGATGCAAATTACATCCTCGCTTTGTTGCCGCAATATACAGTCGATGGCCAGGGAGGTCTTGCCCAGGCCACTGTCGCCCACGATCAGTTGCCGTTGACCTTTGCCGATAGGGATCTGGGAGTCGATGATGCGGTTGCCGGTATACAGGGGCCGGCTGACGAAGTCCCGATTGAGAATGGGGGGGGAGGGGACCTCCAGTAAACCCCGCTCGCCATTGGCGGGGGCGGGCTGTCCGTCCAGGGGTTGACCCAGGGGGTCCAGCACCCGACCCAGCAAGCTGTCGCCGGTGTGAATATCCAGCCGGCGACCGGAGCGGCGGGCGCTGATGCCTGAGGAGAGGGTGGCCTTTTGTTCCAGGACGATGGCCCCCAGTTTTTCCGGGTCCAGCAAAAACACCAGAGCCCGGCTGCCGTCCTCCAGCTCCAGTACTTCATCCATCATGGCCGACGGCAACCCCTGCACCCAGATAATGCCGTCACCGACACTGATGACCGTGCCCTCTTCACTGACCCGCAGCCCCAATTGATAGTCTTCAGGAATGTCCAGTAGTGGCTTATCGGGCGTCATCGGCGGACTCCGTCGTGAAGTGCTTTAGCTCATCCGCCAGATTGGTATGCAGCAACCGGGAGCCGATTTTGATTCGCAGGCCGCTGATCAGATCCGGATCGGTTCGGTATTGCGGCTGTAACGATGGCCCCAGCAGATTGTTCAATCCACCTTCCAGAGTTTGTTTGAGCCCGTCATTGGCGGAGTGGGCCACTGTGATCACCAGCGGCTTATGATCGCTGGCAGCCACCTGTTTCAACTCCTGCAGCTCGGTTGCCGGTAACTGCCGTAGATCTTCCAGCAGGATGCGGGCTAACGCATGATCCAGTTCCGGGCCCGCCAGCCGTCGCAGCATTGTGGCGGTCAGTTGCGCTGCGGTGGCGCTGGCCTGTTGTCTTAATTGCTGTTGTAGCTGCGCCGCATCCTGTTGCCGCAGGGACTCCAGGCGGGTTTTCTCCGCGGCGGCCGCTTCCTGCACCCGGGTCAGTATCTTTGCTTTTTCCTGTTGCAGTTGCGTCTGTAACTCCTGCTGGCGGCGGGCGGCGTTTTGCTCCCATTGCGTCAGTTCGGTCTGCAGCCGCTGTTCCAGTTCCGCCGCCTTTTGCTCGCGGGATTCCGCCTCCTGCAATGCCTGGGCCTGTTGTTCCTGACGTCGGGCCAGGGCGTTGCGGATCGGTTTGAACAAAAACCGCTGCAGTATCCACAGCAGCACCAGGAAATTAATGATTTCCAGAATAATAGTGAGGGGGTCCAGTTCCATAATGAGTAATCGCCCGGTGCTCGGTTTTATTGCAGCATATATTCCAGCAGCGGATTGCGAAACAGGATAATCAGCACGATCACCAGGGTGTAAATGGCCAGGGATTCGATCATGGCCAGGCCAATAAACAGGGTGCGGGTAATGATTTTTTCCGCTTCCGGCTGCCGCGCCAGGGCATCCAGTGCCTGGGCGATGGCTTTACCCATGGCCCAGGCCGGTAGGGCTGCGCCAATGGCAATAGCCAGAGCGGCCACCACCGTGGAAATTGTGCTGAACCAGTGTAGATCAGTCATGTTGCGTGTCCCCATCAGGTTGGTGATTCGAATGAGTGGTGTCATTGGTTTCCAGTCCACTGCCAATGTACAGCAGCGCCAGAACCCCGAAGATATACGCCTGCACCAGGGCCTCGACGATGTGCAGCATCAGCAGCGGAATGGGCACCAGAAATCCCGCCACCAACAGTACCAGCAGGGCGGCCATTTCCAGGCTCATGATGTTGCCGAACAGGCGAATGGCCAACGCCAGAGTGCGGGTGATTTCACTGATCAGATGAAACGGCAACAGAATGGGGCTGGGAGAAATGTAATGTCTGAGGTGTGCCTTGAGGCCACGGTTGCGAATCCCGAACCAGTGCACGGCGACGAACACCAGCAGGGCCAGCGCGGCGGTTACCGAGAGGTCGCCGGTGGGGGAGTGCAATCCGGGAACCAGCCCCAACAGGTTTGCCAGCACCAGAAAAATCCATAGGCTGGCGATAAAGGGAGTGACCTGACGGTAATAATTGGGTACCGCATCCCGCACCGCGTTTTCCATCATCAGGTAGAGGGTTTCCGCCAGGGTGCGCCAGAGATTGTCCGGCTGCCGCAGGCGCCCTTGTAACCACCAGGACATTCCCCACAGCAGCAGCATCACGCCCCAGGTGGTCAGTACGGCCCGGCTGATACTGACCGGCCCCCAATGCAACATGATCACCTCGTTCACAGGCGCTCCCGGATATACCAGACCACATTAAAGATTCCCGCCACTACCCCCAGAATAATCAGGCTCACGGTCCAGCGGGTACCGAATTCCGGACTCAGGGAATCCAGCCAGCGCCCCAGGTAGGCGCCCGCTACCATGGGAATGGCCAGTAGCAGGCCCACCACGCCGCCGTACATAAACAACCCCACCAGACCGGCCCGCTCCCGCTCGCCGTTTTGTTCCCGCTCGGTATCCCGTTGTACCGAACGACGGAAGTCATCCTGCTGATTCATAGCGCCTCCCCGCCGCGGTTCATCTGCCACAGTTTGCGGGCCAGCGCCTGTTCGATCTGCACCTGATTGCGGCGGGCCAGCTGCCGGGTGTGAGCGGCCTGCTGCCAGTCGCTTTCCAGTAATGACAGCAGTGCTGCGCGATCCTCACTGACCACGAACTGGGTGGTGATCAGTTGCAGGCGTTGCTGATGGAACCTGAGTACCGCTCCGGGCTGGGCAATGTACTGCCAGACGCCTCCGTCGTTTCGAAACCGGGCCAGGCCGGGTTCGAGACAGGTTAGAAACGGCTCGTGACCGGCCTGAATGCCAAACCGGCCACTGGCATCACGGCCGACGAAACTGATGGCCCGGCCTTCCTGCAACTGGTGGGTGCTGTCCTGAAGCAGCAGTTCGAAGCAGTGGTTCATGTCAGCGTGCCCTTCATATAGCAGTCTGACTCTTCCAACTCGTCGTGGCGGCCTGCCAGAAAATCCTCGCAGTCCTGCAGCAGGTCATCGAGGTTCACACTGACCCCGGGAATGCCGGTATGGTCCGCCACCACGCTGAAGGGCTGGGTCAGATAGCGTTCCAGCTTGCGGGCCCGATCCACGATCTGACGATCTTCAGGTGACAGCTCTTCGATTCCGAGAATGGTGATGATGTCCTCCAATTCCCGCAGCCGGGCCAGATGCTCCCGCACCGCGATGGCCACTTCGTAGTGGCGATGTCCCAGCAGATGCCGGTCCAGCATCCGGCTGCTGGATTTTAAGGGGTCCACCGAAGGATAAAGGCCTTTGGCCGCCTGCCGGCGGGACAGAATCACCTTGGTGTCCAGGNGATTCATGATGGCACTTACTGCCGGGTCCGACATGTCATCCGCCGGAACATATACCGCCTGCACCGAAGTAATGGAGCCGTGCCGGGTGGACACAATGCGTTCCTCCAGCGACGCCACCTCGGTCACCAGTGTCGGTTGATAACCCACGGTGGCGGGCATGCGCCCCAGCAGCCCTGAGATCTCGCTGCCTGCCTGCACGAAGCGGAACATATTGTCCATCAGAAACAAGACTTCCGATTGCCGGGTGTCCCGCAGATATTCGGCGTAACTCAGCGCCGTAAATCCCACATGGAAGCGCACCCCCGGGGATTCATCCATCTGCCCGTACACCAGTACCGAGCGGGGCAGTACGCCGGAATCCTTCATTTCATGCCACAGCTCGTGGCCCTCCCGCATGCGTTCACCCACCCCGGCGAATACCGATACGCCCTGGTGGAGACTGCTCACCGCATGCATAAACTCCATCATCAGCACGGTTTTGCCTACACCGGCGCCACCGAACAAACCGGTTTTGCCGCCCTTGACGAAGGGACACAACAAGTCGATCACTTTGATGCCGGTTACCAGAATCTCCCGGGCTGGAACGGTTTCGGTGAGGCTGGGGGGCGGCGCCAGAATATTGCGGTAGTCCTGGGTGACGAAAGGTTCCTGTTTATCCAGGGGTTCGCCGAACACGTTAAGCATACGACCCAGGCAATCCGGCCCTACTGGTACGTGCAGGGGGGCACCGGTATCGAGCACTTGCATGCCCCGGGCCAACCCGGCGGTGCTATGCAGCGTAATGGCCCGGATGCGTTTCGGGCTCAGATGCTGAAATACTTCAAGCCACACCGGGTCGCCGTGGTCCCGCACCGACAAGGCTTGTCCCAGGGGGGGCAGGTAAACAGTACTGATATCCACCACCGGCCCATGAACCGCGTCAATGCGGCCCACTGGCTCGATGGGGATACTGCTGTCGGTCATGGCACCGGTCCTGGGTGGTGTTGGCGATGAGATCAGCTTACTGCTTATGATTTACCGGATTATGATCTGTATCAAGGGGGACCGGTGGTTGGCTTAAGGCCTGTTGCCACTAATCAAACAGATTTTTCAGATTGGCCAGGTGCGCCGCGCCGATTTCCTGTTTTTCCTCCCGCGACTTTTCAAAGCCGCGGCCCTCCCACACCAGGTCGTCTGTGGGCAGTTCCTCCAGGAACCGGCTGGGGGTGGGCTCAAACTCTTCCCCAAACTGTTTGCGTTTGGCGGTGTAGGTCATGGTCAGCTCCCGTTTGGCCCGGGTAATACCCACATACATCAGGCGCCGTTCCTCTTCGATGGTTTCCGCTTCGATGCTGGCGCGATGGGGCAGTAGATCCTCTTCCATGCCCATCAGAAACACATAGGGGAACTCCAGGCCCTTGGAGGCGTGCAGAGTCATCAACTGCACCCGGTCGGAATCGTCTTCTTCCTTTTGCTGCTCCAGAATATCGATCAATACCAGTTTGCCGATCACCGTCTCCACGTCGCTGTCGTCGTCGGCTTTATCCAGCATCCGCTCGATGGAGCTTACCAGCTGCCAGACGTTTTCCATGCGTTTTTCCGCCACCTTGGGGCTGGATGCCTGTTCCAGCAGCCAGTTTTCGTAGTCAATGTCCCGCAGCATTTGTTTGATGGCAGCGATGGCGTGGCCCCGCTGCAGGTTGTCGCGGGTTTCATCCACCCAGTCGTGAAACCGTTTTAGCATGGCGTATTGCTTGGCGTTTAAGGATTCCGCCAGACCCATTTCACAACTGACACTGAACAGACTGCTGCCCCGGTTGTGGGCGTACTGACCCAGTTTCTCCAGGGTGGCCGGACCCAGTTCCCGCCGCGGCGTGTTGACAATACGCAGGAACGCATTGTCATCATCGGGGTTGATCAACAGCCGCAGGTAGGCCATCACATCCTTGATCTCGGTGCGGGCAAAGAAGCTGGTGCCGCCGCTGACCTTATAGGGAATCTGAAACTGTTGCAGCTTGAGTTCGATCAGCCGCGACTGGTGGTTCCCCCGGTACAGCACGGCGAAATCGCGAAACGCCCGTTTGCGCTGCATATGCTGATTGAGAATGTCGCCGGCAATTTTCTCCGCCTCGTGCTCTTCGTTGCGGCAGCGAATCACCCGGATGGGATCACCATAACCGTGATCACTCCAGAGCTGCTTTTCGAACACATGGGGATTGTTGGCGATCACCTGGTTGGCACACTTCAGGATGCGCCCGGAGGAGCGGTAATTCTGTTCCAGCTTAATGACCTTGAGGCTGGGGTAATCCTGGGCCAGTTGCGCCAGGTTCTCCGGCCGGGCCCCGCGCCAGGCGTAAATGGACTGATCGTCATCCCCCACCACGGTGAGTCGGCCCCGCTGGCCCACCAGTTGCCGCACCAATAAATACTGGGACGTGTTGGTGTCCTGGTATTCGTCCACCAGCAGGTAATAGATGCGATTGCGCCAGCGTTCCAGAATCTCCTCGTGCTCCTGAAACAGCAGGGTGGGCAGCAGGATCAGATCGTCAAAATCCACCGCGTTATAGGCCCGCAGCAGCCGGTCGTACTGGCTGTAGATCCGGGCCGCCCGTACTTCCTGATCATCCCCGGCCCGGGACAGGGCCAGGCTGGGGGTCACCAGATCATTCTTCCAGTTGCTGATCTGGTGCCGGATCCGGTCCACCTCTTCAGCACCCACATCGGTGTCTTTGTGTAACAGTTCGGTGAGCAGGGAGCGGCTGTCCTGGTCGTCGAAGATGGAAAAGCCGTTCTTCAGTCCCAGCTGCTGGCGTTCGCGGCGGATAATGGTGAGCCCCAGGGTATGAAAGGTGGAGACCGTCAGGCCCCGGCCCTGCTTGCCTTTTACCAGTTCGCCGACCCGGGCCTTCATCTCCCGGGCGGCCTTGTTGGTGAAGGTGACCGCCACAATCCGATGGGCGGGGATCTCACACTGCCCGATCAGGTGGGCGATCTTGCGGGTGATCACGCTGGTCTTGCCGGAGCCGGCCCCCGCCAGTACCAGCAGGGGGCCGTCAATATAGTGAACTGCTTCGGACTGGCGCGGGTTTAATGGGGTCACGGACTGCTCTCAACGGACAGGATTAACCAGGCCGGCTATTCTACACCGCCCGGCGCCAATTGGGGACAATACCGCCCGCAGTCAACAGGGAACAAGAGGCCGGCGGCCTGCATTGGATTGGTCAAGATTTTACCGTATCCTCAAGGCCAACTTCGTTCCAATCATCAGGAAGGCAGCATGCACGACGTAAATTTTAACCTTGATGGCAAGGTGGTTTTGGTGACCGGCGCCTCCAGCGGATTTGGCCACGCCTTCGCCCCGTTTCTGGCCCGCCACGGTGCCAAACTGGTGGTGGCGGCCCGCCGGCGGGACCCGCTGCTGGCCCTGGAGGAGGAAATCGAAAACGACGGCGGCCGCTGTTTGGCGGTGCCCATGGACGTGACCCGGCGGGAGTCGGTGGTGGAGGCCTTTGAGCAGGCGGAGGCGGCCTTCGGCTGTGTGGATGTGGTGGTGAACAACGCCGGTATCGGCCGGGCCAGTCCGGTGCTGAAGGTCACCGAAGCGGAGTGGGATGAGGTGCTGGACACCAACCTCAAGGGTGCCTTCCTGGTGGCCCAGGAGGGGGCCCGCCGGATGAATCTGCAGGGTAAACACGGTTCCATTATCAATATAGCGTCGGTACTGGGATTGCGGGTCACCAGCCACTTAAGTCACTACAGCGCCTCCAAGGCCGGCCTGGTGCAGCTGACCAAATCCCTGGCACTGGAACTGGCCCAGTACCAGATTCGGGTCAACGCCATCTGTCCGGGTTATTTTCTGACGGATATCAATCGTGATTTTTTCGATACCGAGGGTGGCAAACGCATGATTCAGCGGATTCCCCAGCGCCGATTGGGGGAGATTCAGGATCTGCTGGGACCGCTGTTACTGCTGGCGTCCGATGCCTCCCGCTATATGACCGGGTCGGTGATCTCGGTGGATGGCGGCCATGCGGTGAGTAAATTGTGATGGCTTAGGGCGGTGGATGTTGCTGGCTTGATGTGTTTGCGCGATTGCGCGTGTACGCGTTACCGCATTGTGGCGGCGGTGGGCTGATTGCGGTCATGACGCTTGGCCCGCGGCTGCCCTGCGCTTCTCAAATGAATCGGCGGCGCCGAAACTCGCGCTGCGCGCTCAGACAGCCGTCGCCTTCATCCGATTCATTTTGCGATGCTCGGCGGCGCGAGAATGCCCGCAATCAGCCCACCGCCACCACATTGCTCTATCGGGCTACGACCGACGCCATTTTGCAACGGTCTGGCAACAGGTTTTTAACCTACCAATAAAATTCACCCATTAAACCGAGGCCAATATGGACTTCACCTTAACCCCTGAAATCGAAGCGCTGCGTCAGCAGGTCAGGACTTTTGTAACCCGGGAGGTCATCCCTCTGGAAGCCGGCGCCGCCAACTACGATGCCCACGAGAACCTGAAGGAGTCGGTGGTGGCGGAGTTGCGGGCGAAAGCCCGGGCCCGGGGCCTGTGGGGTTTTCAATTACCCAAAGCCCGGGGCGGGCTTGAGCTGGGCGTGGTGGGGATGGCCGCGCTTTACGAGGAGGCCGCCCGCTCCCCCTTTGGCCCGGTGGCCTTTAACTGCGCGCCGCCGGACGACGGCAATATGATCGTGCTGAATAAAATACTCAGCGAACCACAAAAGGATCGCTGGCTGCAGCCACTGATCGATGGCAAAGTCCGCTCCGCCTTTGCCATGACGGAACCGGATGGTGGTTGCGGTTCCGACCCCGGCCTCACCTACACTCGCGCGGAACAGGTTGGCGACAAATGGATTATCAACGGTCGCAAATGGTTTATCACCGGCGCCGAGGGGGCACAGACGTTTATACTGGTGGCCAAAACCTCCGAGGATGAACGCAAGGGGCTGACCGCTTTTTTGTTTGATAAGGACCAACCGGGCTGGGAGATTGTGCGCCGCATTCCCATTATGGGGCCGGAGGAGCATGGCGGCCATTGTGAACTGCGCTTTGATGGTCTGGAGATTCCCGATGAAAACCGCCTGTTAAATGTGGGTGATGGTTTAAAGGTCACGCAGATCCGCTTGGGGACTGCACGCCTGACCCACTGCATGCGCTGGTTGGGGCTGGCCAAACGCTGCCTGGAAATCGCCGGTGATTACGTGGAGCAGCGCATGAGTTTTGGCACGCCGCTGGCGGGGCATGAAGGGGTGCAATGGATGCTGGGGGACGCCGCCAAGGAAATCCACATAGGCCGTCTGTTAACCATGAATGCCGCCTGGAAACTGGAGCAGGGCGATTTCGCCCGCAAGGAAATCTCCATCGCCAAGATTCAGGTGGCGGATACCCTGCACAAGGCCGCTGATACCGCGATTCAGCTCTGTGGCGCCCGTGGTTACTCAAAGGATACATTGTTGGAATGGATTTATCGGTATGCTCGACAGGCTCGCCTGGTGGACGGCGCCTCGGAAATTCATAAAATGGTGCTGTCGAAATACTACCTGCAGGAAAAGCAGGAATTTTTTCGCTGGGGTGTTGGAGCAAGCTCCCAATGGATGAACTCAGATACCGGGTAAGGCGTCAATTTCCAGGTACAACCAAGTTCAAGTAGAGAAGGACCCCACATGGTCACCAAGTATTATCTGGCCTTTGCCTCTTCCAAGGAACTGGAAGACTCAGCCGCCGACCTCATCGCGCGTCATCACCAGGGGGTGGAAGAAAGTTATATCCCTCTGATGGAAGACACCATGGACTATTTTATTCCCGAGATGCTGGATGCGTTTCTGGTGAAATCCGTGGATGCCATCGGCCTCAGTTCCACTTCCTCAAAAATTGTGCATTCCAGCGCCGATATTATCGGTAAGAGCGCCCGTATGCTGATTCCCCATCTACTGAAAAAGCGCAGCAATCAGGAGCTGGGGCCCATGGTTGATTTTATGGATGAAATCTATCTGCGGCCTGAACAGACCGAAACCGGCCAGGCCAGTAGTGGCTGCGAATTGGATCAGGCCACTTATGAGCGTATGCGGCGGGTGCTCGCCGAGGTTAAAGCCGGCAAGGTGGAGGAGAACCGGCAGGAATTGTCGGAGTTGATGTCGCAGTCGGTGGACCTGATGCTGGATGGTCTGATGAAGCGGGCCATCAACTTGCTGAAACAGGGCTTTGTGGTGCGCAAAATCGCCGATGGCGCGCTGTCCACCTGCCGGGCCGCCGCTCACGGCGTGGTGAACAAGGTGTTCAAGCGCCTGGAAGATCACAAAATGCAGAATCTGGCGGCGTATTTCGAAGGTCTGGTGATTACCGCCCAGCGGCCAGAGTCCTGATTCGCCCCGGAGTTTGGCATCCCCCGGCAGCAAGGCTAGAATGGCGGCTTTCCCAGCGAAGCCGAGGCCATGACCGACAAACCCACTGAGGACAATCTGTTTGCCCGGCCCCGGGCCCATCTGGTGGATTTCGCCTTTGATGAGCAGGTGGCGCAGGTTTTTCCCGACATGATCCGGCGCTCCGTGCCCGGCTATGAAACCGTGATAGCCATGCTGGGGGTATTTGCCAGCGATCTGGTGCGGGCGGATACACGGGTGTATGACCTGGGCTGTTCCCAGGGGGCTGCCACCCTGGCCCTGCGCCGGCATATCGAGGCGCCCGGGGTGACTCTGGTGGCGGTGGATAATTCCGCTCCCATGATCGAACGCTGTCGCGCCAATCTGGCGGCGGATCTGTCCCCCACACCGGTGGAATTGCGCTGCGAGGATATTCAGGACACGGTGGTGGAGCGGGCTTCCCTGGTGGTGTTGAACTACACCCTGCAGTTCGTGGCGCTGGAACAGCGACAGCTGCTGATCGCCCGCCTGTATCAGGGCCTGGAGCCTGGGGGTGCCCTGGTGATTGCGGAAAAAATTCGCGCCGCTGCAGCACCGGAACAGCAGGATCTGGTGCGCTGGCATCACGGCTTTAAACGCCTCAACGGTTACAGTGGCCTGGAGATCAGTCAAAAGCGGCAGGCGCTGGAAAATGTCTTATTACCGGAGCAGCCGGAAACCCATGAAGAGCGCCTGCGGGTGGTGGGCTTTCAGCAGGTATACCGCTGGTTTCAATGTTTTAACTTCGCTGCATTTATCGCTATCAAGTAATCGCTTTTATGGATTTCAGTTTCTTCTTCCAGCAGGCTGCCCGCTCCCCTTTGGCCCCTCATCTGCCGGCTCTGGAACAGGCCCTGGCCCAGGTGGACCCTCAGCGTCATGGGGATTACCCCCGCTGGTGTCAGGCCCTGGAGGCCCTGCCCCGGGTGGCGGTGTCGCATTTTGAGTTTGATCAGCCGGTGGTGCGGGTGGGGCGGCAGCGGGATTGTAATGACAGCACCCGAAGCGCCATAGAAACCGCCCTGCTCGGCCTGCATCCCTGGCGCAAGGGCCCGTTTGATATTTGTGGCGTGTATGTTGATACCGAATGGCGTTCGGATTGGAAATGGGATCGGCTGGCCCGCCACATTGCCCCGCTCACCGGGCGCACCGTCCTGGATATTGGTTGTGGCAGCGGTTATCACCTGTGGCGCATGCTGGGGGCGGGGGCGGAGTTGACCCTGGGGGTGGACCCCTCGTTGCTGTTTCAGATGCAGTTCCGGGCCATTGCCCATTTTGCCGGTGCCCAGCCAGTGCATCATCTGCCCCTGGGAATCGAGCAACTGCCCCCCGCCATGGGCTGTTTCGACACGGTGTTTTCCATGGGGGTGCTGTATCACCGTCGCTCCCCCTTTGACCACTTGATCGAGTTGCGGGAGCTGCTGCGGCCGGGGGGCGAACTGGTGCTGGAGACCCTGGTGATCGAAGGCGAGGCGGGGCAGGGGCTGGTACCCCATGGCCGCTACGCCCGCATGGGCAACGTCTGGTTCCTGCCATCGGTGCCCACCCTGCTGCAATGGCTGGAGAAGGTACGATTCCGGGAGGTGCGCTGCGTGGATGTGACCGCCACTACCACGGCGGAGCAACGGGCCACGGACTGGATGCGGTTTCAGTCGTTGCCGGATTTTCTGAACCCGGCGGATCCCACCCAAACCATTGAAGGCTATCCCGGGCCGCGGCGGGCGATCTTTATTGCCGAGACCTAGCTACGGCTCGCAACGAAGGTGTGCGTGCGCGGTGCGGGGTGGGCTTGGATTGGGAAACGCTACAAGCACGTCCCTGTGCGCTCGACAGCGGCCGTCCTTGGCCGCTGACGTTCCCAATCCAAGCCCACCCCGCACCGCAACCCCACCCCGACCGGCACCGTGCTAATGACTGCCCAGCCCCGGATGGCGTTCCTCACTGTCGATTTTTTCCAGCAGGCGGGTGAGTTTACTGTGCTCGGTGCTGCTTTGCCCCGAGTGTAGATAGCGCTCCACCTGCTGGTGTAACTGTTCATGGAGTTTCAGTCGATAGTCATGATTTAACAGACACTTGGCCAAGTGGTGAGGGTCTTCGCCCTGTTCCCGCATGCGCCCGGCTTCCGCCAGCGCCAGCTTGAGTTCTTCGGTGGTGGGACGCCCCATGGTGCACCTCGTTTTCGCTGATCATTCATTCAGTTTAGCACCGAATGGCTTGACTATTGGCCCCCGATCCATAGACTAGGCCGCCGATGGTTCCTGCGAAGGATTAAAAGGGAACGCGGTGAAAGCCCCCGGTTAGCACACCGGGGGTTGAGTCCGCGGCTGTTCCCGCAACTGTAAGCGAAGAGCGTTTTTCACCCGCGGCCACTGGGCAACTGGGAAGGCCGAAAAGCGCAATGACACGCAAGCCAGGAGACCTGCCATCAGGCGAACTCTGTGAGCTCGCCCTCGTCACCTACCAGTAACGGGCTTTTGCTGGTGCGGCTGCCGTCACGGTGACGATACCCAGGTGTGGTCACCGGGGGTGTGCCGGACAATGAAGCAACAGACCGAACCCAAGCAGCGGTTCCATCACAAGTGTCTGCATGTCTGTAAAGTCATCGGTATTTTCATGCCCCTGGGTTTTCACGTTGTATTGATTGTTTGCTCAGGGGTTTATCATGAAACACCGTTTTTCCGGCGCCGTGCTGGCTGCCATTTGTCTTTCGGCCGTGGCCGATGATGCCTCACAACTGTTGGCCTATTCACCGGCCGTGGCCGACGAGGTGGTGGTAACCGCGTCCCGGGCGCCGGTGCCGCTGAAAGACACGCTGGCGTCCACCACGGTCATTACCGAGCAGGAAATCCAGCAAAGTCAGGCCCGCAATGTATTGCAGCTGTTGCGTAAACTGCCGGGCGTGCAGGTGCGCCGCAACGGTGGCCGGGGTGCCTCAAGCACCCTCAGCCTGCGGGGCATGGGCAGCAGCGGCACCCTGGTGCTGGTGGATGGGGTACGGATCGAAAGCGGCACATCCGGCAGCGTGGATATCCAGCAGATTCCCGTGGATCAGATTGACCGCATCGAAGTCGTGCGCGGTCCCCGCTCCAGCCTTTATGGCTCCGCCGCCATGGGCGGCGTGATCCAGATTTTCACCCGCAGTGGTAAAGAGGATGGCGTGCGTTATCGTGCCGGCTACGGCTCCGATAACACCCGCGAGTTGGGTGTCACCGCCAGCGGCTCCACCGAAACGTCGCAGTACAGCCTGACCGCCACTCACGTAGAAGCCGATGGCTATGATAACTGGTCTGTGGATGACGGTAGCAGCGGCCAGGACTGGATTGATTACGACGACGACGGCTACCGCAAAACCGTTGTCTCCTTCAACGGCGTCACCCAACTTTCCAACGAATTGTCAGCGTTCGCCTCGTTCGTGCGCACCGAGACCCAATCGGATTGGGATGGTTATTCCGGCTATCCGTCCACGGAAGGAAAGCTCACGGTGACCACCGCCGGGGTGGAATGGCAGCAGGATCAGTTGCGCAGCAAGCTGCGCCTGGGGCGCTTCAATGAAGAACTGGAAAGCAGTGACCGGTTGAATGTGTTCAATGAAGGCTGGGGTGATGTGATCCGGGATGAAGCCAGTTGGGAGAACAGTGTGCAACTGGACGACCATAACCGTCTCAGTTTCGGCGCCGACTATCGGGTGGAGGATGCCCACTACGAAGTCATTTCCGCCAGTTATGATCGCAGCAATCGCGATCTCACTTCTGGCTATGTGAATCTCAGTTCCGAGTTCGGCCCGCTGACGCTGGAAGGTGGGTTGCGTCATGATGACGACGAAGTGTTCGGCAGTGAGCTCACCGGTGATGGCGGCATTGCCTACGCCATTACCGAGGCCACAAAACTGTCCCTCACTTATGGTGAAGCATTCAAGGCCCCTTCCAACAACGATTTGTATTATCCCGGCTACGGCAATCCGGATCTGCGGCCCGAAACCTCCCGCACCATTGAGGCGGGCCTCGACAGTTACCTGCAGCAGTGGCTGGTGTCTTTTCATGTGTATCGCACCCGGGCCGACGATCTGATCGCCTATAACCCGGATATTTTTGGTCCGGAGAATATCAACGAATCCGAGATCAAAGGCGCCGAGTTACAGCTGGGGACTCGGGTGGGGACTCTGGATGTGGGATTCTCATTCACCTATCAACAGCCGAAAAACACCATTACCGATGAGCCACTGGCACTGGTGCCCCGTCGCGCCGCCGCCCTGGATCTGGATCAGGAGCTGGGCCAGTGGTCCTGGGGCCTGACCCTGTACGGGCAGGGCGGGCAGTATGATACCAGCGCCGAGCCCATGCCCGGTTATGGGTTGCTGGCGCTGCGGGGGGCCTATCGTTTGAATAAGCAGTGGACCTTCCGCGCCCGGCTGGATAATGCCCTGGACCAGGATTACGTGGAAGTCCCCGGCTACAACAGCGAGGACCGTTTCCTGATGGTGCTGGTGGACTTCACCCCGCAGTAATTCCCGAACCACTAATCACAGCGGAAACAGGGAGCGGAACGAGAGCGCCTCCCCCAGTTGGCGTTTGTTGATCCGCTTCACCTGTTCCAGATCCGCCAGGGTGCGGGCCACCTTTAACACCCGATGGTAGCCCCGGGCGGACAACCCCAGTTTTTCCACCGCCTGCAGGGCAAAGCACTGGTCCGCCTCGCTGAGTTCGCACACCTGCTGCAGCTGATTGCTTTGCAGATCCCGGTTGGCGCAGCCCTGGCGCTGCAGTTGCATCCGGCGCGCCGCCGCCACCCGCTCCCGTACCCTCACACTGGGTTCGTCGGTTTCCTGCGATTGCAACTGGCTGATGGGCAGGGCATCCACCTGGATATGCATGTCGATGCGGTCCAGCAGCGGGCCGGAGAGTTTCGCCTGGTACTTGTTACAGCAGAGCACCGGGTTGTTGCAGCCCTCCGGCGGCTTGTCCGGGTGGCCGCAGGGGCAGGGGTTCAGGGCGGCAATCAACTGAAAGTTGGCGGGGTAGGTCACCTGTTGCGCGGCCCGCGACAGGGCAATTTCGCCGCTTTCCAGGGGCTCCCGCAATACCTCCAGCACCTTGCGGGGGAATTCCGGCAGCTCATCCAGAAACAGCACACCATTGTGGGCCAGGGAGATCTCCCCCGGTTTGGGGTTGGAGCCCCCGCCCGCCAGGGCCACGCTGGAGGCGGTGTGGTGGGGAGCGCGAATGGGGCGCTGGAACAGCGGGCGGCGATTGATGCTGGCCACGGAATGCACCGCTGCGGTTTCCAGCATTTCGGCGTCGGT
Organism: Pseudomonadales bacterium; assembly: GCA_002701845.1. GTDB lineage: Bacteria > Pseudomonadota > Gammaproteobacteria > Pseudomonadales > Ketobacteraceae > Ketobacter. Next base: position 74,993 of record NZXG01000042.1, read on the forward strand.
CATGGGGGGCAGTATGCCCGGCAGCCGGGCCGCCAGCATGGACTTTCCCGCCCCCGGTGGGCCCATCAGCAGCAGGTTGTGTTTGCCGGCGGCAGCCACTTCCAGGGCGCGGCGGGCCTGATGTTGACCTTTTACATCCGCCAGATCCGGGTACTGCGGCAGGCCGTCGTCTTCGCTATCCGGTTCGGGCACAAAGGGCCGGGCCTGGTCCGGATGCCGCAGCAGGCCGCACACCTGCAACAGATTGCCACAGGCGTAAATGCGGCTGCCATGGGGCACCGCCGCCTCCCGAGCATTGGCCACCGCCACAAACAGCGAGCGTCCATGCCGGCAGGCCGCCAGGGCCGCCGTCAGCACCCCTTCGATGGGCCGCAGCTCGCCGGACAGCGCCAGCTCCCCCACGAACTCCCTGGCTTCCGGTGCCTGGGCGGGAATCTGTTCCGAGGCCGCCAGAATGCCAATGGCAATGGGCAGATCAAAGCGGCCGCCATCCTTGGGCAGGTCCGCCGGCGCCAGGTTGATGGTGATGCGGCGCTGGGGAAAATCAAACTCGGAGTTCAGAATGGCGCTGCGCACCCGCTCCTTGCTTTCCCGCACCGCAGCATCCGGTAACCCCACGATATTGAATGCCGGCAACCCGTTGGACAGGTGCACCTCCACCGTCACCGGCGGTGCCTCCATGCCCACCCGGGCGCGGGTGTGAACGATGGCGAGTGTCACGGGTTGAACCTCCCTGTGTTTAGAACTTCTTCTGACTGGCGGCTAAAGCCACCGGTCATCCGCTGGGGTAATGCCAGCGGTTGTCTGTATCTAGACAGTAGAGGGTAAAAGATGCGGAGCGAAAGCAGCCATGCTCCCGCGGCGAAGTCATTGCCGGTTTCAAGTAACGGCCGGATTCAAGCCTGCTCACCTGCGCTTGACCCTGACCCCGTCTTCGATGCTGTCATCGGGATGGGTGATGACGCGGTCGCCCTCCGCCAGTCCTGCCAGAATCTGTGCGGACAGGCCATTACGCTGACCCACGGTGACCGTACGCTTTTTGGCTCTGCCACTTTCGATCACAAACAGTGCCCACTGATCCCCCGACCGGAATAAAGCGCTCAGCGGAACCTGCAACACGTCGGGTTGCTGCCACAGGATAAACTTCGATTCAACGCGATAGCCATCACCCAGGGTTTGCCAGAGCTGGGGGTCGGAGGTAATCCCGGAAATCACCAGCACCCGCTGTTCTTCGACCCCCAGTGCCGATACCTTGGTAAAACCCACCGGTTCCACCCGCAGCACCTGCCCGCTGAGGGGTTGTTCGCCGCCCCAGCGCTCGTACACGACCTCCATCCCCGGCTGAATTTGTACAGCGTCCGCGGACAGCACATCCGTGGCGATCTCCAGCGAACGGGTATCACCGATTTCCAGTAACGGTTCGCCCCGCGCCACCACCCCCTCACATTCGTGTTGGAGTTTGAGGATCTTGCCATCGATGGGCGCCCGTACCGGCACCGTATCGGACACCTTAAAGGAACTGTCGCCGGTGTATTGCAATGCCGTTTGTGCCGCTTCAAGTTCGTATTTTGCCACGTCCACGGCGAACAGGGCGGACCGCAATGCCGCATCGCTGCTGCGCTTGTAGGCCTGAGCCTGATCCAGTTGGTCGGCGGCTATATGGCCCTGTTTGGCCAGCGGCTCCAGTCGCTGCAGTTCCTTGGTGGCAAGATCGGCCTCCGCGCGCGCAGCGCCGACATTCTGCTGGGCGGCATTTAACGCCGCTTTGGCGGCGGCAACCTTGGCCTGCGCCTGGGCCTGGGCCCGGGGGTCGAGTGCCTGGGAAGGCAGCGGATTAATGTTGACCAGTACCTGGTGTTTTGCCACCTTGTCCCCCACATTCAGGTCAATTCGGCAGGTGGTGCCTGCCACCTGGGCCGTGATAATGTAGTGGTCTATCACCCTGGTTTTGCCTTCATCCTCTATTGTGACCTGCATGGGCGCCCGGGTTGCGGTGGCGATATCCACCAGGCGTGGTTGTGGTCTGAAGCCATAGCCCAATGCGACCACAATAACCACCAGCACGGCGATCCAGGTGAATTGTCTTTTCCAGTTTGCGCTCATGGCTATTCCTTCGTCTTCAGTGCTGCAATCAGGTCCAGTTTATCCAGTTTTTGCCGCACCAGCAGGCCGGAAACAGCGGCTGCCAGCAACACGCAAAAGGCGGCAAAGGCATAGGTGGATGGTTCAATGACCAAGGGCACACGATACATGTCGTTGTTAACGGTCAGCGTTATGTAACCACACAAAGCACGCCCGAACAGCAGCCCCACAGGCAGTGCAGCCAGGGTTAGCAGTGCCAGTTCCCCCAGTAGAATGTAGGATATTTCGCCCCGGGTGTAGCCCAGTACCCGCAGGCTGGCCAACTCGCGACTGCGCTCGGTAAGGATGATGCGGGCGCTGTTGTAGACAACACCCACCGCGATGGTGATGGCAAACAGGGTCGCCACTGAGGTCCAGAACAACATGGTTTGATCCATGACCCGATGGAAATTTCTGATTTCCTGTTGGCGGATCAGCGCCGCGGCGATGGCGGGACGCTCTTTGATCTGCTGGTAAATCTCATTGGCATAGCGTTCATCGATATACAGGCTGGCACCGGAAATCAATTCGCCTTCCTGCATCAGGCGGTTTAGCGCCTGCAGGCTCATATAAGCGGAGACGCCAAAATCCTCCTGAATCAGCCCCGCCACCGGCAGTGAGGCCTTGCGCATGCGGCCGTCCAGGGTTTCGACCACCACCCTATCGCCGGCCTTCAGGTGCAGGATGCTGGTCGCCAGATATTCATTAAGAATGATGCCGTCGGGCGGCAGTTTAATAACCTGTAGGTCGTTATCCACCAGCCGCCGAATGGAGGCGTCGGGTTCGAGGGCCCAGATCAGGGTACGATAACTGCGGTGTTCGAAGCGCAACCTGACCGGTACGAACCGGAACGGCTCGCCATATTGAACCCCTGGCAGGCTCACCAGCTCGGTGAGGGCGCGATGTGAAGTCGGCTCGTTGAAGACCACGGTCAGATCATCCCGCTGAGACAGAATATAGCGCAGGTGCATCATGAAATTGATGCTGTCCTGCTGAAACTGACCCGTCATCAGAATGCCCACAGACAGGGAAATACCCAGTATCGCCAGCAGAGACTTGACCGGCTTGTGGGCCAGATTGCGCAGGATCATACGGGTGGGGGTGGAGAGCAGGCGTTGCACGCCAATCCGTTCCAGCAGCGATGTGCGGTACACCGCCGGCGCTTCCGGCCGCATGGCGGCGGCGGGTTTCAGGCGTACCGCCGCTCGCACCGCGGCCAGAGTGCCCAATAGCCCGGCGGCGCCGGTGATCAGTGAAACCTGAAGTACTCGCAATGGCTCCAGGGTGTAATCCAGAAACGGCAGGCGAAAATACTCCACGAAAATTTCACTGAGCATATGCCCGAGTGTTGCCCCCAAAGGAACCCCTGCGGTGATGCCAGCCAATACAATCAGCATGATCATTTGCAAATAGTGCAGGGCAATGGCGATGTTTGAATAGCCAAAGGCTTTCAATGCCGCGATCTGCTCGCGCTGGGTGCCAACCAGCCGGGTGACTACGACATTCAGCAGGAATGCAGCGACACTGAGAAAAATGATCGGAAATACACCGGACAGGTTTTCCAGTTGGGTGAGTTCCTGGGCCAGCATGAAATGCGAGGACTGATCCTTGCGGGCGATGGCGCCGACACCACCATAGGGGCGGAGAATGGCATCGATCTGGTCCATAACCGCTGGCGCATCGGCATCACGGGTCAGTGTCAACACCACATGGTTGAATGCGCCGTCCATATCATAGGCCCGCGCCAACGGTGTGCGGCCCATCCACATGACGGCATAGCGTTCGTAGTCAGGAAATGCCCCGCCGGGGGGTACCTGATGGACATACTCCGGCGAGCCACCGCTACCGACGATGTGCAGCCGTTCGCGCTTACCATTAATGGTGACGCGCAGGGTATCCCCCGGGTGCAGTTGGTGGGCCTCGGCAAACGCCTCACTGATAACGATCTCGTTATTGCGGCCGGGTTCAATCAAACGGCCCGCGCGCAGATACAAGCGGTTGAGCAAAGGTTCCCCGCTGTCGGGGATGGAAGTAATGGTGCCGATAATGGGTTCGTGAAAACCTTCCATATCCACCGTCACCGGGGCCACCACCCGGGTGTCCACCTTGCTGACACCGGCTATGGATTCCAAACGCAGCACGACACTCTCTGGTGCCCGCTTCACCGGCACAAAAATCTCAGCGAACCGGTACTCACTGTAATATCGGTCCCGGCTCTGCAGCAACGAGTCCAGTGTGCTCATGAACATGATAAAGCAGGCGACACCACTGGCCATCACCGCGATAATGGCCAGGGTCTGGCCACGCAGATTCCACAGATCGCGCCACAGCTTATGCTCAAGTGCTTTCATGGCGGCTACCAGCTTAGCTCCGACGGGGATTTTTTGTGGGGGTTGCCTTCGATACTGGCAATCATTCCATCACTCAGGCGAATCACCCGATCGGCCATATCCGCGATAGCAACATTGTGCGTAATCACCACGGTGGTGGTGCCCAGTTCGCGGTTCACTTTTGCCAGCGCTTCCAGCACCACGATACCGGTTCTGATATCAAGGGCTCCGGTAGGCTCGTCGCATAAGAGTACCCGAGGCCGCTTGGCGATGGCACGGGCGATGGCGACCCGCTGTTGCTCACCACCGGATAACTGCGCCGGAAAGTGATCCATACGGTCACTCAGCTCCACCAGCTTGAGAGCCTCTTCCGGCGCCAGGGGCTGCGAGGATATTTCCGTCACCAGGGCGACGTTTTCCCGTGCGGTGAGACTGGGAATGAGATTATAGAACTGGAACACGAACCCCACGTGTTCACGGCGGTATTGAGTCAATACCGATTCATTGAAGGTGCTGAGATCAGTGTCGCCGTAGCGCACCGTACCGCTGGAGGGCACATCCAGGCCACCGAGAATATTGAGCAGCGTGGACTTGCCACTGCCGGATGGCCCCAGCATCACCACGAATTCACCTTCATACAGTTCCAGGTCAATACCGCGCAGCGCGCGTACCTCAACCTCTCCCATTTGATAGGTTTTGGTGACGTCGTGGGTTTCAAATACCACGGCCGGAGATGAGTGAGTGGGATTTGAAGTGTCAGACACTGGGTTCGTCATTGTGTGCTTTAGCCATCGGCTCCGATTGAATACGCTATTGTCGGCTCATGCCTGGGATCCATCGGCTGGGGGAACCCGTTGTGGTTGATTATAACCTCGGCTGACTCCCGGGGAGATCACATTATGAAGAGGAGCCTTATAAGATCAAATTTTCAACTTGTATTAACCCGGCATATTAACCAGGTCCAAGACGCGCCTTTACGAACACGCCGTTGCACGCAAGCAGTGCGTTGACAGTTTTCATCCAAATCTCAATTCCTCTAGTCCCGGTCAGCCGCTGGGAACTTATAACGCTAAATATATCAATGCTTTATAGTCTAATTCGTTGACCAGGGTCAGTTTATGGCACGGTTTCTGCGTCAGTGAAGGTATGTGGTTATAACTAGTTAATACAAGTTTCGATGTCATCACAAACCGTTGCCGGGGGGCCGCCATGAAACTGAAAACCAAGTTCCTTTCCACATTACGTGCCACATCACGCGCTACCACATTAAGCGTTTCCACATTAACCGTGGCCATGCTGGCGTCCGCAAGCGCCTATTCCGAAGACATTCGGATTGCCATAGGCCACCAAAGCATGTGCACCGACACCTACACCGCAGGTATTGTCGTCAAAGAACTCAAACTGTTGGAAAAGTATCTGCCGACAGATGGCAAATACAAGGATGCGAACTACGACATCAGCTGGAGTGACTACTCTTCAGGCGGTCCGATCACCAACCAGATGATGGCCAACAAACTGAATATTGGTGTGATGGGTGATTACCCGCTGATCGTGAATGGCGCCAAATTCCAGCAAACTGATTCCCTGCGAACCAAGTATGTGGCCGGGACCGGCTACAACCTGAAAGGCAGTGGCAATGCAATTGTGGTTCCTGTTGGGTCTGATATTTACAGCATTGATCAACTAAAGGGTAAAGACATCTCCGTTCCGGTGGGCAGCGCCGCCTGGGGCATGTTGCTCAAAGCCATGCAGGATAACGGTATCTCCACCAAAGAGTATGGGCTAAAAAACCAAAGTCCGGCGGTAGGCGCAGCCAACATCGCGGCGGCCAAAATCGATGCACACTCTGATTTCTGCCCCTGGTCTGAATTAATGGAGTTCCGTGGAACCGGCCGTAAGATCTATGACGGCAGCGAAACCGGCGTACCCTACCTCCATGGCGTGGTAGTGCGGGAAGACTTCGCGGATAAGTACCCTGAAGTGGTTACGGCGTTCATTAAAGCCGTTTATGAGGCCGGTGAGTGGATTCGTAAAGATCCGGTTGCAGCGGTTGACCTTATGGAGAAATGGACCGGCGTAGAGAAAGAAGTGCTCTATATCTATTTTTCCAAGGGTGGGCACCTGACCCTGGATCCCACCATCAAGCCAAAATGGATTGAAGCCCTGAAGACTGATCATGGAGTTCTGGCAAAAGAAAAAGCCATCCCGCCATTGAACTTTAATGAATGGATTACTGAAAGCTACCTGATTAGCGCCTACAAAGAAATGGGTAAAGATTATGGTGCCGAGAAAGCGGTAATCGTTGACCCGGCTGTGGCCAATGCGGATCTGCCGATGGAAATCTGGCACGCGCGGGATGGTATAACCACCTACAAAACACTTCCGGAATTCCTTGCGGCTGTTAATGAAATGAAGCAGACAGGGGCCAAGTTGAACGCTACCTATGTTTACGATAAAGCCACAGGCCTCAAGTTGTTTGGGAAAACGGCCTTCTTTGTGAAAAGCAAAGATGGTTACGCCACGTTCCTACGTAAACCTGATGCGGATGCCTATGCCAAAAAAATGCAAGGCACGGTGATGGGTATGGAGGACGCATTGGCTCAACTTTCAACCTCTGATAGCGAATTGGTGGCAGCGCAATGAGCTATGCTTTAGCCAATAACAAATCTGCGGGCAAGTCTAAAGACAGATCCAAAGAACAGGCGCCTGAATCCATTCAGGCGCCCACAAACCGGGCACCGGTTCTGTCTGACAGCATCATGGTCAGTAACAACGAGCGTATGGCCAGCAGGTTATCAGCTTTCGTAAAGAGTAAACAGACCCACGGTATTGCTGTAGGGACGCTGTCTCTTTGTGCCGGCATACTACTGTGGCACCTGGCTACGCTCTACAACTTCAATTTTTTTATCAATTTTGAAAATATACCTTCCCCTCTGAAGGTGGCTGATGCGTTTATTGACCATTTGGCGAAGCCGGTTTTTTATACCCATATATTTGTCAGCATCAGGCGCATTCTGATTGCCTATGGTATGGCGGTCTTACTGGGCGTGCTCATCGGGTTGGCAGTGGGTCGATCACGTCTGGCGCGGGCTGCGGTATTACCCTACATTGAGGTGGTGCGACCGATCCCGGCTGTCGCCTGGATTCCACTGGCCATTCTGATGTGGCCCACAGAAGAATCCTCCATTATTTATATCACCTTCCTGGGCGCGCTATTCCCAATCATCCTCAACACGATCCACGGCGTCGAGCAAACACCGGAAGTGATGATCCGGGCGGCCTTGTCATTGGGCGCGAATAAGCTGCAGGTTTTCTGGCACGTAGTCTTACCTGCGGCGTTACCCAGTATTGCCACAGGATTGGCCATTGGTATGGGCGTGAGCTGGTTCTCACTGTTGGCGGGGGAAATCATTTCCGGCCAGTACGGTATTGGATATTTCACCTGGGATGCCTATTCCCTGATCAATTATCCTGACATTGTGGTGGGAATGCTGGTTATAGGAGGTCTCGGCACGCTCTCTACTTATTTGATCAAAGTCATCACTCGGCCGGCATTACGCTGGAAAGAACTACAGAGATAAAAGGACGGGATGATGGTGAACCGGATATCAGTGATTAGTGCGGTGATTAGGCAAAACCTGATGCGTTGGTGCGTAATGACACTGGGAATCGTCGCGGCTTATTACCTGCTGTTGATGCTGAGTCTGATCGTGCGCTTCGGCCACTTTCCGAACTACATCAATGTTTTTGACTGGTGGACCAACGTTAACAGAATCCTGGAATCAACGCCTTCCATCCGTGACAGCATCATCATTATAAAAGACGAATGGCTATTGGAAATTGGCTACATGAACTACGACTTTGGACTGGGGATCTCCGAATGGAGTCTCTTTATCGTGCCTGCCAAAGTGTTGGCTGTGGCGTTACTCGGGGCACTGGTTTCCACTAACTATCTGTTGCTACGTCAGTCATCGTCCTGCCAAAAAATCTCCAGCATTGAGGCCCGTTCAGCGGGGACCGCTACCGGCGTTGGAGCGACACTTATGGCGATAGCATCGATCACCTTGTCTTGGGTGGTGTGCTGCTCCACACCTACCTGGGTTGTCGGTCTGGCCATGTTGGGTCTGGGTGCCACTACGGCACTTTGGCTTGAACCATTGGGTACCTGGCTCAATGTGGCCGGGCTCATCATATTGCTGGGCGTATGTATTCACTTGGCCCGACCAGACGTTGTCGGTACAGAATCCATAGGGGAAATGTCGTGAACACCAGTGTGGTTCCAATTCAGCACAACCTTATGCAGAAGCACCATCAGGATTCCAAGACACGGGGCCATGTGTGCATCGATTCCGTGGGTGTCAGCTTTGGACAGGGTTCGGATCGTAACATCGCGGTTCACGAAACCAGTCTGGACATTAAGCCTGGGGAGTTTGTATGTATGCTCGGGCCATCGGGATGTGGTAAATCCACATTGCTGAATTGTGTAGCCGGTTACGTGAAACCCACCATGGGAAAAGTGTTGCTGGACGATAAGGCGATAAGCGGTCCGGGGCCGGATCGCGGCATGGTATTCCAGCAATATTCTTTATTGCCGTGGAAGACGGTTTTGGAAAACATCGCCATCGGCCCCCGCCTGGCAGGGCATAGTGCGGCTGAATGTCACTCCATCGCCAGGACGTTTCTTGCCATGATTGGTTTAAGCAAAATGGAAAAGCGTTATCCCGGTGAGTTGTCCGGTGGCATGCAGCAGCGAGTCGGTATTGCAAGGGCGCTGGCGAACTATCCCAGTGTTCTGTTGATGGACGAGCCCTTCGGTGCGCTGGACGCACAAACCCGGTTAATGATGCAGGAAAGTCTGCTGGAAATCTGGTCTGAATTTGGCACCACTGTTCTATTCGTAACCCATGACGTGGACGAGGCAATTTTCCTGGCGGATCGCATACTGATTATGAGCGCCAGCCCGGGCACAGTGATAGCGGATCTTAAGGTGGACCTGGAGCGCCCCCGTCGATCAGAAATGGCCACTGCCGAACTTTTCATCTCGTTAAAGCGAAATTGTCTGAAATATATCAGAGCTGAAAGTATGAAAGCATTTGAGCAGCGGGAGTGTGAAGAATGAATAAGTTAGTGGCGCTTCCGGTAGGCCTGATCCTGCTTATGTATAGCGCTCTCGCCGGTGCGGAAAGTGATGACTTCTTACGCCGGGATCCAACCGTGGTGGCGGGCTTTAACCTAACTGACCAGTTTGGAGCGCCTTTTGGTTTGCAGCGGTTAAAAGGTCAATGGTCACTGGTGGTCATCGGGTTCACCAGCTGCCCTGATGTATGCCCAATGACTTTGCTCAGATTGGAGGCCATTCGCGCCCAGCTCGGCATGCGAATGCTGCCCGACAGCATCCCCAAAATAATCTTCGTTGCGGTAGACCGGGATCGTGATGAGAAGGTGCTAAAAGACTATTTGGCGCATTTCCACCCGAATTATATCGGTGTTACCGGTGCTAAAACAGAACTGAATCAGCTGGTGGAAAGTATCGGCGGTATGTTTCGCATAGAGAAGCGCTTTCCCGGCGACAATGCCTATAACGTTCGCCACAGCGCCGGCGTCGCCGTAGTGAATCCCAAGGCGGAATGGGTGGCAACATTGAATCCACCGTTTCACGCCCACCGCACCAGCGAATTTCTGGTACGGGTGATACGGGATGCCAACACGGATCGGCACGCGCGAAATGCACAGTAGAAGGGTTGCGATCATGTTTTTACTTGGCTTTGGTCTGCAGCAGGCACAGGCGGGAATGATTGATAAGGAAGGCATGGCGCCCTGGGAGATCTGCGGGATGTGCCATGGCCTGGATGGGGTCAGCCATATGCCAAAGTTTCCGAAACTGGCTGGCCAGAAAGCAGACTATATCAAGGCGCAGTTCATTGCTTTCATGAATGGCGAAAGAACCAACGATGGTGGCCAAATGCAGGCGATTACCCAAGAAGTGCAACCTGGAGACATTAACCGGATTGCCCACTACTTTTCGCAACAGGCTGCCCCGGCGCCAATAGACGAAAATGTCGATGACCAGTTGTATCAACAAGGCAAGTCGCTATTCGCTGCGGGTAGGGAGGGGTTGCCGGCGTGCCGTAGCTGTCACAATGTCGCGCGATCAGATACACCGTGGTTGGACGCGCAGCACGAAGATTATCTGCAAAAACAACTGAATGACTTTAAATCGGAAAAGCGCAACAACCAAACCGGGTCGATTATGCAAGGCATTGCAAAAGAGCTGCAACCAGGTGAGCAGGAAGCGTTGGTTCACTATCTGTCACGCTCGGCCTTAAGAGAACCCTAATTATGCACTTTTTCTCAACTTGTTATGACATGTTATTACTAACAGGGCCAGGCAATGAAAAATAACGCAATGCAGCACCAGCCGCTTTACCTTCAGATAAAAGATACGCTGAAGAAGCAGATACTGGAGGGCCAGTATGTGCCCTTTCAGAAGATGCCTTCCGAGAGCGAGTTGATGGCGAGCTTTGGCGTCAGCAGGATCACAGTGCGCCAGGCCTTGCGTGATCTCCATCGTGAGGGCCTGATATTCACCACCCAGGGTAAAGGGACTTTCGCCAGCAAACCGAAAGCCATGCAGGATGTACAGCACCTGGAGGGTTTTGAGGAGGCGATGACCTCCAAGGGGTATGAGACTTCGGCCCAGCTGATCAGTATTCGCGAAGTCAATCCCACTAAGGAAGTCCAGGAGAAACTAAATATTCACAGCCGGGATGGTGCGGTGGAGGTGATTCGGGTCAGGCGCCTGAATCGAGAACCAATATCGGTTGATACCTCTTTTTTCCCCATGTCGGTAGGGCGGCAACTGTTTTCCCGGGACTTGGGCAGGGACATTTTCCCGCTACTGGAAAATGAACTGAATATCCCGCTGGGGCGTGCCGATATTAGCCTGGAGGCGCGACCGGCCGATGCCAACATCGCCAAACTGCTGCAAATGGATCCCGGCGCACCGATCATGTGGGTCCAACGTCTGACCCATGATGTAAACGACAATCCCGTGGATTATGAGTACCTGGCATTTCGCGGTGACTCCTACAAATACCATTTCCATGTTGAACGCGATCGAACCCGTACATCCGGTAAGCAAGGGGGCTTATGATGACTCAACTCAGTGATATCAAGATCAAAGACATAGACGTTCTGGTGATTGGCGGAGGCACCGCCGGCCCAATGGCCGCTATCTCGGCAAAAGAAAAAGACCCCAACGCATCGGTTATGTTGCTTGAGAAGGCTAATGTGAAACGCTCTGGCGCTATCAGCATGGGTATGGACGGCCTCAACAATGCGGTGATTCCCGGGCACGCCACACCTGAACAATATACCAAGGAAATCACCATCGCCAATGACGGTATTGTGCTGCAAAAAGGCGTTCTCGAATACGCTGAGCGCTCGTTCGGCATGATTCAGAAACTGGATAACTGGGGTGTTTACTTCCAGAAAGACGAAACCGGCGAATACGATGTGAAGAAGGTTCATCATCTGGGAACCTATGTGTTACCGATGCCTGAAGGTCACAACATCAAGAAGATTCTCTATCGTCGGTTGCGCCGCAACCGCGTGGTGGTGGAAAACCGGTATCAGGCTATCCGGCTGTTGAAAGATGATGACGGCGCCGTCAGCGGTTGTATTGCCCTGGCTACCCGCGATGCGGAGGTAATCGTCATACGCGCCAAAGCGGTGGTGCTTTGCACTGGCGCGGCCGGTCGCATTGGCCTGCCCGCATCCGGTTATCTGTACGGTACCTACGAAAACCCGACCAACTGCGGTGATGGCCATTCTATGGCATATCACGTGGGTGCTGAGCTCTCCGGTCTGGAGTGTTACCAGATCAATCCATTGCTCAAGGATTACAACGGTCCGGCCTGTGCCTATGTGACCGGTCCGTTGGGTGGCTACACCGCAAACGCCAACGGTGATCGCTTTATTGAGTGCGATTACTGGAGCGGCCAGATGATGATGGAATTCTATAACGAGCTGCAGAGCGGCAATGGGCCCGTCTTCCTGAAACTGGATCACCTTGCCGAGGAAACCATCGAGGAAATTGAACAGGTACTTCATACCAACGAACGGCCGAGTCGAGGCCGTTTCCATGATGGGCGTGGCAACAATTATCGTACCAAAATGGTGGAGATGCACATCTCCGAGATTGGCTTCTGCGCCGGTCACTCAGCATCCGGAGTTTGGGTCAATGAAAAAGGTGAAACCACCGTGTCTGGACTTTATGGCGCCGGTGATATGGCTTCCATTCCTCACAGTTATATGTTGGGTGCCTTTGTTTACGGTGAGATCTGCGGTCAGAATGCTGTGGAGTTTGCCAAGAATCGATCTCTACCCGCACTTGATGATAGCTTCATTCTCAGTCAGAAGGAGCGAATTCTTGCGCCGCTTCAGCGTGAGGATGGCATTCCTCCGCACCAGTTCGAATACAAGCTGCGGCGGCTGGTGAACGACTATTTACAACCACCCAAGATCACCAAAAAGATGGATATAGGGTTACAGCGTTTGAAAGACATGGAACGTGATATTGAGTTTCTGTATGCCAGAGATCCCCATGAGCTATTACGTGCTAATGAAGCCCAGCATGTTCTGGATTGCGCGTTGATGGCGGCGCAAGCCTCAATGTACAGGCAGGAAAGTCGCTGGGGTCTGTACCACCATTTTGTGGATCACCCCGAGACCAATAATGAGGATTGGTTTTGCCATGTTCAATTATACAAGGACGATAACGATCAGATGGCCTGTAAGAAGCGCCCCGTAGATCCCTACGTGATTGAACTTGACGAAGAGGAAAAGACTGCCTACCAGAAGATGCGGATTCAAAAAGTCAGCTGATACGACCAGGAGTAAGACCTATGCCTACTGCAAATCAAATTACCACGGTGCCCGTGGTGGTCGACAACGACAAGTGTATTGCCGATAAAGGGTGCCGGACCTGCATTGATGTCTGTCCGCTGGACGTTCTGTGGATCGACGAAAAAACCGGGAAAGCCCACATGCGTTACGATGAATGCTGGTACTGCATGCCTTGCGAGGCGGACTGCCCGACCGATGCGGTTACCGTTAATATCCCCTACCTGCTGCGTTGAGGTGTTTATGACTGAGTATTCTGATCCGTTATTGGCATCCATTGCCGAGCGCTTGCAGGACAGCGATCCGGGAATTCGCCGGGTGGCGGTTATGGATCTGGTGGATAGTGTTGACGAGGATGGCGTTAACCTTCTGCTACAGGCTTTGTCCGATGAAGATGATTTGGTGCGTCTGGAGGCCGCCAGGGTCATCGATGAGTTCGATCCGGCGGACATGATGGAAGCCCTGGTGGATGCGCTTAATGCAGCAGATCGCAATGTGCGCAATGCCGCGGCCAAAGCATTGGCGGACCTCAAGGATCCGGACGCGGCACCCGCATTAATCGCTGCGCTGAAATCGGATGATGCTTTTGTGCTCGCGTCCATACTGCGTTCCCTTAAGCAATTGTGTATCAAGGATGCCCGCCCCTATGCCATTGAGCTGCTTGGTCACGAAGATCCCGGTGTCCGGCGGGAAGCTGTTGGAGTGCTTGGCTATCTTCAGGAAATAGAAAACCTGCCGCAGTTGAAAGCTGTGGCCAAAGCCGATGCAGACGCCGAGGTTCGGCGCAGCGCCGTCGGTGCTTTGGTCTATGCCGCGCCCGAAAAAGTGGCGGACACACTGATCAGCGCTATTTCCGACGACCATTGGCAAGTGCGTTGCGAAGCCATTCGCAGCCTGGGGCGACTCAAGGTTTACGATGCAAGATCCGCCCTGATCGATGCAATCAATGATAAACGCTGGCAGGTCCAGGAGAAAGCGGCCGAGGCTATCGGCATGGTGGGGGCTGTCGAAGGCATCCCTGCCTTGGGGGCGTGTATCGATAATCCCATCAGTAACCTGCGTAAAACCGCAGTTGCCGCTCTGGGAGAGCTGGCCCATGAAGATGGTTTGCCCTATATCCGTCGGGCATTGGAAGATAACGATCCCGACGTTCGCAAATTGGCACGCTGGGCGCTGGAACGGTCTGCGCCCCAGGGCACAAAAACCAATTAAAGGCTGAAATCCTGCCTGCTTACGCAACAAGGGCTTTTGGAGCTTGGGCTTTTCGGAAATGGGCATTTGAAACATGGGAGAAAAACGTGACCTTTGTAGTGACCGAATAATGCATACGCTGCAAGTTTACAGATTGTGTGGAAGTCTGCCCGGTGGATTGTTTCCACGAGGGTTCCAATTTCCTGGTCATAGATCCGGAAGAATGCATTGACTGTGCGCTTTGCGTTCCGGAATGCCCGGTGGAAGCGATCTACGACGCTGCTGATCTGCCCCCTGAGTTAGAGGAATATATTGAAATCAATGAAAATCTTTCCAGGGACTGGCCTGTTATTGATCATAAAGTAGATGCTTTGCCAGACGCAGAGGACTGGGCTGATCTTCCCAATAAACGCCAACATTTAACGGAGTCTTTATGATTGATCCCAGCATCGCTCCGGTGGATATCAGGCTACACAAAACAAGCTCGGAACTATCCATAACATGGGCTGATGGCATTGAAACCATTCTATCTGGGGTTTCTTTGCGGGCGCACTGCGCCTGTTCCCGCTGTCGGGCCCGCAACCTCATAGGCACACCGCTTATTAACGACAACGCCAATATCGAAAGCGTGGCCATGGCCGGTGTCGCCGGTCTCCAGGTCATATTTGCAGATGGCCACGACAAAGGTGTATTTCCCTGGGCGTATCTGCGGGCCATTGATGCCGGAAGGGCGGTGGAACACCTGAGCAGTTAATTTTCGCCATGATTAGACAGTCCTATGAACTGGTCAGGAATTCCGCTTTGCCACTGATGCCAGGGCTCCTGATCAGTCTGACCATTGTGTTCGCCGCTCACTATATCAGCGCTCAGTACGGCAGCCCGCTGGTATTAACCACCGTGCTGTTGGGCATGGCATTCAATAATCTGTCCCGATACGATGAATTCCGACCGGGGCTGGAGTACAGCGCCAAGGTAGTGCTTCGATGTGGCGTCGCCCTGATGGGGATAAGAATTACCTTCGAGCAAATCGGCGTCTATGGCCTGGAGCCTATTATTCTGGTGGCCATTTGTGTCTGCTCCACCATTTTATTCAGCGTGCTGGTGGGTAAATGGATCGGGGCGGATCGCTTTACGGCGCTGCTTACGGGCGTTGCCACCGGGATCTGTGGTGTTTCCGCCGCGATGGCCTTCCTGGCTCTCCAGTCCGGGAAGCGCGCGGGTGATACGCAAGTGGCCTGTACCCTGGTGGCGGTCACCTGCATCAGTACCATGGCCATGATTTTGTATCCCGCGTTGCTCTCGCATCTTGATTTACCGGCCGCTACCGCTGGTATGTTTCTGGGCACCACTGTGCATGATGTGGCCCAGGCTATTGGCGCCGGCGAAATGCTGTCTCCCGAAGTGGCGGACGCCACTATCTACACCAAAATGCTACGGGTGTCATTATTGGTGCCCGTACTTTTTACTTTAAGTGCCTTCTGCCAACCAACCGATGGTGCAGCGAAAACCATAGTCCATCGCTTGCCGTTATTTCTTCTGGTCTTCATGATTATTGTTCTGCTGAACAACCTGATCTCCATTCCACCCGTTGTGCAGCAGTCCATGAGTTCCATCTCCCAGTTCTGTTTGGTGATGGCCATGGCGGCGCTCGGTGTTCGTACTAACCTGTTGGATCTGTTTACCATAGAGAAGCGGTCTCTATCGTTGGTGCTCCTTAATACCGGCTTTATTGTATTGATCTCCACTTTGATGCTGTCTTTTTAACTTGTATTAGTTGCTATAACCTCCCCGCCCGTTTCACACAGCCCCATAAGCGTGCACGTTATTCGCCGAAAGCGCGGCTTGGCATATGCTCCGGTTCGGCTTGGGTAAATGGTCTATTTCCCAATAAGCACGCTGTGAATAGACAGCCGTTATCTGGCCGAATGGACCCTTCATAATCCTCTCGTCAACATTTTCCGCCGCAGAAAAGCCAGTTGAGTCTGGAGTGGCAACTCCTTCGGACATACATCCTGACAACCCATCAGCGACATGCAACCAAAGATCCCATCATCGTTGCCAATAACCTCGTAATAGGCGGTATCATCACGCCTATCCCTGGGGTCCAGGCGCAAGCGGGCGATTTTGTTCAGGCCCACGGCCCCCACAAAGCTCTCCCGCATCACCGCGGTGCCGCAGCCGGCCACGCAACAACCACATTCAATACAGCGTTCCAGTTCGTAAATCTGTTCCGCCCGGGCGGGCTCCATGGTGGTTTCCAGGCGATCCAGGTCCGGCTCCCCATCGGTGTGGACCCAGGTTTGCAGCCGTTCGCTCATGCCCCGCATCCAGTGACCGGTGTTTACTGATAGATCGCCGATCAGTTCGAATACCGGCAGCGGTGCCAGCCGGATGGTGGTGGGCAGGGATTGGGTGAGAGTGCGGCAGGCCAGATCGGGGCGGCCGTTGATCAGCATGGCGCAGCTGCCGCAGATACCCGCGCGGCACACAAAATCAAACTGCAGGCTGGGGTCCTGTTCTTCCCGGATCAGATTCAGGGCGATAAACAGGGTCATACCGCCGGTTTCTTCCAGGGTATAGGTTTCGAATCGCGGCTCGCTGGTGGGGTCCAATGGGTTATAGCGGAAAATTTCGAACCGCAGTTGACGTTCGTTTTGTTTTGTTTGAGCGGCATCGGTGGTGGGAATCCGCTGCGCTTGAGGTGAGTTCATGGGGCTTCCCCCTCAGAGTTTTCCTGAAAGCGGGCATTGGTGTTGCGGAATCGCTCCGGCAGCAAATGGCGAAACGGTAGTAACTGTTGCTGGCGCTGAAAGCGGTCAGTCGATTGTTGGGTTACGGTATCCACCTGCTGTTGGCGGGCCTCCGCATCCGGGTGGGGAATAAAGTCTTTCTTGCCATAGCCGCGCCAACCCGGCGGCAGTTCCATGGTCATGATATCCAGCGGTTCGTAGTTCAGTTCGGGACTGGCGGCCCCCTCGGGCCAGTGGGCCAGGGTGCGCTTGAGCCACTGGCTATCATCCCGCCGGGGAAAATCCAGGCGGGTGTGGGCGCCGCGGCTTTCGGTGCGGTTGAGGGCGCCCCGGGCCACACACAGGGCCAGTTTCAACATGCGGGGCAGGCGATAGGCCAGCACCAGCTCCGGGTTCACTCCCGGGGCGTTGGACTGCAGGCCCACCCGGGTGCTGCGTTGCAGCAAATCCTGCAGTGCATCCACCGCGGTTTGCAGGCTGTCCCCGTCCCGGTAAATGCCCACCTGGTCGGTCATCAGAGTTTGCATCTGTTTAGTCAGTTCGCTGGCTTTTTCTTTGCCCTTGTTGCTGGCGATACGCTGAAGCTCATCCTCTTGCCGGCACAGAAAACCCTTCACCAGAGCGGTGTCAATGCTGGATTCCCCCGCCTCGGACTGGCAGTAATCCGCAATGCTTTCCCCCAGGATCATGCCGGCGACGACGGTCTCAGCCACCGAATTGCCCCCCAGCCGGTTAAAGCCATGCAGGTCCCAGCAGGCGGCTTCGCCGCAGGCGAACAATCCCTGTAACTGCGGGCTCTGGCCCAGGGCATCGGTGCGCACACCCCCCATGGAATAGTGCTGGGCCGGGCGCACCGGAATCCGTTCCCGGGCCGGATTGATGCCCAGGAAATGCTGGCATATCTCCTTCACTTCCCGCAGTTTGTGGTTGATGTGCTGTTCCCCCAGCAGGCGGATGTCCAGCCACAGGTGTTCGCCGAAGCGGGAGCGGGCGCCATGGCCCTGTTTGATGTGGTACTCCATATGCCGGGCCACCACATCCCGGGAGGCCAGCTCGGCTTTGTCCGGTTCGTAATCGGGCATAAAGCGGTGACCGTTGCCATCCAGCAGCAGGCCACCGTCGCCGCGGCAGCCTTCGGTCACCAGAATACCGGCGGGGAAGATACCGGTGGGATGAAACTGCACCGCTTCCATATTGCCCAGGGTGGCGACGCCGGTTTCCAGGGCAATGGCGGCGCCCATGCCTTCGTTGATCACGGCGTTGGTACTGTTGCGGTAGATGCGTCCAAAACCACCGGTGGCGATGCAGGTGGCGTTGGCGGTGTGGGCAAACAATTCGCCGGTTATCAGGTTGCGCACGATAGCCCCGTGGCAACGCCGGCCATCGTGGATCAGCGCCAGGGCCTCGGTGCGTTCCAGCACCGGAATATTGGCGGCGATGGCCTGGTCACTGACGTTGTATAGCATGGAGTGGCCGGTGCCATCCGCCACATAGCAGGTGCGCCACTTGGCGGTGCCGCCGAAGTTGCGCGCCGTGATCAGGCCGTGGGCCGCCTGCGCCTCCTCCAGTTCCACTTTCTGGCCGTTAATAATGGCGCTGTGCCGGCCCCCCTGCACCCGGTTCCAGGGTACGCCCCAGTGGGCCAGTTCCCGCACCGCCTTGGGGGCCATATGCACGAACATACGCACCACCTCCTGGTCTGCGCCCCAGTCACTACCGCGCACGGTGTCGGCAAAGTGCACATCCTCGTTGTCGCCGTAGCCTTTGACGGCGTTGGCCAGGCTGGCCTGCATGCCCCCCTGGGCGGCGGCGGAATGGGAGCGTTTGGGCGGCACCAGGGACAGGATGGTCACGTCCAGGCCCCGGCGGCGGGCACCGATGGCGGTGCGCAGGCCCGCCAGGCCGCCACCGATCACCAGCACATCGCTATACAGGATCTTCATGGCAACACCCCCTCGGTCGCAGTAGAGACGGGTTGCGGATGATAGCGTATTCCCGGTTGTTCCTGCAGGGTGCTTCCCAGCCGGTAATAGGCCAGCAAGGTGCACAGCCCCAGGATAATAAAGAACAGGCTCAAGCCCCATTTCAGCAGGCTTAACCGGCGCCGCAGCACCGGCACCGGCCAGGCCGGGAAACTCAACCACTTCACCGCCAGCCGGTAGAGGCCGATGGCGCCGTGCAGTTCCACCGCGAACAACAGGATCAGATACAGGGCCCAGTGGGTGCTGTACACCCGCGCCGCGGAGGCATAGGGGCCGATCTGATCGGGTTGGGAGAGCATGCCGAACAGGTGCATGGGAGCGAGAAAAAACAGCAGGAAACCGGTGACCACCTGCCACCACCACAGGGTGGTGTCGGGATGCCGCATACGGGCCTTATGCCCCAGGAACAGCTGGTACTGCCGGGTGTTGTGGGGAAACTTACGCAGGGCCAGCGCGGCGTGCAGCATAATCAGCACCAGGATGCCGGCCGCCGCCGCCGACACCAGGGCCGGATAGGAGCGGCCGAAAATATATTAACCCGGCTTAGTAATATCTCTGATATAATGCGCGGATGACTAAAAAAATAGATACCCGCAAATTACCTTTTGAAGCCATTGAAGAAAAGCGTCG
>NZXG01000043.1 GCA_002701845.1 Pseudomonadales bacterium
CAGCAAAAGCCACCCGTTATTACAGGCCCTGACCGAGTACAACCGTATGATCAAGGCCATGTACTTACTGGACTATATCGACGATGCTAGTCTCCGGGGATATGTACAGCGAGCACTGAATCGAGGCGAGGCCTACCACCAATTACGCCGTGCTATCGCATCGGTTAATGGTAACCGATTCCGAGGTTCGTCAGATTATGAAATCAGCTTGTGGAATGAATGCGCGAGGTTGCTCACCAACGCCATTATTTACTTCAACTCAATGATACTGACCCGTTTACTGAGGCACTTCGAGGGCATTGGCGATGAAGAAAAGCTGGGGATTACAAAGCAGGTGTCGCCGGTGGCTTGGCACAACATTAATCTGAATGGGACTTATAGCTTCGACTTTGAACAAAACCTGATCGATATCGAGGAAATAATGCGGCCGATTACCGAAACTGGAGGAAATGTCTAAGTTAATACCCCTCTGGAGACCAGGAACCACGGGGGCTGTGTAGTATTATGTCTTTTTAAGACGGAAAATCCCCAGGACCCCTAACTGGAAAGCCAGCGGCCACCCGGAAGGCCATATCGGTGCCAAGACCAGCAAGCCACCAAATAACGGGAGTAACGGGAGTACAGCAACGCCAATAACATTAAGTGACTCGTTCATAAAGGCGTGAAGCAGATCGCGTCGCTGATCTTGTTGCGGTTCATTAAACGCACGATCATAGGGTGTCAGTTTTTCGGTGGCGAAGGAAATTCCTATAAATACCAAGATCAAAAATACCAGCCAACCTTGGTTGTAACCCTCGGCAACAAGATAGATAGCGACGCCATTTCCGACGAGCAAAAACAACGGCAAATACAGGAGCCTAACCAACCACGTTATGCTACGAATCATTTTAACACTCCTCGCTGATTGAGAGTGTTCAGCATCTCATGTTTACACGTAGCCACATTGAACGAAAGTGCTGTTTATTCTGACAAAAGCCGTTGAATAACTGCCGGGGAAACGCCAAAAGCCTCGGTAACAGACCGGCAGAAATGGGCCTGATCGGAAAATCCCGATGCAATTGCCGCATCGGTGAGTGACATTTGGCGTGATAACTCAAACCCCGTTAATAGTTTTAACCACTTTTTATAGCTGCGTAAAGGTAAGCCGGTGCTTTCGGAAAACCAGTGGGAAAAACGACTTGGGGAAAGACGAACTTTCTTTGCCAACTCGGCTCTAGAGATTGATCGCCCATCCATGGCTTCGGCATGTAATGCTTTTAAAATGTGGCTCAATCTGCTCTTTGGATCAGATGTTTGATCGTGCCGGTAGTGACGCTCGAAAGCCTCCAGTTCGAATGAAAGGTTTTCCGTGGCAGTAAAGCGAGATAAACACGCCGTATTGAATTCCTCACGGAGTGTCCCAATGGGTTGCATCAACGGATTTTTTATGTGAGGCAGCAAGGCTTTGCAAATATCATGGGTTGGATCGATATAAATACACAGTACCTCGGCCATTATCAATTGATGAGTAACTCCAGCCGGTATCCATAACCCCTTTTCTTTGTGCCGTGTTTCGCTGGAAATGACTTCAACGTTTGCATCTAAACCGATCGCGATTTGATGCGCCCAATGTTTATGGGGCTTATTGTCTCCTGACTCGCCGAGGAACGCACCGATACCTGGTGTTATCGCTACTGAGCCGCGCCATGGGTTCACTAAAGTATTTGTTGTGATCATTACCCTATCTCTACAAAGGCAGCTTTTCATTGTAGTTGACTGTCTATAAGCGCTTGCAACTTTTCTAGGAGGATAAATGAGGCATTATTGGTGAATTGCTGTCCTTCTTCGATGTACTCCCATACGGTAGCGTCGCTCTTCCAGCCGCCTTGTTTCTTAATAAACTCAAAGTCGATTTTTTCCCTCGCTGCCGATGTAGAGAGGCCACGCCGAAAGCTATGGCTGCTCAAGTCCGGCACGAAATCGAACTGACAGGCGTTGCCCAGAGTCTTGAGTAATTGATTAATGCCACCGGGATTCAGTGCTTTGGGTTGAACCTTATCCCAACGGTTAACGGGACGAAAAACCGGACCTTCATTGATATCAGCCAATTCTATCCAGTTCTTCATGGCCATAGCAGGACAGCAGCCTGGTGCACCGAAAGGTAATGCTCGCACTAAGCCCATGGCTTGTTGATCGGTCTTGGAACGAGACAGCCGGATGAGAAGTCCTTCTGGTTCCCACACCAGATCACCGATTTGAATGGCCACCAATTCACTACGGCGAAAGGCACCGAAAAAGCCGGTCAACACCAGCGCGATATCCCTCAGTTTCTTTTTGGTGTCTGGCAGTTGCCGCAAATGATTCACCATTTGGACGACGTGCTCAAAGCGCAATGCCTTGGCTTTGCGTTTGGGTTGGCCATGGGTACGGCGGACGCCTTCCATGGTTTTGCGGACCAGCGGATCACTTACCGGATCGATGAGCCCTTGGTAATGGTGCCATTGGCTAATGGCGGTCAGATGTAAATCCAGGGTTCGGGGATTGAGCGCTTCGGCTCTTGCCAGTAGATAGCGCACGACGGCATCCCGATCCGAAGGCAGGCGACCACCCCATTTTTCAAATTGCCGGATGGCTGATCGATACGCTTTGCGGGTGTTGTCGGAGGTGGCTGCCTGGAGGTATTGCTGTAATGACTGGGCTTCCTGGCATNCANCCAGGNTCGAATCCTNATTACGTAANGACAANTCNTNNNCCTNTTTTGGTGNTTTGNTGNTCATGAATAGGNTTNCTCTNNGATGTCGCTNAAAAGGCGGCTNTGTACCGGNGTTACAAGTCGANAATTTACGGTNNAGANCNANTANCCNACGATAAGGNTGATTATCAGTAGGTTANTATNNTGATATTCAAGCNNNCTNGAAANNANNNAANATAATGTTATATTACGTGTTANGTAATANNTTACNAAATAATNNGAGAGGAANCTNCCATGGCCCGTGCCGGAGTCACTTATCACGATATNGNNAAAGCCGCNGAAGCCATTANNACGCANGGCCAGGAACCCACGGTGGANNGGGTGCGCGAGCANCTGGGCACCGGCAGCAAAAGCACCATCGCGCCNTTGCTCAANCGNTGGCGGTNAGACAATGGGGNGGCGGCCGATGTCAGTGGACTNCCGAACGACCTCNTCGANGTGGTAAAGTCCCTGNATGAGCGGGTNCAGCAGATGGNCGACCANCGNATCGAACANGCTCGCNANGAATTCNAGNNTTNNAANGANGAACTCCGNANAGANNTGACCNANGCCNACAACACNATCGCGCANCTTACNGCNCGNCAACNGGANCTNNANAACCANNTANCACGNNTTANNGAGNAAAAAAGCCNGCAAGACAAGTCCCTGGAAGACGCNCGNGTCNGNCTGGCNAANGCCGAGTCNCAGCGGGANGAAGCTCTTNCNCGANCCANNGANTTGAANGANAGNGTNNNNGAACTCANGCANGAAAACCGGGATATNCGCGATCATTTCGAACATTACCAGCAGCGCACTGCCGAAGACCGCCAGCAGGAGCGCGAACAGTTCCGTATAGTTAACCAGGGGTTAAATGATCAGATTCAGGATCTGCAACACCGGCTCGCACAGACTGAGTCGAGAGCGTCCGAGCTATTCGACATCAACGCGCAGTTACAACGAAATGCCGATGAATTAAAACGGGCCAATGCGGCGCTAAATAGCGACTTGAACGCAAAGATGGAAGATATCCAGAACCTGGAACACGAGTATGAAGAAGCCGTGACAAGGTGCCGGGAATACCAGCATAAAAATGAGCAATTGTCGGAAAACATGGCCGCGCTCACCACTCAGAAAGCAGATGTCGATAAGCAAGTGGCCGTGTTATCCCACGCACTGGAGACCACCAAAGCCGAACTGAAAACCGCCCAGGATAAAGTGGCATTTCTGACCGATGAGAATAAGGTGATTCTTCAGGAAAAAGCAGTGATCCAAGGGCAGTTTAAACAGCTTCAAAGTTCGCTATAACGATTTAATGGATGTGTTTTGATCGTCTGGCTGCAAATGCAGAAATCGTTGCCAGCCCCTAAACGAGCAAACTTGGCAAATTTGTCGGTTCTTCCACAAGACCCTGCAGGCCAAGGAGAAGCATCGATTCGACNAACGTCAGGTGGAAAAAGAATATTGATATTCCTACATATTATCAATGTGTTATAGGTTTTGTGGCTAANTTCAACGCTTTTACCGGCCGAATGCAGCCGAACCTCAAATACAGGGATTAACGGCTATCAAACGAAAACCTACGGTTACGAGGGTGCCACAGGATTCAAAACCGTAGGTTTTCGTTCAAATGCCCCCGCTGGTCCATTTAAGGTTATTTGAAATTTGCCAGTATGGATTAATCCAGATACTTTTAGTTACTTGATTTACAGTCTGACGCATAACGCTTGCTCTGTGGAGCAATAGCTGACTCTGCTGGTCGTATCAACCCTCGACCCTTACGAAAACGTTACTGGTGATGAATAATAGGAACTTGGGGCTATGGAAACCTTGATAACTCAGCAGTCATGGGCTGGTGGCGTGTCATTGTCGGCAGGAATTGGCCTGTTCTATGGCACGTCCGGGGACAATAAACCGCACAAGCACTGGGCGCACCAGCTGGTTGTTGGTCTCGACGCTAATCTCGACATCATTGTTGATGGCATCCGGCATAAGGGCGATGGGCTCTGGATTCCAGCGGGGTTATCTCATCAGCTTGGGCATGGTAAAGTGGTGAGTCTGTATATCGATCCTACCCACCTTCTCTGCCCTACGCTACGTGCTTCTTCCTCTCTAGCGAGCGACAAATCCGTTATCCTGGTACACCCATCAATAGCCGCCCGGCTCACGTCATGTGTTTATCAGGCAGACAATCTTCAATCGGCATTGGACGCCTTTCAGGCCCACTATCAGCAGAGTGAAAAGATAGAAATCAATGATCGGTTGCTTCGAGTTTTATCTCGGTTGAAACAGGATGTTATTGACGGCTCGAACAGCCCCCTAAACGATTTAGCAGGGCTAGTGTGCCTGTCCCCTAGCCGGTTTTCTCATTGGTTTAAGGAACAAACGGGCCTGCCTCTGCGAAGCTACAAAAAATGGCTAAAGTTAATCGTCTGCTTCGAACTTTCGCGTCAAATGCCGTTGGCGGTTGCCGCAGTCTCCGCAGGGTTTTCTGATCAGGCCCATTTTTGTCGTACCGTCACGCAAGCCTTTGGTGTCAGTTCACGCACTATAATGCGGCTTCTTACTTGAGATTAGCAGTTTCGTTCAATGTTTCTGCCCATCGTTCTGACACACTAAATCAGTCAATGTGAACCAAGAGAACTTTGAACGATGCGCCAAACCATTGAATTATTGGTACGCACTCTGTACCTGCCGTTTTTCCTTTTGATAGGCAACGGCGTCGCCGTCTACTGGATATCTGAGGGTTATTCGAAACCCTGGCTGGTAGCCTGGGTTTTAATCTTTATCGGTTTTTCCTTTCTGGCTGAACAACTGGCAGCCTATGACATTGCGTTCAATACACCCGCAGGGGATCAGAAGCGCGACACCCTGCATGCCACTATTAATGAGTCGTTAACTATAGCAGGCCTTTTTAGCCTGCCTTTGGTCGGTGACTCATTAACTCTGGGGGCCATCTGGCCGAATGACTGGCCCCTGGCATTGGAGTTTATCCTAGCTATTTTGATCGCAGATGTCGGGATTACGCTGGCGCACTATGCCAGTCATCGACTTCGCGTACTGTGGCGGCTACACGCGATTCACCACAGCGTTAAGCGAATGTACGGATTTAATGGGCTGATGAAGCACCCACTACATCAGCTAATTGAAACAACCGCCGGAGTAGCTACTTTGCTGTTAATGGGGGCACCAACGGAGATAATGGTATTGCTCGCAACGGCGGTCACCCTACAGCTCCTGTTGCAACACTCCAACGTTGCTTACTATGCGGGTCCTTTAAAGTTTGTGTTGGCAATCAACGCAGTGCATCGCTTCCACCATTTGAACACTGCAGAAGAAGGCGATGTAAACTTCGGTCTTTTCACAACCTTTACCGACCACCTGTTAGGAACGTGGTACTATGATGGTGACCGCGTGATAGGCAGCGACGATCTGGGTATTGCATCTGAGCCAGATTATCCTGTCGGCTATATGCCACAACTCCTTGAACCGTTGCGAAAAACTCGGCACGAATGACCACTTTAACACATGCTTTATCCAGTAATACCCAACGTACAAAGCCCCTTTTGCTTAAGTGCCATGCGTTGATAAAGCAAGAACTTGCTGATCAATTAGATGTTTTACGGGGGAAGCTAATGCTGAATGAGGTTCGTCCTCGTTGGGAATTTGCATCAACGGTGCCACCATGCGCTTCCACAATGGAACGGACAATCGCTAGGCCAAGTCCTGCGCCTTCGCTTTCCCGCTTTCGTGACGGATCAACCCGGTAAAACCGATCAAACAACCGTGGCAGGTGTTCACCTGGAATTTCGGCACCAGGGTTTTCAACAACCAAGTTCGTTGATGCAGTGCTATCCGATACTCTTACACTCACGTCTTTGCCACGGGGTGTAAACCGAATAGCATTGGAAAGCAGATTCGATAATACCCGTCGCAACATCGCTCGATCTCCGGTCATTGAGCTGGCCTTACCCTCGACTTGTAAGCGAACACCTTTCTCATCTGCCAGCGCTTCAAAGAATTCAAAGGTGGCTCTGACTTCCTGCACCAAATCTAACGATTCCCAATCGGGATCGAGTAAACCATTGTCGTTCTGGGCAAGCCATAGCATATCGTTGACCATCTTTGTCAAGCGTTCCTGCTCTTCCAGATTGGAATACAGTAACTCCCTGTATTCCTCAAGGCTTCTTGACTTGCCAAGCCCCACCTGGGTTTGGGTTATCAAGTTGGTAAGGGGTGTGCGTAATTCGTGGGCAATATCCGCCGAAAAGTAAGACAATTTTTCAAAGCTTTCCTCAAGCCGGCTGATCATGCGGTTAAAGGAATCGACCAACGTGATCAATTCCGCCGGTACCGTGTCCGTATCCAGTCGCACATCTAAACGATCAGCTTGAATATCCCGCATGGCCTCACTTAAAGCGCGTAGTGGGGCATGGCCTTGATGGACTCCGAACCAGGCAGCCAGTAAAGTCACGACTCCTGCCAGGATCATAATGAGCCAGAGCGTGTGGCTAAAGCTCTCCAGAAAATGAATATGGAAGCCCATGTCGATAGCAGCGACAACCCGATAACGAGCATCACCAATATGCAGGAGTGATATTGCACCACGGTACACTTTATCCTCTATTTCCCATTGGTATAAGTTGTCAGCATGAATGCGACTTAACGGTGCGAGCGTCGGTAAATGTGCTGGTGGCTGGAAATCGGCTGAGCCAAAAATTAACTGATAGTTTGCATCCCAAACCTGAAAATACACACCATGATGACCTGAGACAGCCTTATCGAGAATACTTTCCGGTGTAACTCGCTCTTTACTGGCTTTTTCAAGCGCCTCTTCCACCGCATGGGTAATTACCACCAATTCATCAGCATCCTGTTCCTCAAAGTGACGTTCTACCGTTTTTTGCACCAGGTAACCAATCAACAGCAAACTTAGGGTAATGGCAATGGCAACGAATAGCATCACACGATTGTTGAGTGATAGCGGACGACGATTTGCCAGGCTAACGTTCGCCATAATCGTCCTCGACATCCAGTTTGTACCCCATGCCTCTCACCGTATGAATAAGCTTTGGCTCAAAGTCGTCATCGATCTTGGCTCGCAGACGGCGGATTGCCACATCGATGACATTGGTGTCGGAATCAAAGTTCATATCCCACACCTGCGATGCTATCAGGGACCGGGGCAATACCTCGCCCTGGCGGCGGGCCAGCAGCTCCAGCAGGCAAAACTCCTTGTGGCTCAGATTGATTTTACGTCCGGCGCGAGTTGCTCGATGGCGCGGCAGATCAAGGGTTAAATCCGCCACCTGGATCTGATCTGTTAACACCGGCGCTGTGCGTCTACGTAACAGGGTGCGAACCCGGGCCAGCAGCTCGGCGAAGGCAAACGGTTTCACCAGATAGTCATCAGCGCCCATTTCAAGACCTTTCACCCGGTCTTCCACACTGTCGCGAGCAGTCAGGAAGAGCACCGGCGTCTGGCGCCCGGCCTCGCGGATCGACTCGACGATGCGCCAGCCATCAACATCCGGCAGCATGACATCCAACACCAGTAGATCGAATGTTTCAGTCATCGCCAGATGGTGTCCGTCCAGCCCATTACGCGCTAACGTGACCATAAAGCCTGCCTCTCTCAGGCCCTGCTGCAAATAATCGCCCGTTTTGACCTCGTCTTCGACCACTAGCAAGCGCATTGCTTTACCGCCTTAAATTCCAGCATTTTTTAACATTGCTCTAAGCTTATCGGCTGTATTCCAACAGGAACATGACTCCAAGATTACATGTTTGTAATCTTGGAGTCATGTCGGGGAAAGCTGCCTGCCGTTAATATGAGCGGTCTATCCGAAAACACTCCTGGCTTAGCAATAACTATTGCGAGGGGGCGACCATTTAAGGAGGAAACAAGATGTCAGCACCTAAAACCGCGCAACTGTACCGTATGGTGATGGACGACCATCTCTGCCCTTACGGACTGAAATCCAAGCATCTGCTGGAGAGTCAGGGGTATGAGGTTGATGATCATCACCTGAAAAGCCGTGAAGCGATCAACGCGTTCAAGAACGAGCATAATGTAGATACCACGCCCCAAACCTTTATTAATGACGATCGGATTGGCGGTTTCGATGAGCTGCAAGCCTATTTTGGCAAACCATCAAAGAGCGAGGATGAAACCACCTACTGGCCAGTTATCTCATTGTTTTCAATGACCTTTTTAATGGCAGCCGGTGCTGCTTCGGTGGTCGAGGGTCAATGGTTATCTCTACGCACCTTTGAATGGTTTATCGCGTTTTCCATGTGTGGTCTCGCCTACCTGAAAATACGCGATGTGGAAGGCTTTTCCACCATGTTTCTCAACTATGATCTCCTGGCGCAAAAATGGGTGCCCTACGGATACGTGTACCCCTATGGAGAAGGTATGGCTGGGCTGTTGATGATTGCCGGGGTGCTGCCCTTCGTTTCCATACCGATCGCGCTGTTCATCGGAGCTGTCGGTGCCGTATCGGTGTTTAAGGCGGTGTACATCGACAAAAGAGAGCTGAAGTGTGCCTGCGTGGGAGGCGAGAGCAACGTGCCGCTGGGTTTTATCTCACTTACTGAAAATCTCATGATGCTGGGCATGGCGATCTGGATGCTCGTTAAGCCGGCTTTGCTGGGGTAGCGACCACCCGGATTACCGCATTGTCATGCTGGGGTCATGCTGCTGACAGTTTTCAGTCCCTAGAATGTACGCATTACGAGTGTGACACTATGAATAGAGGCTTTAGAGGACACGCTATGACCAAATCGTTAAACAGGATCCCTGACCACCTGACGCGGCGCCGCTTCGTGCAGGGGGTGGCGATCGGCGGCGTACTGGGTTTAACGCCCGGTTGGTTGCAGGCCGGCGCCCAAATTAAAGCATCGCTACGAGGTCACAACAACCCGCCAGTCCTTAGCGGGCGCGAGATCAATCTGGTCGTTGCCGAAAACCCGGTCAATTTCACCGGCGTAACCCGAATGGCAACCACCATTAACGGATCAATCCCCGCCCCTACCCTACGGTTACGCGAAGGTGATGAGGTAACTATTCGGGTTACCAATCGATTATCGGTACCGACGTCTATTCACTGGCATGGCATTCTGTTGCCCTATCAAATGGATGGGGTGCCCGGCATCAGTTTCCCGGGTATTGCACCGGGGGAAACCTTTACCTACCGCTTTAAGCTCCGCCAGAGTGGCACCTACTGGTATCACAGCCATTCCGGGTTTCAGGAAATGACAGGGATGTACGGAGCACTGATCATAGAGCCCAGAACAGGTGAACGGCACCCTGCCGATCAGGATCACGTGATTCAGCTCTCAGACTGGACAGATGAAGACCCGATGCACGTTTTCAGCAAATTAAAGGTACAAAGTGATATCTATAACTTCAGCCAGCCCACCTTCTTCGATTTTTCCGAAGATGTAGCCAGCATGGGGCTACAGGCGGCTTTAGGAAAACGCCGAATGTGGAACCAGATGCGGATGAACCCCACGGATCTTGCTGATCTGTCTGCAGCTACCATGACCTTTCTGATGAACGGAGCTGCACCGGCCGGGAACTGGACCGGCCTGTTTAACAAAGGTGACCGGGTACGCCTGCGGTTTATTAATGCAGCCAGTAACAGTTTTTATGATGTGCGTATTCCCGGCTTAAAGCTAACGGTCATTCAGGCCGACGGTCAGGATGTGGAACCCGTTACGGTGGACGAATTCCGGTTTGGCCCTGGCGAAACTTACGATGTGGTGGCCGAACCGCGGGAAGACGCCTATACCATTTTCGCCCAAAGTATCGATCGCAGTGGTTATGCCAGAGGTACGCTGGCCACTCGGCCGGGGCTGGATGCACCGGTACCCGAGCTGGATCCGGTCGAATGGTTGACCATGAGGGATATGATGGGCGCAATGAACCACGGAAATAGCGATGGTGGAATGGACCACAGTCAGATGGATCACGGCCAACATCAGCACCTTGATATGCATGATATGACACAGGGCAAACACCAGCTGAAAAAGCCGTCTTCCACTGTTCGTCATGCACGCACCGAGTATGGTCCGTCCGTGGATATGCGAGTGGATATGCCCCGGACCAACCTGGATGATCCGGGTATTGGCTTGCGTGATCTACGCCAAAAGGGGTTGCGTCCGAAAAGCCACCGGGTATTGACACTGGCGGACCTCAAATCCATTGACGGTATCCTTGCTGATCGTCGGCCCCCTGCGAAGGAGCTTGAATTGCATCTGACTGGTAATATGGAGCGCTATAGCTGGTCTTTCGACGGGCTTGAATTCGGACAGAGCACACCAGTTTCCCTGCGCCATAATGAGCGGGTCAGGATCATCCTCCAGAACGACACCATGATGACCCACCCCATGCACCTGCACGGCATGTGGAGTGAACTTGAAACCGACCAGGGTGAACTGCGGGTGCGTCGCCACACCATTCCGGTACAACCGGCGCAACGTATCAGCTTTTTAACCACGCCACACGATTTGGGGCGTTGGGCCTGGCATTGCCACCTTCTGTTTCATATGGATGCGGGGATGTTCCGCGAGGTGGTGGTGTCATGAGATTGAAACCGATGAAATGCTTGCCAGCTCTTGCACTCGCCTTTAGTTATCTGCAAGCAAATTACGTATTGGCCGAAATGGATCATGGCGCTCAGACGCATGACATGGGGCAAATGCAAGGTGGCAGCGCCCCGCCGGATGCCCGGGATCCCCATGCTTACTCAGGAGGATACACCCTCACCGAGGGCCCTTACGCATTACCCGGCCCGAGACAGCTCACACTGGCTGATGAACATGCGTTCTGGGCCGTGTTGGGTGACCGAATTGAATACCAGAAAGACAGCGAAACCACCGTCTATGACCTGCAAGCCTGGTACGGCACCACCTATGATCGCCTGGTGATCAAGGCAGAAGGCGATATCGCAGACGACACCCTGGAGGAAAGCTCAACTGATCTGTTATGGGGCCGTGCGCTGAATGGCTATTTCGATACGCAAGTTGGTATTCGCCTCGATCAATCGAGCGAAGGCCAGAACCGTCAATGGCTGGCGTTGGGCGTTCAGGGGCTGGCACCTTATTGGTTTGAATTGGATATCACTGCCTATATAGGCGACAACAGCCGAACGGCACTCGCTGCTGAAGCAGAGTACGAACTGCCGTTAACACAACGGTTGGTGTTGCAACCTCGGGCCGAACTGAGTCTGTATGGCAAGGATGATGCCGAAAATGGCATTGGCTCAGGCTTGTCAGACATCGCATTGGGCTTGCGCCTGCGTTATGAAATTAGCCGCCAGTTTGCGCCTTATGTGGGTGTTGAATGGACTGGCGCGTTTGGCGATACAGCCGATTACCGACGTGCCGCAGGAGAAGATCGCTCAACGACTCAAGCTGTTGCCGGGTTGAAATTCTGGTTCTAAGCATCGGTTTGTCACCACTAATAACTTAAAAGGAACACAACATGAAAGTTAAATATATGCTATTGGTTGCTGGATTGAGCTTGCCATTGCTGGCGCAAGCCCATGACCCGAAAGAACACATGAAAGATGCGGAGAAACCGGATTGTGCTGCCATGAATAATATGGATCACAGCAAAATGGACCGCAATGACCCCGTTATGCAGGCCATGATGAAAAAATGCATGGCTGATACGCACCATCAAGAGGATACCGATGTCAAAGCGAATCACCGGGGCCACAAAAAGGCATCTGGAGAGCAGCATTTGGATCACGGGCACTAACGTATAAATCAAGGATATTCACATGCCAACGCTTGCTGACTTTATCAAGAGCTTGATGATTGCCGGTGTACTTGCACTGGCTGCGGGGGGCGCGTTTATTTATTCGGGTCTTTATCCCATTGGTGCAGACGTACCCCATTTCAAAGTAACCTACTGGCTACTGGAAACCCTGCGGGAGCGGTCTGTTGCCCGTGCTACCGGTGATATTCAAATACCGACAAACCTGGATTCGCCAGAACGCTTGCTTGCCGGTGGCGCTGATTATAACGACATGTGCGCCGGCTGCCACCTGAAGCCCGGCAAAACCGAAAGCGATTTTTCAATCGGATTATACCCCTCACCGCCTAACCTGACGGTAACCGCAGATGCCCATGGTCATGACCATGGCAACCATTCAGGCTCCAGTGAAGCCGCGTTACAACGTCAGTTCTGGATTATCAAGCACGGCATCAAAGCATCGGGCATGCCGGCCTGGGGGCCGACCCACAGTGACGAG
The DNA here is from genome assembly GCA_002701845.1 of Pseudomonadales bacterium. Lineage (GTDB taxonomy): Bacteria > Pseudomonadota > Gammaproteobacteria > Pseudomonadales > Ketobacteraceae > Ketobacter. The sequence goes on from NZXG01000043.1 coordinate 12,973, forward strand.
CGGATTTGGGATATGGTGACCTTCCTGCAACGTTTGCCGACCCTCTCTGAGGCGCAATACCAGATATTGACTGCCCGAGGCGCGCCTGAGGAACATTGATATTAAATGGCGACCCATGCCTGATACATATGATTAACCTGTGACGCCCATTTCTATTTCAAAGACTGAAAGGAGTTTATGTTGAAAAAGTCTATGTCTTTCCATGCGTTTACATTAGCGGGCATGCTATTCATTCCCACATTAGCATCTTCACACTCGGCTCATGACCCGATTAAAGACATTCAGGAATATAATCGTGATGTGCGGCAGCGACAGTCCGATTTTCAAACCGCGACTAACCCTGAAGAGCAATTAAAAAATTTACAGTTTCAAGTGGAAACAATAGAGCGCAAACTCTTAGTCCTGAGAAACCTGATGGCTAGCGATTACCCACACATCAAAGAAAAAATGAGCAAGTACAAATATGACTACATGGAAAGCGTCGACGACACCATCGTCCAGCTCAAAAACACCTTAGAACAGGCCGAAGTGCTGCTGGACTAAGTTCACTACGGGCATTACTCAACGTATTTTTCTGGATTTTCAACAAATCGCTCACGGCATCGGCGGGAGCAAAACGCATAGCGTGACTTTTGATAATCCACAAAATGTAAGGCGCGCCATTCATCAACCCGCATACCGCAAACCGGGTCTTTTATCCATTGATGGGATTCGGCCTTGCGGTCAATAATTTTACCGTCTTCAAGCCATAATATCCGATCTGCGATATCTTCTACTCTTGGGTCATGAGTAACAATCAGCACCGCCACACCCTGATCCCGAGCGACATCATGCAACAGCATCATGACTTCCTGGCCGGATTGGGAATCCAGGTTCCCGGTCGGTTCATCAGCTAAAATCACCTTCGGTTGATTGATGAGTGCACGGGCTATGGCAACACGTTGTTTTTCCCCGCCTGAGAGTGTTTGGGGCAGCGCTTTTCGGCGATCCTGTAGCCCTAACTTTCTAATCAGTTCGCCGCAACGTTGCCTTACGGAGTCCGTTTTCTCATCAAGCAGTGACGCGGGAAACAGAATATTCTCTTCGACTGTTAGAGCATCCAGCAAATTAAAGGACTGAAAGATAAAGCCGATGGTTTTGGCCCGGATATCCGGTAACTGCGAAGGTTTCAACTGCGTGATATCCACCCCATCAATGAGCACTTCACCTTCATCGGCACTCAGCAGGCCCCCCAGCATTGACAGAAAGGTTGTTTTGCCGGAGCCAGACGGCCCCATAATAAGTAATATTTCACCCATTCTGATCTGGAGCGAAATTTGGTCGACGGCGCTAACTTTAGCAGCTCCAACCCCAAAAGATTTGGAAATACTGCGTGTTTCTAAAATGATGCTCATCGATTACCCATTTTTGTAGGCCAGGGCCGGATCCAGGCTAATCAACTTAATCGCCGGATAGACTGACCCGATAACGGCGATTACGAATGCCAATGGCACTGGTTTTAGTATTAGCGACGGCGTTAGCGCCACCGTGATCTGTGGTGCTATCAAGGGCATCGCCACACTCAACAGCACCAGGAAATTAATAGCTAACAGATACGCCAGTAAAGTGACGGCTATCGACTGCAATAAAACCACTATAACCAATTGGTAATCCCTGGCGCCCACAGCCTTGATAATGGCCAGTTCCTTGCGCTTTTTAATCGCCAAGGAATAGCAGGCGTATCCTATGATCAACGCCGCCAGAGTGCTACAGATTAGCGTCATGATCAGAATGGTTTCGGCGCCCATCTGGGTTGCCATTTCGTAGTCATTGGCAATGAATTCCGCTTGAGTGACCACATTGATATTGTCAATCTCAGTCATGATCTTTTGCTGAAGCGCTTTTATATCGACATCAGGCTCGGTATCCACCAGGTAATAGGAAAGCGTACCATCGGATGACAAAGAAGCTTGCAATCTATCCTTGAGCACAAAGAAAACCGGGTTTGCTGAGGAATATGTACCCTTGGAAAACCCCACTACCCGATAGCCCTTGTCCACTATCCGAACCGTATCGCCCTGCGCCAGACCAAAGACAGAACTCAGAGTATCAGGAACGATAATCTCATCCGGGTTTTCCAGGTGCCTTCCATCACTTAATGCCCAAGGCCCAGCGCGATCTTTTCCATCAGATAACCCCACCACAAAACCGAACAGCTTGTTATCCTGGACCTGTATCACGGTATTGAGATATAAAAACCCCGTCACCTGCTCAACACCTGCCATCTTTGCGATCGCCTCCCCTTTCCAGTCCCAAACAAAGGACGATGCCATGTGCATGTTGGATACGCCGTCCTGCATAACCCAAAGATCGGGATTCATTTTATTGGGATAGGCGACAATTTGCTGAGTTTCACCCTGCCATACCGCGGCAAAGAACAAAGCAAGTAAAAACGAAAACGCAATACCAACCATGCTGGCCAGCGTTGCGGCCTTTTGCATAGTGAGTGTTTTGTATCCCCATCGCAGTATCATTTTCATCTTTCAGGAGGCCCTGTGAAGCGCAGTTATTGGGTCAGACTTGCGGATAAGCCCATAGGGGGCCACGGCGCCCAGCAGGGCAAAGAGCCCAACGATAATGCCTGCCTTAGTAAGTACCTGAGGGTGAAATACAGCAAAATAATAAACCGGTCGCGCCGATTCAATTAAATGACCGATAAAGTCGGCAAGCAACAAGCCAAGTACAGCCGAGAGCAACAGCAATACGCTGGATAGGCATAAAGTGAAACCAAACAAATGATGGGCTTTGAAGCCTAACGCCAACATGACTGCAAAATCCCTTTGTTGCCGGTGAGCGGCCGAAAACATCAACAGGCCAATCAACAAAGACCCCAGCAAGAACCCCACGCTCACCAGCAAACCTAGGATGGGTTTATAAAATCCCTGGCCCAGCTTCACGTCATTTTTTGCCATTTCCGAAAGCGTGAACAGATCAACCGAGGTCACCTCGCCCTCGATAGTTTGCCGTATTTTTTCCAATGGTGCCTTGGGATCCGTTTCGATCAATAAAAAACTGACCAACGGAAAGGTGCTCAAATCCGATGCAATATCAGAATCCAGAAAAAAATCGATCAATCCATCATAGTTTATGAACGCAAAGGGTGTCATGAACGCTGCTTCACTGGTTATCCCAGATATGCTGAACGCAAAATTCGCCACAATGAACTCATCGCCGATGCTCAGGTCGTACTTTTTGGCTAAAGAACGATCGATAACAATGCCTTGGCCTCGGTTCTTTGCTTCGCCCGCCAGCAAATTCGATGGACCACCGGCGGTATCAAACACAATAAGGTAAATCGGTGTTTGCATGCTTTTATGCCGGTAAATGACCGGCAGCGTGGTTAAGGGGTGCGCAGCCTTAACGCCGGGAACAGCTTCGATCTGTTCCCGCGCCAACTGTGGAATCACCGAGCGAGTGGCCATGAAATTGTTCACTTTCGACTGCACGGCAATCAGGTCTGAGCCACGATTAATGGAGGCAAGCTTGAGCTGTTCATATTGCCCCTGCTCGAAACCTTGCAATACCACAATCACTGCAATAGAAGCAGACAGCGCCAACACGGTAATAAAGGTATTGGCTTTGTCGTGTAGTAGTTGCTTTATAACAAACTTGAGCATCGGATGCGTTACGTGTAAGGGCCCGATCAGTAATCTTCAAGCCGGTTGGACGCATGAGTCATGCGCATCATTTCATGCTCTTCCAGTGCCTGGAGTGTTTCCAGCAGTTCTCTGGCTGCGGGTATATCAGCCCGCGAAGCAAGATGCCGGTAAAGCTCAATCACCTGTTGGTGCTGGTCTGACACCACTTCCATGATTTGGGTGGCATCCAACTCGGCGAACGGCGCGTCGCAGTGTACGTGTTGGGTAATCGGGTGCCGGTTGACAAATTCATAGCACCAGGTGTTGAGTGCATGTTCGTTTCCTGATTTCTCAAAGCCGCTCACGACACCGCTTAGCACTTTCTCGTGCTCAGACAGATAATCCAACATTATCCTGGCTCTCTCATCTACATTCTTGTCTTCACAATGAGATAAACATTCACTCAAATTGTGATGAAACTGCTGAGTCCAGTGGAGCACATCTTTTAGAGTTTCAATCTGCATATTTTTGCCCTTTAAAAATGATCAGTTTTTGCGTTTATTGCCCGGTGGCGACTGGTGGCAACTCCAGGGTTCATGGCCCGCATTGTCCTTTACGTTATCATCGACAAACCGGTAGTAGCCTGTTTTAAAACGCGTCCACCAGTCATGGCTGACTTCAACCGCATGCTTTTTCAGGACATCTTCAACCCCATCAAGGCAAAGCCGCGATGCATCGTAAGCGATGTTGAGTACGTGATACCTGTCGTCAAAGGAAATATCATCTAATCCGTAAAGTTCATCAATTTCAGCAATGGCATCGAGCAAGCGGGAGCCGTCCGCCGGTTCAAGCTTCAAATGACGAACCACTAGGTTTACTTCAGAAACCCCTAAACGATGTTCTTTTTTACCGGTCATATTTAATGCTCCCTAACCGTATAACCCATTACGAATGATGGTGCTCATGGGAGTGGCTCTCATGCTGTTCCTGCTTTCGTGTAGCCGATCGCAAGAACCAAACCTCACCCAGAGCAATCAGCACCATCGTGATTAATGCGACTACCAAAACAAACGGGTCCGAGTTTAACTTCACCCAGCAGAACCCAACCAACGCCAACAGATCCAATACAATGGCCACAACCGGAATCCAGCCTTTAGCGTTGATATCGTCTTTCAGATAGCGAATGACACCCCAATGAATCGCACAATCCATAACCAGATAGAATATAATCCCCAGCGCGGCGATACGAGAAAGATCAAAGAACGCTGTCAGGATCAGCCCTAAAACAACCGTATATACCAATGTGTGTTTCTGGATGCTTCCCGGCATACCAAAATGCCGATGAGGAACCAGCTTCATTTCCGTCAACATCGCCAGCATACGGGAAACGGCAAAGATACTGGCAAGGATACCGCCGGCAGTTGCCGTGATGGCAATGGCAACCGTAAACCATACACCGTATTCACCGAGCGCTGGTCTGGCCGCAGCCGCCAGCGAGTAGTCGCGGGTCTCGATGATTTCAGCCAGAGAAAGATTGCTGGCAACCGCAAAACCAACCAGCGTGTAGATCAGCACGCAGGCCGCGATGGAAATAATAATGGCGCGGCCAACATTTTTATGAGGATCGATGACTTCCGAACCGCTATTAGTTATAGTCGTAAAGCCTTTAAAAGCCAGAATCCCTAAGGCGGTTGCGCCAAGGAAATTGGCCATCGTACCGGTTTCCCCTACACGGTTGAAATCAACCGCCAGACTATCCGCCAGCCAAACACCGACAACACCAAAAATCAAAATACCGCCAATTTTCAGGATGCCGATCAGCCCGGCAACTCCCTGGATCAACCGATTGCCAAGCAGGTTCACGATAAAAGCACTGATAATTAATACAACGCCGAGTATCGGCACCATACGGCCTGACTCATCGCCGCCGAACAACTGCATGGTATATGAGCCAAAGGTACGAGCCAGAAAACTTTGCGCAATAACCATCGAAAAATACATTAACAGGGCATTAAAGGCCGTGGGTAACCGATCCCCATAGGCTTTGTGGAGATACATGCCGATGCCCCCGGCTGAGGGGTAGGCATTGGAAATCTTGATATAGGAATAGGCACTGAATGAAACGATCACGGCAGCAGCCAGAAATGCCAGCGGAAACAGGGCGCCAGTCATTTCGGCCATCTGCCCGGTTAGGGCAAATATCCCGGCGCCGATCATAACGCCGGTGCCGAGCATCACGGTTCCGGTCAGCGTCAAACTGCCCTCATCGTATTGTGTGGTACGATCCTGATCTTTCATCCAATCTCCTTGGTAGGGTGCATTATTGCGATGAATCGGAGGATTTAAACCCGCTATTTCTTATGACGGTGACGCCGTGTTTTTCTGCTCTCGGACTCGTGATCCATCATCTGCCCCATCATCATTTGCATCATATTCATGCGTTGCTCCATCATATTCATCCGCTTCATCATGGTTTTTTCATCCATTTTTTCCGCCATACCTTCTTTCTTGTGTTTGGCCATGTTCATGCCTTTTCCCATGCCATGGTTCATCATCTGCATGCCTTTTTGCATGGCCTCCATGTGCTCTTGCATTAACTTATGGCGTTTATCCGGGTCGGTTTCGCTTTTGATTTTTGCCATTTGATCATGCATTTCCTGCATATGTTTATGCATCGCCATCATTTGATCATGGCTCATCATACCCATCATCATGCCGCCTATGGCACCTTCTTTACCATCGTCATGATTGTGCCCTTTCTCGGCAAAGGCAGGTGACGAAATTGCGGCTGCGAAGACTAATGCTGGAATCAATTTTTTCATTGGAATTTCCTCTTGGTGCTGGTCTCGTTTACTTTGCTTTGTAGAGTTGTTGTTACTCGCTTGAAGCTGTTTCACTGGTGCTGAGTTTTGGAATCCATGCGGGCGTTGACGCCATATAACGGCGGTACTCATCGCCAAACTCTTCTATAGCTATACGTTCCTCCCGTTTTGCCAGGCGCACATACACCACCACCAATATGGGGAACATCACCACCGTGGGAATGGTGGGCCATTGCAATAAAAAGCCAAACATAATCAGGATAAACGCGACGTACTGAGGATGCCGGCACCGGGCATACCACCCGGTTGTCGCCAGTGACCGGGTTTGCTGGGCTTTGTGCAATACACTCCATGCGGAAGCCAGCAGAAAGAAACCCACCACAATGAATAGATTGCTGGCGATATGCAGTGGATCAAAATGCGGGTCACCTTCAAACCCCATCAGTGTATGTAACAGGTGGCCATTCTCATGGGATAAAAAGTCAATACTGGGGTATTTTTCTGCGAGCCAGCCGGACAAGAAATAGATAGTTAACGGAAAACCATACATTTCTGTAAACAAAGCAATGACAAAGGCTGAAAAAGCACCCAGGCTGCGCCAGTCTGTTTTTGTTTGCGGCTTGGTAAAGCTGAACGCAAAGAAAATGAAAATGGCTGAATTGATAACGACTAACGTCCAGAGCCCGTAAGCGGAATCACCGTGCATGTATGTTCTCCCTTGGTAACGTTATTCTAATGATGATGGCGGTGCTGGCTTTCCTTGCGTCCGTCTTCCAGTCCCTGTTGATAAGCATCTTTCTCGGATTCATCACTATGATCAGTATGATCTCCGTGCCCCCCGTGTCCGCCGTGCATAAAGAGATGCATTAACGGACACAACAACAGAATCAGGAAGGGTAAGAATTGAAAAAGATGCTCGCGGTGCTCCATCAGCAGAAAATAGCTGACGGCACCGATAAGCCCCAAAGCCGCCAGTCCTTTGGGCGTAAACCAAAAAGATTGTGATTGCTGAGCCATGATGACCTCCGACTAATTAACGTTGATTTTCGCCCGTTTCAACAGAATAGAATTGCCGATAACGGAGAGCGAACTGACCGTCATTGCAATGACACCAATCATCGGGTGTAGTAACCCCACCGCAGCGACGGGGATTGCCGCAAGATTGTAGAACCAGGCCCAAAACAGGTTTTGTACGATTTTTCTGAAGGTTGCCCGCGACAAGAGTATGGCTTCCACCAGCTTGGTTAATTCGCCTTTGACCAGGGTGACATCGGCCGCTTCTATTGCCACATCAGCACCCGCACCTATCGCAATCCCGACATTGGCTTGCTTTAACGCAGGTGCATCGTTAATGCCATCGCCCACCATGGCCACACTGTTACCGTATTTAGCTTGTAATTGTTTAACCGAGTCCACCTTTCCTTCGGGCAACACATTGGCCAATACTTGGTCGATACCCACCTGATCCGCCACATACTTGGCGGTTCGTTCGTTGTCTCCAGTCACCATGACCACATGGATATTCAGTTCATGCATGGCTTTAATAGCAGATTTGGAGTCTTCTTTAATGGTATCCGCCACCGCGACAACACCTGCTGCCTGTTTATCGATAGCAACGAGCATGGCGGTTTTACCCTGAACTTCGAGTGATCTTAAGGTCTCATCCAGTTCACCCAGATCGACACCCTGCTCACTCAGCAGTCGGCGACTGCCCACGTGGACGAGTTGACCATTGACGACCCCTTCTACACCGCGCGCGGTGATAGACCGAAAATTCTCCAAAGGGGGAATGTGTAATTGACGCTCTTTAGCGCCTTGCACAATCGCTTGCGCCAAGGGGTGCTCTGAACCAGATTCGACCGCTGCCGTGGCAGCTAACAATACCTCACTGGAAAAGGCTGATGTGGGTATCACATCGGTGAGCGAAGGTTTACCCGCAGTAATGGTGCCTGTTTTATCCAGTACTACGACTTTTATGTCCTTTAGAGTTTGAATGGCTTCCCCTGAGCGAATTAACACCCCTTTTTCTGCCCCCATGCCGGATCCGACCATGATGGCGGTTGGGGTGGCCAGGCCTAAGGCGCAGGGGCATGCGATAACAAGCACAGCAACGGCCGCCAGTGTAGCGGCAATTATCGGACTAAGTGACGGATCTACCCAAGGGAGAAACGTGGCGCCCCATTCCAGTATCGGACGAAACGTATCGGCAAATACTATCCAGGCCACGAAGCTCATTAGTGCGATTGCAATCACCGCGGGAACAAAGCTCGCAGTGACTCTGTCAGCGAATTCCTGGATCGGCACCTTGGAACCCTGCGCCTGCTCAACCAGTCGGATAACCTGGGATAAAAAGGTATCCGCACCAATCTTGGTCGCCTTAACCTTTAACAGCCCTTCTTTGTTGATGGTGGCACCCAGAACCAGGTCACCCGGCCCCTTCTCTACCGGTACTGATTCACCGGTAGCGATAGACTCATCCAGATGGCTGTTCCCTTCCACGATTTCGCCATCGGTCGGCACTTTGCCTCCGGGTTTGACGACCATTACATCGCCGATGATCAATTCTTTAACAGGCACTTCCAGCTCAGTGTTGTTTCGAATGATAATGGCTGTTTTTGCACCCAGATTGATAAGTCGCTTGATTGCCTGCGATGCACGGCCTTTTGCGCGCGTTTCCAGGTAGCGGCCCAGCATATGAAACGTCATGATGGTCGAGGCCATTTCGATAAACGACGTCATGGGATAGAAAAAGCCAATTAAGCCAATAAGATAGGGCGGCATGCTGCCTAGTGAAATCAGCACATCCATGTTGGCAGTTCGATTCTTGAGGGAGCGCCAGGCTGATCGGTGAGTGGCTTTCCCGCCTCTAAAAAACACCACGGGGAATGCCAGCAGCGCTACGATTGCCAGGTAGCCGGGTATAGGTTGCCAGAACATTTCCGGTATCATCAGCAACATGATGATCGTTGTTGGAATCGCGGCAAACCACAGGTTGCGCCACGCCTGCGCAAGGTATTGCTCTTCTGCGTCCTCCGCTGCCTGGTGCGAGTCGCTGGAGGCGCTTTCAATGCTGGCCACATCATAGCCGGCCTTTTCCACCGTCGCTTTCAGTGCCTGTCGGTCCACCAGTCCAGGATCAAAACTCACGGTCACTTGATGATTGGCGATGTTGGTTTGAATATCCACAATTCCCTGTAGCCGTTCCAGGGATGTGCGCACCAACCCGGCACAGTGGTTGCTTCCCATCCCGGGCACCGTCATCGCCACCTTTTGTGCATCGCCATTGAGCGATAACTGGGCATCAGCAACGTCATAACCCGCGCTTTCCACCGCGATTCGAATCTCATCCAGATTCGTCTTGTTCACATCAAACACAATATCAACCTGGTGGCTGGCGATATTCGTTTGAATCGTGGCAACGCCCTGTAATCGTTCGATCGAGGTCTTGACCAGGCCAGCGCAATGATTGCTGCCCATACCGGGTACAATGAGCTGAGCTGTCGCATTCTGGCCGCTTTGCGAAGGTTTTGAAGTATCGCGATTAGCCTGTGGTTTCGGGTGAGTGCCGGCGCTGTCCGGTTTGTCTGCGCAGCAGCAATTCTTTGAGTTCATTTCTTTTTCCGTTTTCGGTGTTGCCATGCTCAATTCCCCTCGGCAAACTCTTCGATCAAATGACAGATCATATGGCCTGTCGGTGCTTTGTCCGGTTTCCTACTCCACTGTGTTACAGCCTCCTGCATGCGGTTTCGAAGCCTTTGCGTCTCTGAAAATCGCTGCTCGGTCTCATGGAGGCGTCTTTCTATCAGCCGCCTCACCGTAGGACAGGGTGATCTTTGCCTGTCCGCATGAGCGAGAATTTCCTTGATGTCGTCCACGGAGAAACCCAGTTGCCTGGCGTTCAGTACAAACCGCAACCGCCTCAGATCCTTATCACTGTATATCCTGTAGCCATTAGCACTATCCTTGGTCGGCCTCAATACACCTATCCGTGTGTAAAACCGCACGGTTTCCGCCGTCACACCCAGTTGTTTTGCCAGTTCCAATACTTTCATAGGCTTTCTCCTGGATCACATGTGGATGCCTGCGTTGTCGTACCTTGCAGAACCCGGGCTCGAAACCCAGTTGCCTGCCTGGTGTTCCACCCTACACCTATGTCCCGCACATAGGTCAAGCACCTTGCATAAACACATTGCCAGACTTCGTCAGTTGCTCCTGAATCCTGGATGTTTAAAGCGATAAGGCAGATTCAATCAAGTGCCTAAGGGGCAAGTGACACCTTTCCTGTCAATCATCATTGTAAATAAGCCTCGCTGTCACCCAAATTACGCCAACATTACAGATCTGTAATCTATGGCTCATTCTTTTAATTTGCGTCAATAAAGTTGGCGGTGCGCAGCCCCACTCACATCCTTTACCAAACATCGACAACAGCGACACTCAAAAAAACAATGCAATGCATCGACGATTATATTGAGAAACATATTTTGAGAAACAAATAGTTCCCTGCTATAACTGGCAACAGGAAGCAAAATCAGAAAGTAGCGCACGGTTACGCGGCGAGCTGTGATAGCGCTTATCGAATGATCTCAACGGATCGGTTTAGCTTCAGAGCAAATACCCTGGATTGTCGTCACCTGGTTAACTTTTTCCTCATAGAGGTAGATGTTCGTTGTGTTGACATAGGTCCTGGGCATAGGTGTACGATCACCACACAGATCAGAATAAAACAGTGACTACATTCAAAAGGAACCGTAAATGTCTGCCTCAAAAAACAAATCTAAAAAAACCACACAAAACGAAATCAGTAAAACGACAGCAGCCCACAACGAGCTCAATGATGCTACTATTACTGACAGTAAAAAGGCACAAATGATTGCTGAGGCAGCTTACTACAAAGCGGAAAAGCGCCAGTTTTGTGGCTGTGATGAAGAAAAATTAATGGATTGGCTGGAAGCTGAAACGGAAATAAATTCGCAACTTTCTGAAAAGTAAATGCAGTCGTCTTAGATGTATTGGTCATTATACGGGTTTAAAATAGCTGTAACGTGTAAATTCAAGGCCAGGAAGGACCCATCCGACTGCAACCAGAAGGTATTCTATCAATGGCAAAACCATCGAACAGCGCCGATGTAGAATCCAGCGCCTGGAAAGGTTTTTTGGATGGCCCCTGGTCTACGCATATTGATGTACGCGACTTTATTCAACGCAACTATATTCCTTATACTGGGGATAACGGATTTCTTGAAAACGCTACGCCAGCGACAATTGAGCTGTGGAGCAGAGTTTCGTCAAAAATAATTGAGGAAAACAATCGACACGGACCGTTAGATTTCGATAACGAAGTTGTCGCATCGATTACGTCCCATTCGGCCGGATATATCGATCAATCACTGGAAAAGATCGTAGGCCTTCAAACCGACCAACCATTTAAACGCGCTTTGTTACCCAATGGCGGTATTCGCATTGTAGAATCGGCATGCAACACCTATGGAAAACCACTTGATGGGAATATAAGAACCATCTTTAGCGAATACCGGAAAACGCACAATCAAGGTGTGTTTGACGTCTATCCGGCATCGGTTCGTTTGTGCCGTAAATCCGGTATCATTACCGGTTTGCCAGACGCCTACGGTCGCGGGCGAATTATCGGTGATTATCGGCGTGTGGCTCTCTATGGTGTTGATCGCCTTCAGGCAGATAAACGCAACCAGCATGTAAGTCTGGATGCCGACTTGGCTAACGGGAAGCACCTTAATGAGATTATTCAGCTACGCGAGGAAATTGCAGAACAAGCGCGAGCGTTAACGCAAATGAAAGTGATGGCGGCTTCTTATGGTTTCGATATCAGTCGCCCGGCTAAGGACGCTCAGCAAGCGATACAATGGACATACTTTGCCTATTTGGCGGCTATAAAAAGTCAAAATGGTGCGGCTATGTCGCTTGGCCGGATTACAACCTTTATTGATATATACATCGAAAGGGATTTAAAGAACGGGTTGATCACTGAAAAGGAAGCTCAGGAAATCATTGATCATTTTGTCATGAAATTGCGCATGATTCGTTTCCTTCGAACCCCGGACTATGATCAGCTATTTTCCGGTGACCCGGTCTGGGCGACCGAATCCATTGGCGGCATGGGCCTGGATGGGCGGCCACTGGTAACCAAAACCAGCTTTCGGTTCATACACACGCTGGGCACTATGGGGCCGAGTCCGGAGCCCAATATTACCGTGCTTTGGTCGCAGCGTCTCCCTGATACCTTTAAACGTTTTTGTGCCGAAGTATCGATTCAATCCAGCTCTATTCAGTACGAAAACGACGATCTCATGAGAGAACAGCTCGGTAGCGATGATTATGGTATCGCCTGCTGTGTCAGTCCGATGGTGATCGGTAAACAAATGCAGTTTTTTGGCGCCAGAGCCAATCTGGCAAAAACGTTACTCTACGCGATTAACGGTGGAGTGGATGAGCAGCTTAACTTGCAGGTAGCGCCATTAAAGCCGCCTATCAGAAGCGATACGCTGGTCTTTGATGACGTAATGCAGCGACTGGATCAGCAGATGGACTGGTTAGCCAGAGAATATATCACCGCGCTGAACTGTATTCATTACATGCACGACAAATATTGTTATGAAGCTGTGCAAATGGCGCTTCATGACAGAGATGTCTATCGCACGATGGCCTGCGGGATTGCGGGGTTATCAGTAACCGCGGATTCTCTCTCGGCAATTCGTTTCGCCAGCGTGAAACCGATCCGCAATGAAACAGGCTTGGCTATTGATTTTGAGGTTGAAGGAGAGTACCCCGCGTTCGGTAACAACGATCCTCGGGCCGATACCATAGCCCGGGATTTGGTGGTGCTCTTTATGGATAAGCTCCGGCAGCAAAAAGCCTATCGGAATTCAGTTCCGACCCAATCTATATTGACCATTACATCTAACATTGTGTATGGCCAAAAAACCGGTAATACCCCCGATGGAAGGCGCAAAGGTCAGCCCTTTGCACCTGGTGCTAATCCCATGCACGGTCGTGATGACCATGGAGCGCTGGCGTCGCTAACCTCTGTTGCCAAGCTGCCTTTCAGCTCCGCACAAGACGGCATTTCCTATACCTTCTCCATTGTGCCTAATGCACTGGGGCCGAATAGTCAGGCGCGAACCACCAATCTCATCAGTTTGTTAGATGGGTATTTTTATAACGATAAAAAACAAGAAGGAGGCCAACACATCAACATCAATGTATTGAACCGGGAAACGCTCATTGATGCCATGGACAACCCACACCTTTATCCTCAATTAACCATCCGCGTGTCAGGCTATGCCGTTCGGTTCAATGCATTAACCAAAGAGCAGCAGCGCGAGGTGATCGCGCGCACTTTTAGCGAGTCACTATAGTGATGGCTTTAGAACAGCATCATTCTAATCAGACAAGTAAAAACGCAGTATCCACTCTTTACGGACACATACATTCGCTCGAATCCTTCGGCACAGTGGATGGCCCGGGCATACGATTAGTGATATTCATGCAGGGCTGTTTGTGGCGATGCAAATACTGCCAAAACCCGGATACATGGGATCTGCATGGCGGAAAACAACAAACCGTTCAAGATATAATGCGCATTGTATTGGAGTATCAAGCCTACTTTAAGTTCAGTGGTGGTGGCGTAACAGTGTCTGGCGGTGAGCCTTTACTGCAAGCGGAGTTCTTGAAGGAGCTGTTTAAGGAATGCTTTCGCTACGGTATTCATACCTGCCTGGATACCAATGGTTATGCGGCTCACTTGACAGAGCCGATTCATGAATTAATCCGTTATACCGATCTGGTCTTACTGGATATCAAGCAAATGGAAAACCAGCGCCATTTACAACTGACTAAAATGAGCAACAAGCCCACACTGGCATTTGCAGAATACCTTGCAGAGCGCGGAAAACCGGTATGGGTTCGGTATGTAATCGTTGAAGGATATACGACGGATTTAGAATCGGCGCATGCGTTAGGACGATTCCTGAGTCCGATGAAAAACGTCGAGAAAGTTGAGCTTTTACCCTATCATGCATTAGGTGAATATAAATGGGCTGCTTTGGGCGAGCATTATGAACTCACAGGCGTTAAACCACCCGCTTCCGAAACCGTTATAGAGATTGCTGATGTGCTTGAAAGCTATCATCTGGAGGTTAGCCAGCCATCAAACGATACTTTCAGCAAACAGACGAAAACGTCGGGCTTTTTAAAGTGACTTTTACCGTATATGGTATGAGCGGCCCCGATCACTGGCCACTTGAGAAATTATTCAAACAACCTCAATTACAAGCAGCGGAAAAAATCAGCAAATTGCGCCCGACTGGCCCTGATGTAGTGCCGCCCCAATCTTATCAGCGAGGTCACTCCCGGCAGGTATACGCACGCATTGACAAGCTGACTGAAGGGCAATCATTGATCGCGGCTAAGCAGTTAATGTCTTCGCCTGTGATCACGGTCAGCACGCGGAATTCTATTCAGGATGCGCTCAATCTATTCAAACGTTTTGGCTTTCGTCATTTGCCTGTACTCGGGAATAATCAGATTATCACTGGCATATTATCCGATCGTGATGCACTACACTTTTTATCGGGCATGGACTTACCACCCAAAAAATCACCAAGCCCCGACCTATCGATTGTGAACATCATGAAACGGGAGGTGCTAACGGCCAGCCCGGATACAGATGCCCGATATATTGCACGTCTTTTTGTTGAGCGTCGTATTGGTGCCATGCCCATCGTAGATAGTGGTACATTGCACGGTATATTGACACGTAGTGATATACTGACGGGTATCATGAAACACTTTTCACTCAATCTGTGGGCGTAGCCAAAAAACGATGAGGCTTGAATCCGTACCCTTTATATCTGCTTTTCATATTGAATATCTATGGAAATCTCGAACCAAAAGTTTAAGAGGGAGTAGGCATTGAAACTGACTGGGTTGGGAGCCTCAATGGTCATGTTGGGCTGGGCGATTTGTTATCCTATGATAACGTTAAGCGAGCCCTATGCGCCGATTATGCTAACCGCGACCCTACGTGCTGTTTTTGCTGGCATCCTCTTAATCGTCGTGGCCGTTCTGTTTAAACGTCCAGTGCCGAAAACGCTGAGAGACTTTGTGTATATTCTGGCGATTGGGCTCACAGCCACCAGTTTAGGTTTTTGGGGTATGTTTTATGCCGGTACACTCGTTGCCCCAGGTTTAGCCACCGTGATATCGAATACACAGCCACTGATTGCTGCCGTTCTGGGGTGGTATGTTCTTAACGAGAGAATGAACAAGCCAGCCGTAGTGGGTGCTATACTTGGTTTTTCTGGCATCGTTGTGATTAGCGTGGATACATTACTAGGGACAGGACATTCTCTGCTAGGCATTGCCTACATTTTGTTGGCAGCGCTTGGGGTTGCCATTGGCAATATTTTACTAAAACTGGTGGTCAACAAAATCGATATACTTTACGCCATGGGGTTCCAGTTAGTGTTGGGCTCTATTCCATTAGGGCTGTTGACTTTAATTCAGGATCAACAGTCGGCACATTGGTCTGGTGAATTCCTGTGGGTGTTGTTTATCCTGGCTCTGCCGGGGACTGCGCTACCTTTGATTTTGTGGTTTTGGCTAATGGACAAGGCTCCCCTTTACAAGCTCAACGTTTTCAGTTTTTTAACGCCGGTTTTCGGGCTAACAATTGGGTATACCTATTTTTCTGAATCATTTTCATTCAACCAGTGGGCTGGTATCGGTCTGATTATTGCCTCTATTATACTGGTCGCTACA
The DNA here is from genome assembly GCA_002701845.1 of Pseudomonadales bacterium. Classification (GTDB taxonomy): domain Bacteria; phylum Pseudomonadota; class Gammaproteobacteria; order Pseudomonadales; family Ketobacteraceae; genus Ketobacter. The sequence continues at coordinate 29,210 of NZXG01000043.1, forward strand.
ACGACGAATCAACCACTTGGCTCGAAACACACAATGGCAGACTAAGACCAACCAGCCATGTACAACTACTTGTGAGTTTACCCCTCTATAGCAAGCAATTGTAACTATAGAGGGGAGCTACCCCATTCGCCTACTGTTGCTGCGCCTGGACTAACTGTTCAACCGCCAACACCAGCAAGCTGAGTTGCGCATCGTCGGTTGATTCCACTTCAAAGCATGTTTCTATGTCCGTTGGCAGGTTCTTTTCAGCCTCAAGACAGGCAATATTCTCTTCTCTCTTCTCCTGTTGGCGTTTCTTGATGAGTGCAATGCTCTTTTCCAATGCGGCAAACTTCGCTGCTGACAGGTTTGGGCTACCTTCAAAAGCTTTCAATGCTGATCGCTGCGCCTGCATCTGCTCTTTCAATGGATCATCGGCATAAGAATTCGTGGAAACAGTCAAGTATGCCATCAATACCAGAATGATGTTAATCGCGATGTTTTTCATGGTTATCTCCAAAATATAATCTTTATAGTCTTCATATTGAATCTCAGGTGTCACAAGCACAATATGTGTTTGGGGCGACACCAATATCACTAATATGTACAACACGCTATAACTGAGGCCAGCGCGTGACATTGTGACAATCAATAATTGATTGTCACAATGTCACGCGATCGGTGGTTTATAGGGTGGCAAGGAATGCGCTGCCGCAATACCAGAGCAATCAAAACTATAGGTTTGGGATCGCGGTATCGCCTGATAGATCAGCATTACCGAAGTAATGGTGGGAGCGGTTGCGCAATGGAACAGTTCACAATCATTACAATTATCACATCTGCACAAACGTGGTCTTACAGCTTCGTGACAGCGTTTACTATTAAGCGTTGTCGCGACCTGTTTATCAGATTTGGAAGTGTGATGGAGGATGTGAACAGGCACAGACAAATGATTCACATAGGTGTGATCAACGGTTATCGATAGTGCATTGCTGCTTATAAAAAGCAAACCGACTATCACTAGTTTTCTGGTTGCCGAATACATTGTTTCCACAATATGTGTCCTGTGCGCCTGTATCTATTAAGACTACCAAACATCAACGAGAGTTCAATTGAATCTTGCGCCTTTTCGTGACACGCCATGGTTTAAACCTGAGCCAGTACATACCTAAGGTAAGGGTAAAATAGCATAAGGTATGATTTAATCATTACCAAACCGCATATTGGTTTGCTCGAATTGAATGCCATGTTGATTCAGATCATTAATTATTTTCATAGGTTCGAATAACTGTTCTATGTGGAAAACCCCATGGGGGTAGTCAGTCTTCATCATTTGATGGGCGAGTAATGCGGTGGTAATACCCGTGATTCTTGCTTCTTCATGGCCTGTTATTGAACAGCTAAACGTCGCACCATCTGTGGCTTGTTGCCGATAAACCACCTTTACAGAAAAACGATCGGTACCAAAACGGAACTTTTGCAGGCAATATGTCATTGCATTACGGGCGAACGGCAGCTTCAATACTTTTCCTATCCCGCTAGCGCTCATGAAATAAAATAGCGCAGTGATGAAGCGCGATTCAAAACACAGTCTTGTGGTGGCTGAACTGATCGATAATGTGTGGGGAAGCACGTGCTGGTCAGAGAAATTAAACTGGTAGGCATTTCGAGCAAAGCGGTCTCCGGGGAAAGCAGTCTGCTTTGCGTTCGCAAAGCTTTTCGTACGATTCCCGAGGCTATCCACATATTCGGCATTCATTTGCTCAATCGACCAATGAATAGCCGCTTCGCCATGCGCTTCCCCCAACCCCAGTAATACATATATTTCCGCAACGCCTCGGTTGCCGCACGTATTCACACAATGTTTTACTAACAGATTACTTAAGCCGGGCACGATCCCTGCGCTGAGTAAAAAGGTAGCGCAACCCTTTTCAGCACTGTTATGCAAGCGCTCAATCTCTTTCAAATAATCATAGCTGGCAGAGGTGTCGAGATAATGTATGCCTCTCTGCGCACATTGCTTGGCTGTTGGTGCATTACGAGCTTCAATGCACATAATAAGGATCGCCACATCATTCAGTCTGGCGTCATTCTCTGACAATGTATCTAGGTCAAACGCAAGAGGAATCACTGTGTTATTCAGTGCGCTTGCCAAGGAAGATGCTTTTTCCCCATTTCTACCGGCCACGATAATCTGATTCGGGTAGATTTTCGCCAGCTCTGTGGCTATGTGTTTGCCAACGGCACCATAACCACCGAGTATCATTATTTTTCTCATTGGGCACTCATATATGTTTTGGCTATTTCATCGACGGTTCACAGCCAATACCTAAATAGCCTTGCAAAGCGCTCAAGGGAACAAGTTGCAAGGCCACGTTTTTTCCATTGCTGCTGACCAATTTCAGCAGATTCCGCTAAGTCAACCAGGAACTGCGCTTTAAGATTGGTAGCCAGATTTGGGCTTGTGCTTACAAGATTCAGTTCGTAGTTATGAAACAGGCTGCGATAATCCAAATTGGCCGTGCCAACCATGGACCAGCCATCGTCGACAACGATGGTTTTTGCATGAAGCATGCGTGGTAAGTATTCGAACACCCGCACCCCAGAAGAAAACAGCCCGGCATAAATGGACTGCGCTGCCCAGCGAGCAATGGGAACATCGGATTTTTCAGGCACCAGCAGGAACACCTCTACGCCCCGGGAAGCGGCATGGTATAGTTGACTGAGAATTAGTTGATCCGGCACAAGATAAGGCGTTGTTATATAAATATAGCGCTCTGCCCGTTTTAGGGCGTCAATATAGACACACCTTAACCTGTGGTTGCAGTTTCGTGAGTGATTGTGCAGTAGTTGATCACCAGAACCGGCGCTGACGGGTGACCAATGCAGTGAGCCTTCCCAAAATGCCTCAAATAATTGCGAGGCTATCTGGCTGAGCTGGCCACCGACCCTGACATGCGAGTCACGCCACCTTGCTTCACCAAAATTACGCCTTGAGCTTTCCTTATGGATATTGAACCCACCCAGGAACGCAGTTTCTTCGTCGACAATCAATAGTTTGCGATGGTTGCGCCGATTATAGCGCCAGGGATTGCGCCAACTCCATCGGTGAAACCAGCGTAGCTGAACACCATCGTGGCGCATCATGTTTTCCAGGCGGCGCGATACCCAAAACAGGGAACCGGCCGCATCAAGGTGAACTTTCACAGTTATGCCCTGCCTGGCTTTATCTACCAGAGCACGCGCAAAGACCTGGCCAATGTTATCATCCGCAAAGATATAACTTTCAAGTTGCACACTATGCTGCGCTTTCCTGATCGCAGCCAACATCGCATTATATAAATCATCACCTTCTATAAAGAGTTGGAAGGTTTCATCTGTAATGTCAGGACCGTCCAGGCCTCTACTGCAGGTTGGCAACAAAGCCATCGTTGTGGTGTAGCTATCAGGGTTCATCTGTCAGAGCTTGAAGATGACGCCTGGAAAAACTCGCGCCACTGGTTTTTATTTGGTATGAACATAGGCACCTGGCGTTGGTACTGTCGGTAAAATTCCCCAAATTCAGCCAACACTTTCCGTTCTTCTCTTCTGGCCAGGAGGTAGTATGCAAACACGACAAGAGGAAACAGGCCCACTGAAAATAAGGTTGGCCAATGTACAACCCCTTCACCAAACAACGCGATAAAAAGTCCGGTATACTGGGGATGGCGAACGTACTTGTAGAGCCCGTCTGTAACCAGACGGGAATGCTGTCGCGCTCTGTGAACCTGCTGCCACCCCTTAAAAAAAATCCCAATGCCCAAAAAAACCAACGCATACCCAAGTATCATGGAAACCATCATGCCTGTATCACCCAGGCCCAGCAATGATGACCACAAGCTTGCATCCATATCGCCACGATCCAGACCAAAGAACCGGGAAAGTAAATAGATCGTAAGCGGAAAGCCGTACATTTCCGCGTATAGCGCGATGATAAAGGCCTGCACCACCCCTGCGCTTGCCCACTCGTGCCAGGATTTGGGCGCAAAGTACTTATAAAATATCCATGATACAAACACTATCATGATGAGAGCCAAGCCCCAGGCTCCGGAATGGCTTACTGTTTGTTCCATAATCAATCTCGCCTTTATATTTGAGTGGTCGCTTAGTACATAACACCAGCGGTATGCGGTTACAATTAGAGCGTTTCAAGCAGATCCAGTAAACGGCAGGCATAGGCATATTCGTTGTCGTACCACACTTGGATCTTGACTGTGCGATCACCAATTACGCGGGTCGATAATCCATGCACAATGGCTGAGTGAGGATTACCGATGATATCGCTACTTACCCACTCCTGCTGCGTGAAGTCCATAACACCTTTCAGCTTGTCCTGGCAGGCATCTGCTAAACACTGGTTAATTTGCGCTTCGGTGACTGCCTGTTGAAGACGGACTGTCATATCCGTCAGGCCACCATCAGGGATCGGCGCCCTGACCGCCAGCGCACAGAACTTACCTGCCAGCTCAGGTAACACGGCCGTAACCACCTTATCCGCGCCGGTAGATGTCGGAACCAGATTGACGGCTGCTGCACGTCCTCGAATACGCTTTCGTGATGCGACATCAACCAGCCCTTGCGAGGAGGTGTAGGCATGGATAGTCGTAGCGGAGGCGGTTTCAATACCATAGTGTTCGAGCAGGACCGACAGCGCTGGAACCAGTGAGTTGGTCGTGCAGGAGCCATTGGAAATAACACAGTGCGCGTCAGGCTCGAATTCGTGCTGATTGACACCATAAATAATCGTCAGATCGGCTGACTCTGAGGGTGCACTGATCAGTACTTTCCTGGCGCCGGCCGTAATATGTTTGCTTGCGTCTTCAAGTTTCCTGAATTTACCGGTGCCTTCCAGTACCCAATCCACTGCAAGGTCGGACCAGGGCAGTCGCTCTGGTTCCGAATGGTGGTAAACAGGAATTTCATTATCGGAGACGCGAAGTTGACAATTTGAAGATTCAACCGGCCCGGCCAGCCGACCATGCACAGAGTCGAATTCCAATAAATACGCCAGGGTATCCGTGTCGGTTAGATCGTTGATCGCAACTAATGTCAGGTTATCGGGTTTCCGATGCAGGTACTCTCGAATCACCAGCCGACCGATCCTGCCGGCACCATTGATAGCAAACCGTTTCATGGTATGAACTCCTCGTTGTTGTTCCGCATATCTGTTATTACGATTACCGGTGGCTGACCTAACCCGGCAGCACGACCAGTTTGTTGGGTAACTCGTTCTTCTCCTGAGTCGCCGGATAGCATTGAGCTAACAGCTCGCCGCAGGACTCAATACACTGTATAAACCCATCGGCTATCTGGTTGCGCTTCACCTGCAACACGAAGGCGGCAACGATATACCGCCATTGCTCATCCGATATCTTTGCTGCGATGCCGTGATCAGCAAGAATTTCCACGTAGCGCTCCTGTGCCGAGACGAAAATCAAAAATCCGGCCCCATCTCGTGTATGATGTAGGCCGTTCTTCAAAAATTGTCGTCGAGCCATGTTGCCTGCGCGCCAGTACCTTACGGATTTGGGAATAATGCGCTGGAACACCGGCTGCCAGCGAAAGCCCAGCCAGGCCAAGGCAAAAACCCCCAGCTGTAGTAGCGACAGCGTATTGCTGTGCCCCCACCAGGGAGTCAGCGATAGAGGCAATGGAAACAGCAAGGCAACCAATGCTGCCCATAAAGCAGGAATGTAGTCATAATCATCGCTGCGCGGTGCAAGCACACACATCACCTCAGCGTCGGTGAGCCGTTCAACGTCGCTAATCGCATCGCTGATTCGTTTCTGTAATTCTTCTGAAAACTGCATCACCAACCTCCTGAAGCGCCGCCACCACCGAAACCACCACCGCCGCCGCTAAACCCTCCGCGCCGCGAACCGCCATGATGGCCTCCGTGGTAACCGTAAAATCCGCCCAGTCCAAACCGTCGTAAAAATATCAGGGGGATAAAGAAGATCACCCACCAGGGAGGTAACTCGTCATTAAGGGGTGGCGGCGACCTAAACTGGTACTGCCCGCCCAGCGCCTGGATAACGGCCTCGGCACCATCAACAATGCCTTGATCAAAATTACCGGCGCGGAATGCCGGCAGAATCACCGCCTGGATGATGTTGCCGGACAGGGCATCCGTCAGTACGCCTTCCAAGCCATACCCAACTTCAATACGCACCTTGCGAAGACCGGGTACCACTATCAGCAATACGCCATTGTCCTTGCCCTTTTGACCAATACCCCATGCTCGACCCAATTGATATCCATACTCCTCAATACTGAGGCCCTGGAGGTTATTAAGCGTCGCCACCACAACCTGGTTGCCAGTAGCAGCCTCGTGGGCCTTTAGGCGCTGTTCAAGCCGGGTAGCCGTGGCTTGGTCTAACAGACCTGCTTTATCCACCACCCGCCCTGATAGTGGTGGAAAGGTGACGTCTGCGGAGTTAGCCAAATCCGACCACAACAAAAACAAAGCAATGCAGCAAAGCCTGACGCTACTCATTAAAAATCCACCTTGGGCGCTTGCTCAGTGTTTTCACTGGTCGCCTGAAAGGTTTCACGTAATTCCATATCGTCGTACAGTAGCCAGTACCATATTCTGCCTGGGAACGTTCGGAGTTCCCGGTTGTATTGATTCACGGAATTTATAAAGTCTCGGCGGGCAACACTGATCCTGTTTTCTGTACCTTCCAGTTGCGATTGCAATGCCAGAAAGTTCTGGTTGGCTTTTAGATCCGGGTACCGTTCAACGACTACCATCAACCGCTGCAACGCCGAACCCAATTCACTTTGTGCTGCCTGGAACTGTTGCAGCTTTTGGGGGTTATCAAGCAGTCCCTTTCCCAGCTGAATGGAACCGACTTTAGCGCGGGCCTCCGTAACCGCTGTCAGTGTCTCTTTCTCATGGGCTGCATAGCCTTTCACGGTTGCCACCAGGTTTGGCACAAGGTCAGCACGCCGCTGATATTGATTTTCCACCTGTGCCCAGGCTGCCTTGGCCTGTTCGTCGTAAGTAGGAATATTGTTAATGCCGCAGCCACTGAGCAAAGGTAATGCAAGCAGTAAGCACAGCAGTGATTTTCTTAACGTTAGTGGCATGACCCTGTACCGGCTAAGCGAACTATTCATGGAGCGTCTCCGTTTTTGATGAACGTGAATACTGCGTGAGGTAATGGCAATGCGTTTTCGTATTCATTCATTGATTCCTTAGCACAATAATCTAATGAAGCTTTAGAGGTGGCCGCAGGCGGCGGTTGATACGCCCGACCAAGGCTAGCAAGGCGGTTTTTAAAACGCCGTGTAAGGCAATCTGGTGTAGCCGGTACAGTGATATATACAGGTATTTCGCGATCCCACCTTCCACGAAAAACGTTTTACCAACCAGCCCTGCCAACACACCCACCGTACTGTAATCGGCAAAGGACACCAACGAACCGCGATCACTGTATTGAAAGCGAATGCTGGGGGATCCATTCAACTGATTATGGATATTCCTGTAAACGCATGCTGCCATTTGGTGAGCCGATTGGGCACGAGGTGGTACCTGTGAACCATCTTTTTGGGTGAAAGCGGCACAATCGCCCAATGCATAGATAAATTTGTCATCAACAGAACGCAGCCCCTGATCAACAACAATCTGGTTGACGCGGTTGGTTGTAAGGCCATCAATGTTTCTCAGAACATCCTGGCATTTGACACCTGCACACCAGACCACCACGTCTGCCGATATCTTTTTACCGTCTTTCAAAATGACAGCGTTGCTGGATATCGACGCTACCACCGCGTTGGTCATAAGTTTTGCCCCCAAACCGGTTAAAATCCGGGTGGCTTTATCTGATATATGCGTGGGCAGGCTTTTAAGTATCCGATCCGAGGCTTCGATGACATGAACAGTCAATGAACCGCGGTCAATTGTCGGAAAACCATAGACAGGTAAATAATCGGTGATTTTGTACAGCTCAGCCGCAAGCTCCACACCAGTCGCCCCACCGCCAACAATCACCACACTGAGGGGCTCTTCACGGCCAAATGCCTTCATTCTAAGAAAGTGATTGAGCAACATCTCGTGAAAATGATTAGCGTCTGCGGCACTATCCAGGGTAAAGCAATGCTCACGGACACCGGGGACAGAGAAATCATTACATACCGACCCGATTGCCAGCACCAAAATATCGTAATTGATGGTCCGTTGAGGAACGAACACGTCACCGTTGTCGTCGATCAACGGACACAACTGGATTTTGCGGTTTACGCGATCCAGCCCTGCCAGTGCCCCTAATTGAAATTCAAAGCCATGATTGGCCGCATGGGCACGGTAATCAACACCATCCATATCTATGTCCAGTGAACCAGAGGCAACCTCATGGAACAGGGGTTTCCAAACGTGAAATGGCTGCTTGTCGACCAATAACACAGAGATTGAGGGTTGCTGACGGAACTTACGCCCCAACCGCGTCGCCAATTCCAGTCCCCCGGCACCGCCACCGACAATCACAATTCGAGTCTTCTCAGTCATCACTGCAACTCCTGAATCGTGCCATCATCCAAATCCAGTTTACTACCAAGGTCAGGCAGTCCGTAACGACCCTCATGTATCAGTCGTGGCACAACGCTGGCGATGGTATCCACCGGCACGGCAAAGCCTATTCCGGCGCTCGCTCCTGAAGGGGAATAAATGGCGGTATTAATACCAATCAGCCGGCCGGCACTGTCCAATAACGGGCCGCCCGAATTGCCTGGGTTGATGGCAGCATCCGTCTGAATCACACCACGAATGGTCTGTCCGCTGGTTTCGCCGATGCTGCGGTCAAGGGCGGAAACAATGCCGGTGGTTAGCGTATAATCAAGACCGAACGGATTGCCAATGGCGTAGACTTTTTGGCCTACCTTTAAATCGCTACTGCTGCCCAATGGAATGGGTGCTGGTGCCCCAAAGTAGACTGTACACGCAGCACTGCCAGGTCATGTTCCGGGCTAACGCCGACCAGCGTCGCATTAAAGGTGCGATCATCAGTCAATCGGATTTGGGCACCGCTGGCGCGCTGGATAACATGGTAGTTGGTAACGATATGGCCTTTGGCATCCCATAACAAGCCGGAGCCCGTGCCCGCCGGCACGCTGAACACGCTTCGACTCCAGGGATTGACGATTTGAGATAGCGTCGTAATAAACACGACGGATGCCCGAGCCTGTTGGAACACTTCAATCGTATTCTGCTCTTCCGCTCCCAGTTCACCGCGAGCCGTTACCGGCCGGTATTCCAGGTCACGATGGCTCAGCCAGTCTTGCCAGCAAGCCCCTAACCAGAATACGGTTACCAAGCCGATGAGAACATAGACAAGTGACACCTTATTGGAATGCTGGTAGATCAAGCGTCCTCCGTTGAGCGATAACGCGAGAATGCTGCCTTCTGGATCCGATCTGAAACGCACCGCTAAACCCGGTTGTAAGCGATGCTACCGCTGAGATACTGACGGCTTCATCGGCCTGAATTTTCTTCAAATGCACGCGCAAAATCTGTTCCCGACCGGCTTTATCCGGGCGGCCCACCAACAGTATACCTTTGGGGATACGGGCGCCCAGCCGGCTTTTGCGAAACAGCAGAAACCACACCAGAAAGAATACCAAAGCCGCAAACCAGCCGATCAATGTTGCCAAGGGGCCACCAGTGATAACGCCTTTATAGTTCACGTTATAGGGTGCCAGCTTTTCCGCAAGATCTTTAAGCCACCCCTGTTCCAGGTAGCGCTCAAATTCATTATAACTAAGCTCAACCTGACGCGTGGTATGGCCCAGGAAGCTTTGAAAGAGCACAACCCCCCATATCGCAACAAACAAATACACGAGGTTTAATTGCTTTTCTCTGTCCATATCTTTTTCCTCAGCGTTCACCTCGTTGCAGTAGGTTTACACCCCTTGGATGAACTCGTTGGCCGTGCGCAAGCAACAAGCATTATGTTTCCAGGGGCTTATCATTTTCGGGGCTGATTGACACCGTTCATCAACCGATAGAGCTCGCTTTCCGTTGTCAGCACCAGTGTCGTTGACGGATCGATCACTTTTTTATAGGTTTCCAGTGTTTTGACCAGATCATAAAGTTCACGTGCTGCTTGTGACCGATTGTAAGCGGCAGAGTAAATATCGGTGGCCTTGGCATCGGCCACGCCCTGAATTGACTGGATTTCTCGATAAGCTTCTGACTCTATGCGCTGTAAATCCCGCTCTTTATTACCGATAATCTTGGCAGCCTCCCCTGCCCCCTCGGATCGGAATCGTTCGGCGATTTGCTGACGTTCGCTGATCATTCGCGCGTATATCTTTTGCCTGACGCTTTCGTTGTAATTGATCCGCTTGAAGCGAATGTCCAGTAATTCAATTCCGAACTCGGACAATTTCACCGACGCTGCAGCCAAAATATCCTCTTCGATTTGTCGGCGACCCCGCGTTATAGGAAGTAATTTACCTACATCCGCCTTCTTTAACAGCGGATCGATAGCAGGCGATCTACCTTTCGTGCTACGAACAATTTCGATCAGCTCATGTTTGGCAACGGCATTCCGCGTTTCACTTCCCAGGATGTCTTCAAGTCGTGACTGTGCACTTCGTTCATCACGCAGACGCAAAAAATACTGCAAGGGATCCTTGATTCGCCATCGCCCAAAGGTATCAACGGTGATATAAAGTTTGTCTTTGGTTGGCATGTCGTTCGCTGAACCATCCCACAGCAAAATACGCTTTTCGATCCTGTTAACTTCCTGGATAAAGGGTATCTTAAGCTTCAAGCCAGCTTCCTCGACAATATTGCCAACCGGCTTACCAAACTGGGTAATGATTACCTGCTCGGTTTCATTAACGGTATAGAAGGCCTCATAAACGACAATCAGCGAGGGAAAAAGAATCGCCAGTGCGATATAGATACCACGGTTCATTGAGTACCTCCTTGCATGCTGTTGAGCTGGAGTAAAGGCAGCACCGATGCCGCCTTATCATCGAGGACGATTTTATTTTTTACCACAGGCATCACTTCCTGCATGGTTTCCAGGTAAAGGCGGCGACGTGTTACATCAGGAGCCTTAATGTATTCCGCCAGCAGCGCATTGAATTTTGCTGCATCGCCTTCCGCCTGATTGACACGCTGAATGGCGTAACCTTGCGCAGCCTGAATGGTACGTTCCGCGGTACCCTTGGCACGGGGTACGGCTTTATTGTATTCACCGCGTGCCACGTTTATCATGCGCTCCCGCTCTTGTTGAGCTTCATTGACTTCGTCAAACGACGCCTGGACAGGCTGTGGCGGGTTGACATTTTTTAGCTGAACCTGATCTATGCGAAGTCCCATCTCATACATGTTCACCACTTCCTGCATTTTTGATTGCGCATTGGCTTCAATATCCTGACGACCAATGGTGAGCACCTCATCCACTGTGCGATCACCCACCACTTCACGCATCACCGACTCAGAAATATCCCTCAGCGCATCACCGGGATCGCGTACTTTAAACAGAAAATCAAATGCGTCTTCGATACGGAACTGAATAACCCACTCTACTAAAGCAGTGTTCAAATCGCCGGTGACCATGATGGTTTCCAGTCGCCATTCCCGAGGGTCTGACATCTGTTGTTTGAATGTCGCGCCCGGTGTGCCAAAGCCAAATTCTTCTTTTAACTGGCGTTTTACGGGTACCTGCGTTATCTGATCAACGCCAAATGGAATTTTGAAATGTAAACCCGGATCAACGACATAGTGATAGTGTCCGAAACGCTGAACAATACCAACAGATTCCGCCGACACTGTGTAATAGCTACTAAATCCCAGATAAACGGCGAGCACGACTATCAAACCAAGCGCAATCTGACGAGGCGTAGCCGGTATATCCGGTAAAGATGGGTGAGTATTATCATTCATGTATATCTCCTTTTGGGCGTGCTTTCGCTATCGTACTTGTAGCAGGCGGCCTTAATTAGTTGAAGCATCGGTGCCAATCTCCAATACGTGGTTATCAAGGTACTGATGCCGAGGAATAATCAAAAATGAAGTAGCGCCAATCAGAAACCGACGCTGGCGTTCATTGACATCGTTCATGTACCTACCTTTATCGATTCAGCAACCGGTTATAAACACTGGCAAGCAACCACCCGGAGAAACCAGCCGCTAACACCCATGCCAGCAACCCGAGAAGCGCGCCTGCCAGATTCAGGTGCCATCCCATATCCTGCAACTGCATATGCACCATAGCCCCGGTCATGGAAAGCATTAACGACGGCATCGCCAACACGAGAATGGTACAAAGAACCCAGAGCAGTGCTGCGGTGATTGCGCAGGCTGTACCAAATTTGACTTCATGCAGTTTCATATAAATCCACTCCTGTCTTGTTTGATTGTCGGTGTTGACCGCTGCCTTCATCACAAGCGGTGTTGTGGAAATGAGCCGCTGGTGGTCCTTGGTTTTTCATCTGATGGTGCTGATTGTTTAATTAAAGTCGCAGGATATCGCGATAACCGGCCACGCTTACGTGGAATTCAGTGTGTCCCTGTAAATACATGCGCAATCCGTCCAGCGCCTCTGGATCGCCATGAATCAGCTTTATTGGCGTCTTTTTGGGTAATTTGGATTGAAACAACCATTCGGTTAATTCTAGATAATCCGCATGTCCAGAGAGGCCGGAAATTACATCGACTTTTGCCCTCACAGGGATCCAGCCGCCATGTATTTTTACAGCATCCGCACCGGCTATCATTTTCGCTCCGCGAGTACCACCGGCTTGATGGCCGGTAAATAATACGGTTGTTTTGCTATCGCTAAGTAGCCGTTTAAAGTGATGAAGAATACGACCGCCGGTGGCCATACCGCTGCCTGCAATAATGACGTGGGGAAAAGACTGACCCGCCAGAGCCTTGGATTCATCCACTGTACGGGTATAGGTCACCAGATCACACATGCGGTGGCATTGGTCGTGATTTAAGCGGTGTTGGTCGCTGAATCTACAAAAAACGTCCGCTACCTTGATAGCCATCGGGCTGTCGAGATAGATGGGGAGCTTCGGAATGGTACCCATATCCATAAGGTTTGCCAGCAGGTGCTGTAAAGCCTGCGCCCTACCGACAGCGAAAGCCGGCACGAGCAACACACCACCTATCTTTGCTGTTCGGTTTACGATTGCCGCCAATTGCTGTGCGGCATCGTGAGGAGCATGCGGTCGGTTACCGTAGGTGGACTCCATCAGCAACAGGTCAAGCTCCGGTAGGGGGCGCGGCGGGAGCATCAGTACATCATCGAAACGCCCCACATCCCCAGAAAAACCAACACGCTTACCTTCTGCTTCAACAATAATGCTTGCCGCACCCAAGATGTGCCCCGCCGGTTGCAGATAAAAGCGAATATCACCCAGGTCAATCAGTTCGTCAAAGTTAATTCCCCGAAACAGCGCCATGCTTGATTCAGCGGTTTGACGGTCGTAAAGTGGTTCCGGTCGCTTGTGCTTGCTTAGCTTATGTTTACTGTAGTATTTGGCATCTTCCTCCTGAAGATGACCGCTATCAGCCAGCAATATTTGGCACAGGGCTTTGCTGGCGTGATGGGTATACACCGGGCCACGAAAACCGCGTTTATACAAGGCAGGTATGTAACCAGAGTGATCCAGGTGCCCATGAGTGAGCAAAACTGCATCCAACGTGGTGATATCCAGTGGCAACGATTGCCAGTTTCGCTCGCGTAACCACTTATATCCCTGGTACAGGCCACAATCCACCAGCACTGAGGTTCTGTCTGTTTCCAGTAAATATTTCGATCCCGTGACTGTTTCAGTGCCGCCTAGAAAAGTAATTTTCATGATCGCAATCCAGATGATTTTAGTAAGCTGATGACGGGCGGAATTAGCTGTGGTGTTATATCAATGGCATTTGATGAGTGACGAACGGTATTGGTGGTTACCAGTTGATTCAAACCAGCCTCATACAGTGCTTGATCAGAGTCGCCCGCAAAAATACCGTGAATGGCCACGCATTGAATGTTGCCTATTCCCTTGGATCTGAGGGTTTTTATACATTCGAGAATGGTCTGGCCGCTTGAGATGACATCATCAATAATAACGGCAGCTCGTTCCTGATATTTTTCAATATCAGGAAGCGTCACCTCCACATGGCGATCACCGTAGCGTTGCTTTTCTCCAATCACGTAGGGGTGTTGACTGAAAGCGGCGATATTCGACACCCACTGCTCACTTTCACTATCTGGCCCCACCAGTAACAGGTTGTTTTGCGTCTTCAGCCATTGCGCCAAGGCTGGCGCCCCTTGCACCACGCGGTTTGGTACGGAATAAATCTCATCCAGTGAGTGGTAGCGATGCAGATGAGGGTCGACAGTTACCAGCCAATCGATATGCTTTGAAAGTGCCTGGGCAAAAATTCGCGAAGTGAGCGCTTCTCCTTCGACAAAACGCCGATCCTGGCGCATGTAACTCAGATAAGGTACGATCAATCCTACTTGCGAGGCACCGAGTTCTCGCAGTGTTTCCAGTAAGAACAGTAAGGGTAAAAACTTGGGGTCAGGGTTTGACAGATCAGCAACGACAATACAAGGGCGACCTTCCAAATCAGATAGTATTCGCAAGTAAGATTCGCCATCAGGAAATTGGCGGGTATCAAGCTCACCTGGGTACGCTCCGATGGCTCGACCCAATGAATCGGTCAAGGGGTGACTAACCAGGTCAAATATAAGCGGCCAATGATCAAATGTCTTTTTTTGCGAATCATTCATGATGTTTCCCCAATGGAAAAAATATCCGTCTGCTGATAATACGCAAGCGCATATTGCCGCTCACCCTCGGTATCGCTATACAGCGTAAATAAGGCGTCTCCTTCGTGTATCGTTTCGCCAACACGCTTATGTAATCGCAATCCCGCCGCAGCAGTGGCCGGTGCGCCCGCCAGTTTTGCTAACCTGGCGAGCCGACGATTATCAATGCCCTGCAATACTCCGGTTGTTCTTGCGGTTTCGGTGTGTTGATAGTAGGCCTCGGGCAATGGTTTCAAGCCGCCTTGTGCTTTCATAATGCGCTGAAACTGCGTCCAGGCTTTACCGCTATCAAGGATATCGGTCGCCTTGATCAGCCCTCGCGGATAGGAAATGTCGTCGGCCATTGAAAACAATTGCGCCGCAATTATAAGCGCTCGCTCGCGCAGGTCCTTGGGTGCGGTATCTGCTCGTTGCAATACCGCCAATACATCCCTCGCCTCTTCCACAGGGCCAATGCCTTCGCCAACAGGCTGTATGCCATCGGTAATTAAACAGCGGATGTGTACGCCACAGGCAGCTCCAACCTGAGTAAATAATGATGCAAGTCGCTCGGCATCTTTGTGGGTTCGGACTTTAGCAGTAGGACCTTTAGGAATATCAATGACGGCGTGAGTCGAACCCGCGGCTATCTTTTTGGAAAGCACAGAGGCAATTAACTGGCCTTCGCCGTCCAGATCCAGAGCGCGTTCTATGCGAATCAAAAGATCATCGGCAGGACTGAGATTCACCGCCCCGCCCCAGACAAGGCAGGCGTGTGTTTCGGCGACCACCTCTTGAATCCTGGCGAGATCCAGATTGACGTTGGTCAAAGACTCCATGGTGTCGGCAGTCCCTGCCGGTGAGGTGATGGCGCGCGACGATGTTTTCGGTATGGTTAACCCGGCAGCGCTGACCATGGAGACTACCAGCGGCGTGGTACGATTTCCCGGCAATCCGCCAATGCAATGCTTGTCCAGTACCATGGCAGTGCCTGGCCAGGTTAAGCGTTTACCACAGGCAACCATGGCCTGAGTCAAGGCGATTATTTCATCAACATCCAGGCGGCTCCCCGCACATACACTGAGAAAGCTGGCGATTTCGATATCCGTGTAGCGATGGGCGCTGATATCTTTGATAACCGCCCCGATTTCTTTGTCAGAGAGTTTATGACCGAAGATTTTTTTGCGCACCGCGCCCAATGAGTTCACCACCGGCGCATAGCTAACGCTGATCGAGTCCCCCGTGGCAACACCCAATCGCTCCATGGCGATTTTAGACAGCCCTGCGCTACCCGGTGCCAGTACCTTTTCATCCACGACATTGATCGTGGCGATCACTCGATTCGTGTTGTAGATCAGCAAGACACGGCTGTTAGCCGTAAAGCCTTCAGAGCGGCAAATATTGCAATCGGCGCGCATATACACTATCGGCTCTTGATGGGTGTCGATGCCGATATCCAATACTTTTAGCGTATTCCCATATCTCATTGACCAATCCTTACTTGGCGCCACAAGCTGCCTGTCGTTTTAGACTATTGATTGAAGGGAGTGTCCCTGATTCCGTAAAATCAAGGTATGGAACGAGGTTATACACCTATGTCCTGCACACAGCTCAAGCAGCATTTGTGATGGGGCATGAACCATCGATTTCAGTTGTTTATGCTAATGGGGAGACGCTTACGCTGGGGTTACCCCAACATTACACGCGTGTAATGTTGGGGAGTTTTGTTGACTCAAATCAAAAAAATCGCGTAAATGTATTCAAGATACGTTTACTTTGGATCGTTTCCAAAGCAGGTAGGTGGCTGGCAGGACCAATAACGTCAGTATGACCGCGCCAATCATTCCGCCCACCATCGGCGCTGCAATGCGACTCATGACTTCAGAGCCGGTGCCTGTGCCGTACATGATCGGTAACAGTCCCGCGATAATCGCTGCTGCAGTCATCATCACTGGACGCACCCGTAATCCGGCACCATGCAGTACAGCATGGCGTAGTGTGTTCAGTCTCGGCTCCACGCCTTTCTTTTCACACTCTTCCACCATATGGTGATAAGCCTGATTAAGGTACACCAGCATGATGACGCCGATTTCTACAGCCACACCCGCCAGCGCAATAAAGCCTACCCCGACCGCGACTGAGAAGTTGTATCCCAACAGATACATCAGCCAGATCGAACCTACCATGGCCAGGGGCAAGGTGCCCATGATGATGGCTACCTCGGCAAAACTGCGGAAGTTGAAATAGAGCAGCACAATAATGATGGCTAATGTCAGAGGCACCACATAAGTCAGTTTCGCCTTGGCGCGTAACATGTATTCGTACTGCCCTGACCAATTCAAGGAATAGCCTGCCGGTAAATCAACCTGGTCGGCCACCACAACCATGGCCTCTTTGACATAGCTGCCGATATCAACCCCGTCAATATCGACAAAGGTCCAGCCGTTAAGGCGCGCGTTTTCACTTTTGATGGCGGGCGGTCCGTCTTCCACATAGACATTCGCCACGTCAGCCAATGCGATACGCTGGCCAGTGCCGGTCACAATCGGTAGTAAGGCGAGCTGCTCGGGGGAATTGCGAAGATCCTGAGGGTAGCGCAGGTTCACCGGATAGCGTTCAAGCCCCTCAATGGTTTGAGTGACATTCATTCCACCGATCGCCGTGGCAACCACCTGCTGTACATCTGCAATGTTAAGCCCGTAACGTGCGGCTTTTTCACGCTGGATGTCCACTTTAATATAGCGCCCTCCTGCCACCTGCATATTCCGGCGAACTTGATCAGTCATTCTGGAAGTATTTGATCACCTCAACCACGTAATGCATTGGGTCGGATATTAGCAACCTTACTGATCA
>NZXG01000044.1 GCA_002701845.1 Pseudomonadales bacterium
TCCAGCGCGGTAATCAACTTCATCACGTAATCTCTGCAGTCATCGGCCGCTAGTGGTTGGAGCGGAAAATAATGTAACTCATGGGCAAATGAGTGTATTATCCATTTATTATGCGCAAACCAAAACCTTTTCAAATTTCCAGTGAAACAGTCAGCACTCTGAATGAGTTGTGCCGCTCGACGACTCTGCCGCATGGGCAGATTATGCGGGCAAAGATTATTCTGCAACTCAGCGAAGGCATGACCCCTACTCAAGTCGCCGAAGCACAGCGAACATCACCCAAGACGGTTCACCGTTGGCGCAACCGGTTTGAGGCAGAAGGCCTCGATGGATTGCTTGAGCGCCCCCGCAGTGGTCGACCAACGGTTATCGATAAAGGTGTCGTCGATCGGGTTCTGTATCTGACTACAAAGTGTGTTCCTGAAGAAGCGACTCATTGGAGCATTGAATTGATGGCCAAGTATGCGGAAGTAACGCCTTGGCAAGTCCGACAGATCTGGGCGGCCGCAGACTTACGCCCTCACCGTTTAAAAACGTTCAAAATCAGCAACGATCCGGAGTTCGCTGATAAGGTTGTCGACATTGTAGGCCTGTATATGAATCCACCAGAAAACGCCGTTGTGCTCAGTGTTGATGAAAAAACACAGATACAAGCTCTGGATCGAACGCAGCCGGGTCTCCCTCTCAATCCCAGCCGAATTGGTAGCCGGACGCATGACTACAAAAGGCACGGAACAACCAGCCTGTTCGCAGCCTTCAACACATTGACAGGCAAAGTGATAGGGAAAGTGTCAAACAGAACCAACAGCAAGGAGTTTTTATCCTTTTTGAAGCTGGTGAATAGGCGCACAAACCCGGATAAAGATCTGCACATCATATTGGACAACCTCAGCGCGCACAAAACGAAAGAGGTTCGGGACTGGGTCGATGCTCATCCTCGAATCCACTTACACTTCACGCCAACCAGTTCGTCCTGGTTGAACGCTGTAGAGGGTTGGTTCGCTCTACTGGAGCGTCGGGCATTGTATCGCGGAGTTTTCACCAGTGTTTCAGAACTGAAGATGGAGTTGGAGAATTTTATCAAAGTCCATAATGCGGAAACTGCAAAACCGTTCAAATGGACGAAGCCCGCCAGCCAAATTCTGGCGTCGGTTGAGCGGGCAAAGAAAAAGCTACAGAATTAACCGCATGAACCACTAGCGATAAATGCGGTAGCGGCAAGATAACCGCAGACCGCAAAATCGTACCACTCCACCAGGTTACCAATGCAGCCGACCATCACCCGGTGACGTAACAACGACGATTCAACAGCGCTGCCTTCTCTGGTCATCTTACCCTCCGCAGTTTTCTGCTGCCCGCTAAAGAATTTTGATGGCCATATCCTCAAGGGTATCGGCAGTAACGTGCATGCGTTTGGCCACTTCTTTCAACTGTGACAGAATTTCCATCTGAACCACCACTTGTCGACAATCCTCCTCACGCAACACCTCGGCCCCATGACTAGCCCGAGATTCCACCACCTGATCGTACTTGTCATGAAGCGCAGCAATATTAGGGAGCGCCTTCCTGGATAACTGTTGCAAACCTTCTTCCAGCAGGCTTGCCATCTCTCGCGATAGCTCAAAAATATCGCGATAACGATCCAGCGACTGGTCAATCCGGTAGGCCTCCACCTCCACAACGAAGTGCTTAATACTGAGCGCCACCCAATCCAGTTGGGTAATCAAACGGAAGATGGACTCTTTATCATAGGGCGCAATAAAAACATCCAGCAAATCCTGCATGTTTTTATCTTTGATTTTTCGGGTCTCGCTGGTGTCATTTCTGATGGCGGAAAAAGCGTCATCCTGTCGCAGCACACAAGCCGCGTAGAGATCATGCACGATTTTTCGCGTGGCAGAGGCCTGAACCTGCAGCGACGCGGTCAAATCCACTTCCTTGGGCAGGATGTATTTTTGGATAAATCCCATATTCACCCCCATAGTGAGATAAAAAGGAAACAATACACCCAGCCCAAAAGCATGGATACCGGCACATTCAAAAACCAGCCGGCGACGATATTCCGCGCAGTCAGCCATTTCACATGCTGAGGCCTTTCCGCGGCACCATTGCCCAGCAGAGTTGCGGTTACCACCTGCGTGGTTGAGGTGGGTGCGCCACTCAGGGTGGCAATACTGTTGACCAGAGCGGCCCCCAGCTGATTAGCCACGGAGTGAACCAGCCGGACCCGAAACAGGCCAAATCCCAGGGTGCGGATGATGCGCCAGCCACCAAACATGGTGCCCAGAGTAATTGCCGTGGCACACAACAGGATGGTCCAGACCGGAATGAAAAATTCGCTGGTAACCCCACTGGCCAGCAACATCATACCAATCACCGCCATCCCTTTTTGCGCGTCATTGGCACCATGGGAAAAGCCCAGCCAGGCCACGCTCAGATATTGTGATACCACGAATAAACCATTCACATTCTCCGTGGCTCTGCGCAGCAGCAGAAATAACAGACGCATCACCATAAATCCCACCAGGAAACCAATTACGGGGGAAGCGAAGAGCCCCGCTATCACTTTCATTACCCCCTGCAACTGACCCTGCTGCAGGGCGGCTATCCCCCAGTCAATATGATCGCCGCCGACACTATAGAGCCCTGATCCCACCAACCCGCCCGCCAGGGAGTTGGACGAAGAGGAGGGAAATCCCAACCACCAGGTGGCCAGGTTATAGGATACCGCTGCCAACAACGCCGCAATTACTAGGCTTTCACCGTGAACGGTGGAGGCAGCACCGACATCCACAAAAGTGCCCACGGTATCCGCCACCGCCAATCCCACGGTGAAGGGTGCGATGAAAGTGAACGACGTCACTATGCCAATGGCAATTGCCGGCTTCATGGCCCGGGAGGCAATGGCAGTAGCCACCATATCCGCTGCGTCATGGAACCCATTGGTAAAATCAAACAGGGCCACCAAAACCACCACCAGTATCAATAACAAGGTGACCAGATCCATCGCCGTTCCTTTTCAGTATTCCATCACGAAACCCTTGAGGTCCCGCACATAGTCCTCCCGCCGCTCCAGATTGGGGAAGTGCCCGCAGCCCGGATAAGCGATCAACCGGGCCTGGGGAATGGTCTCCCGCAGGGACTCAAAACGGCTGTGGCGATGGGAATAATCCTGGTCGCCGTAGACCATCAGCACCGGACACTCCACGCCCAGGAGCTGCGCTTCCCGGTAATGAGAGGCCGCCTGCACCAGACTGGACAGGCAAAAGCAGCCACCCCCTTGCAATGCCGCCAGGGCCTGCTGGCGAAGATCGGGTTTGAATTCACTCTGGCGGGGCAGGGCAAGACTGAACCAGCCGGAGGCCAGTTTGTACTTCCACAGCTTACCCAGGCATTGCCCCAATACGGGAACTGTCAGTGGCCTGGGTATATTGTAACGTTTCCAGTCCAGCATTCCCGCCAGCGACGGGATCTGTGCCAGCACCAGGTGTGTCACCCGCTGGGGAAAGCGTTGCACCAGATTGATGGCGAATAAACTGTTGGCACAGGTGAACGCCAGTATGGTCCGGTCCACCTGCAGGTGGTCCAGTAATTCAAGCAGCATGTTACTGGTTTGCTCCAAGCCGAACCCGTAACCTATGGCCGGAAAGGAAAAGCCGTTGCCCGGCATGTCCAGGCAGATGACCCGAAACTGCCCGGACAGGTCGCGAATCAGCTCCGCATAGTGCTCAATGGCACAGGGGCCGTCGGGCGCTGTCATCAACGGCGGCTTATTGCCTCCGCTGTCGTAGTATCGGATCCAGCCGGCCTCACTTTCGAAATACCGAAACTGACCTGAGCCGGCCCCCCGGCGCCGCTTGCTTTTCTGTCGCGGCCGGGCCGCCAGTGCGTCAACCCAGGCGCCTCTTAAGGTTCCATATAAAGCCCCGTTCGCCATACAAAGTCCCCTATATGAAGATCCCCAGTAAGGCTACAAACCCAGCTCATTTAGCCCGGGATGCTCCTGTGGTCGTGGACCCGGCGGCCAGCGGTACAGACGCTCATTCTCGGTGATGGGCAAATCATTAATACTGGCATGGCGCCGTTGCATCAGCCCCTGCGGATCAAACTCCCAGTTTTCATTACCGTAGGCGCGGTACCAGTTCCCTGCATCATCATGCCATTCATAAGCAAAGCGCACCGCAATGCGGTTTTCATGGAACGCCCACAGCTCCTTGATAAGCCGGTAGTCCAGCTCTTTTTCCCACTTGCGGATTAGAAACTGGACTATGGCTTCTCTGCCCACCACAAACTCTGAGCGGTTACGCCACGAACTGTCTTTTGTATAGGCCATGGCAACTTTGCCAGGATCTCTGGTATTCCAGGCATCCTCCGCCTTACGTACCTTTTCAGTGGCACTTTCAAGGGAAAAGGGGGGAAACGGGGGCCGACCATTTTCAGTTACCGGCATTTTGGATTCCTCACATTGCGTAGCACCAACGCTCCAGTGCTGAAAAAATTAGGGGCCACCGTCCTGACAACCCGAATCCAGGACCTACCACCCGCTCATATATATCTTATTTACCGCGGTTTTAACAACTTTCGCCACAAACCGGATTCCCGACGCCAGGGCTACCAATTTCTCCCGGCATAAAAAAGCGGCTGGGGCATCACGCACCAGCCGCTGAATCCATACTCTAAACAAGCCGTCCGTTTACTTATTGGCGCGCTTGCGTTCGTGCTCTTTGAGGAACTTTTTGCGAATGCGGATGGACTCCGGCGTCACTTCCACCAACTCATCCTTATCGATGAAATCCAGCGCCTGCTCCAGGGAATAGCGAATGGGCGGCGTGAGGATAATATTCTCATCGGTGCCGGCGGCGCGGATATTGGTGAGCTGTTTGGCCTTGGTGGGGTTCACCACCAGATCATTGCCCCGGGAGTGAATACCGATCACCTGGCCCTCGTATACTTCCACGTTGGGATCGATCATCAGTCGGCCCCGCTCCTGCAGATTGAACAGGGCGTAGCCCAGGGTCTTGCCGGTAATCATGGAAATCAACACACCGTTCTGGCGCTTGGTCACATCGCCTTCTTTCACCGGCCCATAATGGGAGAAGGTGGAATTAATGATACCGGTGCCGGAGGTCAGAGTCAGGAACTCGGAACGGAAGCCGATCAAGCCCCGGGATGGCGCAATAAAGTCCATTCGCACCCGGCCTTTGCCGTCGGGCACCATGTCCACCATCTCCGCCTTGCGCAGGCCCAGCTGCTCCATAATGGCCCCCTGATGCTCTTCCTCGATATCGATCATCAGTTGCTCGTAAGGCTCCTGCTTCTCCCCATCCACTTCCTTCACGATCACTTCCGGGGACCCCACCGCGAGCTCGTAACCTTCACGGCGCATGTTTTCAATCAGTACCGACAGATGCAATTCACCCCGACCGGACACCCGAAACCGGTCCGGGCTCTCGGTGTCCTGCACCCGCAGGGCCACATTGTGAATCAGCTCTTTCTCCAGCCGCTCACGGATATTGCGGGAGGTGATGTACTTGCCTTCCTTGCCGGCAAACGGCGAGGTGTTCACCTGGAAGATCATACTCACGGTGGGCTCGTCCACGGTCAACGGTGGCAGCGCCTCCGGCGCTTCCGGCGCGCACACGGTATCGGAGATAAACAGCTCATCAATGCCGGTGATGCAGACGATGTCGCCGGCGGCGGCTTCATTCACCTCCACCCGCTCCAGGCCCATATGGCCCATGATCTTCAGAATCTTACCGTTGCGCACCTTGCCATCCCGGTCCACCACCTTCACGGGGGAGCCGGCTTTGATCTTGCCCCGCTTGATCCGGCCGATACCAATAACCCCCAGGAAGCTGGAGTAATCCAGGGAACTGATCTGCATCTGGAACGGGCCGTCCTGATCCACTTCCGGCGGCGCCACTTTTTCCACAATGGCTTCAAACAGTGGCGTCATATCCTCCGCCATCTGCTCCGGGTCCAGGCCGGCGATGCCATTGAGGGCCGAGGCGTAGATCACCGGGAAATCCAACTGCTCATCGGTGCCCCCCAGGCGGTCAAAAAGATCAAACACCTGATCCATCACCCAGTCCGGGCGGGCGCCGGGGCGGTCGATCTTGTTGATTACCACAATGGGGTTTAGTCCCTGGGCGAAGGCTTTCTGGGTTACGAAGCGGGTCTGGGGCATGGGTCCGTCCACCGCGTCCACCAGCAGCAGCACCGAGTCCACCATGGACATCACCCGCTCCACCTCGCCACCAAAGTCGGCGTGCCCGGGGGTGTCCACAATATTGATATGGTAATCCTGCCAGTTGATCGCCGTATTCTTGGCCAGGATGGTGATCCCCCGCTCCTTTTCCAGATCATTGGAATCCATCACCCGCTCACCCTCGTCCTTGCGGCCCAGGGTGCCGGATTGCTGGAGCAGTTTGTCCACCAGGGTGGTTTTGCCATGGTCAACGTGGGCGATGATGGCGATATTACGGATTTTCTCGATCACAAAGGTACAGCCTCGGCCTGAATCGGGTATTTAAGGCGGCGCAGTATACAGGAAACCCATGACCACTGGGCAGTGGGGTTTACAAATATTTCGGGGGCTGGGGGGTCAGGCCGCCCGGGATGCGGGCGGCCTGCAACGTCAGTCGCTTACCAGGATGGAAGAGGTATTGCGATCAGCGAGGGCGTTATTGGTGAGGGTCAGGGTGGCCCCGCCGGTGCCCACTGAGGTCACCGTGTAGGTACCGTTGGCGTTAGTGGTGCCGGCACCGTTGCTAATGCTCCAGCTGTAGTCGGAGCCCGCGTAGGCAACGTTCAGCCAGCGGGTCAGGGGCGCGAAAGTCTGCATGTCTGAGAACGGGACCGATTTGATGGGGTCACCGGAAATATATTCACCATTGGGGCCGGTGATTTCCACCCGGGTGTCCGCCTCTTCCGCCGGGGTGCCCAGACCGCTCTCGCCCGCCAGGAAGTCGCCACTGACCTGAGTGGTGAGCGTGTAGCTGTTATTGGTGGAGGCGGAGGAAAACAACACCTCATGATCATTGACCCGGGGGGTAAACGCGTAACTGAACACATGAGCATTATCCAGATTCAGACGCCGCTCAATGGCGGCGATCTGGCGTCCGATCAGGTCACTGGCAAAGCTGTATTCGCCACCGGACAGGGTCAAATGGACCACCACTTCCGCCTCATTGCTGAGATTGCTGTAGGCCACGCCACGGCTGTCAGCCCCCACCACGTAATACAGCACGGGCTTGTAAATCTCCACGGTGTCGCTGGTGGAGGTGGCGGCGTACTGCACCAATGCCTGGGACTGAATGGCCGCATTCATCTGGTCCACGCTGAATTCCAGCGCGTTGTCCGGCCCGGAGGAGAACATCACCAGTTGCGTGAAATTGACGGCGTCCTTGGTGATCACATCCACCAGATCGTTGTTGCCGTCGTTGCGAAAGTCGATACTGTCTTCGGTGTTGATATAGCGGCCGATGGCCTGTACCACCGCCTTGTGGAGGCTGCTGACAAAGCCCTTGGCACTGGTATTGTACTGATTCAGCACTTCATCCAGGGCCGCCTCCAGGGTGGCCTGATCGGCGGTGAAGCCGCTGGTCAGCTCCTCCACATCGTTACCAAATGCCCAGACGGTATACTGCTGCTGGCTGATCCGCGAATCCGGGTGGGCCTTGGCCGCGGTGATATAGTCCTTGGCCTCCTGCACCAGCTGCGCCATATCCACATCGTTCACGCTGGGGCTTAAGTCAAACACCAGGGCGGTTTGCAGGGAGAACTCCAGTCCCACCACCTTCTGCAGCAGCGGGAAGTTTTCGGAGTCATCGATCTCCACACCATCCACGGTCACGCTGTAGTTATCGTCCGTGGCGGTGGTCACCACATTCAGAGTGGCGGAGTCCACCGGGTTGATCATGTAGTAGTTGATCAGGCCATTCTGCACATCCCAATCGGTGACGAACAGATCATCCTCATCATAGTCAGAGTAGTCGCTGCTCTTCTCCAGAATCATCAATGGCAGATAACTGATGCCATCCGGGCCCACCTCTTCGGTATCATCACCCAGATCATCGGTGCCACCACCGGCACCGGTATCCGAGGTTTCCCCAGAGGTGCCCCCGGAATTCAGATCACCCTCTTCCAGGCTGTCGCCATCGCCGCCACCGCAACCGGCGATTGCCAACGCCAATACCGCCACCAGCAAAAACTCGAAAAGCTTGCCCATAAAACCCGTCCTGATTCCTTTATTCTTTGATGACAAACGGCTACGGGCGCCAACCTCATCGCAACACCCAATTAGCGCCCAATTATCAACAGTATAACCAAGTTTATTGGCCCTGCCGTCCGATTTCACTGTGGTTTTGAGACACCCGTGGCTTTTTCTGTATAATGCGCGCCCTGTTATTGATCCAGCTGCTTGACCCACGACCATGACCATACGACGTAAAGCCATAGCCCTGATCTCCGGCGGACTGGACTCCATGCTGGCGGTGAAAGTAATGCAAAAACAAGGGATTGAGGTGGAAGGCGTGAACTTTTACACCGGCTTTTGCGTGGAAGGCCATACCCACGCCATCCGCAAAAAGGACAAGGACAGGCAAAAGCGCAATAACGCCCTGTGGGTGGCGGAACAGCTGGGGATTCCCATGAACATTGTGGACATCTCCGAGGAATACAAACAGATTGTGCTGAATCCCCAGCACGGCTACGGGGCCAATCTGAACCCCTGCCTGGACTGCAAGATCTTTATGGTGGAGCAGGCCAACGCCATGCTTAACAAGGCCCGGGAGCTGGCGGACGCAAAAGGCTTCGACTTTATCATCACCGGCGAGGTGATCGGCCAGCGGCCCAAGTCCCAACGCAAGGAAACCATGCCCCTGATCGCCCGGGAGTCCGGCGCTGATGACCGGCTGCTGCGGCCCCTGTGCGCCCGGCTGCTCCCCCCCACTCTGCCGGAACGGGAAGGTTGGGTGGACCGGGACCGGCTTTACGCGTTCAGCGGCCGCAATCGCAAACCCCAGATCGCCCTGGCGCGGGAATTCGGCCTGGAGGATTTCGCCCAGCCCAGCGGCGGTTGCTGCTTTCTCACCGATGAAGCCTATTCCCGCAAACTGGCGGATCTGTGGCAGGCCCGGGGCCGCAAGGATTACGAACTGGACGACATCATGCTGCTGAAAGTGGGGCGCCATATCCGCCCGGCCCGGCATTACAAGGTGATCATCAGCCGGGAGGAAGGGGAAAATCATTTTCTCAGTGGTTACCGCAAACAGTTCCATTCCATTAAATGCGTCAGCCACGGCGGCCCCCTGAGCCTGGTGGACGGCGCGCCGTCGGAATCCGACCTGCTCACCGCCGCTCGCATTGCCGCCCGCTTCAGCCAGGGGCGGGACAGCGATGAAGTCACCGTGGAAATCCAGAACCAGCTGGGTGTGGCCAAACAACTGGCAGTCACTCCCATGGGGGCGGAAGAGATCAACCCGGCCTGGTATGTTTGATCCGCCCGCCAATCATCGGCGCAGGTTTTGGCTTTACTTGTTAATGAAAACCATTATCATTACCACCTTTCAGGCAGGAAGTTGCCGCAGCCAATAAAGGCGCAAGCCCCGGCGCGGTATACTGGAGCCCGTAGTCGAACCCTGGCTGTCCAGCGCCCGGGTGCCACCCGAATCTGAAAAACCGGTCATCAAAGTGGAAAACTCCTGGACTAACAGCCTGTGCCTGATCATCGTCGCGTTGCTGCATGGCATCGCGGTGGGTGGCGCCATGCTGTTGTCCGACACCCCACCCAAAGCCGACCAGTTGCCCACCATCAGTGGGGTCATTATCGCCGCGCCAGCGGCCAATGTGGTGCAGCCCCCGGCCGCCCGCCAACCACCACCGGCCCGCGAGCCCGAGCCGGAACCGGTCACAAAGCCAAAACCGCAGCCGGAACCTGAATCAAAGCCCGCACCTGAATCAAAGCCAGCGCCTGAACCAAAACCGGAGCCCAAGCCCAAGCCGCGTCCGAAGCCAGAACCGGCGCCGGACCCGAAACCCAAACCCAAAGCCGAGCCGTTACCCGTAACCCAGCCTGAGGCTGAACCTGCGCCTGCCCCACCCGAGACCCGGGCCAAGCCAGCGGATACCAAGCCCGCGCCCGCCCCGGCCGCCACCACTGACCAGGCGAATACCAGCCAGGGGGCACCGGTGACCACGCCCCGGATTGACGCCCGCCGGCACAACAATCCGGCGCCGGCCTACCCGGCCCTGTCCCGCCGCCGGGGTGAGGAAGGCACGGTGGTATTGGAGCTACTGGTGCTGAAGGACGGCTCAGTGACCAATGTGCAGGTGAAGGAGTCCAGCGGCCACCCCCGGCTCGACCGCGCTGCTGTCCAGGCCGTGCAGCGTTGGCGCTACAGCCCGGCCACAAAAGGCGGCAAACCCATTGATTATCCCTATTTGCAACCGGTCACCTTCAGTTTGCAGGGCTGACCCAACCTCGGAGCAGAATGATGGAAACCAACCCCTATGGAATCATGGCCCTCTGGGAGCAGGGCGATATTGTGATCAAGCTGGTGGCGGTGAGTCTGCTGGTGATGTCCGTACTGTCCTGGTATGTGATTCTGGTGCGCTCCCTGGGCCTGCTGCAGCTGCGCCGCCTCAGCCGTACCACCCAGCATTTCTGGCACGCCCGCAGTCTGGGGGAAGGCATGCAGATCCTCAGCACCGGACAGCGGCAGAATCCATTTCATAAACTGGCGGAAGATGGCCAGGTGGCCCTGGATCATCACACCACCCATCAACAGGACCTGCATGGCAAACTGCCCCTGGCGGACTGGCTCACCACCAGTTTGCGGGGCTCCATCGACGAAAGCAGCGAACGCCTGCAACGGGGCCTGTCAGTGCTCGCCTCCGTGGGCAGCACCGCGCCATTTATCGGTCTGTTCGGCACCGTGTGGGGCATTTATCACGCCCTGGTGGGGATCGGCGTGTCCGGTCAGGCCAGTATCGATAAAGTGGCG
Organism: Pseudomonadales bacterium; assembly: GCA_002701845.1. Lineage (GTDB taxonomy): Bacteria > Pseudomonadota > Gammaproteobacteria > Pseudomonadales > Ketobacteraceae > Ketobacter. The sequence continues at coordinate 11,007 of NZXG01000044.1, forward strand.
GGCCCGGTGGGCGAAGCGCTGATCATGACCGCGTTCGGCCTGGTGGTGGCGATCCCGGCGGTGCTGGGATACAACGCCCTGCAGCGCCAGAATAAACTGGTACTGGGCCAGCTCAACCGCTTCGCCCACCAGTTGCACGCGTTTTATCTGACGGGCACGCCTATCAGCAAAAGCCGGCGGGATGCCTCGGTTATCACCCGGCTGCCGCGCCAGCAGGAGGTAAAGTAAGATGGCGTTTGGCAGCGGGCTGGACGAGAGCAGCGATGAGGTCATGAGTGAAATCAATATGACCCCCCTGGTGGACGTGATGCTGGTGCTGCTCATCATCTTCATCATCACTGTGCCGGTCCTCACCCACTCGGTGAAAGTGGATCTGCCCCAGGCCAGCAACACCCCCAACGAAATCAAACCGCAGACCATCGCCATCAGCGTCACCGCCGATACGCGGATTCACTGGAATGACGAGGTGGTCAGCTACCCGGAACTGGAGCAGCGCCTGGCGCAGGCGGCGGAAGCGGAGGTGGAACCGGAGATTCATCTACGGGGCGACAAACGGGTGGCCTACGAGCACGTAATCCGGGTGATGGCCGCCATCCAGCGGGCGGGACTGCAAAAACTGGGATTCGTCACCGAGGCGGAGTAACACTGGCTTTCCACGGGAGCGCCGGTATCATTGGCGGCGGAGGAATTTGTATGCAACCGAATCTGTTGGATGCCCGGGGCCTGCTCTGCCCCATGCCCGTGATCAAAACCCAGAACGCCATTCGCGAACTGGCCCCCGGCGAACGGCTGCAGGTGCTGGCCACCGACCCCGGGGTACTCCATGACATACCGGCCTGGTGCCGGGTCAATGGCCACAAGTTCATTGGCAGTAATGAACAGGACCGGGAGTATCATCTGCTGATTGAAGTCTGCGGCTGAACACGCCCCAAAAGGGGGCGCAACGCACCACCATTGATCATTTGGAGAATTTCCCGCACCATGTCAGGGCTTGTTATTTTGGCGCGATCCGGCAAGTCCCTGGCATCACTGGACGGCCGTTGCCTGCGGTCACCCTGCAGCCCGCACCATTTGTGGGCTGTCCATTGCACTAAAAAAAATGCCGGTTCCGCGGAACACCCCCTTTTAACCCTTATTCCCATGGCATATATTTTGCCTTGCTGGAAGGCAAGACCAGAACACCCGCATTGTGGATCAGAGCAATCTTCACTGTCGGTTGGGGCTGTCGAACCCTAGGGGGGATCGACAGGACGACTTTACTTGGTCACACCCCCTAATCTCAAAATCCAATTGGAGGACACACCAGAATGTCTGCAAAGACTCTTTCCTTGATCAAAGACAACAACGTGCGCTGGATCGACCTGCGTTTCACCGACTCCCGGGGTAAAGAACAACACGTATCACTGCCCGTAGGTGAAGTGGATGACGACTTCTTTACCGAAGGCAAGATGTTCGATGGCTCTTCCATCGCCGGCTGGAAAGGCATTAACGAATCCGACATGATCCTGATGCCCGACGACAGCACCGCGGTGATCGATCCTTTCACTGACGAAACCACTCTGAATCTGCGTTGTGACATTGTTGAGCCCTCCACCATGCAGGGTTACGAGCGTGATCCCCGCTCCGTTGGCCGTCGCGCGGAAGAATACCTGAAGTCCACAGGTATCGCCGACGGCTGTTTGTTCGGCCCGGAACCGGAATTCTTCGTATTTGACTCCGTACAGTGGAAAACCGATATGAGCGGCTCCATGTACAACATCTATTCCGAGGAAGCTGCCTGGGTTTCCCATGAGGAATTCGACCGCGCCAACATCGGCCACCGTCCCGGTGTTAAAGGCGGTTACTTCCCCGTGCCTCCCGTTGACTCCCTGCACGACCTGCGGGCCGCCATGTGTTCCGCCATGGAGCAGATGGGACTGACCGTGGAAGTGCACCACCACGAAGTGGGCACCGCCGGCCAGTGCGAGATCGGTGTCGGCCCCAACAGCCTGGTGGCCAAAGGCGATGAAGTTCAAATTCTCAAGTACTGCGTACACAACGTGGCTCACGCCTACGGCAAAACCGCCACCTTCATGCCCAAGCCGGTAGTGGGCGATAACGGCTCTGGCATGCACGTGCACCAATCCCTGTCCAAGGACGGCAACAACCTGTTTGCCGGTGACGAGTACGCGGGCCTGTCCAAAGAAGCCCTGTACTACATTGGCGGTATCATCAAGCACGCCCGCGCCATCAACGCCTTCACCAACGCTTCCACCAACTCCTACAAGCGTCTGGTGCCCGGCTTCGAGGCTCCGGTCATGCTGGCCTACTCCGCCCGTAACCGTTCCGCCTCCATCCGTATCCCCTGGGTGGGCAGCCCCAAAGCCCGCCGCATCGAGGTACGCTTCCCCGATCCCACCGCCAACCCCTACCTGGGCTTTGCGGCGATGCTGATGGCCGGTCTCGACGGCATCAAGAACAAGATTCACCCTGGCGATGCCGCCGACAAGGATCTCTACGATCTGCCCCCGGAAGAAGGCAAGGCCATCCCCACGGTAGCCTCCACCCTGCAACAGGCCCTGGACTCCCTGGAAGCCGACAAGGACTTCCTGATGGAAGGTGGCGTGTTCACCGAGGATATGATCGAAGGCTATGTGGATCTGAAGCGCGAAGAAGTGGAAAAGCTCAACATGACCACCCACCCGGTGGAATTCGAGCTGTACTACTCCTGCTAAGGTGTCCTGCCAGGGAACCCGGCTGCCGTCATGGCAGAGGCTCCGCAGTCGCCCAGCCGGCGGCTCCGGAGTCCGGAACCCGAAAAAGCTCCCAAATCCGGGAGCTTTTTTTGTATACAAGGGCACTAATGGTTTTTAATTAGGGTCAGAGGATGAAAAGCTGGGAGCTCCGCGTTATGACCCGTATCACCGCCCTGATCGCAGTTCTGGCCCTGATTGGCCCGTCACTGCAGGCCGCCACTGTCTACAAGTATATGGACGAGGATGGCAATCTCGTCTTCACCGATGAACCGGTGGAAGGGGCCGAGAAGCTCAATGTCCAACCGGTGCCCACCGTACCCGCCGTCCCAGTCCCCGCCAGCAGCGGCGAGCCACAGCAACAGGAAAAGCCTTTTTCCTACAATCAAATCACCATCGTGACCCCCTCCGCCGGGGAGAACTTCGTCAATAATGGTGGCAAGGTCACCATCCAGGTGGCCATGTCCCCGGAACTGCGTCCCAGCGACAAGCTCCAGCTGTACTTCAACGGCGAGCCCAAGGGCAAACCCCAGTCCAGCACCGTGTTCGATTTCAATAACCTGTACCGGGGTGAGTATGTAACCCGGGTGGTAGCGGTGAACGAGGCCGGCGAACAGCTGGGTCAGAGCGACACCATCACCTTCTATGTGCGACGTTCGGCCATAGGCGGCACCAATTGAGCCCTCCCGAATTTCATATGCACTATTTTGGTTCATAGACTCTGGAATCTGCCTTATTATTAGCGTCAGCCCCTTAGGTCGTCCCAATATCGGGGCACAGCAGGGGCTGATGTTCCATTTCAAACCGCTTCTCAGCCCCGGGCCGGCGCCAAAACGGTGACCTGCTCCCCTGCCGGGCCGGGAAATCGGGCCCATTTTTAACCACGCGCACCAAAGTCATGCTCACCCTGTACACATGGTTTGCTTTTTGCATTGGCGGGGTATAAATCCTATGAGGTCTCATGGACACAGTGAACACAGCCCGTGCAGCAAGCCATCATGATCTGCCCCATCGCTTGATGGACCATCTCACTACGGCGGTGGTGCTGCTGGACGAAAACCTGCGGGTGGAATACGTCAACCCCGCCGCCGAGCAACTGATGGCCGCCAGTGCCTCCCAGCTCCTGGGCATGACCATCGATGCCCTGATCCATGACAAAGATCAGAACACCCAGTCCGACCTGGAGACCGTAATGCAGGATCTGCATCCGTTTACCAAGCGGGAAGCCCAGGTCTATATCCTCAATCAAACCCAGATCGCCACGGTGGATTACACCATCACCCCCATCGCCACCCCCGGCGCGGAAAAGCAACCCAGTCTGCTGCTGGAAATCCGCCCCCTGGACCGGCTGATGCGGATCAGCCGGGAGGACAACCTGATCAATGCCCATCATGCCACCCGGGCCCTGGTGCGGGGGGTGGCCCACGAAGTGAAAAACCCCCTGGGGGGCATCCGGGGCGCCGCCCAGTTACTGGCCCGGGAGCTGCCAGACACCAGCCTGCAGGAGTACACGGACATTATCATCGCCGAAGCGGATCGGCTGCGGGCGCTGGTGGATGAGATGCTGGGGCCGCGCAAGCTGCCCAAGTGGGCACAGGTGAACATCCACGAGATTCTGGAACGGATTCGCACCGTGGTCACCGCCGAAACCGGCGAGCAGATCCACATCGAGCGGGATTACGATCCCAGTCTGCCGGAAATGGCGGCGGACAAAGACCAGCTGATTCAGGCCATCCTCAATATCGCCCGCAACGCCGCCCAGGCGCTGATGGAAACCGAGGGTCAGGCCCACCCCACCCTGACCCTGCGCACCCGGGCCATGCGTCAGTTCACCATTGGCCATGTGCGCCACCGGCTGATTCTGTTGGTGGAGATCGAAGACAACGGCCCCGGAGTCAGCAAGGAAATGCAGGAAACCATGTTCTATCCCATGGTCAGTGGCCGGGCCAACGGCACCGGCCTGGGGTTATCCATTTCGCAGTCCATTATCAACCAGCACCACGGCCTGGTGGAATGTGAGAGCGTACCGGGGAAAACCATTTTTCGACTGCTACTGCCTCTGGAACAACCGGAGGAGCAAACCAACGTTGGAGTTTAGATCATGCAGGGTGAAGAAAACGTCTGGATTATTGATGATGATAAGTCCATTCGCTGGGTGCTGGAGAAGGCCTTGTCCCAGGAAGGCATCCACACCTCCACGTTTGAGTCCGGCGACAGTGCGCTCAACAAACTTCGCAATTCCCAACCGGACGTGATTATCACGGATGTGCGCATGCCCGGCACCGACGGCCTGGGGCTGCTGGCTCACATCCAGGACAATTATCCCGACCTGCCGGTGATCATCATGACTGCCCATTCGGATCTGGACAGTGCGGTGCAGTCCTACCAGGGCGGGGCCTTCGAATACCTGCCCAAGCCGTTTGATCTGGACGACGCGGTGTCCCTGGTGAAACGGGCGGTGACCCACAGCCATGAGCAACAGGGCGCCGCCGGCGAGCCGGTGATCAACAACGAAACCGACATCATCGGCGAAGCTCCGGCCATGCAGGAGGTGTTTCGCGCCATCGGCCGGCTGTCCCACTCCAACATCACGGTGCTGATCAACGGCGAATCCGGCACCGGCAAGGAACTGGTGGCCGGCGCCCTGCACCGCCACAGCCCGCGAGCCGACAAGCCGTTTATTGCCCTCAATATGGCGGCGATTCCCAAGGATCTGATCGAGTCGGAACTGTTCGGCCACGAAAAAGGCGCCTTCACCGGCGCCGCCGCCCAGCGTCAGGGGCGCTTCGAGCAGGCCAATGGCGGCACTCTGTTTCTGGACGAGATCGGCGACATGCCCCTGGACGCCCAGACCCGACTGCTGCGGGTGCTGGCGGACGGGACCTTCTACCGGGTGGGCGGCCACACCGCCGTCAAAGTGGATGTGCGCATCATCGCCGCCACTCACCAAAACCTGGAAAACCTGGTGAAGGAAGGCAAGTTCCGGGAGGATTTATTCCATCGCCTGAATGTCATCCGGGTGCATCTGCCCAAGCTCAATGAGCGGCGGGAGGACATTCCCCAACTGGCCGCCCACTTCCTGCAAAAGGCCGCCAAAGAGCTCAATGTGGAGCCCAAGGTGCTGCTGCCGGAAACTGAAGAATACATGATGACCCTGGACTGGAAGGGCAACGTACGGCAGTTGGAAAACACCTGCCGCTGGCTGACGGTGATGGCCTCCGGCCGCGAGGTGCTGATCAGTGATCTGCCGCCGGAACTGCAGGAAACCCACGGCACCCACGACGCCTCCTCCAACTGGGAGCAGGGCCTGCGCACCTGGGCCGATCAGGCCCTGGCCCGGGGCCAGCGGGGGCTGCTGGACAAGGCGGTGCCGGCGTTTGAGCGCATCATGATTGAAACCGCCCTCAAGCATACCGCCGGGCGGCGGCGGGACGCGGCGGAACTGCTGGGCTGGGGCCGCAATACCCTGACCCGGAAGATCAAAGAACTGGGGATGAACGGCAACAATTCCGACGAGGATGATGAGAGCGAGTGACGGGTCACCCGCACCGGCTCAGAATAACTCCACGTCTCCGGTAATCTGATCGTCTTCATCCTGGCTATAGTGCTGGGGTGTTTCTTCCCGGTTGCTGGCGGCCTCCACCAGTTTGTGCTGACGCTCCGCCAGGTGATCCAGCAGGCGGCACACGCTGTTGAAGGCGTTGCGGGCGTCCTCACCGCTCTTCACAATGCCGTAGCTGGATTCCAGGGCGGTATCCAGGGTATTGATCAGGTACTTTTCCTGATCGTCCTCCAGCCCCAGAGTGGGAATGCGGCCATCCAGTTCGCCTATGGTGGCCTGCATCAGGTTGATCACCTCGCCCTGGGTGCTTTGCAGATTCTGCCCCACTTGCACCAGGGTATCCCGCACCACCCGGAAGGATTCCGTCAGATCGCGGGTCTGCTCCAGGAGTGCCTGCTCGGTGTCCAGGGAGTGGATTTTGGCATCGGTGGTGCCCAGCATGGTGGGCAGAAAATCCTTGTAGCGCCCATAGGCCTCCTGATTGTCCAGCGGCATGTTCTTCACCAGTAACGCCACCCGGGGATAATTGATCTGGGTGCGACAGCCGAAATCATTGAAGCTCTGGCCGCGATCAAACAGGGTTTCCATCACCTCTTTCTCAAGCGGTGACAACGTCTGGCGCGGACTGTAGAAATTGCGCCCCTGCCGGGTCTGAAACATCAGGGTACAGCGCAATCCCAGTTGCCCGGTAACCGCGAAAAAGCGCTGGGCGATGGAGGCAAAGTCCTGCAGATTATAAGTGGACTCGATAAACTGAATCGCCATGCCCAGTTCGCTGGAACCGCGCATGGCCATAAACGCCGTCTGGGAGGCGTTCTCCGCCTGTTGATTTAACGCTTCCCGCTGGCGGATAAAGTGTCCCAGCAGGCTGAGCGTGGCCAGCAGTTCCGGGGCCTCAAAGGGTTTCACGATATAATCCGTGGCGCCGGCCTCGTAGCCCAGCATCCGCTCCCGCACCGAACCCCGACTGGATAAAAACAGCACCGGCATGTCCCGGGTGGCGGCATCCTGCTTCAGGCAGTCGCAGACCTCATAGCCGTTCATCCCCGGCATTTCCACATCCAGCAGCACGAAGTCCGGTTGCTCGCTGGCGGCCTGCGCCAGGCCCTCCCTCCCGTCGGCGGCTTCCACCACCTGATACTGATCCGCCAGCGCGCGGCTCACCAAGTTGCGCACCACCGGATCGTCGTCAACGATCAGAACTTTATCTGCTTCCACGTTGCAGCCCCGTGCACCCTTGGATCCGTTTGCTCAACCCTAAGTGTAGTAGAGCGACGGCGAAGGGCCATGACAAAGTTTCCCGCTGGATAACGGCTAATCCAGCTGCACCGCGCGATCGCCGGACTGCAGAAAATCAAAGGCCCGCTGGATGTCCTCCGCCAGAGTTTTACCCAGGGACAATGGTGGCAGTTGCTCTGGCGGGAAAAACTCCGCCGCCAGGGTTTCCGGGCCGGGGCGGGGATGGCAGGGCGACTGCTCCGGATCACAGATAAAATGCAGCTTGTAGAAATCCCGGGGGTCCGGGGGATAGGGGGCGCTGGCTTTGTGGCGCAGGGCAAACAGATGCCGGGCCCGCACCCGCACGCAGGCCTCTTCCCACACTTCCTTTTCCACATTGTGCGCCGCGCTCAACCCCACATCGGCGTAGCCCCCCGGTAGCGCCCAGCGGCCATCCTCTTTTTCCTGTACCAGCAAAATGCGGCCATCCTGAATAATGGCGCCCCGCACTTCCACCTTGGGGGTGACATAGCCGGTCTCGCCGGTGGCGAACAGCTGGGCCACCGTCGTCAGCGGGATCCGCCCCAGCTGCGCCAGCATATGGTGGGCGATGGCTTCGATTTCCTGGTAGCGCTCCCGGTCGAACTCATCCCGGGTGAACTGCTGCCCGGTTTGGGCCAGGGCCAGTAAGCGTTTGGCCTGGGCCAGCCACAGGTCTTCCATAGCACTTCCGGCTTAAAACAGTTTCTTGATCAGCGAATCCGGCAGCACCGGCAGCACCCGTTTCAGCACCGCCCAGGGCATGGCCGGCACCACCATATTGGACTCCCCTTTCACCAGGCCGTTAACGATGTCGGCGGCGGCTTTTTCCGCGCTGATCACGAACGGCATTTTTTCCATATTGGGGGCGATGTCGGTCTGCACAAAGCCAGGGTGCACCGCCACCACATCGATGCCGTGTTTTTGCAGCTCCATGCGGGTGGTGTCCAGATAGTTGCTGAACCCGGCCTTGGAGGCGGAGTAGGCGGCACTGCCGGGTATCCCCTTGAAGGCGGAGACCGAGGAGATACCCACCACCGTGCCCCACCCCTGCGCCCGGAACAGCCGGGCGGCGGCATCCACCGCCGCCATGCCGCCAATCAGATTGACCTGGATAATCTGTTCATCCTTACTGAAGTCCCCGGCACCGGTGCGGTTGACCCCGGTCATCCCGGCGTTGGCCACCACAGAGTCCAACCCGCCCAATTGTTCCCGGGCCTGTTGTAAAGCGGGCAGCACCGCGGCGGTGTCCGCCACGTCCAGGGGGACGCATACCACCTTAACCTGGGGGTGGCGGGACTGAATCTCCGCGGCAATCTGCTGCAGCCGCTCCCGGCGCCGGGCCAGCAGTGCCAGACTGGCACCCCGGCCAGCGAATTCATAGGCCAGCGCCTCCCCGATACCGGAGGAGGCGCCGGTGATGGCTACCTGTTGGAACATGGTCATGGTCCTGCACTGTGACAAATCGGTTCAGAGCGCTAAAGTACCAGAACCCCGACACCGATTAAACCGAAGGTTCCGGCTGTACCAACCCCGGCTCCCCCGACTCTGAAGCCGCATCCTCATGCAGCAGTTCATCAATCTCATCGGCCCGCCGCAACACTTTCATCATTTGCTGCGCCAGACGCCGGTGCCAGGCAATCCATTGCGAAGCCAGGTGCACACCCTGGGTATGCAGCTGATGCTGGCGCAACTGAGAGAACAGTTCCCGGTGGGCCAGATCCACTTCCTCCAGCAACTTGTCCAGATGCTGATACAGCTCCTCCCGGGATGCCGCCACGGCCACTGCCGCCATAAAGCGGTGAAACGCCTCCTCAAAGGGCTTCAGAATCGGCTGCAGCTCGGCATCGGTGGGCCGCGCCCCGGGCTTTCTGGTGAGCTGATACCACTGCAAAGCATTGGTCAGGCTCTGGCTGGATTTAATCAGGGTGGTAAAGGCATCGGCATTGACCGGGGTCATGGGCTGGCGCAGCGCCCGCACCACGTAGGTCTCGAATTCCGTCACCAGTTCCTGCAGGCGGGTGATTGTCTCCTGCTGCTCTGACTCCCGCTGGGGATGCAGGATGCTGTCGGCCACCAACTGGCACAGATGATCCAGTTCGCGACTGACGGAATGTAATGCCAGGGCAGGCATCTCCAGGACATTCTTGTCCAGATAACGCAAACGCAACTGCACCTGCTCCTTACGCTGGAACCGCTGCCCCAGAAACCGGGTGAGGCGGGGCTCCAACGGCACCATAACAATCACCCCCAACAGATTGAACAGGGAATGATACAGTGCCAGCCAGAACGCCGCGTTGCCCCCCATCAGCTCCTGTTCATAGGCCTTGGCAAACACCAGGGACACCAGCGGCAGCAGCAACAACGCCACCAGCGCCGCCACCAGATTGAACCCCACATGGGCCCAGGCCAGCCGTTTGGCGTTGGCGGTGGCGCCGATGCTGGCCAGCACCGCGGTGGAGGTGGTGCCCACGTTGGCGCCGATCACCGCCGCGGCCCCCAGCTCCAGAGGAATCACCTGGGCGTTCACCAGGGTCAGCACCATGGCCATGGCAGCGCTGGAAGACTGCATCACCACGGTCAACAGAAACCCCATCCCCAGCAACAATAGGGTCTGCCGGGGATCGAAGCCCCGCTGCTCCGACAGGGTAAAGTGGCCTTCAAACGGCTCCAGACTGCCCTGCAGGATATCCAGGCCCACAAACAACAGGCCGAAGCCCAGCAGCGCGCCCCCCAGGGCCTTGCCCCGGGGGCTGGGCACCAGTATGTGCAGCAGGGCCCCCAGCCCCACCATGGGCAGGGCCACCAGATCGATCTTCAACTTAAAACCCACCAGGGCCACGATCCAGGCGGTCATGGTGGTGCCCACATTGCTGCCGAATACCACCCACACCGCCTGCCCCAGGGCCAGCAGGCGGGCGTTAACAAAGCCGATGGTGGCCACCGTCACCACGCTGGAGCTCTGCACCAGGGCGGTGAGCGCAAAGCCGGCAAAGAAGCCCCGGCGTTTGGTGCGGGTGCTGCGATTGAGATAGGATTCCAGCTTGTCCCCGGCGGACAGTTTCAGGCCCTCGGTGAGATGCAGCATACCGATCAGGAAAATTCCGATGCCCCCCAGCAGGGTGCCTACTGCCATTAACATCATCGCGGTTGGTCCTTCTTGGTGACGGCGCCAGATGACGCCATTGGCGGCTAATTTTTTAGGTCCGGTTCCTGATTCAGCTCACATTCAGTCTGCCTGCTCCATGGTACAAAGTCCGGGCACAATCCAACAACATAAAGCAAAATCTTTAAGCAAAAGCGGAGAGACCAATATGAGATCCATTATCACCCCTTCATTGCTGGCGTTAACCGTTATGGCCGCTGCCCCAGCGCAGGCGGCCGACCCGTATCTGGGGGGTAGCGCGTTGTTCCTTGACGCTGAAGACTCGGAGCTGGATTTGGATGCCTCCCTGACGGCAGTCACCGGCCGGCTGGGTTCCTTCTTCAATGACAATATGGCTGGGGAGGTTCGCGTTTCCCTGGGCGTCGATGGTGATACCGTAGGTTCCGGCATTTTTAAGGCAGATGTTGACCTGAAATCCATGATTGGGGGTTATCTGCGCCTGGGAGCACCGGTTTCGGATTCTCTGTTCCCCTATGCTGTTGTTGGTTTTACCCGGACTGAGCTTGAAGTGGACTTTGAGAACTTCGGCAGTGAAAGCGACAGTGAAACCGATATCTCCTACGGCCTGGGAGTGGACCTGAGCCTGGATCGCAATCTGCGCCTGAACGTGGAATATATGAACTATTACGACAAGGACGATACGGAAATCACCGGCTTTTCCATCGGTATTGTTTCGCGTATTTAACAGCCCGCTGAAAAGCAACACAAAAGCTGGCGGGGTGATGCCCCGTCAGCGAAACCCCTCCCGCCGAAACAGCACCGGCTGGTTATCCGCCGGCCCCACAAAGGTGGCCACGCCACTGGGAGCGTCCAGCGTGCCGTCGCCATCAAAATCGTAACGCAACCAAGCATCCAGATTCCAGGTCACCCGCACACTGCCGGTATTGGCGGTGCTCACCGCCGTGCCGCCGTAGCCGGGGGCGGTGAGGGTCAGCACGTGAAAGCCCGGTTGCGCGGCGATGCCGCCGGGAGCGGTCTCCCCCGCGCTGAGCTGGCCACTATAGCCGGACAGGGCCATATCGCTGGTGATGGCCGCGGTACCGGCGCAACCAATAAAATCATCCTCGGGGTTCAGTTGAAACTGCTGGGCGCTGTTCCAGTATTGCAGCCGCAGGGTCATGGGTAACGGCGTCAGAATGGATCCCACGGCATTATCCACCCAGCCCCGGCCCCAACGGATTTCGGTACCGTTGATGGCACCGATACTGTAGGGACCGCAGCCGCTGCCGGTGTCATAACAGGCGCCGTCGGTATCGGTGAGCTGAGCGGTGTTTAGGGAATAGCTGACGCTGGGGGAGAATGGCACGTCCCCGCTGTTCGGCACGGGATTGAGTTTGTTAATCGTCAACTGGTGCAGTCCGGTGCTGAAGGTGGCGGCACCATCGTAATCGTTATGACTGTTGTTCCAGCTGCGGGAAACACTGCCGCTGTTTTCACTGAAACAACCACTGGTGATGGCGCCTGCGGTTTCACAGGTGGTGCCGGTGACACTGGCCAGATCCAGGCTGATGCTGTGCTGGAGTAGCGCCAGTTTCCAGAAATTGCCCCCGTAGTTCTGCGTGGTATCGCCATTGAGATTACGGGCCACCACGGTAATCGCCGGCTCTAAAGTAAAGCCGAAGTCCTGGCCCTGGTAAGTAAAGCCACAGCTCCAGGCCCCGTTACCATCCCGCAGACTGATGGGGCCGTTGTCACTGACCGCAAACGACGCGGGATAAAACCGGCCCACATTGTTCACCTGGCCCAGGACGTTGGCCATTCCCAGATAACTGCCATCCGCCAGTTGCCCCTGGATATCGATAATCCCCACTTCGGGATAATTGATAGCGGTGCCGGCACTGCCGCCGCTGAAACCGGTGACCGTGGTTCCCCCCGCCAGCCCGGGATCATTGGTGCCGGTACCGGTGGGTAATTGCAGGGTACCCGTCAGGCTGACGCTTTCCGTGCTGCCGCCGCCTTCGTTGCCAAAGGCCGGAGTCACCGCATTATCGCTCAGGTCCGCGCCGGCATCCGCCTGATGATCGCCATCCGTGTCGTCCGCTGCCTGATACCGCACCGCGGTAACATTGAGGGTAAAGTCCTCCCCCGCCCGCACATAGGCGCCCCCGTTGGCGTCCACCGCGCCGGGGTTGCCCAGCGGATTCAGATAAAAAGCAAATGGCCGCACTGTCCAGGTGGCGGAACTGCCCACCACCGGTAGTGGATTGTTATTGGTATCCACCACGATGCCGCTGCTGTCGTCTTTCAGTTGCAGGCTGTACTGGCCAACATCCGTGGTGATCCATTGGGTATCCGCCACGCCACTGTTGAAATCCAGACTGAGATTGGTGCCCGACCCCGGCTCCGCATCCGGCAGGCTAACGGCGCCGGAGCTGCCATTGAGTGTCGGGGCAGTGCCGGCGGGATCCAGCACGCTGCGACTGACCCAGGCCTTCAGACCGATACTGCCGTTATAATCAGTGAGAGTGGCGCAGGCCGCACTGCTGCTGTCCGCCCGGCCCACCGCCGTCACCCGGATGCCGTGATTTCGACCCGCCACCATATCCATGCCCCAGGGGTCCGTCACCTCGATCACCAGGGCGTTTTCATTGAACGTAATGGCGTTGGAGACTCCGCTGGCGCTGCCGCCGTTTTCCACCACATTCACCTGCAGTGCATCGGCGTAGGCATTGCTCAGGCCCAGTTGCACGGTGCCATTATCCGCCGCCACAAATTCATATTGGGCGGTGCCATCATTATCGGTGTCCGGATTGGGCGTGAGATTGCCGTTGGCAGTCACCAGACTCCAGTTGCCATGACCAGCGCTGGTGCTCAGATCCACCAGCCCGGTGTATCCGGTATAGGTGCTGCCGTCACTCTGGCGGGCGGTGACGGTGATGGTGGCGGGGCCACACACGCTGGCATTGGTCGGGCCTGACACCAGAAAATTATCCAGGGTGGAGGGACAGGGCCGGGTCTCGTTCATGATGTCATTAATATCCGCGGCAGACAGGGGCTGCTTAAAGATTTTGATCTCATCCAACTGCCCCACCCAGTTGCGATCCGCCAGCCCCTGATCCGCGCCTACTTCCAAAGGATCGGCATTGGTTACCAGGGTCTCCCCACTGTAGGTTTCAAAGGCCACTTCCGTGCCATCCAGATAAATACTCTGGCGGCCGTCGGCGTACACAACCGCCACATGATGCCAGGTATTCAGGCTGATGCGGGTGGAGCCGGTATCAAAGGATCGGGTACCGCCATTGCTGTTCCACCACCAATAAATGGAACGGTCATCCCGGATATGAAATTCGTAGTTTTCATCCTTGGACAAAATCGAGCGCAGCCCACCACTGTTAAGCTGCTCCAGATAAATCCAGGCGGTCACCGTTAACTCATCGCTGAGATCCAGGGAGGCGTGATCGGGAATCCGCAAAAAATTACTGCCGTCCAATTCCGCGCCGTTACAGACTCTGGCCGGTGAGCTGACCGCACCGTTAATGGCCCGGCCATGCACCCCCAGGCCGGAGGTATCCAACACTTCGCCGGCAGTGCCATTCCAGGTGGGCCCTTCCAGGCGATATTCCACCACCAGGCCGTTAGTGGCAGTTGGTGCCACCTGGCAGGTGTAGTAGGCACTGGCGGGAACGGTCTGGTAACTGCCGCCATTGATTCGCCAGTCCAGGCGCATCTCCCCGAATTCGAAGTTGGCGCTGCGATTGTAGTATTCCAGCCGAATGGGATAGCGCTGGCCGCCGGTCAGGGTCAGCGTCGAGCCGCTGTCAAAAGTGGCTGAATGATCGGTCCAGTTGTCGATTTCGGCCGGGGCCGAAGGATCCCCCAGCCACAACCGCACCCCATCATCGGTGTAGCTGCGGAACTGATAGTCACCATCCGCCGGCGGTTCCAGGTAACCCCGCCAACGCATGGAGAAACCACCGGTGCCGGTGCCAAAAGGCGTTTCGAAACTGTCCCAGCTGAAGTCGATCCGGGTGTCCCGGCGGTACTCGGTGATGGGAGCGGTCAGCGTGGCATTGTTGTAGTAGGCGCCTACGATACCGGCTTCGGTGGCGGTGTAATAAAAATCAGCGGTGGTGGCAGCCAGAGTATTTCCCAACTCGTCGCTGATATTACTGACCGTCAGGCTGTAGGCGGTCCCCTCCACCAACGCGCTATCCAGGGTCAGGATCACATCGTAGCCGATGTCCGCCAGCTCCGCATCCAGAATGGTGATGGGCGTGCCGGTGGTGGTGGCCAGGCTGTAATTGGCCGTGATTTCCGCCGAGGAGTTGAGAATTTCCTGACCGGCGATGGCACTGAAGTTGACGATGACCCGGTCATTGCGGCCGCACTCCAGGCTCACACGGTTCAGTACCGGCGCGCTACTGCCACAGAGTGAACCAAAGTCGGCATTGGCTACGGCGCCGGCGTCGAAGTTAATGCGCCATGGATTATAGATAGTGCCTTCGGCTGTCGCGGCGCCATTCATATCGACATCGCCGCTTAGGTAAATGTAACCCGTGGCGTATAAAATAGCGCTAATGTCGATGTTATCAAAAAAATTTGCGTTACCAATGTAGATATCGCCATCCACCACGATAATCAGATCTTCCGGGTTGCCTCCGGGATTCAAATCCACCGAGCCATCCAATGTCAGGTTACCGTTGATAAACACCCGGGTAGAGGCACCACCGGTGACCGTCAAATCTCCGGTGGAGTCCGAAGTGGCGGAGAAATGGAAGTCCCCCGCCCCCAGACTGCGCGGCAGGGTCATGGCGCTGGTGCCGGTGAAGGTGGGCAAATTGGCGGTGACGCTGGTATTTTCCGTATCCCGGGCCGGCCAAACATCGGCACACTGGGCGGCCCGGGTGGGATCACTGATCAAACCCGTCAGTAACAGCGCGCCAACAAAGGTAATGACTTTTTTAGTACACATCCAGCACCATCTCCACTGAACGGGATACGTAATCCGGCTGCGCCGGCGAGCTACCCAGGGTGGCCCGGGCCTGCACCTCATAGAGGGCGCCGTTATTACCCGCCTCAACGTAGGTGGTGCGAGTGCAACTCAGACTGATGCTAAACCCATTGATCGTAAAATTGGCAGGGACCGTAGGGCAGGCATCGGCGGCAAAAATCTGATGGGCCGCCCATTGGTTGGCGCTTTGCGCTGCCCAATAGGCCTGGGTACCCAGCCAGTTGAGATTGCCGGTGGCACTCTGGCTGGACAGCAGGCGGGCCATGGCCCCCACCAGCAAGGTCACCACCACCAGCATAAAAATCAAAGCCGGCAGTGCCAGTCCGGTGTGGCGGCGCCCGTTCATGAACGGTTCTCCACATGTATAAAGCGCACCAGGGTAACGCTTTCACCCTGATCGGAAAGGGTCAGCACCAGGGTGACGATGCCGTTTAACGCATCCACCGCGCTGTAACCGAAGCTGCAGGCGGATACCGAATCCACCAACAGTGCGGTGCTGGCACTGGATAGCGGCGCAGCGGCGGGATTGGTGGGCTGCGCCGCCTGCAACGTATAGCCGCTATAGCGGGTGAGTTCGCCAGTGCCGGTATTACACACATAACTGGCGCCCCCGCTCACCACATAAAAGCGACTGGCAATAGAATCCTGGGAAAACTGAAACGGCGCGCTCAAACTGAGGGTGGAGCCCGCCAGACTGGGAGTGATGGCGGTACCTGTGATTACATGGGCGCCCGCCGGTAACGAGGAGCCATCACTGGCGGCTTGATAGAGGTTGTAACCACTGGCCGCCAAATCACTGTTGCCCACCACCAGACGGTTGCCGGCGCCCACCGCTGGCAGCGGACCAATGATATCGAACTGGCTGTCCGGAGCGGAAAAATCCAGCAGGTCACCGCCACTCCCCGGCAGCTTGCGGTAGCGGCCAAAGTCCTCGATGGGCGTCCACTCAATGGCGGTGCCGTTAGTCCGCACACTGAAAGGCACTGCATTACGCAGATCCCGAGCCAGTTGCCGTAAGGCGCCGTCGGCTTTGGCCACCAGCGCGGCGCGGCGGGCGGTATCCACGTAACCCTGCATCTGATTGCCCACCATGGTGGTGGCCAGCACCCCCACCACCCCCAACAGGGTGATGACGATAATCAGCTCCACCAGGGTAAACCCCCGCTGGCTGTTAACTGCAGGCCGGATTGCTTTCATAGTCCGTGCGGTACCCCACCAGGGTCATGGTTTCGTTCAGAGGATTGGTGACACTCACCGCGATGCGCAACGCACAATTGCTGGCAATGCCCGGCAGACTATTGGTATCCGCCACCACAATACTGACGCTGTAACTGCTGAGGGAGGCCACGGTCGAGCCGTCCGGCAAACGAATACTGTTGTCGCTATAGCCGTTGTAATCGCAGACATTGTTGAAGTTGGCCCGACTGGCCGGCGCGGTGGGACAACGGGTGCCGGTAGCGGGATCCAGAAACGGTTTTAACGTGGCCTCTTCCATAAAGGATTCCGCCAGGGCAATGGTCTGGGTGCGAATCATGGGGTCCGCGCTGCGCCCCACCACCGCGCTGTAACTGGACATCAAAGCCGCCACCAGCACCCCCGCCACGGCAATGGCGATCACCAGTTCCACCAGAGTCAGGCCCCGTTGCCCGCGCTCAGGGTTGATAGACATAACCGGTTGCTCCGGCCACCCGCAGGGTGCGGCTGCCCACGGTGATCTGCGCATTACCAGGCACGATATTCAGGCTGCTGTTCAGCGCCCGGCCTTGCGGGTCGAACAACAACGGATTGACGCTGGCGCTGACGCTGCTGCCGGCGGGCAATGCCTGCCGTTCCGTATAGCCGGTGGCAAAGCCATCGGGGTTAGTCACCGCCACGCCGGAAAAGGCACTGCTGTTACAGTCGCTGTCCACGGTGACCGTAAACCCGTTCGTGGTAAAAGCGATCTGCGCCAGACACCCGGTCCCCATGGCCTTGGCCTGGGTGTAACGCACCGCCTGGGCCAGGTCGTCGAAGAAGGTACGCTCCTCGAATACCGTGCTGGATGAAAAACGGGGTCCGACCACCACGGCCAGGACCCCGATTATTGTGATGACGGTAATGAGCTCGATCAGGGTGAAGCCACTGTGGTAATCACGCTGCATAATGGCTCATGTTTGTTGGCATTACTCTATTAGCAACCGGCGATGGCGCCGAATGAAGGTGCCCCACTGGCAGCCGCTTCCGTGTAGGTAAAGCTACAGGCGCCATAGGTAATAGTAGTAACGGCGGGGGCGCCATCGTCATCGGTACAGGTATAGTCGGCTTCCAGACCAGCCGCTTCACAGATCTGGCTGTTGGTGTCGGCGTCATCCCCACTGGGGTAGCCGTTAACGATATCGATGATGGTACCGTCTTCCAGAGTCACGGTAGCCGGGCTTCCACCGTTCGCCAAAAATGCGGAGTGTACAATGGCGGAGGCGGACTTCACTGAAGCCAGCGCACCCTGGGTGGCGGCCCGCTCCGCGTCCGTGCTCAAATCCGCAAACCGCGGCAGGGCAAAGGCGGACAGAATGCCCAGAATAACAATTACCATGATCAGTTCGATAAGGGTGAAACCCGATTGCTGCTTTTTCATTGCTCTACCTCTGTGATAACAAGCATCTTGAAAGATTATTCGATGGTGGTAACCACCTCGCCGGTTCTGGCGTTGTAAACGATATAACTGTTGTTGCTGCTGCGGCGGTAACTGTAGCGGCAGTTGCCACCCACAGCTTCCACCAGATAATCCGCGTTGATGGCACCACTGGTGGTCACCGAGGGCGCGTTGGCCACCAGCACGCCACGCCAGATTCGGGCACAGCGATCGGCGCTGTCCATCACCTGATTGTGACTGGAACCGGCGCCCTGCCCCACATCCGTGGGCCAGCCTTCGGCACTGGTGGCCACATCGTCGTTACCGAAACCGTCCACACCATCCACCGCCAGTGAAGTACTGTTGGCCACCCACTGGCTGCGCACCAGCACCACGGCGGAAGCCAGGGCGCCACCGGCGCCAAACACCGCGGCTTCGTGGGCGTTGTCATAGGTTTCCAGCATCCGTGGCAATGCCACCGCCGCCAAAATGGAGATCAGGGCGATCACCACCACCATTTCGATCAGGGTGAACCCCTGTTCTCTGCTGCCCTCGAGCTTGTGCGTTAAAGCCACTGTTTTCACTGCAGTTCTTGAATCCGTGTTTGATTCCATAACTATAGTCCAGAATTTTCAGTTCACCGGCCGTTTAACATATCTTTACAACCGGCCATCACATGATCACTATCGTTGCATGGCGGAGCCCAGTTCCCACATGGGCAGGAACACGCCCAGGGCCAGTATCAAAACCAGAATACCCAGAAAAACCAGAATGATAGGCTCGATGGCATCCGCCAGCCCCTTGAGATCGTAATCCACTTCCTCATCGTAAAAATCCGCCACGTCGTGTAACAGTTTGTCCAGGGAACCGGTTTCCTCGCCAATGGCAATCATCTGCAACACCAGATCTGAAAAAATGCCGGCGGCGGCCGAGGTGCGGGCCAGGGAATCCCCCCGCTCTACCCCCCGGCGAATGGAATCGATATTACTGGCGATATATTCATTGCCTACCGTCGGCCCGACGATAGTGAGCGCCTGCAGCACCGGCACCCCGGACTCGAACGTCATGGCGAAACTGCGGGCAAAGCGAGATAGGGCAATGCGTTCGAAGATGCCGCCAATAATGGGAATCCGCAGCTTTTTTTCATCCCACCAGAGGCGCCCCTTGGGGGTATTGATGTAATAGAGGAAACCGAATATCAGCGCTCCGCTGCCACCCAGCACCAGCCACCAGTACTGCACGGAAAAGTCCGACACCGCCACCAGAATGCGGGTGGGTAGTGGCAACTCGGCGCCCACTTTGCTGAACACTTTTGCGAACTGGGGGATCACAAACATGTTGACGATCATCATGGCAATCAACATGGCGCTGATGACGAACAGGGGATAGCGCATGGCCTGGGTCATGCGATTGCGGGTATCCCGTTCCATTTCGATATGTGAAATCAGTTTGGAAAAGGCATCCTCCAAGCGGCCGGTGCTTTCCCCCACGTGGATCATGCTGACGAACATGGAATTAAATACTTTAGGATGAGCGCCCATGGCCTGAGCCAGACCGGAGCCGGTGGCCAGGCGCACATTGATATCCGCCAGGGCCTCCTTAATGGGCTGGCAGCGGCTGATTTCCATTAGCCCGGAAATGGCCTGAATGATGGGAACACCAGCCCGGGTCAGGGCCCGCATCTGCCGGCACAACATAATCAGGTCATCGTACCTGACCCGTCGCTGCCGCAGCGCCACCAGCCCTTGAGCCTGCTTGGGTTTTTTAACTTTCGCGGCCTCAATGGCCACCGGTACGATGGCCTGGTTTTGCAGCTGAATCGCCGCCGCCTGAGTGCTGGCCGCCTGCAGGGTGCCGGCCACCTCCTCCCCCCTTTGATTGCGGCCCCGGTAGGCAAACGTCTGCATAGGCGTTACTGGTCTTCCAGGGTGGCGGTGATTTTGAAGACTTCATGCACCGAGGTGACCCCGGTCCGGGCATAGTCCAGGGCACACTGGCTCAGACTGCGAAAGCTGGGACTGTCCGCCGCCGCCCGGGTAAATTCCGCGGCATCCCCTTTGCGCAGGGCATAGAGCAGCCCCTCATTCATCTCCAACAATTCGTAGACGCCGATGCGACCGGTGTAGCCGGTATTGTTGCAGTGGTGACAGCCGCTGCCTTTATGGTATTGCGCGTCCAGGGCGGTGCCGTCAATGTTGCCCAGCCAGGTCAGCTCCTGGGGCGTGAGCTCATAGGGCTGCTTACAGTGTTCGCAGATTTTGCGCACCAGGCGCTGGGCCACCACCGCCCGCAATGAGGAGGCCACCAGGAAGGCATCGCAACCCATATCAATCAAACGCATGGCGGTGGAAACGGAATCGTTGGTGTGCAGAGTGGATAACACCATGTGACCGGTCATGGCGGCCCGCAGGCCGATTTCCGCAGTTTCATGATCGCGCATCTCCCCCACCAGGATCACATCCGGATCCTGGCGCAGGGCGGTGCGCAACACCGACGAGAACGTGAGCCCGATCTTACTGCTCACCTGCACCTGATTGATCCGCGGCAGCCGGTATTCGATAGGGTCTTCCGCAGTGATAATTTTTCGTTCCGGCACATTGAGCTGGTTGAGGGCGGCGTACAGGGTGGTGGTTTTACCGCTACCGGTGGGGCCGGTCACCAGCACCATGCCATAGGGTCGCTGAATCAGATTTTCAAACCGGTTGCGAATCGACTCCGGCATCCCCAGCTTATCCATGGACAGCATACCGGCGGACTGATCCAGCAGTCGCATCACCACGCACTCGCCGTAGGGAACCGGCAAAGTGGACAGGCGCACATCAATACTCTTACCCAGGATTCGCACATTGAATCGGCCATCCTGAGGCAGGCGTTTTTCCGAGATATCGAGCCCCGACATAATCTTAAGCCGCGATACCAGAGCGGGCGCAATGCGCCGCTCCTTCATTACCTGTTCCTGCAGCTCGCCATCGATCCGCAGCCGCACCCGCAGCACCTGCTCGTCCGGTTCAATATGAATGTCCGAGGCCCGCACCTGCACCGCATCCTCAAAAATACTCTGCAGCAAACGCACCACCGGTGCTTCCGCGGTATCCGTGGTGGTGGCCAGGTTCTCCAGGTCGAAGTCGGTGGTTTCCAGTTCGGAATCCAGTTCCACCGCGATGGAGGCAATCTGTTCCGAACGGCGGTAAGAGCGGTCCATGGCCGCCAGCAGATCCTGTTCCTTGACGAAGGCCGGATGCACCGACCGCTTCAGAATCCGTTGTAATTCATCGATGGCCAGCAGATCCAGGGGATCGCTCATCCCCACCAGCAACCCATCGGGCTGTTCCGCCAGTAAGATGGCGCGAAAGCGCCGGGCGTAGGTTTCCGGCAGGGCTTTGATCAAGTCGTTATTCAGACGGAAACGCAGCAGGTCCACAAACGGATAGCCGAAATGATTGGCCATGGTCTGCAGCATCTGCGCCTCGGTCACAAACCCCAGATCCACCACCACTTTACCGATCTTTTTGCCGGTGCGTTTCTGCTCGGTAAGCGCCGCCTTCAATTGATCCTCCACGATCAACCCCTTGGAGACCAGCAAATCACCGATTCGGACTTTGGGGGCCTTTGCGGTATCCATGGGTCAGGGCGCCTCCGCCGCGGGGTCCACCGCCATACTGGCGTTCTGTTCAGGCTCGGCGTCAGGGTCGACGATGGGCGACTGGTCTAAATTGGGCAAATAAGGCCGGAACCGCTGTTCGATGGACAGCACCTCCTCCCGATAGCCCGCCTCATCCAGCACATGGGGCTTTAACAGAATGACCAGTTCGCTTTTGGTCTTGCGTCGCAGGCGCTGGGTAAAGAGTACATCGCCCACCACAGGCAGATCCCCCAGAAAGGGAATCTTTGATACCTCTTCTTTGTAGCTGTCCTGCATCAGGCCACCGATAACCACCACCTGGCCATTGGCGGCGCGAATGATGCTATCGGTCTCCCGGATGGTGCTGAAGGCCAGGGGCAGTGACAGTTCCTCCTCCCCCAGGCCGATATCCTTACGCTTTTCCACCACTTCGGAAATGGAGGGATGTACATGCAGAATCACTTCCCCCGCATCCGATATCTGCGGCGTTACATCCAGTGCGATGCCGGAAAAAAACGGCGTCAGAGTCACGTCCGGAGTATCGCTGACCACGGTGGAAGTGGTGGTGGTGGTGGTTGAAATGTCGGTGACAAAAAACTCGTCGGAACCCACTTTGATCACCGCTTTCTGATTGTTCAGGGTGGAAATGCGGGGACTGGACAGCACTTTCACGTCCCCCTGCAGTTCCAATAACTGCAGCACCGCGGTGAAGTCAGTGAAATTGGCACCGATGGTAAACACGCCACCCACCAGGGACACGTTATCGGCAATCAGGGAGCGGAAGTCCGCGTCCTCCAGGCCCGCCGCCACTTTGTTATCACTGGTTTCCAGGCTGCCGTTGTAGCCCTCACCAAAGGTATCCCAGCGGATACCGGTGGCAAACCCCTGGGACAGTTCCACCTCCAGAATCTTGGCTTCAATCAGCACCTGCTGTTTCAGGCTGAGCTGGGCGCTGTCCAGAAAATTCTGTACTTCCCGCAGCTCCGCGGGCAGGGCCTTCACCACCGCGATACCGGATACCGGATCCACCACCACGGTGCGGCCGTCACCGGATCCGATAATCATGCTGATCATATTGCTCAACTGTTGCCAGAATGCGCTGCTGCTTTCGGTCTTGATGTTACTGCTCTGCTGCACTTCGGTGGTCCGGGAGCTGCTGGTGCTATTGCCGCTGGACTCCTCTTCCCCGGAGGTACTCACCTGGCCGCTACTGACGGAGGTGGTAGACATACCCAGGCGGTTGATGTTCAAGTAGTTGATCCGAAACACCCGGCTCTGCATGGTCTTGGGCAGAATCTGATAGCCGTAGGGCTTGCGCACAAAGTCATAGCCGTAAGCATCGCGCACGGCTTTCAGAGTTTCCTCCAGATTGACACTGCGCAGGTTGATGCTGATATTGCCGCCCACCTCGGGGTGCACCACCATATTCACCGAAGAACCGTGCACCAGGCTCATAAAGAACTGGCGCGCCGGGGTGTCGCTGGCGGTGACATCAAACCGGGGCAAGGTCGGGCCGGGCTTTGGCTGCGGAGCCGGCCGTGCCACCGGTTGCACGGGAGTAGCGATGGCCCCAGGCTGCGGCGGCCGTTGCGCCGAAGGTTGCCCCGGCAGTGGCGGCGCTGGCGCTGGATCAGCAACCACCGGGGGGGTGTCAGATTGCGCCGGGGATGCAGGCTGATACCAACTGGCACAACCGGCCAGTCCCAGCCACAGGCAACAGAGCGGCGCCATGGTTCGAACAAAGTTATTCATCGCTATGATCCTTGCGTATCTGCGCCAGTGGCAACTGCAGGGTAATGTACTGCCCGGCCCTCACCAATCGCACCCGATCGGATTCAATCCGCAGTACCCGGGCCCCGGCCACGGTATCGGACTCGCCCACCACGGTTTCATTAATGATGGCCCGGCGCAGTCTGGCATCGTCCACAATCAGGCTCAGATGCAGACTTTCCTGGGCCACGGGATTGGCCGCGGCGCCAAAAAACGGAGGCCGGGTCGGGTCCTGTCCGGCGTGGAGCCAGGTCGTACCCAGCGCCAACAACAAGGTGACACTAAAGCGAATGAGGAACACGCAACAACTCCTCCTCAGAACTCAGGGTATGGACCTGCAGCCAGAGGCTGCCTTTGGGGTATTCATCCACTACATACTCCAGGTGGTCCCACAGTAGTCGGGTTGGCAACGCTTCCACCGCCGCCAGATAATCTCTGACCTGAAAGAATGAGCCCGCCAGCTTCAGCTCCAGATCATGCTGGTAAATAGCGGCGGACTGGGCCTGCTGTTCGTCCGCCACCAACAGGCGCCGGGCAGGTTTGGATTTCACGCTTTCCACCCGCAGGCCGTACTGCTCACTCAACAGCTCCGCCAGCAGGTGCGGCATTTCCTGAGGCGCAATCAGGCCCTCGGTAAAGCGGGCAATCTGCTGATCCACCTGATCGTGTTGCTGTTGCAGCTGCTCGATAGAAGCCTTCAGCACCAGGTTGGGGTTGGCGCGGATGGCGGCCTCCAGCTCATCGATGCGCTGGGAGGCCTGCTCCATATTGCTGAGCAGGCTGGCTTTATCCCGTTCCAGGGTCTCCCGCTCCTGCATCCACGGCCGCAATAGCAGCTGGTCGAACAGCCCCAGTAGCAGGACAATCACTGCTCCCAGGATAATGGCACGCTCCCGCAAACTGAGCTGATGCAACCGGGTCTCGATTTCCTGGTATTTACTCTGTACTGGACTCGTCATGCTGGGTACTCACACCGAACGTCAAAAACCGGTCATTGTCTTCCATGCGTTCCAGGTCAAACACTTTAAATCCCACGCCGCGGAAACTGGGTTCCTGCCGCAGTTGCGCCACATAATCCGGCAGCGCCTTGGGTTTATCCGTCACTCCGTAGAGACTGATTTCCGGCCCGGGGCTGTTCAGCACAATGCGGGTCAGCCACACCGCCGGTTGATCCATATTGGCCAGGGCCTGTAAATAACCGGAGAACTGCACCTGATGGGAGTCTCCCTGCCGCTGCAGTTGATTCAGAAACAGGCGCTTGCCCTGCAAACCCTGTTGCAACCGGGTTTCCTGCTGTTGCAGCCGGGTATCCAGAACGATGCTGTCCACTTCCGCCTGCAGGCTGTCGATGGACTGCTCCATCTTCAGCTTCGAGGCTTCCATCTGCGCCAGGGTCTGGCGGGCCTGCCGGGTTCGGTTCCATTCCAGCACCGTGATCATGCACAACAACACCAGCGCCACCAGGCTCACTGCCAGCATCTGCCGCAACGGCAGTTTGATCACCGGGGGGTGAAAGCTTTCCTGATAAAAATTGACGCGCTGAACAAGGCTACTCACGCCATCCTCCCAGCGCCGCCCCCAGGGCCGGGGCCAGCGCCCCCTGGCTGAGGTCTGTATCGGCGGTCATCGCCAGCGCCGACTCCGCCAAAGGTTCCGCCTTAATCGGCAAGCGGCCACTCAACTCATCACACCAGGCTTCCTGCTCCGGGGCGTCAGTCACCAGGTAAAGACGCGTGATGCCGGACTTGCCCACCTGGCTTTCGTAGTAATCCAGGGAGCGCTGTACATCCAGTGCCAGGTTGTCCACCGGATCCTGCTGAAAATCCAGGTTGCCGCTGAACACGCCGGTCCCTGCCGCCAGTTCGATGGTACGGGTCAGATAGAGGGCCCCCTGCTCCACCAGATTGATGGTGCCCCCTTCGCCGTTGAGGTACAGAAAAGCCGCCCCCTGCTCCTGCAGCTCGGGTATTACCCCGGCCAGGGCGGTCAACGCCAGTTCATTGATCGTGATTTCCTGCAACAACAGATCAGCCCGGTGGCACTCATCCACCAGCCGCTGAATCAGGTCCCGCTCCGCCACTGCCACGTAGAGCATATTCATCCGCCCGCGATAGGCATCCTGAGGCAAACGGAAGGCGTCCAGCACCATATTTTCCACCGGCTGGGTGATCAGATCCTTCACTTTCCAGCGCACCGCCTCCCGCAGCTCGGCATCGGGCACGTCCGGCGCATCCACCAGCAGCAGGTTGTAGTACTGATGCCCCAGGCAGATATGGAGCGGAGCCTGGGGCGGTGGCGCTGCCGCCAGCAGTGCTTTCAATGCCGCGGCGGGGCTGGCAAAGGATTGCTGCAGACTGAAACTTTGGGTAACCTGCTGGCCGGCATCCGACTGTTGCAGCAGGCACCACAGGGCACGTTCCGGCGCCAGGCTTATGCCCAGCACTTGGTCCCCGCTTTGTTTGTCCTGCCGCAACAGTCGTTTTAACCAGCCACTCATCGCCTATCCTGATTCGGGAAAATGAACCCCTTTAGTGAAAGCGTAGACGACAATTTTCAAATGGTGATAAGAATCACCGGCTTAGCGTTCATTATTAAGGCAGCAATAAGCACCTGAGGATCGGCGGTAACCCCCTGTAATGCTTCACATTGTATTATTTCAACCGGAAATCCCCCCCAATACCGGCAATATTATCCGCCTGTGTGCCAACACCGGCATGGCCCTGCATCTGATTGAACCCCTGGGCTTTACCCTGGACGACAAGCGTATGCGCCGGGCGGGCCTGGATTATCACGAATGGGCCCGGGTGCAGTTGCACGGGGATTTTGAAAGCTTCCTGGAACAGGTCCGGCCCAATGCCTGTTACGCCCTTTCCACCAAGGGCCACCGGCATTACCACCAGGTCAGCTATCAGCCCGGGGACGCCATTGTGTTCGGGCCGGAAACCCGGGGGCTGCCGCAGTGGCTGCGGGAGCACGCGGCGGTCACCGGCTGTATCCGCATTCCCATGCAGGGAACCAGCCGCAGCCTGAACCTGTCCAATGCCGCCGCCATCGTGCTGTATGAGGCCTGGCGCCAGCTGGACTTTGCCGGGGCGCAATAATCGCGGTTTTTTTTCCGCTACGGGTAAACCCCAGGGCCCACGCTTCGTTAATAGCAATACCCATCAAGAAAAACGGAGCTGGACCATGAACAACAAACTGATTTTGACCACCGCCCTGCTGGGCAGCCTGATCACTCTACCGGCCCTGGCGGAACAACCCCGGATCAAGCACCGCCACAGCTTTCAGACCGAAGTGACCCGCAGTACCGATGCCGGGCGCAGCATGACCCGGCGCACCGAACAGGTGGCCAGCGAGAACCGGTTCCAGCGCCAGACCCAGGTGCAAACCGGCGCCGGTAAAAGCGCCAGCCGCTCGGTGAGCGGTGAGTATGACCCGGAGACCCGCACCTATACCCGGCAGCTGGAAGGCACCCGGTTCAATGGCGATGAGTACAGCGCCCAGCGCCAGACCCAAAAGACAGAGAATGGCCTGGTTCGCACCCGCACCCGCACCAATGCCGACGGTGAAACCGCCTCCGGCACCCTGACTCGGGAGCGGGACCGGGAGCAGCAGACCCTGACCCAGCAAATCGAGGCCACCGGCTTTGACGGCCAGACCTACACCGCCACCCGAACCCGTAGCCGCCTTCAGGCGGGCGAAGAACCGGCTGGTGAGTAACAGGCGGGCCCTGCTATAGTCGCCAGCTATGACCAGTGCCGCGATTCCACTCAACCTCGACAGCTTCCTGGCCAGCATTGAGCGCCGTGCTTATCGCATGGCGCTGCTGGCAACCGGGAATCACAGTGACGCCCTGGACCTGGTGCAGGACACCATGTTGAAGCTGAGTCAGAACTACGGCGATGCGGACGCCGCCAGCTGGCCACCCTTGTTCCAACGCATTTTGCAAAACCGGATTCTGGACTGGCACCGGCAACAACAACGTCGACGGCGCTTGTTTGTGTTCACCCGCCCCCTGGACGAGGATGCGGAGGCTGAAGCGGAAAGTCAGCTGGAGCAGTTACCCGAGCCCCGGGACCACAATCCGGCCCAGCTGCTGGAACTGGCCCGGGACACGGAAGCGGCCCTCGGCGCCATTGGCCGCCTGCCCCTCCGCCAGCAACAGGCGTTTCTGTTGCGGGCCTGGGAGGGCCTGGATGTACGGGCGACGGCGGCCGCCATGGAATGTAGCGAGGGCGCGGTGAAGTCCCATTATTTTCGGGCCCTGCACAACCTGCGTCAGTGGCTGCAAACCCCGGCGGAACCCAAGGAGGTAAGCCTATGAGCGAGGCGCATGACAAACTGGCGAGGACGCTGGCGAAAACCCTGGATCAAAGCCTGGAGCAACTGGATCAGGACACGCTGCAACAATTGCGGGCCGCCCGGGAACAGGCCCAGGCCACCCGTAGGCGCCTCTGGCGTCCGGCGCTGGCCAGTGCCGCCGCCCTGGTGTTACTGGTGAGCGGAAGCTGGTTCCTGAGCCAGCAGCAACACCCCGGCGGCCAGCAACCAAGCCTGGCGGACAGCTATCTCAGCGAAGATCCGCAGATGCTGGCGGACTGGGAGATGCTGGCAGCCATTGGTGAGTCACCGGATGCCTAGGTACGGACTGCAAGCCTGTCTCCTGCTATTGGGATTTTGCACCGGGGCCCTGGCTCAGGAACCGGCGCCACCGGCGGCATTCTGGGACTATTACCTGAATTACAGTGACCGCGACGGCCAGGTTTTCGACCCCCTGGACCTGGCGCAAACCCAACGCCTGGCCCGGGATAACCCGGAGCCGGAACAACAGCCGGCTCCCCACCGGGCCGCAGCAGGGTCAACCCAACAAGAGGAATCATCACCATGAAACACTGGGTAATCACAATCTGCCTGGTGCTGGGCATCACCACCCTGGGCAATGGGGCCCTGGCCGAACCTTCCAGCTGGCAACAATTACCGGCGGAAACCCGGGCGCTGCTCCAGAACATGGCCGGACAATGGGACTCCCTGGATCCGGAGCAGCAGAAAAACCTGCTGGCCGCCGTGCGCCGTTATCAGCGCCTGCCGCCGGAACAGCAGCAACAACTGCAGGCGCGGTTCCAACGCTGGCAGGAGCTGGCGCCGGAAACCCGCGAACAACTGCGCCAGCGTTTCCAAACCTTTCGCCAACTGCCGCCGGAACAGCAGCAGCAGATCCGTGACCGCTACCGCTGGTTTCAATCTTTGCCCACGGAAGAGCAACAGCAACTCCGCGCCGGCTGGCAATCCCTGTCGGTGGATGAGCGTCAGGAATTACGGGAACGCTTGCGGGGCGCCTCCCTGGAACAAAGACGGGAAATGCGCGATCGCCTGAAACAACGTCTGCGCCAGCGCCGCTAAGTGAGTATCAGCATGCATAAGCCTCCGATCCCCCTGGTTGCTGCTCTCCTGATGGTGCTGGCCACGGGCCAGGCCCGGGGGGCACCGCAATGGGAGTTTGCAGTGAGCGCGGAACGGGCCGAACAGGCGTTTGCCTCGGAATACGATGCGGCGGAAGCCACCATCGATACCATTACCTTTACCCCCGGGTTGTCCGCCGGCAACTGGCAGTTCAGTTTGACCATGCCCTGGCAATCCATCGACGGCAGTTATTTTGTCAACAATCTCTACCCCAACCTGGCCCGCACCTGCGATGCGCTCAACGAGCTGTCGTCGCTAGAGAAACTGATTCTGGTGCGCAACACCGGTTTCACCGTCCAGGATCTACAGTATTGCAGCGACACCGGCGGCCGGGTCACCGCCAGCGGCCAGGACTCGGTCAGTGGCTGGAACGACTTTGAACTGTTCGCCAACTATTACCTGCCCCCGGTGAATGAGTTTGTGTCCGGCTCTCTGGGCCTGGGCTATCAGTTTGACAATGGCGACGCAACCGAGGGCCTGGGTAACGGCGCCCAACTGGCCATGGTGGAAACCGCCTGGCTGTTCCGCTCCACCCACGCCAGCCTGCTGACCACCCTGGGTTATCGCTTTGTGGTCAGTGAGCCCAGCCACTATGACATGCAGGATCACGGCTACGCCGCCCTGGATGCCCGCTGGCATATCTGGCGGCAACTGGATTTGGGAATAGAGTATTCGTATCAGCAAACCGACAATGACCTGTTCTCCGACTACGACTATTTTACCTACTTTGTCGGCGTGCAGTTTGGCGGCCACTGGAACGCCCGGGTTTTCACCGTGGACTACGGCGATGAAGCCGGCTTTCCCGAGCAGGAAATCGGCGCCAGCCTCGCTTACTACTTTTGAATCCGGCGGCTTCTGGGGAGAGAGCCTTCCCGTTGCGCCAGCATGGACTGCCCATCACCGCAGTCAGCGGCAGATTGGCCCTGGGTTGGACGCCATGGCACAATAGCAACGGCATTCGGTATACAGGGCCCGGCATGAAAAAAATAGCCTTCTTCAACGTCAAGGGCGGTGTGGGTAAGACCACCTCCGCGGTGAACATTGCCTGGCTGGCGGCGCAGGGGGGGATGCCCACCCTGCTCTGGGATCTGGACCCCCAGAGTTGTGCGTCCTGGTATCTGGGCATTGACGATGATGCGGTGGATAAAAAGTCCATCAATATCTTTAAGGGGAAAACGCCGGTGGGGCGGCTGCGACTGCACACGGCCCACTCCCGCCTGTCGGTGATTCCGGCGGATCTGAGCCTGCGCAAACTGGAATTGTTACTGGCGCAGGAAGCCAAGTCCGATCAATTACTGGCGCGGCTGACGGATCATCTCAGTGAACGGCAGCAGCTGATTGTCTACGACTGCGCGCCCGCCTATTCGCAACTGTCGGAGAGCCTGTTTGCCAGCTGTGACCTGCTGGCGGTACCGCTGTTGCCATCACCCCTGTCGGTGCGTTCCTACCAGCAGCTGACGGCGTTTCTGCAGAAAAAGAAACGCTGGAAAAAACTGCAAACACTGCCGTTTTTTACCATGGTGGACCGGCGGCGCAAAATCCACAACGATGTCATAGAGCACGCCAAGAGCATCATAGGGGATGATGACCCGGTCATCATCCCCTATGCCAGTGAGTACGAAAAAATGGGCATCCACCGGGCGCCCATTCATGCCTTTGCGCCCTCCAGCAAGAGCGCAAAGGCTTACGAAGCCCTCTGGCAGCGGCTACAACACCAACTGGTAAAGACTACAGTTCGTAGTTGAAACCACCCTGCAGGGTATAGGCATCGATATCGTCGTAACCCAGGGTGAACTGTGCGGAAATATAGGTGGAGAAGCCATTCTTCATAACGAACACCGAGTTCAGATCCAATTGATAGAACAGGCTGTCCTCACCATCCGGTCGCAGCTCAAACTCACTGAAGTTGGTGCTGTCCTGCACCAGGCTGAAGGCCACCGGTGAGTAATCCTGGCTGCCCTCGCTGATCACGCTGACCACCACCCCGGGCACCATCACCCCCCAGTCGTAACTCAGGGCGTAACTGGTGTCCACACCCAGATGGAAATTCACCTGATCCAGTTCCTGCTTGCCCACGTTCATTAACCAGGGATTGCTGCCGGTTTCACTGTAGGCATCCACTTCGGCGGACAGATAATCGATGCGCAGAAACGGCCGGCTGGTGAGCGCCCCCTGCACATAGCTGTATTGGAACTGCGTGCTGAGGAACAACATGTCAGCGTCGGTCTCGCCAGCGATCACATCCGGCGTCGGCAGGCTCACCGTGCGCTCGGTTTCAATATCGCCGGTGGTATAGCCCAGAATCACATCCACCCCAAAGGCATCCCGGTACCAGGACCCATAGCCGGACAGCGTGTTGGTGGAGGATTCCAGCTCGCCGGCGCCGGATTCGTAATCCACATCATACTGGGTCATATCCAGCGCCAGCCCCAGATCCAGATCCGGTCGCAGCCGATAGTTCAGACCCAGCATCAGGCTGGTGATGTCCGCGTCATAGCCGGACTCGCGATCGGTCTGGTCGTGTTCGGTGTTGCCGAATTTCACCGAGCCGAACCAGGCCAGGGGCGGCGCACTCTCCCCGGCGACACCCCCCACGTAGGAATTCAACAGCAGGGTGTCGGGGCCGGCGGTGGCCACTCCCTCCTCCTGCCGCAGCTGGCGGCGGATGCCGTACAGCCGGTCCGCCTGCCCGCGCATGATCTCCGCCAGCATGCGGCGCTGCATCAGGATTTCTTCCGGAGTGATATCCCCCAGCAGTTGGCGTATCTCGTCAGCGGTATAGCTCACTTCGGACTGACCCAACAGGCGGCTGCACTCATCGGCCAGTTCCTGGGTCAGGGACTCCTGGTTAGAGCCTTCCTCACACAGGGTTTCCAGCATGCGGGCAGTCACTCTTTCCGACTCGGTGTCGGCCAGTGTTTCCAGCGGCCCCTCGTCCCCCGTGGCGGGCAGAGGGTTGACGGTGACCGTCACCGTACCGGTGTCACCATAGGCCTGGCCATCATCATCCCAGATAAAATAATCGAACTGATCGGTGCCTTCGTAACCCGGGTCCGGGGTATAGGTGATGGTACCGTTCTGATTAACGATGGCACTGCCGTAGAATGGACCGTTCTCAGACAGGATAATGGTCGGCAGGCCCTCGGCGTTGAAGTCGTCATTAGCGGCCACATCAATGTCCACGATGCTGTCGGTAAAGACCTGGGCCTGATCATCCACCGCCGTTGCTATCGCATATACCTCCGTGGAAACGGCTGCGGACAACAGCAATAACGGAACCCCGTGAGTCTTGTAGTTCATTTCAACTTCCCCCATTGTTTACTGATTTTGCGGCATTTTACTGAGCATCCCCTGACGGAGACAGGTAATTTGCCGTATTGTAGCGTGCAAAATTGCAACTTATGGCCCCATCCGACGGAATGCCCCTGGAGCCCCTGATGACCAAAGCCACCGCCAACACTGTCCTCTGCGCCTGGGAGCTGGGGGGCCAGTTGGGCCATATTGCCCGCCTGTCCCATCTGACCCAGACCCTGGAGCAGCGGGGTTACCAATGCTTTGCCGCCCTGCGGGATCTGTCCCGGGCTTTGCCTTTTTTTCATGGCCAGCAAACCCGGCTGCTGCAGGCGCCGGTGTGGTTACCGAAAGTCACCACCCAACGTCCCATTCAAAGCCTGGCGGATATGCTGCTGCTGTCAGGCTATCTGCAGACGGATGATCTGCTGGCACTGATGCAGGCCTGGCGCAATCTGCTGGCTCTGGTGAATCCTGAGGTGCTGATCTACGACTATTCCCCCACCGCGGCGCTGGCGGCACTCTACCACCAGCGCCGAAAAATTCTGGTGGGGCCCGGCTTTGCCCAGCCGGTGCCGCCCCACCCCCTGCGCAACTGGCACCCCCACGGCTTGTACCCGGAGCGGGTGACTCAGCAGGAACAGCGGGTGGTCACCACCATTAACCAGGCCCTGGCGCGACTGGGGCAACCCGGCATTGCCCGCATTTCGGATTTGTTTGTGGCGCACCACACCGTGATCACCACGGCCCCGGAATTCGACCTGTACGCCGATCTGCGGCTGGATGCCGTGTACCATTGCGGTGAGGGCGGTGGCAGTCACCACCCGCCGGTGCGCTTCAGCGGCGACAGCCGGCCCCGGATACTGGCCTACCTGAAACCCGGTCACCCCCGGTTTCAATGGCTGCTGGAGGCCCTGGCCCAGGTCCGCGCCGACGTGTTCGTGGTTTGCCCCCGGGCCAATCCGGCACAGCTGGAGCCCCTGGTATCCGAGCACTTTGGTTTCAGCGTACAGCCGGTCAATCTGCAAACCGCCATGGCGGCGGCGGATCTGTTTGTGGGCCACGGCAATGCCGGCACCACCCAGGAAAGCCTGCTGGCGGGTACACCGGTGCTGGCCTTGCCGATTCAACTGGAACAGTTACTGGTGGGGCAGACCCTGGAGCAGCTGGGCGTCGGGCGGCTGGTGCAGCAGCCGGAATCTGTCAGCCAGCTGAGCGGATTGCTGGAGCACATGCTGGCGGACCATGGCTTACAACAGAACAGCCAACGGTTCGCCGCTCAGCACCGGGCGCTGGGGCAAGGCTCCCTGGGGGACAAAGTTGCCGATCTCTGTTCTGCCCCCAGTGGATGATTGACCCGCCGGGCCGCGGTCAATGGGCCGGGGGCGTTTCCCCCTGAGCCTCTGCCTGCTGCTTGCGCAGGTTCTCGGCGAAGGCCGCCTCGAAATTGATGGGCTGCAGCAGGAACTGGGGGAAGGTCCCCCGTGACACCACGTCGGATACGGTTTCCCGTGCGTAGGGGAACAGGATGTTGGCGCAAACCCCCTTCAGGATGGCCTCCTTCTGAATCCCCTCCACGCCTTTTAACAAAAACAATCCTGCCTGGGCCACTTCCACAATAAAGGCGGTGGCGTCGCCATTTTTGACGGTGACCGTGGTGGTCAACACCACCTCGTGCAGATCGGTTTCGATCTCGGTGGCGGAGTTGTTGACATCCAGATTCACTTCCGGCTTCCACTGTTCCCGAAACATCATCGGCGTTTTCGGCGCCTCGTAGGATAAATCCTTGAGGTAGATGCGTTGTAATTGAAACTGTTGCTGGGCCTGTTGCCCGGCGGCTTGCTCGGTCATATTATTCCCCTGAAATAGTCTTGTATCGTGGCCAGGCCCTATGCCTGCAGCAGGGCATCCAGTTGCCCCTGACGCTCCAGCGCATAAAGTTCATCACAGCCCCCCACATGGGTCTCCCCAATCCAGATCTGCGGCACCGTGTGGGCCCCGGCTTTCTGCTCCATTTCCTTGCGCAGGTCCGGCTTGCCGCTGACGTCAATGTCGGTGAACGGAGCCCCCTTGCTTTTCAACAGATGTTTGGCCCGAATACAGAACGGGCACCAGGGGGTGCTGTAAATCAGAATGTCCGCCATGATAAAACCTGTGCCTGATGGGTTTACTTGCCCTTAACCAGGGGCAAGCCTTCGGATTTCCAGGTGGTGATGCCACCGGTCAAACGCTGCACCCGCTTAAAGCCGGCGCCGTGCAGAATCTTGCCGGCAGCCCCCGCATGCTGACCCATCTTACACACCAGTACCACAGGCTTGTCCTGGTACGGGTTGAGTTCGGCCAGATTGTCCTTCAGTTTGCTGAACGGAATATTACGGGAACCGGTAATATGTCCTTCACGGTAATCTTTCTGCTCCCGGACATCCAGTACCAGCGCATCATCGCGGTTGATCAGGTTGGTGAGCTGTTGCGGGGAGACCGTCTTGCCGCCGCGACGGGATTCCAACACAAAGAACAACACCAGCAACACCACGAAACTGCCCACCAGCAGCGGGTGGTTGATTGCAAATTCAAGCAGACGTTCCATTTAAACTTCCCAAGATTCAATAAGTTACCAAGCCCCGTCCGGTGCTGGCGCCAAAGTTGGTGCAGAGTATACCTGAAACCGGCAAAGCCCGACCAGCGGCGCCGCCTCATGCGTCCCCGGGCAAATTCGGGTAACATAATCGTTCACCTCTATCATTCACCGAGATGCAGCCGGGAAGTTGAACTCATGAGCCAGACACGCACACCCCACGTTCTGATCATTCTGGATGGATTCGGCCAGCGCACCGATGCCGAGTTTAACGCCATTGCCCACGCCAACACCCCCACCTGGGACAAACTACTGAGTGAGCGCCCACACACTCTCATCTCCGCCTCTGCCATGGATGTGGGGCTGCCGGAGGGTCAAATGGGCAACTCCGAGGTGGGGCATATGAACCTGGGGGCCGGCCGCATCGTCTACCAGGACTTCACCCGCATTACCAAGGATATCGAAGACGGCACCTTTTACGGCAATCCGGTGCTGGTGAGCGCGGTGGAAAAGGCCCAGGAGCAAAAGGGTGCGGTGCACATTCTGGGGCTGCTGTCCCCCGGTGGGGTGCACAGCCACGAAGACCATATCATTGCCATGATCGAGCTGGCGGCCCGGCGCGGCGCCAAACAGGTATACGTCCACGCCTTTTTGGACGGGCGCGATATGCCCCCCAAATCCGCGCAAAAGAGCCTGGAAAAGGTGCAGGCCAAACTCAGCGAGCTGGGGGTGGGCTGCATTGCCAGCCTGGTGGGGCGCTACTACGCCATGGACCGGGACAACCGTTGGGATCGGGTTTCCGCCGCCTACCACCTGCTGGTGCAGGGCGCTGCGGACTACACCAGCGCCAACCCGGTGGACGGTCTGCTGGCGGCCTATGAACGGGACGAGACCGATGAATTCGTCAAACCCACAGTGATCGCCGGTGCGGGCGAGTCCCCCGCCACCATCAACGACGGGGATGCGGTGGTGTTTATGAACTTCCGAGCCGATCGCGCCCGCCAGCTGAGCCAGGCGTTCGTGGACCCGGACTTCGATGGCTTTGAATGCAAAAAAGTGCCGGCCCTGGCGGACTTTGTCACCCTGACCCAGTATTCCGCCGACCTCAACGCCCACTGTGCCTATCCGCCGGAGGATCTGGTGAACGTACTGGGGGACTATCTGGCGCAACAGCATAAAACCCAGCTGCGCATTGCCGAGACCGAAAAGTATGCCCATGTCACCTTCTTTTTTAATGGCGGCCGGGAACAGCCCTTCGAAGGCGAAGAACGTATTCTGGTGCCATCCCCGGACGTGGCCACCTACGACCTGCAACCGGAGATGAGCGCGCCGGAGGTGACCGACAAACTGGTGGAAGCCATCAACAGTGGCAAATTCGACGTGCTGATCTGTAACTATGCCAATGGCGATATGGTGGGCCATACCGGCAAGTTCGACGCCGCCGTAAAAGCCGTGGAAACCCTGGATCAATGTCTGGCCCGGGTCACCGAAGCGGTGGATGCCAACGGCGGTGATATGCTGATTACCGCGGACCATGGCAACTGCGAGCAGATGGAGGATCCCAACAGCGGCCAGCCGCACACCGCCCATACCACCGAGCTGGTGCCACTGGTCTATGTGGGGCCGGATTCGGTGTCATTACAGGCAGAAGGCGGGCGGCTCAGCGACATCGCCCCCACCATCCTCAAACTGATGGATCTGCCCCAGCCGCCGGAGATGACCGGCAAACCCCTGCTCTGAGCGCCGCCATGGCGCCACTGCGACTACTGCGCACGACCCTGATCGGCCTGGCCCTGTGCCAGGCCGTCAGCGTTATGGCGGCAGTGGACCCGGTGGCCACCAAACAGGAACTGAAGCAGATCCAGCAGCGCATCGAGGCGCTGCAATCCACCATCAAACGCACCCAGGCCCGCCGCAGTGAAACCGAACAGGCCCTGCAACGGGCCGAGAAGGCCATCAGCGATACCCGCCGCAAACTGGCCGGGGTGAATGCGGACATCAAGGGGTCCGAAGCCAAACTGGCGCAGCTGCGCCAGACCCAGGCACAGCTGGATCAGGCCAAAAAAGCCCAACGTGCCGCCCTCAAGCAGGATATCAACGCCGCCTACCGGGCCGGCCGCCAGGAATACGTCAAGCTGCTGCTGAATCAGGAGCAGCCGGACAAACTGGCGCGGCTGATGAAATATTACGATTACTTCCACCAGGCGCGCATGGAGCGGATTCAGGCCTTTAATGCCACTCTGCGTGAGATCCGCGCCAACGAGGCGAAAATCAATGAAGGGGTGGGCCAGCTCAGCCGGCTCAAACAGACCCTGGAAACAGAGCGCCGACAGTTGCAGGCGGCTCAGGATGAACGCAAACAGGCCCTGGCCAAACTGGACACCCGGCTGCAGGATAACACCAGTCGTGTGGGGGACCTGAAATCCAGCCGCGAGGAACTGGAACAGGTGCTGCATCAAGTGCAGGCCACCCTCAGCGATCTGCCCGGTAACGTGGGCAAGCAACCCTTTTCCAAGCGTCAGGGGGAGCTGGCCTGGCCCACCCGGGGCCAGCTGGTGGAGCGGTTTGGCACCCGGCGCGGCAGCGGTGGCCTGCGCTGGAAAGGCGTATTGATCAGTACCGATGAGGGCAGCCCGGTCAAGGCGGTGCATCACGGCCGGGTGGTATTCTCCGACTGGATGCGCGGCTACGGCATGCTCACCATCGTGGATCACGGCGACGGTTATCTCACCTTATACGGGCATAACGAAACCCTGCTCAGGAGCCCCGGCGACTGGGTGGATGCCGGCGAGGTGATTGCCTACAGTGGCCGCAGCGGAGGCCAGAACCGGGCCTCCCTGTACTTTGAAATCCGCCGCAATGGCAAGCCGGTCAACCCCTCCCGCTGGTGCCGGGGTTGACCCTGGTGACCCGGGCGCCAGGCAGAGCCTGTAGACACTAGTGCAGCGAGCTGCAAATCGCGCTACTCTTAAAAAGTTATCCTTATGATTTTGCAGTGAAACCGCCCGCCCGTCCCGATGTCATAGGGCCTGTTCGCACTCGCTAAATGCGATTTACACCGGTGCTCCGCGGGGTACCGTTTTAATTACAGGAGTACACCATGGGTTTTCCTTCTCTGTCACACCGGCATCCCGCCTGGGCCCGGGGCCTGCTGTTGGCCCTGCTGGCGTTCAGTCCGCTGGGGTTTTCAGCGCAGCCGGCAGCCTCCGGCGCGGACACCGAGGCGGGATCACAGGCAGCGGCCGCCAGTGATGAGGAACAACCCAAGGGACTGCTGCCCATTAACGAACTGCGCACATTCGCGGACGTGTTTGACCGCATCAAACAGGCCTATGTGGAAGAGGTGGATGACAAAACCCTGCTGGAAAATGCGATCCAGGGCATGCTCACCGAACTGGATCCCCACTCCGCCTATCTCAAGCCGGAGGCTTATCAGGACCTGCAGATCAACACCACCGGTGAATTCGGCGGCCTGGGTATCGAAGTGGGCATGGAGGACGGCTTTGTCAAAGTCATTACCCCCATCGACGACACCCCGGCGCAGAAAGCCGGCGTTGAAGCCGGTGACCTGATCATCAAGCTGGACAGCACCCCGGTGAAAGGTATGAGCCTGGCGGAGGCGGTGAAGCTGATGCGCGGCAAGCCCGGCTCCGAAATCGTTCTCACCATCATCCGCGCCGGGGTGGATAAACCGCTGGAAATCCCGGTGATCCGGGCCGTGATTCAGGTGCAGAGCGTCAAGGGCCGCCTGCTGGACCCGGGCTATGGCTATGTGCGCCTGTCCCAGTTTCAGATCAATACCGGGGCCGACATGCTCAAACTGCTGGATAAGCTGGAACGGCAAAACGGCGCGGAACTGAAGGGACTGGTGCTGGATCTGCGCAACAATCCCGGTGGCGTGCTACAGGCGGCGGTGGATGTGAGCGACGCCTTTATCAATGACGGTCTGGTGGTGTACACCCAAGGCCGGCTGCCGGATTCGGAAATGAAATTCCGCGCCTCCCCCGGTGCGCGGCTGGATGGGGTCCCCATCGTGGTACTGGTAAACGGCGGCTCTGCTTCCGCCTCGGAAATTGTGGCCGGCGCCCTGCAGGATCATCAGCGGGCAGTGATCATGGGTACCTCAACCTTTGGCAAGGGTTCGGTGCAGACGGTGCTGCCTCTGCATAACAACCGTGCCCTAAAGCTCACCACCGCCCGCTACTACACCCCCAGCGGCCGTTCCATTCAGGCCCAGGGCATCGTGCCGGATATCAAGGTGGAGAACGCCCAGCTGACCCGTGTTGAGGAAATGGACCGGGTGAAGGAGCGTGATCTCAGCGGGCATTTGGAAAACCCGGAGGGCGAGGAGTCGCCGGGGGACGGCGACGCCACAACGGCGTTGTCCGACAGCGACTATCAGCTGCACGAGGCGCTGAATCTGCTGAAAGCCCTCAATGTGCTGAACCGGCCCAAACTGAAAGCGGTGGCCGAGGCCCCCGCTGATCAGGGCTGAAACCGGCGCAGTCATGGTGTCAGCCTCCCGCCACCGCCGGTGGCGGGCCTTAAAGCCGGAACCGGCTCACAGAATCTTCGGGCCGGTGGCATTTCCCACCCCCTTCCCGCCCTCAGTGCACTAAACTGTGGTTATCGCGGAAAGTTGTCGACTATTCATGTTACAGGTTTTATTTTCATTGCTGTTCTTGCTGGCGTTGGCACCGGGGCTGCAGGCTGCCCCAAGCGAACTGCCTTCAGCCGCGGATGCACCGGTGGAGCGCCCCCGGATCGCCATCATACTGGATGACCTGGGCTACAATCGGCCCGCCGGTGAACGCGCGCTTCAGCTGCCCGGCCAGGTGACCTACGCCATTATCCCCTTTACACCCTATGCCGCCACCATGGCCCGGGCTGCCCACGGCGGTGAGCGCGAGGTGATTCTACACCTGCCCATGGCCAGCCAGGACCCCGAGCGACGGCTGGACCGGGGCGGCCTCACCGATGACATGGATGAGGCTGAGGTACGGTCGCGGGTGCAACAGGCGCTGCGGGCGGTGCCCCATATCGCCGGCCTCAACAATCATATGGGCAGCCAGATCACCGCGGACGTACAGATCATGCACTGGCTGATGCAGGAGGTGCAGGAGACGCCCCTGTATTTTATTGACAGCATGACCAGTTCCCTGTCGGTAGCCAACCAATCGGCGCTGCATTATCAGATTCCCTCCCTGAAACGGGATGTGTTTCTGGACAATGTGCAGACGCCGGAAGCCGTGGACCAGATGTTTCAGTCGCTACTGCGAATTGCCCGTCGGCGGGGTCACGCCATCGCCATCGGTCATCCTTACCCCACCACCCTGGCCTACCTGGAGCAGGCCCTGCCCCGGCTGCAGCAACAGGGCGTCGAACTGGTGGCTGCCTCGGAACTGGTGCAACAATATGGCCAGCCGGTGTATGAACCGGTGGACCTCAAGCAGCTGATGCGACAGATCGTGGCCATGCCCGCCCCCCGTAGCAGTCGGTTAAACTTCTCCGAAACCGCATTCCCCTGAGGTTGACCGGCCCGCCACACGCAGGACTCGAACTGGCGGCCGGCTTCCGCTACCATCAGGGCACTATTCTTCAATCCGGGTAACCCATGGCTGTAACCTCACAGGAACTGGCCCAACAACTGCTGGATGCCCAGGTCCGCTTCCTGCTGGCCGAGCTGCAACCGGAATCCCTGCAACAGATTCTGGCGCAGGAAGTACCGTTTCTGTTCCGGGAATTCAGCAAGCTGCGACTGCGGGAATCCGTAGCGGAGGAAAAGGTGGCCGCCACTGCCCTGCGTTATGCCACCGAAATGGAAATCGAGGGCGGAATTCCCGAACTGATTGGCGAGATCGCCAATATTATTTACGAGCATCCGGAAAACGAAACCACCCGGGTGGGCGACGTTCTGCCCCAGGCCCTGGCGGAAGCCTATCTGGAAAAGATTTTCGAAACCGGCAGTATTCTGGATCAGCTCATCACTAATGTCCGCGCCAGCGCCCCGTTCCGGGAGTTTCTCTCCGACGTCGTATTCACCGTGGCCAAGGGTTATGCCCTGGAACAAAACCAACTGGTGCGGATGGCGCCGGTGGCCAACGGCCTGCGCCGGTTTCGGGACTGGCTGGACACTCAGGCCCCGGGCCTGAGCGAAAACGTCCACAGTCTGGGCAAGCAGGTATCCCGGGCTGGCGTGGATCAGTCCATCAAAATGGTGGACGATATGCTGGACAATGATTTATATCGGGATACCGCCCTCAACGCGGTACTGGACCTCTGGGATCAGATTAAAACCTGGGAGCTGGCCAGTTTCCGACGCTACTTCAGCGAGATGGACCTGCAGGATATGATGGCGCTGGGCTATGAATTCTGGCTTGAGTTCCGCCACACCGATTACCTGAAATCCTGCATTGATGCCGGCTGCCGGTTGTTCTTCGATAAATATGGCGAGGAAACCCTGGGCACCATTCTGGCGGACATCGGTGTCACCGAAGCCATGGTGGTCTCCGAATTACAGAACTACGCACCGGACCTGGCGCGGCTGCTGCTGGACCACAACATCGCCGAACCCATTTTGCGGCGTCACTTGCAGCGGTTTTATTTCAGTGTGGAAACTCTGGCGCTGCTGTCCCCTAGCTGTCAGCAGGACGGGGATTGACAGCCTGCGGTTTCAGTAGTTTTTCATGGCCCGGTGGAGGATACCGGCATCCAGGTATTCCTCCCCGTAGGCCTCAAAGCCAAAATGTTCGTAAAAATTAATACGATCGATCTGGGCTTCCAGCATGATCCGCTCCTGCCCCTGACGCTCAATAAAGCCAAGAGCGGTTTGCAACAGACGTGATCCAATTCCCTCATTGCGACGTGACTGCGCCACCGCGAAGCGACCGATCTTGGCGTGTTCCGGCAACCACAGAATCCGCAACACGCCTACCACATTGCCATCCTGTACACTCACCATATGAGTGGCGTTGGGGTCGCGGCCGTCGAACTCATCTTCCAGCGACACCCCCTGCTCCTGCATAAACACCTGACGCCGCAAATCACAACCTTTGCGATACCAGGCGCTGTCATAAGGGGCAATAATGTGTTGTTCCGCCAGCTCCGCCATGGTGTCAGTCCAATCGCATTTCGATGCCCTGTCCGGCCATAAATTCCTTGGCCTCGCGAATGCTGTATTCGCCGAAATGGAAAATACTGGCGGCCAGCACCGCGTCCGCCTTGCCCTGGGTAACGCCATCAGCCAGATGCTGCAGATTGCCCACTCCGCCGGAGGCAATCACCGGCACATGCACCGCTTCGCTGATGGCCCGGGTCAGATCCAGATCGAAGCCGTTCTTGGTGCCATCCCGGTCCATACTGGTAAGCAAAATCTCGCCGGCCCCCAGGTCTACCATTTTAAGGGCCCATTGAATGGCATCCAGACCAGTTGGCTTGCGGCCGCCATGGGTGAAAATCTCCCAGCGTTTGGGTTCGCCGTCGGCACTGACCTGCTTGGCGTCAATGGCCACCACGATGCACTGGGAACCGAAGCGGGCGGCGGCCTCCCCCACGAATTCAGGATTGAATACCGCCGCGGTGTTGATACTCACTTTATCGGCCCCGGCGTTTAACAGGGTGCGGATGTCTTCCAGCTTGCGAATGCCACCCCCCACGGTGAGGGGGATAAACACCTGGCTCGCCATTTTTTCCACGGTGTGCACCATGGTGTCCCGGTCTTCATGGCTGGCGGTGATATCCAGAAAGGTGATTTCGTCGGCGCCCTGTTCATCATAACGGCGGGCCACTTCCACCGGATCGCCGGCGTCGCGGATATCCACAAACTGCACGCCTTTGACCACGCGGCCGTTGTCCACGTCCAGGCAGGGAATAATGCGTTTGGCTAGAGGCATGGGCTGGGCCCTCCTATTGACCGTCCGCCAGTTGTTGAGCGGCTTTCAGATCCAGGGTGCCTTCGTAGATGGCGCGGCCGGTGATGGCTCCCTCGATACCGCTGCCGGCCACCGCCAGCAGTTGTTTCACGTCGTCGATATTGGTGACGCCACCGGAGGCGATGACCGGTATATCGATGGCCCGGGCCAGCGCCACGGTGGCATCGATATTGACCCCCTGCATCATACCGTCACGGCTGATATCGGTGTAGACGATGGCGCTGACGCCGTCATTTTCGAATTGTCTGGCGCAATCCACCGCCTGCATTTGCGAAACCTCAGCCCAGCCGTCGGTAGCCACCCGCCCGTTCTTGGCATCAATGCCCACAATGATGTGGCCGGGGAAACGTTCGCAGGCGGCTTTGACAAAGGCCGGCTCCTTCACTGCCTTGGTACCGATGATCACATAATCCACGCCGCAATCCAGATAGGTTTGAATGGTCTCCAGGCTGCGAATGCCACCGCCGATTTGCACCGGCAGATCAGGATACTTGC
This sequence comes from Pseudomonadales bacterium, assembly GCA_002701845.1. Taxonomy (GTDB): domain Bacteria; phylum Pseudomonadota; class Gammaproteobacteria; order Pseudomonadales; family Ketobacteraceae; genus Ketobacter. The sequence goes on from NZXG01000044.1 coordinate 54,430, forward strand.
GGGCAATGGCCTGTACCACGGCGCCGTTCACCGGCTCCCCCTCAAAGGCACCGTTCAAATCCACCAGATGCAGGCGCCGGGCTCCCTGCTGCACCCACTGCTCCGCCATGGCCACGGGATCATCGGAGAACACCGTGGAGTCGTCCATCAGGCCCTGACGCAGGCGCACACATTTGCCATCTTTAAGGTCGATGGCGGGGATGATTAACATGGCGTTGCTCTCTGATTCAGCTGGTTTGTTTGAGCCCGGGCAGGCATGCAGATTTCCCGCCCCGAGGACAGGACGGCGCGGTTGGAAACTCTCACACCGTGCCGTCCCAGTGCATAAAATTCCGCAGCAATTGCAGGCCGGACTTCTGGCTTTTCTCCGGGTGGAACTGGGCGGCAAACACATTATCCCGCCCCAGCGTCGCCACAAAAGGCACGCCATATTCCCCCCGCCCGGTCACCAGGGAATCATCGTCCACCGTCACATAGTAACTGTGCACGAAATAAAAGCGGGCGTTGTCGGGAATCCCCTGCCACAGAGGGTGGGGCCGTTCCTGGTGCACCTGGTTCCAACCCATATGGGGCACTTTGAGTTTCTCGCCGCTGGTATCCACCAGATTATCACCGAAAAAATTCACCCTGCCGGGGAACAGGTTGAGGCAGTCCACACCGCCATTTTCCTCGCTGCGGGTCATCAGGCTTTGCATGCCCACGCAGATACCCAGCAGGGGCTTGCTGCGGGCGGCCTCGCGCACCACCTCATCCAGGCCCAGGCGCAGAATTTCCGCCATGCAGTCACGGATGGCGCCCACACCGGGGAACACCACCCGATCGGCGGACAGGATGTTTTCAGCCGCATGGGTCACCCGGACTTCCACGCCCGGGGCCACGTGCTCCAGCGCCTTGGCGGCGCTGTGTAAATTGCCCATGCCGTAATCGATCACGGCCACAGAGGTTCGGCTCATAATGCTACTTCCAATGCCGGCCTACAGAGACCCTTTGGTGGAGGGCATGACGCCGGCCATGCGGGCGTCCGGCTCCACCGCCATGCGCAGGGCACGGCCAAAGGCCTTGAAGATGGTTTCCGCCTGATGGTGGGCGTTTTTGCCCTTGAGATTGTCGATATGCAGGGTGATCATGGCGTGATTCACCAGCCCCTGAAAAAACTCCCCGAACAGGTCCACATCAAAACTGCCGATCCGGCCCCGGGTATAGTCCACGTTCTGGAACAGGCCAGGCCGGCCGGACAAATCCACCACCACCCGGGACAGGGCCTCGTCCAGCGGCACGTAAGCGTGACCATAGCGGCGGATACCTTTCTTGTCGCCCCAGGCCTTTGCCAGAGCCTGTCCCAGGGTGATGCCCACGTCCTCCACCGTGTGGTGATCATCGATATGCAGGTCCCCCTGGGCATTGATTTCAATATCAATCAGGCCGTGCCGCGCCACCTGGTCAATCATATGCTCCAGAAATGGCACACCGAGCGCCAGCTGACACTGGCCGGAGCCGTCCAGGTTGACGCTGACAGTGATCTGGGTCTCCAGCGTATTGCGCTCCACGCGGGCGGTACGTTGGCTCATGGGTACTCCACTGAGGTTCCGGGAAAGCGGGGGATTATAACGCGAAGACGGCCAAATTCCTAAGCCGAGGGATCACCCAGCGCCCGGGCCTGGGCGGGCGTCAGCCAGCGTTCCACCACGCTATAGAGAGTGTCCTTGCGCAGTGGCTTGGCCAGGTAGTCGTCCATCCCGGCGTCCAGGCATTTCTGTCGGTCCCCCTCCATGGCGTGGGCGGTAATGGCGATGATGGGAAGAGGCCGGCCCTGGAGCCAGTCACGAATGGCTTTGGTGGCCTCGTAGCCGTCCATCCCCGGCATCTGACAATCCATGAAGATCAGGCCATAGTCCTGGCTCTGCACCGCCTCCACCGCCTGCATCCCGTCTTCGGCCACATCGAAACTGAACCCCATCTTCCGCAGATAACCGCAGGCCACCCGCCGGTTCACTTCGTTGTCGTCCACCACCAGTACCCGGGGCAATGCCGGTACCGAATGGATAGGTCGGGTCACCACCGGCTCCAGTTCCTGCCCCCGGTCCAACATGCAATCCGCCAGCTGCTGTTGGTTAAAGGGCACATAGATGTGAGGCAGGGGCCGCTGGCCATAGCGCAGGGACGGCACCCGGATCTGAATGATGCGCGGGGCATCGTCCCGTCCCAGGTGGGGATTTAGCTGTTGCCAGAAGCGGTCACTGATTTCCTGGGCCATAAAAATCCAGTGATAGTCCTGGCGGTAGAGCACTTCGTCCAGATTGCGAATGATGCGGGTTTCCTTGGGCTCCCAGTGAAATTCCAGGCCCCACTGCTGGCAGGCCATCTGCAACACCATTTGGGTGGCCGGCAGATCCCCAATCAGCAACAGAGCGGCGCCGGCGTGGCGCTGCTGAAATTCAGCGCGCAGCCGCTCGTTCAGCGATTCCTGTCCCGGGGGTACCGCCACCGGCAGCTCCAGATAGAAAGAGGAACCCACGCCTTTAATGGAACGCACCCCCAGTTTGCCGCCCATCGCCTCCAGCAACCCCTTGCACAGCGCCAGACCCAGCCCGGGGCCTCCGAAGCGGCGGGTGCTGGACAGGTCCTCCTGCACGAAGGGGTTAAATAAATCCGCCTGCCGTTCCGGGGCGATACCCACACCGGTGTCTTTCACCTCCACATAAAGCCGGTTACCGGGCAGCAGCTCCGACCACAACAGGATGGAGCCATGCTCGGTGAATTTCACGGCGTTGGACAGCAGGCCGGTAAGCACCTGACGCAATTTGGTGACATCCGCCACCACCCGCTGGGGCAGGCTGGCCTCCGCCACCACCCCCAGGTCCAGCCCCCGCTGATAGGCGTCCACCGCCACCAGGTTGACGGCGGAGTTAAACAGTTCGTACACATTGAATTCGGTTTCCTGAAAACGCATCTCGCCACTTTCCAGACGGGAGAAGTCCATCACGTCGTCCACCAGAGACAGCAGGTGCCGTCCGGAGCGCTTGGCCAGTTGCAAAGCCTCCCCCTGTTCTGTGTTCAGGCCACTCTCCTCGAACATGTCCAGCATTCCCAGAATCCCGTTCATGGGCGTGCGAATTTCGTGACTGACAATGGCCATGAAACGGCTTTTATCCTCGGCGGTGCGCAAAGCCAGATCCCGTGCCCGTGCCATATCCTCAGCGGCCCGCACGATCTCATTAATATCCACCACCACGCCCCGCAGCCCGGTCACCTGCAGGCCATCAATCACCACGCTGAGCAGGGCCTTGACCCAAATCCAGTTACCATTGCCGTGGCGGATTTTGAATTCCACGTAAGTATCACTGGCTTCCGTCACCGCATGCTGAAACGCATCCATTACCGCCTGCTGCTGATCGGGATGCACATAGTCCCGCCAGGCATACTGCATCTTCAGAACCCGGCCCGAATTATAACCGAGCACATGCTCCACCCGCCCGGACACCAGCATCACCTGAACCGGGTCCAGTCTGGCTTCCCACACCACACAGTCGATGGAATTAATGATGGACTGGTAGCGCTCCTTGGACTCCATCAGATCGTCCAGATTTTTTTTCAGATTGCGCCGCATATCATCCAGCGAGCCCGCCAGTTGCGCCAACTCATCATTGGAGCGCAGGCTGATACGCCGGTTGAGATTGCCCTTGGAAAGATCCCGGGCCCAGGCGGACAGGCGGGCGATGGGAGCCCCCACCTGGCGGGACATGACAAAGGCCACCACCAGAATCAGCAGCGACACAATCAGCCCGATGGCCACCGCCCGCTCCCGAATTTCGGCAATGCCCCGTAACGCGTCGTCCGCGTCCCGCACCAGAATCAGGCTCCAGCCGGTCTCACTGATATTGGCAAAACTTTCCGCCGGCATGTTCACCAGCAGTAACTGGCGCTCCCCCTTGCGTACATACCGGTGCCCCGGCCGCTGCAAAAGATTGCTCAACAGCTGGGGGCTGTCCGCCACCCACCATTTACCCCCAAACACCCGTGTCGGGTCATCGGAGGACGGCCCCACTTCGTCGAACAAGAGAAAATCCGGGCCCGCCAGCAAATACCCTTCCCGATCAATCAGTACCGCGAAGCCTTCCCGGTTCTGTTGCGCGGCACCCACATGAATACTGGCCACCTGAGTCAGCAATTCGCGCCAGTCAAGGCTGGCTTTCAGCACCCCGATCCAGCGGTCGGGCTGATCCTTACTGAAAATCGGCACCACAATACCCACGCCGTAGCCCCCTAGCACCGGGTCCAGCCGCAATGGGCTGAGGAAAGGTTGCCGGGTGGTCCGGGCCTCCCGGAACCAGCCGGAATCCTGCACCGAGACCCCCACCAGATCCGGATCTCCGGCGGCCGCGATAAAGCCATCCACGTCCACCGCCACCAGATTGTTATACACCCCGTAGGCCCGCTGATAATCGTACAAAGTATTGGACAGGATGCCCTCGGGATCGACGCGTTCCACCAGTTGGGTCACATCCAGCTCAGCCCAGGAGCGCACGTTCTCGCGACTGAAACCAAAAATCAGATCAATCTGGGACATGGCCAGTAACGAGGTCGCCTGCAACCGTTCGCCCACCTGATCGATGACGGTTTCGCGGGATTTTAAATAGGCGAGCGTACCCAGGATCATCAGCGGTACCAGAGATACCACCAGCATGACCAACAGCAACTTGTTCTGGATGGTGGGAGCAAACCGCAGGCGCGTTTTCTGTCTATCCATATTTTATCTTTGAGGAACCGGGGCTTAGTCTGTCCTTGGCCTTTCGCCGGGTGGGTGCAAGCAGGTACACTGCCCACCGTTGCATTCATTATAGTGTAAAAATCGGCCGGTCCCGGCAATTTGACTGGCCACATCCGCCAACTACCAGACTATTGATTTTGAGCAAAAAAAATCCCTACTTAGCAGTGCCCGACGCGCCTCCGGGTCCGGCGGAAAGCCAGCTGTTTCAGCGCCGGGTACTGGCCTGGTTCGACCACTTCGGCCGCCATAACCTGCCCTGGCAGCGCGACATCACCCCCTACCGCGTGTGGGTGTCGGAAATCATGCTGCAGCAGACTCAGGTCACCACCGTCATCCCCTACTACCAGCGGTTTATGCAACGCTTTCCCACAGTGGCAGCACTGGCCGCCAGCCCCCAGGATGATGTGCTGCAGCACTGGGCCGGGCTGGGCTATTACGCCCGAGCCCGCAACCTGCACCGCTGCGCTCAAGTGGTGGTGGCGGAGCATGGAGGCCAGTTCCCCCGGGATCTGGATGCCCTCACCGCCCTGCCCGGCATCGGCCGCTCCACCGCCGGCGCCATTGCCAGCATCAGCATGGGTATTCCGGCGCCGATTCTGGATGGCAATGTGAAACGGGTACTGACCCGGGTTCACGCCGTGGAAGGCTGGCCGGGTACCACCACGGTGGCCAATCGCCTGTGGCAGATCGCTGAACACTACACCCCCCGCCAGCGCTGCGCCCACTTCACCCAGGCCATGATGGATCTGGGGGCCACCGTCTGCACCCGCGGCAAACCCGCCTGCACCCTCTGCCCCCTGGTGGACCTGTGCCAGGCCGCCGCCCAGGGCAACCCCACGGACTATCCCCACGCCAAACCCAAAAAGCAAAAACCGGTGCGGGCCACCTGGATGCTGGCCCTGCAATACCGCCGTCAGATCCTGCTGTACCGGCGCCCGCAACAGGGGATCTGGGGCGGCCTGTGGAGCCTGCCGGAATACCCCAGCGAACAGGCGGTGCAGGAGGCCCTGGCATTGCGGGGCCTGCAACCCAGCACCGTCGAGGCCCTGGCCCCGTTTCGCCACAGCTTCTCCCATTACCATCTGGATATTCACCCCATTCAGGTGCGCCTGCGGCGAAAACCGGCGGCCATCATGGATGGCGAGGAACAGGTTTGGTATAACGGGGAGCAACTGCAACAGGTGGGGCTGGCCGCCCCGGTAAAATCCCTGTTACAACAAATTGATCAAGTGAGTTGAATACCATGAGCAGAACCGTACACTGCCGCAAATACCAGCAGGAAATGGAAGGGCTGGCGGCGCCCCCCTACCCCGGCCCCAAGGGCCAGGAAATCTTCGACACCGTGTCGAAACAGGCCTGGCAGGAATGGCTGCAACATCAGACCATGCTAATCAACGAAAAGCGCCTGGACCTCACCGCGCCGGAAACCCAAACCTTTCTGCAGCAGGAATTTGACAAGTTTCTTGCCGGTGACGAGTACGAGCAGCCAGAGGGCTACGTACCTCCAAGCAACTGAATTCCAGAAAGTTTCTGCAGCCAAAGGCGCAGGTATTGACTCTGACAGCCGCAACAGGTTTAATATCGGCCTCCTGATGCCCGGATAGCTCAGTCGGTAGAGCAGGGGATTGAAAATCCCCGTGTCGGTGGTTCGATTCCGCCTCCGGGCACCATAACTCCTTGATTTTAAAGAGGTTTTCAATAAGCCTCTTTAAGGTCATACCCTTACACAAGCCTTACGCACTTACACATGCTAAAATCGCATCTATCCGACTGTGTATAGATGTGTGTAGTTATGGCTTGTGAAACCCCTCACCCGCTTATTTCAAGCATTCAAATGTTGAAGCGCAATGAAGCCGCCAAGGTGTGGCAGTATCGCTTTTACATCACCCAGCCTAACGGCAAATCATTTGATTACCGCAAGACTTCGCGTTGTGAAGATTTTGAGAAAGCCTGTATTGTCGCCTATGACGCCTACCGAAGAGAAACAGGCAAGATTGAAAGCGGTGAACGTGTTTCACTCAGCCCAGACACCACCGTTCACGACTGCTACCTATTCGCAAAGAAGCTTTACCTTCAAGATATTGAGGATGGCGAAGTAAGAAAAAGCACGTGGCAAAGCCTCGAAAAATATTACCTTAGAGACATTGACCCCGAATTAGGCACAACCCCGGTAAAATCCATTAACCAACAAGCATGGTTAAAATTCCGCGCCACCCTATCCGAGAAAAAGCCGCACCTTTCACCAAGAACACGCGAATATATAAAGTCCGCTTTGGTCATGTGCCTGAACGCCGCCATTGATATGGAGGTTATAGACGAAATCCCTCCTTTGGAAAGAAAGTCTCGCACAAGGAAGCGAAAGAACAAAAGACAGCCGCTTGTCTGGTTCAATCTTAGGTCACAGCAAATCCTACTTAATGCACTTGATAAAAATGTGGAATCAAAACTTGCTACCAAGCGTAAGAACGAAATTGAACAGGCTGAAAACCTTCGCGACTATGTTCACCTCGCTTTGTATACGGGTATGCGAACCGAAGAACTTCACACACTGACATTCAATGAAATTGAAAAAATTCAGAGAGACCGGAAGAATAAAACCAAGGTAGCGATTATCAACCTACACCCCAAAGAAGGCAGGAAGACCGGTGGTAGACGCTTCACGGGTGTTAACGGTAGCGGTCAAGCTATCGAACGTATAATGAAAAGACGTGGCGTAGACCTGAAATCAAATGAACTGGTGTTTCCACAAGACAACAAGAAAAAATTTAGTGAAACCCTCGACCAGTATAAGCTTCGATTCGACAAGAACGGCAACCGCCGCACTCGCGGAACCCTTAGACACACATTTATTTGTAATCGAATTTGCGAAGGTATGGACCTCGCCTCAATTTCTTTGAAGGCGGGTAACAGTGCAAAGGTGATTGAAGATCATTATTCCCGTGGTTTAGAAGACATCGACAAACAAGAGTATCAAAAGCTGTTCAAGACATTAGAGCGCGAACAAAAGCGCAAGAATGAATTTGATGCTGATTGGGATTAAGAGGGGCACCAGTGTGCCCCATTGCCACACTTAGTTGAAAATCTTTTGTAATTTATCCCACCCTTCCTGCATATCGCTTTTCAATTCTCTACGCTGCACCTGTGACTGCATATCAGCGATTTGTTTCCGAAGGTCATTTGTATCTAACCAATGTTTCACAAACCGTTCGGTACGTTGTGCCGCGATTTTACATTGATGTTCCCGTGCTTCGAGCTTTGCCGGTTTATTGGTCTGTAGAAGTGAATTCAACATTGTCCACTCATAAGCCGTGAACCGTGGCTGAAGCTTCGCCATATCGATTTCCCATGAGTGGTGGGAAATAAATTCAGCGGCTTGTTTGAGTTCCCCGTAAGTCTTTGTAACAAACCATGTGCCATCATCTTCAGCCTTACAAGCCTTGACAACATCGTCGAACAGCTGATCATCAGCACGTTTTAAATCAGAGAATATTTTAAGCATAGCTTATTACCCCTTTTATTTTTGTTTTAAGTAGATAGTTTGAAAGAACCCGGCGTACACGCTGGTTGCAGTGTTTGACTTCAGTTTGTATTGATTCAAGTTCAGAGTTTTCACCGCCGCGTACTGCCCTTACGATTCGCCATAGCAATCCATATTCATACGGACTGTACCCGGCAAATAGCTGTTGCTTATAGGCATCTCCCTCAGCTTGAATTGCCGGGTTGTCAATAATGAATTCAGCAACATTCAAAAGCTGATTGAACGTGTAATAGCATAAATTGAACCCTTCAGTTTTCGCCCTTTCCTGAAGGTGCTTCATAGCAGCTGAATACAGAGGGCTTCCCTTTAAACATGTGATAGCTTTGATCATGATTCCCCCTTGTAGCCTTTCGGCATAGAAATCTGTTGGCTACGCTGTAGCAGTGACCAGCGGCGCTTAATCTCAGCGTAGATAAGCCGGTTTTCATATTGGTTCTGTGCGCTACCATGAAGACCTTTGTTGCGTAGAGTCCGCAAGATGGTTTCATACTCTGCTAACGTGGTGGCACCGGCTTCTTTGATGAACTGGTCAACAATGGCTTGGATGCGTTCCTGTTCTGTCATGGTTGCCACCCATCCATTAAGAGCCGTTGACAGTGCTGAAGTACCTGTTTTTCTTCGGCTGATCGGTATTTGCTGGTGTACAACCGTTGATTGATTTGGTTGGTCACGAAACACCGGCTGTACTCGGACAACATTGAAGCCAGATATTTTTTGCTATGGCTATCAATTCGCTTAGCAGCAGATTCGACCATCAAGGTATATGAGTTCATCACAGAGCCTCGATAGCTGCCTTCACAATGGCGGCTTCTTCAGATGACAGCGGCAATGAAGTGAGTGCATTTGATAGCACTTGTTCGAATCGTGAACTCTGCTGTGCTGTAGCTTCATCAAAGGCTTCGAGACTTGCCATTAGATCAAGGTCAATTGTGGCAGCAAGAACCGCGTCACCATTCCCCGAACCGGAAGCGTCAATAGTCGCAGTAGTGTAACCAGAACCACCATTGGTTACTGTGATACCAGTGATTTCACCAGAACCGCCGACTGTAGCAACTTCGGCTGTCGCCCCAGAGCCAGAACCGTTGATAATAACTGGATCACCAACAGAGTAAGATGAACCACCGTCAGTAACGGAAATTGCCGATACTGAAGCATTATCAAAAATGCTTTTGATTTCTTCACAATATGCGGCTGTGCCGCGACCATCTAACATACGCATGAGATTACCCTTAAAGTTATTGCACCAATCCTCGACACCATGTCGATTTCTTCAGCAAGAGGACAATTGGTTGCCCCGGTGACTTGTAGCCACCTCATTCACTGGCAGATAACCAGTGGTCGATAACATTGTTATCTACTGGTATATATATGCATGGCGTGAGGCGTAGAATCTTCAAAACCGGGAAAAAATGCGTTTTTCCTCAGATAGATTTTAAATTTGGTACTCAGATTGCGATCAATAGGCGGGAATGGTGAAAAAATGAATGAAATAGGGGTTGTTTTATTGGGGATTCTTCAGAAGAAAATAATCTTCGACTTTTCGGGGTATTTTCGGGAACATTTTTCTTCAGATAATAATTTTGGCAAAAGCTCAAAAACCATGGTGTTGAAGGTGAATACAAGGGCTTTGTTTATAAGGTTCCCCAGTGTGAGACCGTGAAACATCATTTGCACCAGTCCCACACCGTTTAGTATTAGTCGGGCATTGGTGAAGCAACTTTGTATTTTGGATAAGCTTCCAAGATTCTTTTTATTGATTCCATTACCACATCTTTTTGACTTCCCTCGACACACGGATTTTTGCCATCACCAAGGCAGCTTTTTAATTGCTTGTCCCTGTATTCAATTTTGGCGCTGCAACGACCTTTTTCCGGCTCATTCACTTTCACGTGTATTAAAAACTCGATGGTTTCATCAGAAGTGTGTTCTTGATTCATGATGGTGTCATCAGAATTGAGTTTTTGGATCACAAAGGGGTAAGGGTTCTGCATCACTGTTCCTCAATGGTAAGCTTGAACCAAAATCATAGACCACGATTGCCAACCGTGGCGGCAAACAGTCACAACTCAAACTCATCATATGACTTAGCTATGTCTTCAGCCTCAATGCCGATATACCGCATAGTCACACCTGTAGACGAATGGTTCAAAACCTTCGAAATATATTCAACAGGCTTACCAGCGGCAAACATTGCATAGCCCCGTGACTTCCTCATTGAATGTGTATTCACGCTTAGATTTAGTTCGTCACCCACTGCCTTGAACTTTCGGGACACACTGACACGGCTTAACGGCTGTACAACACCGCGTTTTAACTTTGGGCTGTGTGATTGGAACAGGTATTCATCACCGGGGTTCTCAGACCGCCTACGCTCGACTATGGCGAGTGCTGTTTGATTCAGGGTGATTGTTCGGGCTTTACCGGTTTTACCTTCCTTGAGCGTGTACAGCCGTTTGGCACTGTCTATGTCGCTGTAGCGGATGTTCAGTAGGTCAGTGATACGAAGGGCAGTATTGAGACCAAAGCGCCACACATCCGCATAGATGCGCCCGTGCTTGGCACTCAGCAGGTGTTCAATAGCGTGTAGCTGGTCTTGGGTTTTGACTGATTCAACGGCGTTCATCGTGTAACATATCCTTAAATAAGGCTCATTATGTTACACAGTATAGACCGTGGTAGAAAATGTTCAATACTGTTAGTGAGTTAGGATGACGTGTAACACAGTGCTATTCTGTTACACGTGGTTGGGAGTGCCCATCCTTGGGCAACAATGCTTAAACGAGCACCGACCGCCTACTGTAGGCTTTAGGAGCCAAACGGCGGGTACTCAGTTTTATTTAGCCTAACTGGAATTCGTGAATGTCAACCACTATTATATAATATTACGCTATAACTATAATAGGCACTAATATTGCTTAATCATTCCTATCTAATTGATTATACGATGAATATAAATTGCAACCGATTATCTATCATATTCCATAATATTCTATATTTGACACCCCCGCATTGCTCAAGCCCAGTATTCACGCGGCTTACAGCGTGGTGCCACCGTTGCCGGTCGGTGAACGCATGTAATCTCTTTTATCTATTAGAACCCTATTATTAATAGCTATTTCCAATGATTGACCGTAAGTCATTGTTTCCAAACATGTTGAATTGATTCAACAAAAACCTTTTAAATCAATGACTTAGTTGACTTTTAGCCAGTGTTGATGGTATATTGACCAACAGTTGAAAGCCCATGGTGTTTGCCTGTAGACCATGGGGTTTCGACCACTGGTAACTCATAGCCACCCTACATCATGATTTCACGGTTGGCTTACCTATGAGGCTATGGGTGTCCAGTGCATCCACTTCGGGGGCTATGCCCGGTAGTGAGGCGGCATTGCCGCTATAGCGTGACTGGCACACATTGGGACTTCATATCTAACCCGGCTGAAATAACGGTGACCGGGTAATTCACTCAAAAAATCAAATTTTTACAGTTGAACGACTGGGGATAAACTCGCCCAGTGATAAATAGTATGAAGAATTACAAATTGGAGGCATAGCAATGGCTATCAAAAAAACGAGGTCAACATTTTCACTATCCATACCACTGGATAAACAGATTCGTGAAATGAGTGAACAGACTGGAATTCCGGTCAGTGGCATTGTGAACACAGCTTTGGAAGCATGGCTGAAGAAATGCGGAGAAACTACCAGAACCAACGCCATGGCGGTGATTGGTGAGCGCGAATAGAAAAGCCCGATTGAGGGACCAATTCAATCGGGCTTTTGAGCTTCACTAAAAACAACAAAAGAACCAATACAGCAAAAGAACCTTGAACATGGATTTTATTATGCTTACCAATAAAACAATAATAAAAGGTGCCTTTAATGCATCAGCAACATTATTTAGACACGCCAGAAGATGACGATTTTCGAAAGCCAGTCGTAGCACAACACCGCTTTCTCGATGGTGCTACCGCCTGTGGGAAATCCAGTGCGGTGTGTTCGCACATCCGTAGATTCGTTGGCTACCGCAATCAAATCATCGTTTGTGAAAAGGTTTCATTGCTCGAAGAGTGGCAAACCAAGTTACAAGCCAAAGGTATCAAGTGCGACCTCATAGCCGGTGATGGTGCGATAACAGAAGTTAACCGGTGGTTCAACACTCATAACGACCTTATCGGTACAGGTGTTCTACTCTGTACACAAACCGCAATATTCGCCCTCGAAAACATCTCTATGAAGAACGAATGTGATGTGTTTTTCGATGAGCTACCACCAGTACGCAACGTGATTGCCGAAAAGTTCCACACATCAGCCTCAGTCCTAAAGAAACATTTGAAGCTTGGTTCAGTAATAACGAAATGTAAAACAGATGTATATCAGGGTAAAAAGCGTTTGCGTAATCAGCCCGATTCGCTGAATACCATTGAGCCTAAAGACTGGTTGGAATTAAAAAATTTCATGAAGGGGGCTGACAAAATCCTCACCAAACAGCAGAAAGACCTCTTCAAGGCAGTGCTGAATCAAAACTATGATGTGTGTGCTAAGAGGCGAACATTCAGAAAGATGGGTTCAGCGAAGCTCAATCGCGATGACCGTATAAACAATGGTGAAATCACTTTTGTAGTGATGACCAATGAGAGGGTATTCACCGGGTGGCACTCGTGTACCGTCATTAGCAGCGATTATGAATTGTCATTGTTCAAACATTGGATAGGTGACCATCTGGGGTTCATACGTCACGAGCTTTTGCATTGTAGATTGAACCATCGTGGTCAACATCCAGACTCATGGATTGAACGAACAAAATTTAATTACCTAATTCACCCCGATGAAAAAAGTGGTTTGAATTCTCGATTTTGGCTTGAACAAGACCGGTGTAGAAATGGTGATGAATTAGACAAGCGATTGGCACGGGTTATCGGACAAGATGAACAAGTGTTGTTGTGCACCAATGTTTCGAGGTCGAAACGTAGATTCTCAAAGCAACAAAATGTCACTGTAATTACCAGTAAAGATATTGGCGTGAATGAATTTTCCAGCCGAAATACTGTTGTGTTCGATGCTGCCTTGAACGAAAGACCGGAAGCAGAATCAATTTTGAAACTGTTGGGGTTCGACCTTGAAGCTATGAGGTTGGATGGAATTTTCAACGTTGCCTATCAGGTTGCAAGTCGCGCCAACCTGCGAACCAATCGAGCGGGTCATGTGGTAAATCTATACTTTGCTGATAAGCCGACCTGTGATTATGTGATGTCTCGATTTGCCAATAAAGTTGGTCAGGTCGCCAATGTTCGTCATGTTGGTGATAGTTCATTTCAAGCCGTGAATGTGGTTCCCATATTGGGGAATGTTGAATATTCAAACCACTTCAAATCTCGACTGAGAAAACGAATAAGGCGTTTTGGTGGTGGGAAGAATGGATTCCTTCACCAGTTGGAACATTCGACATTAGGAACGCCCACTAACGGGCTGACCGAAGGGCAGACCGGTGGGCGACCCCAAGAACAGGTAACAACATTGGTTGCTATGACCGCTGACGCGGGTGCCTTCGGCATGTCTTCATTTGGAAATTCCGAAATTGACATAAATACTTATAAATCAAGTACTTATGGCTCAAATGTCGATTTTTTGAGTTCAAGTGATAAAACTCCGAAAAAATTGCAAAAAAATTCAAAAATCGAAAATTCCGACATTTGTAAAAATACTTACGAATCTAGTACTTATGGGGCAAATGTCGATTTTTCGATGGTTGCATCTATAGAGCACCCACAAATCTCAGATTTACCGACACTTTCCGATTGGTTCGCGTGGCGGGGGGTTGGCGGTCAAAAAATCCAGAAATCGAAGGTCAGACAGTTCATTAATGGAGTTCTGAAGAACAAGCACTCGCAGCCCCTTAACCCAATTATTCAAGGTGACAGATTCTTTTACTCAAATTTTGCTATTTTCGAGTTCAGTGTAGACCAGTGCAGCAAGAAGGAATTCATCAGAAAATTTAATCCCCAATATTCCGATAGCAAAAATCGTAAAGTGTCGTTCCTCATTAGTAGTGAACGTGGAACTATTCAGGTGATGGTGTTCTTCAAGTCGCCCTGTGCCTCATGGAGGCGATACAGGGAGAACGTGGCGTTCTTTGAATCAAAGTTAGGCATTAAGCTGGATGTTGATCAGAATCGCTACTATCGGCTTCAGGCGGCGTTTGAGGGGTTCAATTGCAAAGAGAAGATACACTTAAAAAGACACGCACTATAAAAATAACAAGAGAATTTGACGATGAGAAAATTAACAACAGGTGAAGTGATTCAACAATTTCGAGAAGTCCATGACAACTTCTATGATTACTCAAAGTTTGTGTATGGTGGGAACGCCGTAAAAGGAACTATCATATGTCCGAACCATGGCGAATTTGAGCAAAGATCAGATGATCACAAGCGTGGTCGAGGGTGTTCACTTTGTAAAGTTGAGAGTCGAATTTTGACACATGAAGAAGTGATTCAACAATTCCGCGATAAACATGGAGATTTCTATGATTACTCAAAGTTTGAGTATGTTAACAACAGAACCAAGGGAATAATCATCTGTCCGGACCATGGTGAATTTCTTCAATCAGCGGACTGTCATAAAAGTGGTCGAGGGTGTCCACGGTGTGCCACTGAGAAGTCTTCTAAGAACCAAACTCTATCCCAAGATGAAGTGATTCAACAATTCCGTGATAAACATGGAGATTTCTATGATTACTCAAAGTTCGTGTATGTTAACAACATAACCAAGGGAATAATCATATGCCCAATTCACGGTGAATTTCTTCAAGCATCCAGTGAACATAAAAGAGGTAATGGGTGCCCACGATGCGCACATGAAGCCGCCAAAAGGTGGGTACGATAGCCTATCCCCAGAACAGCGCACTAAAATTAAAGACGTTTACCTATACCATCTCGAACTAAATCACAGTGGAAAAATATTCCACAAAGTGGGAATTACAGGTGACCCTCGATCAAGATTCGCCGGTATTCAACGTCAATCTCAATCCACGATAGTAAACGGATGGACTTTTATGTACCGAAACGCGGAAGTAGCATTTCAAAAAGAACAAAAATTATTAGCCTTCCTGCAATTCGGGCAGCGTTGGTGCAAAAAAACCAGAGGTTTCATCGAATACAATAATCGTCGAAGCTATGAACCGTATATACATCCAATCAAGTTTTGTGGCTCGAATGAATTGTTTATACCAGTACCTAATCCCAAAGGTTGGAACCTTGATTTAAACAATATCCCGGAACGATCACCACGATTCAACTACAATGAAGACCCCATAGCCGCATAAAGAAAAGCCCTCATCACTCGGAAACAAAAGGAAAAAACCGGGTGAGAGGGCTTAAAGAGACTCACACAACTTCGCGGAAAGTGCGTCTCAACCAATGAGCGCCAACCGAGGACGAGGAACCCAAACGCTCACTGTGCATATCATGAGTGGGGGACTAAGCCATTCATGATATGCAAACATATTTAGCATCATTCCCAAAACCGGGTTTTCACACCTCGACTAAATATTGATACCACTTCAGACCATAGTCTGTTGTGAATGAGGTGGCTTATGGTCACTGGGGCGACCAATCGTCCTCTTGCGGAAGGAATCGACGTAGTGTCGTGGATTGGTGCCAAAAGTCGAGGTGAACACAATGTCCGAACCAATTCCAGCAGAAGCTATAGAATCACAAAAAGCCAAATTTATCGAGAGTGCAAAAAAGTCACTACTCGAAAAAATAAGACCAATCATTGAATACCATGTCCGTTCATCGGTAGCACCCGGAACAATCACCGACGAACAAGAGTTAAATCAATACTACGTTGATTCGGAAATTGAAGAGCGTGAACAATCGGGTAAGCCAACGCACCCATTTAAATCCTTCGCGCAGTTTTCGCAAGAACAGCGTTCTAATGGTGGTGAATAATGGCTTACCCTGATCCACCCAAAACCAAGAATCTGATAATCCGGGAATTGTCGCCTCAGCTTCGTGCACTATGGGACGCCTTCGTTGAAATAGAGCAGATTGAGCCGAAAACATTGTTTGAAGGTCTACTTTTTGACCACTGTCATAAGTTCATGGAATCTCGCGCCCGTGAGGTCGATGTAGACCCCGAGCTAATCGAGGCATTAGAAGAAGGTTTTCAGCGTTGTTTCCGTTCCACCGTCCTACACCGCGCCAGATACCAACGCATTGAGAATGTACCAGAACACGAGCGTGAACAGGTTTTGAAAAAAATGGTACGGGAAAAATAAAAGGGCTGATCATCAGCCCCTTCGTTTACTGCATTTTCTTTAAAGATTTAAGCACTTCAGGATAATACTGATTCTGGACACTAATAATGGTCCAATAGTTTGGCTCACGCACAACAGCAAGATAAATCGTAGTGAATTTATCGGTTGAAACTGTGAAACAATATTTGCTATCACCCAGATCAATTACCGATGGCTTGTTACTTCCACCCTCAGCCACAGATAAATTTTCTTTTAGTTCTTCAATGGCTGGTTTGTTCTCAGAGGTTGCTTTGATGCGTTGCGCACCGCCAATCACTTGCTTACCATCAAAAAACATTATTTCAGTGTCTTGCAATTCGATGGTATCTATATTTTTTGGTGCCTGAAACTCAACTCCCATCAATGGCTTTATATTCAACTGCTGCTGAGTCGCACACCCCGATACAATAACGAATAGGGAGAGCAATAGTATCTTTTTTAACATCCTTTCCCGCCTTAGTATTTTAAGCTCAGAATAATCTGGTGTTTGAACTGTGCGGCACGTACATTTTTACAAGCAACGGTAACACCTTCGGTGCCTGTCAAAAATGGCTTACCAGCATTACGGAGCAAACGAAGTGCCCACTTCTTTAAATTCTTGGTTGGCATCAAAATATCACTTGGATTTGGTACTGCATCCATCCATTGGCTACAGTCAGCAGTTTCAGTTAGCAATACAGCCATTTCCTTTACTGTTTCTTCACTGATAGTACTGCTATTAAATCTGGCTGCTGTACCACTACCATAAAATGACTTGATGATAGCCTGAATAATTTGAACGTCTTCGCCAGAAATCCCTTCAAACTCTGACACTTCACTCATAACATCCGATTCCCTGTATTTTGATTGTGCGCTAATTCTACAGGAATATTTTCAGTATGGGAGTGTGGGTATTCTGCACACTTAGATTGGCAACCGTGACACATTCGCATTGATCACTATTTGAACTCGCGGGGTCCATAACCCACATTAACCGCAGCCTTGTATTCACCAATACCAGATGACATAGCAGCCTTCTTTACATCGCTCTCAGCGGCTTTGACAATATCACTTTCTGAAATTCCAGCTTGGAATGAACGTTTCCACGTGGTTGTAATGCCCTCGATCTTTTGCCACTTGGATTTTTCTAAAGCTTGATTAAATTCTGATCTTTGACTTTCATCAGCATTATTCAAATCTAAAGACAACATTGCAAACACGGTTCCGCCCTCATTTTTCTGCATTGCGTAATATTCAGAAAAGCTTAGTTGTGTCATACCATCAACCTCACACAGTGCCGTAGTGAACCATTAGCTTTCCTATTACCGTTTCATGGTTCGCCTGAAGCTCAGTCGGTGTCCATTGCCCATTTTTAAGCACCCTTAACGAGTTGGGGCAGGTGGTTATACGCTTTTCAAAATACTGGGACTTCTTATCTTTGTAGTCCTTGTTGCCCTGTGAGGTGTTTTTCTTGGTCGTGATCAAAACCAAGTTTCCAAGGCGGTGTGTCCACTCTTCGCGCTGCTCACTTGTGAAGTCTTTGCACCATTGACTATCAGATTTCGGGTTTTGAGGTAACACATGTTCAACAGACAAATACTCTAATGACATCCTTTGCCCGTGATCCGCATACAAATAATCGAGTTTTAATAAAAGATACCGGGTAAATCGTCGCCCATATACAGCGGCATTGATTTCACGGTTAAACCCTTCCTTATCAATCGAAAACACACTGTCATTGCTCAGTACATCACTTGATGTTTCAGCGGATTCAATAGCCCGAATAATATTGTTCATGTTTTCAATTCGTGCAGTTGGTGAATACTGAGCAATCCAGTCAGACGACAGTTGATTGTCAATTTTGATCAAGAAATCTAAAAGGTTTTCATAGCGGAACCGGTCGAAATACCGCATTAGTGGTGGCAACCAATCTGAAGAGGGAAGCCCGGTCAACATGGCTTTAATTAGGTTATCAAATTCAAAACTTGCACCGGTTTGGTCGTAGTTGTTGCCGCCTAACAGTTGGTCATAGTGCTTTAAATAGCGGTCAACCAGTTCAAACGTTTCCTTACCCTTCGCAAGTAGTGAGGGTTTTAATTGACCGCTCGATTTTTCTTTTTCACGCGGGTGATAGATTTTGTGTTCAAATTCATCCAACAAATTTAACCGCGCTTTATCTTTCAGCAGTATGGTGCGAATGTGATTAAGGAAACGGTCAAAATCATCTCCCAATTCACCCTCTGCCTCTTCCCATAGTTTGGCAAACTTTGCCTTTTCTTTCTCATTAGTCAGTGCGCCAAGGTTGGTGGATTTCAAAATATCACTATTGCGAAGGGGCACACCACGGTCATTTAGAATTGTGAACAGCCGGAACGCATCGTCTAAATCTTCAGTGGCAACATAGATCAATAAGACATTCTTACAGATAAAGGCGCAAAATTTTGGCAGTGAAAAGGCGGTGTCATTAGATTCTGATAACTTTGTTATTTCGCCTCGCATTTTTAACACGGCATTTGCCATGTTTTTCACCGATGGGTCTAAGCTGCCTTTTGCCAACTCGGTTAACTCACCAGCCTTGTTTGTTCCTCCATCAGCCTTAATGAAGGTATCAACAAAGTCCTGAACCTCTTGCCTGATAGCAAAAACAATGCGGGTTCTTTCAGGTCTACCATGAAACTCGTTGCCTTTTTGGTAAATCGAGGACTGACACACTTCTTTTAGGTCGGCATTATCGGAAAGGTCGCGAATACAGGCAAACAGCATGAATAGCGTTGTCATACGCTGTTGACCGTCTAACAGGTCGTTTTCGTCAAACTCTTGCCCCGGTGTGCTTCCTGCCTTTTTCGATTGATAGACGAAAGAGCCTAAAAAGTAATCTTGGTCTGGCTTCTCTGTGTGCGCAAACACCAGATCATCTAACAGGTCGTCAATTTCATCATTGCCCCACACATAGGGGCGCTGGTACTCAGGGATGCGAAACCACAGGTTTGAGAATATGTCTTTGACGTGAATCTTCTCGCTCTTTATTTCGTGCTTGTTTGACATCAGTGAGATTGCCCCCTGCCCATAGATTAAAAAGTGATCAGCCGTTACAGTGAACCTAACATATTGATTTTAGACGGTAAGGTGACAATGGGCTAATGTTGCGGCAATCACCTTTTTTTGACTTTGCCCACCTTAATTAATCACACATTTGCATTGTAATCTTTGCTTCATACTATAAAATCTGGCGTTGGCTTGGTGTAAGCCCGTCAGCCCACCGTTAGACGAACATCCCCATGTGATGGCACCAGAGTACAAATTCAATCTTTGTTAAACACCCGACAACGGGTGTGACGTGGGCTGCGCACTGGTTATATGAGGATGTTTAGCTATGCCAGATTCAAAAGTACTATCTTTCCCTTCCAGCCTGTCCATAGACAGGGCAAAAAAACGCGCCAAGGCAGCAGTAAAAGCCGGAGAGTTCCCGACTATCACCCAAGCATTAGATGCAATAGCCCGTATAGAAATGGGCATACCTTGGGGTAAAGCCGTTGCTGCACTGAAAACCCAAACAAAAAGCCGTATCACCCAGTTCATGACCGTAAGGGACATACAGACTGTAATGGGTGAAATTCCGTCACTTACTCATTTCGGCTTCGGTGCTTACCGTGGTCGAGACAAATCATTCAAAGATTACTTACGAGATGTTGAACGAGAGAAAGAATCGCTGTTGGGCGCGGTCGATGAGTGCAATAAGGCTTGTATGTATCTTCAACATCTTGAGAAACGGAAAACAATTAACGGCAAATCGTCCACCTATGGGTTAAAACATTCCGTTGAACACTACATGAAGCACATGGAAGGGATTGAAGATTACTATGTGGCAAATGGTGCGTTCATGTGTGCCGCCCACTTCATGGGGTTTAAGATTGAGCAGGGTATCAATGGAAGTCCTAACGGGTTTATTAACTATAGCGAAAGGTCTCCCATTGTTAGGTGGAGAAAACTACGTGACAGGCAAATGATGATAAGCGCCAAGTTAATACGGGAACTTGATCAACTTGAACGCGAACTCGGGCTGCCCACCTCAAGCACAGTTGAGCATCACAGATACTTGTTGAAATAGAAAACACACGACTGGTGCTGCAAAGCAGTTTGTGACCATATAAACGGGGTTGAACCAGTTTGTTTTACCCCGTTTAAACCATGCTTCCACACAGAAAACTTACACAATCAATTACGCATACAGATTACAACTAATTGATTTTAAAAACAAATATTAAGATTGAAAATCCCCGTGTCGGTGGTTCGATTCCGCCTCCGGGCACCATTCTTTCTAGGTTTGAGGGCTTTATGCCCTCCGATCAATTCCGAAATAAGCCGCCAGTTCCGAAATTCGGAACATATGGCAATTAATAGCTATTTCCTTTTCTATCAAGCGCTTTAATACGCTCGATCTTCCTCCGATAATTAATTTTTGTTGTTCGAATGCTGGAGTGTGACAGAACATTACTAGCTTCTTCAAGGTCTTCTATGTCCGAGCTGGTTTTAGCCCTAATATCATGAAAGGTAAACCGTTCCTCAAGTACGCCATTTTCATAAGCCGATTTCATTAACCGGTTGCAAATAGAACGCCAACCACTGTCGGTATAAGGCGTGCCTTTTCTTGTAGAAATCAGGTACTCACTTTTTTTCGGTGGCACATAACCTTTCTTTTTAAGCGTTGCCGTAGAAGGCACCCAAGCAGCTGCTACCAGTTTCTCATAAGCTGCATATTCCGGCGAACTTGATCAGTCATTCTGGAAGTATTTGATCACCTCAACCACGTAATGCATTGGGTCGGATATTAGCAACCTTACTGATCAAG
>NZXG01000045.1 GCA_002701845.1 Pseudomonadales bacterium
AACTCGTTCGAGAGTGGGTCGAAAATATTCCCAGGCGACCAATTCATTGAGATGAACCAGCGGGTCGCGTTCATTCAGCTTGTGGTGACGCTCATCTAAATCGAAAAAGCCTGCTTGCATAGTGATGGTGACCTATTTGATGCGATGGTGGTATTTTACTTTAATCGGGACAATTTTTAGAGGTGCCCATTACCTTACGCCAGTTTCTGCAAGTGGCGCCAGCGTATCCTGAGCTCCGACGATGCACCAGCCGCTTCAGCTGTGCCTGAATCGAGTTTTGTGGAATTGGATCAATGGTCCGATGCGCCTGAACGCCCCTGGCGGATCACGCTCAAACTGGGCAATGGCGTTGAGTTGTTGCTGAGCCAGCCCAGATGTTTCTGCCCGAACCCAACGTCAGGATTTGGCTGTATACCCAGCCGGTGGACATGCGCAAATCCTTTGATGGCCTCAGTGCGCTGGTGGTGTCTCAGCTCCAGGATGATCCGGCCAGTGGCCAACTGTTTGTGTTTATCAACCGGCGTAAAACCCACCTTAAAATCCTGTATTTTGATGGCGCCGGATTCTGTATCTGGTTCAAGCGCCTGGAACAAGGGCAATTCAATTATCGAGCCTCCGGTGCTGATAAAAAAATATTGAGTTGGGCCCATTTAAAATTGTTACTGGATGGATTGGAGGTTAAAAAAATCCGCCAATATAAACGTTATATTCATGCAGCTTAGAGCTCCGGTTGGTATAATCCAACCCCATGAGTTCTCAGTCTGATCCGGCCGCCAATGCGCCATCACAACCTGAATCCACACCGACTTCTGCTGAGGCAGAAGTCGCGCTGCTGCGAGAAGAAAATCAGCATTTAAAAGATCGCGTTGCCTGGTTCGAGCGCCAGCTGTTTGGCCGCAAATCCGAAAAACGCATTATTGATGCGCCTGATCAGATCAACCTGCTGGGTGAGCCCACCCAAACACTGTCCGAACCGGAAGACAGCGTCACCGTCTCGTCCTTCAAACGAGGTAAAGCCAAAAAGCAGCGCCCGGACGATTGTGCCACTGATGCGGGTTTACGCTTTAGTGAAGACGTTCCGGTAGAAGTCATTGCGGTGCTGCCGCCGGAGCTGTCCGGTCCTGACGCTGATCAATACGAGATTATCGACACTTACATCACGTTTAAACTGGCCCAGCAATCGGCCAGCTATGTGGTCTTGCGTTATGAAATGCCGGTGTTTAAGCACAAGGCAGATCAATCCATGCAAACCGCCGCGTTACCAGACCAGGTGTTGGAGCGCAGTATTGCCGATGTCAGTTTGTTAGCCCGATTGCTGGTGGATAAGTTCCAGTACCATCTGCCCCTGTATCGACAACACCAGAGAATGGCGCAACAGGGCATCACCGTGGCCCGCTCGTCCTTAACCAATTGGGTTAAGCGCTCGATTGAGCTATTGCGCCCCATTGTCGAGGCCCAATGCCGACATATTCTGCTTAGCCGGGTGTTGGCGATGGACGAAACCCGGATCAATTTTAAATGCAAAACAACACATTTTCAATATTATTCACGAAAACCATTATTTCTATCCAGAATTGTCGGCATTCAATGTCGAATGTGATTTCTATTTTTAGGTTATTTTCAACAAGCTGCTAGGTTCATCATTTGCAAAATATGCCTATCTCGCCTCCATTTCTGTTTCTAGTGGCGCTGAACAGTTGGCGTCAGTAGTGTTTCCAGTGCACGACTTAGCCCGAGCCTAAACTTTGACATTCCCCAGTAGGATGTCCGCTGCATTTTCCGCAATCATCATGGTTGGGGCATTGGTATTACCCGCAACCAAACTGGGCATTATCGAGGCATCGACAACTCTCAGCCCTTCGACCCCTCTGACTTTTAGTTCTGGACCAACGACTGAGTCCAGATCTGCGCCCATACGACAAGTGCCAACGGGATGGTAGATTGTCTCGGCATGCTCGCGGATATAATCTGCAATCTGACTGTCCGAGGACACAGAGTTTCCGGGCATGACTTCTCGTTTACTATGCAAAGCCATTGCCGGTGCCCCGAGTATCCGTCGCCCAAATTTAACGGCTGAAATCATTGTTTTGATATCTTCGGGGTCACTCAGGTAATTGGGTTGAATCAACGGATCGCTCAATGGGTCTGGGCTTTTCAACCCAATGAAACCACGGCTCTTGGGCAACAGATCGCAAATGTGCAAGGTGTAGCCATACCCCGCCATTACTTTCCGGCCGTGATCTTTCAAATAAGTTGGCAAAAAATGGAACTGAACATTTGGTCGCTCACGCGAAGGCTCGGATTTTACAAAGCCCCCGGATTCAGCAACATTACTGGTGAGAATCCCACGTCGCGCAAAAAAATAGGCAAAAAGTGCACTCGCTCCCCGAAGCAAAAAGCTGGGTGCAACGCCAATTGGCAAACGCGAGTTCGCCGAGTGCATCAGTGTAATATCCAAATGGTCGGTGAGGTTCTTACCCACCTCGGGAAGATGATGCACAAGGGGAATCCCGTGCTTTCTAAGCTCTTCGCGATCACCGATTCCGGAAAGCATAAGTAGTTGTGGTGAATTAACTGCCCCTCCGGACAATATGACTTCACCCCCGTTACTGAGCCTGAGCTGGTGATATTCGCCCCCTTGATTTAGGGTCACCCCAACCGCCCGGTTGTCATCCATTACCACCCGGGTTACCCGTGCGTCCGTTAGCACATCAAGATTCGGCCGGTTCTCCGAGACACGCAGGAATGCTTGCGCTGAACTCCAGCGCCGGCCATCCTTTTGTGTCACCTGATAGAGCCCCAACCCTTCTTGCATTTCCCCATTGAAATCTGAATTCATCGGGAGATCTACATGGGGAGCCGCTCGAACAAAATTTCGACTCAACATATTGACTGATTTGAGATCGCTTACGCTGAGTTCACCGTCCTTGCCATGGTAAGAATCTGGACCTAAACGTTCATTATCTTCCTGCCGACGAAACAATGTTAATGCGCGATCCCATCCCCAAAGGTCCGACCCGGCAGCTTTCCCCCAGAGGTCATAATCGGCTTTATGACCTCTGATATAGACCATCGCGTTAATCGATGAGGAGCCGCCAAGTGTTTTTCCACGAGGCCAAAACAGACGGCGTCCATTCAGATGTTCTTGCGATTCGGTTTCAAGTGCCCAATTGAGCTTTTTACTATTGGACAGGAGTGCAATGCCTATAGGCATATGTATGAATGGATTCTTATCTTTTGGACCCGCCTCTAGCAACGCCACCCGTTTTGCAGGATCCGCACTAAGCCTGTTAGCCAATACACAGCCCGCCGACCCCGCACCGACAATAATGTAATCGTACATAATAGTTCTCTTGTTATATGATTATACTCAGCTCAAAATGCGGACAGCAGCGTCGATAAGACGCCGGATCCAGGCTGTGTAGGGTGGAAAAAGAAGATGGATAAAAGAATACTTATCCTCGATCAGCGCCTTCTCATGTGAAAAAGCACGGAAACCGTACTCGCCATGTGTCGCCCCTATCCCGGAATTATTCACGCCACCGAAAGGTAAGTTCGGATGTAGAAAATGCACGACGGTAAGATTGACTCCTACAGCACCTGAACTGGTTCGATCGATAACGTCTTGGGCAAACGACTTGTTTTTGTCGAATACGTAAAGTGCCAGGGGCTTTGGGTTATCATTTATTTTATTGATCACCGAATCAATATCATCGAACTCAATAACGGGCAAAATCGGGCCGAATAACTCCTCACGACTGATCTCCATATTGCTTGATACGTTTGAAATCAATGTTGGAGAAACATAGTTATCTTCAGCATCTGTAACACCGCCCTCAAGTATTCTCGCGCCTTTAGCTTTGGCATCATCTATTAAATTTGAAACCCGCTGAAAATGACGTTGATTTACAATCCGGCAGTAGTCGGCAGTCGATTTCTGGGCTTCTGGTGTTTTTCCATAGACTCGCCTAATTTCTGTTTTAAGTGCTTCATTGAATTGTTCAGCGATAGATGCATGCACAAAAACATGATCTGGAGCAATGCAGGTCTGTCCGTTATTAGCAAACTTCCCCCAGACAATGTTTCTTGCAGCTTTTTTTATGTTGGCGCTTGGCCCCACGATGGTAGGGGATTTTCCTCCCAGCTCCAGTGTAACTGAGGTAAGGTTCTTGGCGGCAGCCTCCATGACCAGCTTGCCTACCGCAGGACTGCCCGTAAAGAATACGTGATCGAAGGGTAAAGCCAATAATTGCTGTGCTACTGCGGC
Source organism: Pseudomonadales bacterium (assembly GCA_002701845.1). Taxonomy (GTDB): domain Bacteria; phylum Pseudomonadota; class Gammaproteobacteria; order Pseudomonadales; family Ketobacteraceae; genus Ketobacter. The sequence goes on from NZXG01000045.1 coordinate 4,268, forward strand.
ATCACCCTCAATCACCGAAACCAGGTCGGGAGGGAAGGTTTCGGCGACAATATCTGCAATCACCTTTGATGTATGGGGTGTCATTTCCGAAGGTTTAATGATAGCTCCGTTCCCTGCAGCCAATGCTGAGACGAGAGGTCCGAGCGAAAGGTTAAGGGGATAATTCCACGGAGCAATAATGAGGCACACCCCCTTCGGTTCTGGCCGAACATAAGATTTTGTGCCCAGCACACCGATAGATGCAGGCACCCGTTTGGGGCGCATCCATCTGCGTAAGTGGCGTTTAGTGCACCGAATTTCCTGAAGCACGGGCAGGAGTTCAGTTAATTTGACTTCTGGTGCGGGCTTCCGAAAATCTGCTGCACAAGCCGCAATGATTTTTGACTCGTAGCGTTTAATTGAGTCACGCAGTTGATCAAGCTGTGCTATTCGAGCCTCTAAAGTAAAACTTCCTCGACGCTCAAGTTGTGCCCGCTGTAGAGCTGCGAACGTTGAATTAATCGAATCAATGGCAGACACATTGGTTACCCCAACCTCTGCCTGAGTGGCAATCTGCATTATAAAATCCCCTCTTGCTGAACGAGACTGTTGTTATTTTCATTAGTCTTCATAGAGGACATAGTCCTCTTTTGTAGCACCACAGTCCGGACAGCACCAATCGTCTGGAATATCTTCAAAACGAGTGCCAGGAGCGAAGCCTTCGGCTTCATCTCCAAGAGCCTCATCATAGATATGGCTGCAAGTAACGCAGACCCACTTTCTGTAGGCATCTTTATGCGCCGGGTCATTCGAAGTTTTTGAAGATATAGGCCTAGACTTGCGCTTGGTTTTAGTTTTAGCTGTAGGAGAGGGTTCGTCGGCTACTTTCTGAGACACTTCCTCAGCCCCAGTCTGGCTGGCAGGACGAACCTCTAATGTATTGGTGGGGGAAGCTGACGGTTTCGAGTTCGATTCTTGAAACACTATAAAATCAACTTTATCTCTTACTGCACAGTCAGGACAAGCCCAGTCTTCAGGAATTTTTTCCCATGTCGTTCCTGCAGGAAAGCCTTCGTGTGGATCACCAACCACTTCATCGTATACGTAACCGCAATCTGGGCATTGATATTTTGTCATTTAACAAACCTTTCAATCGTTATTATTTTGTCTTTATTATGGCAGCACCAGACGCGCACCTCTTTCAGGTGTACGTCGGATGCCCTTACTCTACAACGCGAATAAAGTAAACGCTGCATACAAGTTCCGCTTAGCCGATCATTTAGCTGCTACCGTATCGACCGATTCAGGATCAGACCCACCAAATTTACGCTCATAGAATTCACGCTTACCGGGCTCGATCTGGATCTTGTCGAGATCTCCTTCAGCCCATTTCAGTACCCGGTGGTCCATCATCGAACGAAACCATGAGGGAAACATTGCCGCCAGGAACATTCCAGGGTAGCCAGTTGGCAAAGAAGGAAGATCTTTGAAATCTCGAAGCGATTGGTAGGACCTTGTAGGATGTGCGTGGTGATCGGAATGTCTTTGCAGGTGAAACAGTATTAGGTTCGACATGATATGATTCGAGTTCCAGGAGTGATATGGTTGTTGGCGCTCGTAACGCCCATCCGACATCTTCTCGCGCAACAATCCGTAATGCTCAATGTAGTTGGCGCTGGTCAGCTGCCACCAACCGTAGGCCATCTGAATAGGTAAAAAAACCAGCATTAGCGGACCAAAAAAAGCCAACAATGCAGCATACAGCACAACGGTCAAGACCATGGGTTGAAGTACTTCGTTTTCTAGGCTCCAGACACTTCTTCCACAACGGCTGAGGCGTTGCTCCTCTAAATCCCATGCTCGCTTGAAAGCACCTGGAATTTCACGCAGTGAGAATGAGTAAATGGACTCCCCCATACGGGATGTCGCCGGGTCCATCGGCGTAGCAACATCACGGTGATGGCCCTTATTGTGCTCAATGAAGAAATGACCATAACCGACCACGGCGAGGACAAGCTTGGCCATCCAACGGTCAAACGTTTCTTTTTTGTGGCCAAGTTCGTGGCCTGTGTTCAGAGCCAGACCATTGATGATTCCCAAGGAAAAGGCCAATGCCAAAAACTCGAAAAAGCTCATCGGATGCGTGGCTACCCACCAGCAACTAACAATCAAGGCTGCATAGTGAACGGGGACGGTCAAGTAGGTTAGTACCCGGTAGTAACGATCCTGCTCCAGCCGGGGCACAACTGACTCAGGCGGATTAGAAAAATCCTCCCCAAACATGGCGTCAAGCAAGGGAATGGCGCCATACCAAAGGATCAACACCAGTCCGTACCAGATACTCCATCCAGTTTGGGATACCAGATAAAGACCAATAATAGGCGTCGCCGGCCACAGCACGGAAAGCATCCAAAAGTGACGCTTTCTGTCCACATAAACTTCAGCATCAGTATCACCCTGTGGAGACTCCGTTAAGACATTTTCTGACATCGACATCAGTATCACCTCGTTGTTATTAGTTTGTTAGTTTCTCTTTTTATTTGCGCGACACTAAGCAATTCAGGCGAATGGACTAGCTTGCGTCCTTTGCAGGATCACCTATGATTTGATACCGTACAACTACTCTAAAGGGTAGTTTTCGCCTAAACATCTACCAGGAGGCTTGATTGTTATGACACGCCATAGTTCGGAAGACTGGTGCCGGAGGATGTCGGATAGGATGTGGGCTCGTCAGCGTTTCATGACTCAGGGCTGCTTAGATCGCTGCCGCCTGAGAGCTTCCGCTGCGTCTGAATCCAAGGTAGTTCTGTATCGGGCCCCGCCGGGCTATGGAAAATCTGTACAAGTGGCTTTTGCTGCAAACACACGCGACCATGAACCTGAGGCCGCCGTTTACATCAATACGCGATCGTACCCTGAGTCCTGCAAAGTTACTGACAGGCTGTTTGCTGAGCTGGTTTTATATCAAATTAAAGGACTTGAGTTCAGTCGCACCTTAACAAGTGACGTCAACACCATAGAATCTCTTCGAGATACACTACTTAATGCAAAAACGACGATAAAAATTTGCCTAGATGGAATAAACGAAGCTAACGATAACGCAAATCTAGTGGAGGACTTAATCTGTGAAACCCCTACCAATGTGAAATTTTTTATTGCTCCTGATAGCGCTGGCGCGCTGGCGCGTTTGTCTATGATGGCTGATGCTGTGATCTATGGTGCTGATGAACTTGCATTTACAGAAGAGGAGATTAGTGAGTTATTGGGTAACAATGACACCGAAGCCAGCAAAACCATAAAAGCTACCGGGGGATGGCCGGCACTTGTCAGGCTTAGGTGCCAAACGCCAAACCCAAACCTTCCTCCGGCGTCATGGCCAGAAACCCGCTCCTATTTCAAGGACAACCTCTTGTCCGTGCTGCACGATAAGGCACAAACGTTTGTTTGCAACGCAGCGATGCTCGAGGAAATTAGCGCTGAGTGCTATGACTATGTCTACAAGACAGAATGTGCTGATCAGGAAATTTCGTTTCTTAACGAAAAATTTGCTCTTTTTTCTCCTATCCCCTCCTCTGGCGGGAGCATGGCCATGCATCCAGTATTGAGAGAGTATTTACGTAGTGTATTTAACACGACCCAACGAGAACGTCGCTCATATGTACTGAAACGAGTCGCGTTCTGGCATTGGCGCAGGGATGAGCATCTTCATTCAATTCATGCGGCCCAGGAAGCCAGCGACCATCGCTGGGCTCGCGTGGTCAGTGACAGCATTATTCTGGACGTGGCAGTCCGACAAGGTGAAATCGAAGTGCTTCGCACTTGGTTTGAAAAAGTACCGATCCGCACGATAAAAAAAACCACTTCCTTAAGCATAGGGTACGCGTGGACTCTGTATTTCTGCCAACAAGCGCGGCAAGCACAGGAAATACTGGCGAGTTCCCGCCATCCGACTTATCGGGGAGAGAGCAAACTCAATGAGGAAGGGTGGCTGGAATTGGTTACCGCAATAGGTAAAGCCACACACGATGAATTGCTGGAGAGTCAGACGCTCTGTGAGAAATGGATTAGTTCTTTTGGTGACCGTAACATAATCGGAAAAGGTGCTGCGCTTACGTGCCAGGCATTCATTGCCTCCAGTGACCGCCGCTTTGAAGATTTTGAGCGGTTACTGCACAAAGCGGATGTCGTCAACCAGTCATCCAATCAATACTATGCCTTTATCTGGCTTAAAACGGCAGAAATTCTGGCAGAATTGTTTAAAGGTGACATAGCCCGGGCAATGCATCTGTTGCGTCAGGTGAATGAAATAGCAGAAAATATTGGGATACCAAAAATATTTTTAAGCAAGATGTTTGGTGTTCTTGAATTGCAAATCCTGCACGAAAAGAACCATCACCTGGTTAACCACGAATCTGCACAGGCATCCTTCGATTTTGCCTTGAATTATGGCGTCACCGACATTCTCTGGGGATATACACAAAACCATAGCCGATTATTATACTACCAGGGGTTTCGGGACAGAGCGATGGCCCTGTTGGAACAGGTGCTCTCAACCGCCTGCGAGCGCGAGCTTCCTCGCCTTAAAACTCTGGCAAAAGTTCAGCTAGCTGAGTTTACTCTTCTGAACAGCGAGCAGCCAGAGCCACCCATACTCCCCGAAGAAAGTGAGTTGACATTCCTGCCGAATCAAAACCTGGCCATTCTGGCACATATCGCCCTAGTAAACTCAATGTATAGGCTGCAGCTTGGTAAACAGTTTGGCGTCGCCGAAACATATGCCAAACAAGCGCTAAAGTGCGCCAGCACGATTTCAGACGCTAGAACCAACGTCTCTGCCCAGTACTGCCAGGCATTGGCAGCCTTTGCCCTTGGCTCGTCAAAATTAGCGAAGCGCAGAATTATTGATGCCAACCTACTTGCAGAACATCTAAATTGTCACTTCACAAGGCTCTGGATTAAAAAAGCGCTACTTGCTCTTAGCCCCATTGATCATGATCTTTTTGATGAGTCGCCAGACGACGGCAGCTCTGAGGCTAAAGCCACAAAGGAACTCGAGCTCAAGACAGAGGGCTCCAGCACGCGCCCAATATCAGGCGATACCCACTCAACTATCACGATAAAGCAGCTTTCCGTGTTAAAATGTGTAAGCAACGGAATGACCAACAGAGAAATCGCAGAGCGGCTTGATGTGACGGAGGATGCCGTCAAATGGCATATGAAGAGGATTTTCAGCGAGCTTAGAGTAACCAACCGAGTTCAGGCAATCACTGAAGCTCGACTTCGTGGACTTTTATAATGTTACACAAACAAAGCCTCTTCAACAAAATATGTGGGTTGATTTTGGTTCAGACAAGCCGCCCATCGAATTCAATACCAACAACCTGACCATTGCTACGACTCCGGCCAATGCACACGACGTCACGCAGACAGAAAATTTTCTACACGGAGATGAAGAACGAGTATGGGGAGATGTGGGCTTTCAAGGAGACCACAAACACTCGGAATTCATCGAAAGCAAGATTCAGTGTCACATTGCGATGCGTCTTGGCAAACGCCGTTAGTTGGCTGTGTATTTGCTCGAAAGTCAAATCGAGCGATCGAAAGTGGTGCATCCATTTTTGATCATCAAAAAGATGTTTGCCTACAGCACGGCTGGCTAGCCCCAATGTCGCATGAAGGTGTTGCTTTAGAGTGATTTCCACTTTTCTTTTGGCGGTTTTTATAAGGCGCGTTTGATTGATTGGATTTTGCCTGTTTTTTCGGTCTTTTTGTGTTCTCCGGACACAGCTTCCCCAACCCCCACTGTTTATCAACGTGCCGGGGCAGCACTCCTTGTGGGCTATGAGGTGTTCAGATGCAGGGCCACGCTGCGGAACAGATCCTGATGCGGACAGGCACTGCTCAGCAGGATGCGGATTCGGCGTTTGTTGCAGACGATGACCGTGTCGATTTTTAGCAGTGTCAGCGCAGCGTATTGGGAGTGGCGCTCGCAAGGCGCGGCATCGCAACCTTTCAAACAGCGTGTAAGCCAGCCCCGAGAGCAACTGCCGGAACGGTCCACCAGCGACAGCTGGACGTGCGCCCGGCAAACAGATCCAGCTGCTGATCCTTGATCCGGTTCTCCATGTCGCCCCGCGCACAGTAGAGCTTGTCGTATAGGTACAGATCCGTCTGCGCCAGGTTGGTCACCACGAAGCGGGGGTTGGCACCCAGGCGATTGTGCTCGGCCTTGACGATGACCCGTCGCAGCTTGTCTCAGCTGAGCGCGCCGTAGTGAATAGAGGCAAACAGACGCTGCTTCTTGCCAGTCTGTTTATGCAGGGAATCGGCCCGATCGATCCACGGCGCCACTTGCGCCTTTCCCCGACCATTCTTGGCCAGCCCGACGAAATAGCGCACGTCGTGTCGCTCACACCAGCGCAGGATTCTCCAGCGGCAAAAGCCGCTGTCGCCCCGAAAGATGATCTCCACCTTCGGCCAGTGCCGCCGCAACGCCTTGACCAGCAGTAATCTGTGGGGTTGTTCAGAGGTTCCTTAGTTCACTATGCGGATCACTCAATGCTTCTGCACTGACGCTCTTACGATGCTGAACCAGCTGCTTGCCAACCATGAAAGCCACCGGCATATTCACCGCGTCAACAGCGATGACTTGGCCCTCTCGTAGATAGAACACCGCAAATTCCTCTTTCTCGAAACAGCCGCGTACAACACGCTGGTCATGATTTTGCGACAACCCAACCATCTGTAATCGAAGGTCATACTGGTTCGACCAGAACCACGGGGCGCTATTGTAGGGCTTCTCCTCGCCCATTAGGGTGGCGGCTGCAATACGGGCCTGATCGACCGCGTTGGCGACTGATTCAAGCCGCTGCATTTTCTCAAAGAAAAGATTCCGGTGGCGGGTACAGTCGCCAATCGCCAGGATCTCAGGATCACTAGTACGGGTAAACTCGTCGACGACAATACCATCATCACAGGGTAGCCCAGAAGCCTCGGCCAGCGCGGTTTCCGGTATAACGCCAATCGAGACAAGCACAATGTCGGCCTGCACTTTACCTCCATCCGCCAACGTCACGCCAGCCACGCGCCCCTGATCACCTGCTTCGAAACCGGTTACGGCCGCGTTCAGACGTACATCCACGCCAGCCGCATTGTGCTTGGCGTAAAAGAAAGCAGACATTTCTGGGCCAGTTACGCGCTGCATAAGACGATCGGCGGCTTCCAGAACTGTGACTCCCACCCTTTTCTTGATGGCGCTGGCTGCCACTTCAAGGCCAATATAGCCGCCGCCAACGATGACTAAACGCTTCCCGGGGATTAATTGGTCACGCAGGGCATCTGTGTCAGCGATGTCGTGCAGATAATGAATGCACTGCAAGTCTGACCCGGGCACCTTCAAGCGTCGCACGTGTGACCCCGTTGCCAAAACCAATCGATCGTATTTCAACGTGCTCTGGTCCGACAATCCGATGATCTTGTTGTCCCGATCAATTTGTTCGGCACGTACGCCCAGCCGTAATTGATAGCCGCCGTTCTCATACATCGAGCGCGGCTTCAGGTACAGCGACGCCTGATCAACCTCTCCTGCAAGGTAATTCTTGGACAGGGGCGGACGCTGATACGGCGGATGGGGCTCTTCACCCACCAGAATCACATCATGTTGATATTTTTTTTGCAGCAAGGCTGTCATAAGGGCACCTGCAGCATGTCCACCGCCCACAATGACTGTCGTCTCTTTTCGTTTGATTGCCATAGCCTGTCTCTTTCAATTGTGTTTTAGGATCAGATTGATCAGAAGTTAAGACTCCAACTGTGCCCTGTGACACCCACACAGGGCGCTCAGATGGCCGCTTCCCCGGCATCCTCAAGTATCATCGCGGCGCCCTTCTCGCCGATCATGGTCGTCGGCTGATTGGTATTGCCACCCACCAGGGTTGGCATGATGGAGGCATCGACCACCCGCAGGCATTGCAGGCCATGCACACGTAGACGCGGATCGACCACCGCCATCGGATCGACGCCCATCTTGCAGGTGCCGACTGGGTGATACGCCGACTCGCCGCTGCGACGCACCCAGTCGGCCAAGTCGTCGTCATTCTGCAAAGCAGGCCCCGGCGACACCTCGACCTCATGGTGCGGTGCAAAGGGCGGCTGCGCCAAAATCTTACGCACCAGATGCACCCCACGAACGAGCTGCTCGACATCGGCGGACTCGGCCATATAATTGGGATCGATCAACGGTGCCGCGAACGGATCGGCGCTGTGCAAACCGACGCGGCCGCGCGACAGTGGCCTTAGCCCGTAGATCATCACCGCGTAACCATAACCGCTCATCGCAGTCTTCAGATCCCGCCCGTGATCAGCGTACAGCATTGGTGCGAAATGCAACTGCAGGTCAGCCAACGGCTCCTCGGCTCGGGAACGGATGAATCCGCCAGCCTCGGCACCATTGCTCGACAGCACACCACACCGCCTGCTCATGTATTGCAGCAGGGCCCGCAGCCCGGTGAGCCAGTAGCTCGGATGCATCGAGATGCTCTGCCGACTGCGCGCTTTAACGCGCACAAACACGTCAATATGGTCCTGAAGATTTTGTCCCACGCCTTCCAGCGCATGGCGCAGCTTGATTCCGTGCCGTGCCAGTTCCTCAGGCGGGCCAATACCGGACAGCATCAGCAATTGTGGCGAGTTGAACGCGCCACCGCAGAGTACAACCTCGCGTCGGGCACAGACCTGCACCAGCCCCTTTGCGCTGCGGTACTCAACGCCGGTAGCGAGGGTGCCTTCTAACAATACACGGGTAACTTGCGNATCACTGCGAACCGTCAGATTGGAACGGCCCGCTGCGGGTTCAAGATACGCCCGTGCATTGCTGCAGCGCACACCGTTCTTCTGATAGGCGTAGTAAAACCCNACGCCCTCCTGTTCACTGCCGTTGAAATCCGCATTGCGCTGGTAGCCCGCCTGTATCGCTGCGTCTAAAAACACCACGCTTAGTGGATTGGTATAGCGACGCTCCGCTACATTGAGCGGTCCGCCCTGACCGTGAAATGCTACGTCAGCCGACGCCAGCTTCGGCTCGAAATGTTCAGACCTGCGGAAGTAAGGCAACACCTCAGAGTACGACCAGCCGNTGCAACCAAGGCGGGCCCACTCATCATAATCCGAGGCATGCCCGCGGATATAGACCTGCGCGTTCATGCCACTAGAGCCACCAACCATCTTGCCACGGGGCTGAAACAGTGCTCTGTCATACATATGCCGCTGGGGTTCGGTATTGAACTGCCAATTGAAGCGGCGGCTGAACATAAGCTGCAGGAAGCCTAGCGGCGTGTTTACGAACGGATTGCGCCGACTCTCTGGACCAGCTTCGAGCAGCAGAACCGAATGGCGACCGCTCTCGGAGAGCCGATTGGCAACAGCGCAACCGGCCGAACCCGCACCGACCACAACATAGTCGAATTGTTCGGACGACATACTGGTTACACGCTGTCTCAACGTTTAGGGGTCAGTTTGACCATCAACTTGGAATAGCCCCGCACGAAGTTGGACTGCACACGTTCCGGCTCGCCAACAACTTCAATATTGTCGAATCGTTTCAGCAGCTCCTCCCATAAAATGCGCAATTGTAGTTCGGCCAAGCGGTTACCCATGCAGCGGTGGACGCCGTAGCCAAATGCCATATGATTTCGGGCGTCCTTACGATCAATAATAAACTGATCTGGGGCTTCAAATTTCCGCTCATCCCGATTGCCCGAGGCGTACCACATCAACACGCGATCACCCTTTTTGATGGTCTGCCCGCACAGCTCCACGTCCTGCGTGGCGACCCGGCGCATATACGCCAGCGGGGTTTGCCAACGGATGATTTCAGAAACCATGTTCGAAATCAGATCCGGATTTGCTTTCAATTTGGCGAATTCCTCGGGGAACTGGTTCAAAGCCAACACCCCGCCGCTCATGGAGTTACGCGTGGTGTCATTGCCGCCCACGATAAGCAGCGCCAGATTCCCAATAAACTCCAACGGACGATTGATCAAATCCTTGGTGTCTTCGTTGCTCTGCAGCATGCTAATCAAGTCGAAACCAGGTGCTTCGCCTGCCTTTCGGCGTGCTTCCTTGTCGCGCCAAAGTTCGGAGAAAGCTCGAGCCATATCTGCAGCGTCGTCAAAAAACACATCTTCACTGGTAAACTCGCCACCAGTTGCCGATGATGCGCCGGACAGCCGATCCGACCAGTCAACTAATTTGTGGCGCTCCTCATAAGGGAAATCCAGCAGTGTAGCCAGCATACGTCCCGTGAGTTCCTTCGATACTGCCGGCACCCAGTTGAAGGGTTTATCCAAGGGCAGGCTACTAAGCACATCTCTAGTACGACTGCGAATCAGCTCTTCCATTTCCTTCAGGTTCTTTGGTGCCACAACGCCCTGCACCGCCCGACGCTGCACGTCATGCTTGGGCGGATCCATGGCGATGAACATTTCCACCGCCAGCCCTTCCGGGGGATCACCCAGGATAATTTGCGGCTCGGAGGAAAAAAGCTCATGACTCTTGTCAACGAACAGAATGTCTTCATAGCGTGTCACCGACCAAAATGGCCCGAAGGGGCTGTTCTTCTGATAGTGAACCGGCGCCTCGTCACGCAGCCGCTTGAAGTAAGCCCCCCACTGGCCTTGCCGGTAGAGAAAAGGATTACTGGTGTCGATGTCTTCGAGCGCCAGTGTGTTGACGTCAGGCAAAGGTTTTTCGACAAAGTTGATCTGGGGGCGCTTTGTGCCGATGATCTTCTTCTTGGTCTTCATCAGCACTTTTAATGCCTTGATCTGCGAGTACATAGGCACCACTCTGGATGTGGTGTTGATCACTTTTTTCTGAATGTTATCAATTGTACTTGTTTCTGTTGACATGGTTCGCTCCGAGATTACATCTGAAATTCTGGCAAGTGAACGGTCATACCATCCATTGCCTCTTTGGCTTTGACCTGACAACCCAGGCGCGAGGTATTCGTCCGCTCTGGAGTCATGGATAGCATTTGTTCTTCGGCATCGGTGATCGCACCGGTCTTGTCAAACCACTCCTCCGCAACGATCATGTGGCAAGTTCCACACGCGCACTCTCCGCC
>NZXG01000046.1 GCA_002701845.1 Pseudomonadales bacterium
TGAATTAGGCCAGTAGTTCAATTGGTAGAGCACCGGTCTCCAAAACCGGGTGTTGGGGGTTCGAGTCCCTCCTGGCCTGCCAAAATTCGAGCAAGCTCCCTGCGGGCGGTACAGTCGTGCCGCAGGCGCGTGGTTAAGCCCATATGACAACAAGCACAGACCAGTCCCAGTCCTCCCCGGCGGATATGTTCAAGTGGCTGCTGGTGGTGATAATTATCGCCGCGGCCGTGGTGGGTAATGCCTACTATGATGACCAGCCCCTGTTGTATCGGGTGATCGGCGTGGTGGTGGCGGGAATACTGGCGGCGCTGGTGGCCTCATTTACCACCCGTGGCAAGGCCTTTCTTGGGCTGTTGCAGGACGCCCGGGCCGAAGTTCGCCGAGTGGTCTGGCCCACCAAGCAGGAGACGCTGCAGACCACGGGTATCGTGGTGTTGGTGGTGGCGATTATGGCGCTGATCCTGTGGGGGCTCGACTGGGCGCTGGGAGCCATCATCTCCAGCATCATCGGTTAACGGCAAGAGGTTGCAGATGGCAAAGCGGTGGTATGTGGTGCACGCCTACTCAGGCTTTGAAAAGCATGTGAAGCGGTCTCTCACCGAGCGAATCCGGCTGGCGGAGATGGAAGACCAGTTTGGGGAGATTCTGGTGCCCACCGAAGAAGTGGTGGAGATGCGTGGCGGCCAAAAGCGCAAAAGTGAGCGCAAGTTTTTTCCGGGCTATGTGCTGGTGCAGATGGAGATGAATGATGCCACCTGGCACTTGGTTAAAGATTGCCCGAAAGTGATGGGTTTTATCGGTGGCACCGCTGACAAGCCGGCCCCCATCAGTGATCGCGAGGCGGAAGCCATTCTGCAGCGGGTTGAGGATGGGGTCGAGAAACCCAAGCCGAAGACTCTGTTTGAGCCCGGCGAAGTGGTGCGGGTTACCGATGGTCCGTTTGCGGATTTCAACGGCGTGGTGGAAGAGGTCAACTACGAGAAGAGCCGACTGCAGGTGGCAGTGTTGATCTTCGGCCGATCCACTCCTGTGGAGTTGGAGTTCGGTCAGGTGGAAAAAGGCTAGAATTTCGAGCCTCGCCCTGATGTTGGGGTGGGGATGTTACTTTGTGCGGGGAGCCTGCCGGCGTTTGGACCCGAGGAGTCGATGAAATGGCAAAGAAAATACAGGCTTATATCAAGCTTCAGGTAAAGGCCGGTCAGGCCAACCCCAGTCCACCGGTGGGCCCGGCACTGGGTCAGCATGGTGTGAACATCATGGAATTCTGTAAGGCGTTCAACGCCCAGACCCAGCCTCCGGCGTTTGAGGCGGGCATGCCCATTCCGGTGGTGATTACAGTCTACAACGACCGTTCTTTCACCTTTATTACCAAAACCCCTCCGGCCTCCATTCTGCTGAAGAAAAAAGCCGGCATTCAGAAAGGCAGTGGCGAGCCCAACAAAAACAAGGTGGGCAAAGTCACCCGCGCTCAGCTGGAAGAGATCGCAACCATGAAAATGCCCGACCTTACAGCGGCGGATATGGATGCGGCAGTGCGAACCATTGCCGGCTCAGCCCGGGCGATGGGTCTTGATGTGGAGGGTGTGTAAGATGGCCAAGCTGACCAGGCGACAAAAGGCGATCCGCGAGAAGGTGGACCGCAACAAGCAATACGATGTGGTGGAAGCCGTAGCCCTGCTGGCTGAGCTTTCCACGGTGAAGTTCAAGGAAAGCATCGACGTTTCCGTGAATCTGGGCGTGGATCCGCGTAAGTCCGACCAGGTGGTGCGGGGCGCCAGTGTGTTGCCCAACGGCACCGGTAAGACCGTGCGCGTGGCCGTATTCACCCAGGGCGCCAATGCCGACGCCGCCCGCGAGGCGGGTGCCGATCTGGTGGGTATGGAAGACCTGGCGGAAGAAGTGCAGAAAGGCAACCTGGATTTTGATGTGGTGGTGGCTTCTCCGGATGCCATGCGGGTGGTGGGTAAACTGGGCCAGATTCTGGGTCCCCGCGGCCTGATGCCCAACCCCAAGACCGGTACTGTCACCCCGGACGTGGCCACCGCAGTGAAAAATGCCAAGGCCGGCCAGGTACGTTACCGCACTGACAAGGCCGGGATCATCCACTGCTCTATCGGTCAGATCGGTTTTGAGCCTGGCGCGATCAAGCAAAATCTGGAAGCGTTAATGCTGGACCTGAAGAAGGCAAAGCCGTCCAGTTCCAAAGGAACCTATATCAAGCGCATTACTCTCTCCTCCACCATGGGGCCGGGAGTGCCGATTGATCAGGGCAGCCTGGAAATCTAAGGCTGTGTACAGACTTTGAGCCCCCTCAACGCAAGGCGAGGGGCGCGTCAAAGACCGCAGGTGCCGGTATTCATTAGGCAATGGGAACCGGCTTAAACCTGCCTGCGCAGACGCGGTGGTTCAAGATTCAGTTGCTCTGAGTCGGGCACCGCGACCTTTCCGGGAAACCGGAAGGGAAACGAAACCTAGCAAAAAAGAGGTGTTCAGTGGCACTTAATCTGGAAGGCAAGAAGGCAATTGTTGCCGAAGTCAATGAAGTTGCTGCTGGTGCTCTGTCTGCTGTAATCGCTGACTATCGCGGTTTGTCTGTGGCGCAAATGACTGAGTTGCGCAAACAGGCCCGGGACCAGGGTGTGTACCTGAAAGTGGTGCGCAACACCCTGGCCAAACTGGCGGTGAAGGACACTGAGTTTGAGTGTCTCACCGAAACCCTGGTCGGCCCGACTATCCTGGCATTGTCCCTGGAAGATCCCGGTGCTGCGGCACGTATGATCAAGGACTACGCCAAGGAAAACGACAAGTTGGAAGTGAAAGCCCTGGCGGTGGGTGGCGTGATGTATGGCGCTGCCGAGATCGACCGTCTGGCTAAGCTTCCGACCCGCGAACAAGCCCTGGGCATGCTCGCTGGTGTATTGCAGGCGCCTGTTACCAAGTTCGCCCGTACACTCAACGACGTTCCCGGCAAGATCGCCCGTGTGGTCGCAGCGGTCAAAGACCAAAAAGCAGCTTGATTTTGAAATTTACTTTGAACTCATTCATATTGGAGTATTGAACCATGGCTCTGTCTAACGAAGATATTTTGAACGCCATCGCTGAGATGAGCGTAATGGATCTGGTTGAACTGGTTTCAGCCATCGAAGAGAAATTCGGCGTTTCCGCCGCAGCACCTGTTGCTGTAGCCGCAGCAGCACCTGGCGCTGACGCCGGTGCCGCCGCAGAAGAGAAAACCGAATTTGACGTCATCCTGGAATCCTTTGGCGAAAACAAGGTCGCAGTTATTAAGGCGGTACGTGGCATCACCGGTCTGGGCCTGAAAGAAGCCAAGGAAATGGTTGAAGGTGCACCTAAACCGATTAAGGAAGGCGCCGATAAGGAAGAAGCCGAGAAAATCAAGAAAGAGCTGGAAGACGCCGGCGCTAAAGTCGAGCTCAAGTAACAGCTTGGCAAGCTGCGTATTATTTGCGCAATTTGCTCGGGGGCTGGTGGCAGATTCGCCACCGGCCCTTTGACGTTTCTATAAAAGCGCGCGAAAGCGGGCTTGGACCCTGCTGGAGAGATATCAGCATGGCCAGAACCAAGATGTAGCGGCCGGTGTTGTTCGCGGCGCTTCATCACATAGTAATCCCGAAAGGGACATTAGGCGAAGTACCCACTTCGAAAAAGCGAAATTTTTTAATTTTGCAGAGTGACAAGCTGAGGAACTCAGATGGCATATTCTTTCACCGAGAAGAAAAGAATCCGTAAGGACTTCGGTAAACTCACTGACGCCATGGAGGTGCCCTACCTGCTGGCCATTCAGTTGGATTCTTATCGTAAGTTCCTGCAACTCGATAACAAGTCAGATGAGCGTATTGATGAAGGGCTGCAGGCAGCCTTTAAATCCGTATTTCCCATTCAGAGCTATTCCGGCAATGCGGCTCTGGAGTATGTGGACTATCAACTGGGCACACCGGTTTTCGATGTCCAGGAATGTCAGATGCGGGGCGCAACCTATTCCGCGCCGTTGCGGGTGAAGATCCGCCTGATCATTTATGACAAAGAGTCCTCCAACAAAGCCATCAAAGATATTAAAGAGCAGGAAGTCTACATGGGTGAGATTCCGTTGATGACGGAAAACGGCACCTTTGTAATCAACGGCACCGAGCGGGTTATTGTTTCTCAGCTGCATCGTTCACCCGGTGTATTCTTCGACCACGACCGCGGTAAAACCCACTCCTCCGGCAAATTACTGTATTCCGCCCGCATTATTCCCTACCGGGGTTCCTGGCTGGACTTCGAGTTCGATCCCAAGGATCTGGTCTATGTGCGTATTGACCGTCGCCGCAAGCTGCCGGCCACCATTCTGCTGCGGGCACTGGGCTATGAAAACGAAGAAATGCTGGAGATGTTCTTCGACACCAACACCGTGATCCTGGAAGGTGGCGAATTCAAGCTGCGTCTGATTCCGGAGCGTCTGCGTGGTGAAACCGCCATGTTCGACATTAAAGCCGGTGACGAAGTGGTGGTGGAAGAGGGTCGCCGTATCACTGCCCGCCATATCCGGCAGCTGGAAAAAGCCAACATCGAATGGATGGCGGTACCCAAAGAGTATCTGGCGGGGCGGGTCATCGCCCGCAACATCGTCGACAAATCCACCGGCGAGCTGATTTGCGACTGTAATGCCGAAATCACTGTGGCACTGCTGGATCAACTGGCGGAAGCCGGCGTCACCGAATTCGAAACCCTGTACATCAATGAGCTGGATCGCGGTCCGTTCATTTCCGATACCCTGCGTACCGATCCCACCAGCAACCAGTTGGAAGCCCTGGTGGAAATCTATCGCATGATGCGTCCCGGCGAGCCCCCAACCAAAGAAGCGGCCGAGAGCCTGTTCAAGAACCTGTTCTTTACCGCTGAGCGCTACGACCTTTCTTCCGTGGGCCGGATGAAGTTCAATCGGCGCCTGGGTCGCGAGGACATCCTGGGTGAGGGCACTCTGTCCCGCGAGGACATTGTGGACGTGCTCAAGTGCCTGGTGGAAATCCGCAACGGCAACGGCGTGGTGGACGACATCGATCACCTGGGCAACCGGCGGGTGCGCTGCGTGGGCGAGATGGCGGAAAATCAATTCCGCGTGGGCTTGGTTCGGGTTGAGCGGGCGGTGAAAGAACGCCTGTCCCTGGCGGAAAGCGAAGGCCTGATGCCGCAGGATCTGATCAATGCCAAACCGGTGGCCGCTGCCATCAAGGAATTCTTCGGTTCCAGTCAGCTGTCCCAGTTTATGGACCAGAACAACCCGCTGTCCGAGATCACCCACAAACGCCGGGTGTCGGCCTTGGGTCCGGGTGGCTTGACCCGGGAGCGTGCCGGCTTCGAGGTGCGTGACGTACATCCCACTCATTACGGGCGGGTCTGCCCCATTGAGACACCGGAAGGTCCCAATATCGGCCTGATCAACTCCCTGGCCACGTTTGCCCGCTCCAACGATTACGGCTTCCTGGAAAGCCCCTATCGCCGGGTGGCCAATGGCAAGTTGACCGATGAGGTGATCTATCTCTCCGCCATTGAAGAGGGCGAGTACGTTATTGCCCAGGCCAATGCGGAGGTTGACGATGAAGGCAATCTGGTTGAAGACCTGGTGCCGGTGCGACACCGCAATGAATTTACGGTGACCACTGCTGAGAACGTCACCCTGATGGACGTGTCCCCCCGTCAGGTGGTGTCGGTGGCGGCCTCTCTGATCCCTTTCCTGGAGCACGATGACGCCAACCGGGCATTGATGGGTTCCAACATGCAGCGTCAGGCGGTGCCAACGCTGCGGGCGGAGAAACCCCTGGTGGGTACCGGCATGGAAGGCATTGTGGCCCGCGACTCCGGCGTTTGTCAGGTGGCCCTGCGGGGCGGCGTGGTGGACCGCGTGGATGCGGCCCGGATTGTGGTGCGGGCCCATGACGACGAGATCGCCGAGGAAGGCGATGCCGGTGTGGACATCTACAACCTCACCAAATACACCCGTTCCAATCAGAACACCTGTATTAACCAGCGCCCTCTGGTAAAAGTGGGCGACGTGATCGCCCGCGGTGACATTCTGGCGGATGGTCCTTCGGTGGACATGGGTGAGCTGGCCCTGGGTCAGAATATGCGCGTGGCCTTCATGCCCTGGAATGGCTACAACTTCGAGGATTCCATCCTGATTTCCGAGCGGGTGGTACAGGATGACCGCTTCACTACCATTCACATTCAGGAACTGACCTGTGTGGCCCGGGACACCAAGCTGGGGCCGGAGGAAATCACCTCGGATATTCCCAACGTGGGTGAAGCCGCCCTGGCCAAGCTGGATGAGTCCGGCATTGTGCATATCGGTGCCGAAGTGGGCCCCGGCGACATTCTGGTGGGCAAGGTGACGCCGAAAGGCGAAACCCAACTGACGCCGGAGGAAAAACTGCTGCGTGCCATTTTTGGTGAGAAGGCGTCGGATGTGAAAGATACGTCTCTGCGGGTGCCTTCCAGCACCAAGGGTACGGTTATCGATGTACAGGTCTTTACCCGTGACGGAGTGGAAAAGGACCAGCGTGCCATTGATATCGAGAATGCCGAAATCGACAAATACCGTAAGGATCTGAACGACGAGTTCCGGATCATTCAGGGGGCCACCCTGGGCCGTCTGCGGCGGTTGCTGAACGGTGAAACCGTGGTGGCGGCTGGTGCCGGTCTGAAAAAAGGCGACACCATCACCAATGAGGTGCTGGATTCCCTGGAGCCGGCCCAGTGGTTCGACCTGCGCCCCACTTCCGACCAACTGGCGGAGCAGCTGGAAGCCAGCAAAGGCTATCTGGAAGACGTGCGTTCCGAGCAGGAACAGAAACTGGCGGAGAAAAAGCGCAAGATTTCCAGTGGCGATGACCTGGCCCATGGCGTTTTGAAGATCGTTAAAGTGCACCTGGCGGTGAAGCGTCGCATTCAACCCGGTGACAAGATGGCCGGGCGCCATGGTAACAAAGGTGTTATCTCCGTCATTATGCCGGTTGAGGACATGCCCTACGACGCCAATGGCGAACCGGTGGACGTGGTGCTGAACCCGCTGGGCGTACCGTCACGGATGAACGTGGGTCAGATTCTGGAAACCCATTTGGGCATGGCCGCCCATGGTCTGGGCAAGCGCCTGGAAGCCATGCTGCGGGCCAAAGAGGAAGTGGCCAAGATGCGGGAGTTCCTGGATAAGATCTACAACGGCATCAGTGACAAGCAGGAAGACCTGGAGAGTTTCAGCGATGACGAGATCCTGGAACTGGCCGCCAACCTGAGCAAGGGTGTGCCCATGGCAACCCGGGTGTTCGACGGCGCCAAGGAACCGGAGATCAAGGAAATGCTGCAGCTGGCCGGAGTGCCTGACAGCGGTCAGATGGTGCTGTTCGATGGTCGTACCGGTCAGCAGTTCGACGGCACGGTGACCGTGGGTTACATGTACATGCTGAAGTTGAATCACCTGGTGGACGACAAGATGCATGCCCGGTCAACCGGCTCGTACAGTCTCGTTACTCAGCAGCCCCTGGGTGGTAAAGCCCAGTTCGGCGGTCAGCGTTTCGGGGAGATGGAGGTCTGGGCTCTGGAAGCTTATGGGGCCGCCTACACCCTGCAGGAAATGCTGACCGTGAAATCCGATGATGTGAACGGGCGAACCCGCATTTACAAGAATATTGTGGATGGCGATCACCGCATGGATCCGGGCATGCCCGAATCCTTCAACGTACTGGTGAAAGAGATTCGCTCGCTCGGTATCGATATCGAGTTGGAAAACGAGTAACACGACTTAGACGCGGCGGGTCCACGGGCCCGCCTTACTGGCTCCGAGTGGAGGATATTCAGTGAAAGACTTACTGAACCTGCTGAAAGCACAGGGACAAGACGCAGAATTCGATCAGATTCGAATTGGATTGGCGTCCCCGGAAATGATTCGCGCCTGGTCCTTCGGTGAAGTGAAGAAACCGGAAACCATTAACTATCGAACGTTCAAACCTGAGCGGGACGGCTTGTTTTGTGCCCGGATTTTCGGTCCCATCAAGGACTACGAGTGCCTGTGCGGCAAGTACAAGCGGCTTAAGCATCGCGGCGTCATCTGTGAAAAATGTGGCGTTGAGGTGACGCTATCCAAAGTGCGCCGTGACCGCATGGGGCATATCGAGCTGGCCAGCCCGGTGGCTCACATCTGGTTCCTCAAATCCCTGCCTTCCCGCATCGGCCTGTTGCTGGATATGACCCTGCGGGATATTGAGCGGGTGCTTTATTTCGAATCCTTTGTGGTGACCGACCCCGGTACCACCACTCTGGAGCGGGGGCAGATGCTCACCGATGAGCAATACTACGAGGCTCTGGAAGAGTTCGGGGACGAGTTCGACGCCAGCATGGGTGCCGAGGCGGTTCAAAAGCTGCTGAAGGACATGGATCTGGAGCAGGAAATCCGCGAACTGCGGGAAGAGCTGCCCACGGTCAACTCCGAAACCAAGATCAAGAAGATCACCAAGCGGCTGAAGCTGATGGAGGCGTTCCACGACTCCGGCAATGATCCCACCTGGATGATTCTCAGCGTGTTGCCGGTGTTGCCGCCGGATCTGCGGCCCCTGGTACCCCTGGACGGTGGCCGCTTCGCCACCTCTGACCTGAACGATCTGTATCGCCGGGTGATCAACCGTAACAACCGTCTCAAGCGGCTGTTGGACCTCAATGCGCCGGACATCATCGTGCGCAATGAGAAGCGCATGCTGCAGGAGGCGGTGGACGCCCTGCTGGACAACGGTCGCCGTGGTCGCGCCATTACCGGCTCCAACAAGCGGCCGCTGAAATCCCTGGCGGACATGATCAAGGGCAAGCAGGGCCGCTTCCGGCAGAACCTGCTGGGCAAGCGGGTGGATTACTCCGGCCGTTCCGTTATCGTGGTGGGTCCCACCCTCAAGCTGCACGAGTGCGGGCTGCCCAAGAAAATGGCGCTGGAGCTGTTCAAGCCGTTTATCTTCGCCAAGCTGGAAGCCCGGGGTCTGGCCACCACCATCAAGGCCGCCAAAAAAATGGTGGAGCGGGAAACCGCGGAGGTCTGGGACATTCTGGCGGAGGTCATCCGCGAGCACCCGGTGATGCTGAACCGGGCACCCACCCTGCACCGCTTGGGTATTCAGGCTTTTGAACCCCAGTTGATTGAAGGTAAGGCGATCCAGCTGCACCCACTGGTGTGTGTGGCCTACAACGCTGACTTCGACGGTGACCAGATGGCGGTGCACGTGCCGCTGACCCTGGAGGCGCAACTGGAAGCCCGGGCCCTGATGATGTCTACCAATAACATCCTGTCCCCGGCCAACGGTGAGCCCATTATCGTGCCCACCCAGGACGTGATTCTGGGGCTGTATTACATCAGCCGTGAAAGCATCAATGCCAAGGGAGAGGGCATGGTGTTCGCTGATACCCAGGAAGTGTCGCGGGCGCTGTACAACAAAGCGGTGACAGCGCACACCCGGATCAAGGTAAGGGTCACTGAAACCGTTAAACAGGAAGACGGTACCATGGAGACCCGCACCTTCCTGGCGGAAACCACGGCCGGTCGCTGCATGCTGTGGGACGTGTTGCCCGAGGGCTTGCCCTTCGAGCTGATCAACCAGCCCATGACCAAGAAAACCGTGTCCCGGCTGGTCAATGCCTGTTATCGGCGGCTGGGGCTGAAAGCCACGGTGATCTTTGCCGACAAGCTCATGTACCTGGGCTTCCATCAGGCCACTCTGTCCGGCTCCTCCATCGGTATCAATGATATGGAGATTCCGGAAGAGAAGGCGCGAATCATCTCCGAGGCCGAAGATGAAGTGCGGGAAATCGAAGACCAGTTCGCGTCCGGTCTGGTGACCCAGGGCGAACGCTACAACAAGGTGATCGATATCTGGTCCCGCACCAATGACATGGTGGCCAAGGCCATGATGGAGCGCCTGTCCGTGGACAAGGTGGTGGATAAGGAAGGCAAGGAAGTGGAGCAGAAGTCCTTCAACTCCATCTTTATCATGGCGGATTCCGGGGCCCGGGGTTCCCAGGCCCAGATCCGTCAGCTGGCGGGGATGCGGGGCCTGATGGCCAAGCCGGATGGCTCCATCATCGAAACCCCCATCACCGCCAACTTCCGGGAAGGCCTGAACGTATTGCAGTACTTTATCTCCACCCACGGTGCCCGTAAGGGGCTGGCGGATACGGCGCTGAAAACCGCCAACTCCGGTTATCTGACCCGGCGCCTGGTGGATGTGGCCCAGGACCTGGTGGTGACCGAAGACGACTGCGGCACCATGGAAGGTATCAATATGACCCCGCTGATTGAGGGCGGTGACGTGGTTGAGCCTCTGGGTGAGCGCGTACTGGGTCGGGTTGTGGCCCACGATGTACTCAAGCCCGGCACCGACGAAGTGCTGGCGCCCCGGGGTACCCTGCTGGACGAGCAGTGGGTGGAGCGCCTGGAGGCGGAAGCCGTGGATGAGGTGAGCTGCCGCTCGCCCATCACCTGTGATACCCGTTACGGGGTCTGTCGCATGTGTTACGGCCGTGATCTGGCCCGGGGGCACCTGGTGAACATCGGTGAATCCGTCGGCGTTATCGCCGCCCAATCCATCGGTGAACCCGGTACCCAGCTGACCATGCGTACCTTCCACATTGGTGGTGCCGCGTCGCGAAGCTCCGCCGTGAGCAATGTCCAGGTGAAAAATGCCGGTACCGTGCGGCTCCACAATATCAAGTACGTGGAGCAGAGCAGTGGCAACCTGGTGACGGTATCCCGGTCTGCTGAGCTGGCCATTGCCGATTCCAAGGGTCGCGAGCGGGAGCGCTATAAGATCCCCTACGGCGCGGTGATTTCTGTCAAGGACAACGCCGCCGTGGACTCAGGTCAGGTCATCGCCCAGTGGGATCCCCACACGCACCCGGTAATTACCGAGTTGGGCGGGCGCGTCAGCTTTGGTGACTTTGACGAGGGCCTGTCGGTGAAACACACCACCGATGAGCTCACCGGTCTGGCCAATTACGAAATCCTGGATCCCAAGGACCGTCCGGCTTCCGGTAAGGACAAGCGACCGGTGGTGCGTCTGGTGGGTGAAGACAACGAGCTGGTGACCATGCCCGGCAGCGATATCCCCGTGCAGTATTATCTGCCGGCGGGGGCCATCGTGCAGCTGGAGAACGGGGCCAAGGTGGAAGTGGGTGATGTTATTGCCCGGATTCCCCAGGAAAGTTCCAAAACCCGTGACATCACCGGTGGTCTGCCCCGGGTGGCGGACCTGTTCGAGGCCCGCAAGCCGAAGGAGTCCGCCATTCTGGCAGAGAAGAGTGGTGTGGTGTCCTTCGGTAAGGAAACCAAAGGCAAGGTACGGCTGGTGATTACCCCGGATGACGGCGGTGACCCCTACGAGGAACTGATTCCCAAGTGGCGTCAGCTCAATATTTTCGAGGGTGAGCGCGTGGAGCAGGGCGAGGTGATTTCCGATGGCCCGTCCAACCCCCACGACATACTGCGGTTGAAAGGCGTCAACGCGGTGGCCAGCTATATCGTCAATGAGGTGCAGGACGTCTACCGGCTGCAGGGCGTGGGCATCAACGACAAGCACATAGAAGTCATCGTGCGTCAAATGCTGCGTAAGGTGTTGATCTCCGAGCCCGGCGACTCCAGCTTCATTCAGGGTGAACAGGTGGAGCTGGCCCGGGTGCTGGACGAAAACGAAGCGCTGGAGAAGGACGAGAAGTTTGGCGCCAAGTACGACCGTGAATTGTTGGGTATCACCAAGGCATCCCTGTCCACGGAGTCCTTCATCTCGGCGGCCTCGTTCCAGGAGACCACCCGAGTGCTTACCGAAGCCGCGGTGACCGGCAAGGTGGACGAACTGCGTGGTCTGAAGGAGAACGTGGTGGTTGGGCGTCTGATCCCGGCGGGTACCGGTTTTGCCTACCATGCCGAGCGGCGGCGCCAGCGCGAGCAGGAGGACTCCCT
Source organism: Pseudomonadales bacterium (assembly GCA_002701845.1). Classification (GTDB taxonomy): domain Bacteria; phylum Pseudomonadota; class Gammaproteobacteria; order Pseudomonadales; family Ketobacteraceae; genus Ketobacter. The sequence goes on from NZXG01000046.1 coordinate 11,987, forward strand.
GCAAGTGCCTGAATTTACGGCGGATGATGCCGAACAAGCGCTGAGCGAGGCACTCAACTCACCGGAGGAGTAAAAGGCAGTTAGCGGCGGCCCCGGATGTCATGGCGGCGTCCGGGGCAAGTCCCTTGACTTGTTGGCAACCGGCTCTTAGAATCTCGCATCCCATTTCCCAGGGGATGACGGGATTTTTTGCTTTAAATCCGGGAACGCTCATTGAGCCACCCGGAAAATTGATTGGAGAAACAGCTACATGGCAACCATTAACCAATTGGTACGCAAGCCACGTCAGCGCAAGACAGCCAAAAGCGACGTTCCCGCGTTGCAGGCCTGTCCTCAGCGCCGAGGTGTTTGTACCCGTGTGTACACTACCACTCCCAAGAAGCCGAACTCGGCGTTGCGGAAAGTGGCACGGGTACGTCTGACTAACGGTTACGAAGTGACATCCTACATCGGTGGTGAAGGCCACAACCTGCAGGAACACAGTGTAATCCTGATCCGTGGCGGCCGGGTGAAAGACCTGCCCGGGGTGCGTTATCACACGGTGCGCGGCACTCTGGATACCGCCGGTGTCGCAGATCGTAAACAGGGTCGTTCCAAGTACGGTGCGAAACGACCGAAAGCGTAACCACAGCCGAATATTCATGCGGCTGTCACTTAACCTGCCTACATTCTGGCGGGAGTAAGGCCAAGCCAATGTCTTGGGTAAACCTGAAACAGGAAAACAACCATGCCAAGAAGACGAGTCGTCGCAAAACGCGAAATTCTTCCAGATCCTAAATTCCAGAGCCAGGTGCTGGCGAAGTTCATCAACCATGTGATGGAAAGCGGTAAAAAATCCGTTGCCGAGCGTATTGTTTATGGTGCGCTGGACAGGGTTGCCGAAAAATCCAATCAAGATCCCGTAGAAACGTTTGAAAAAGCGTTGGACGCGATCCGTCCCATGGTGGAAGTGAAATCCCGCCGCGTAGGTGGTGCCACCTATCAGGTGCCCGTCGAAGTGCGCCCCAATCGACGTACCGCTCTGGCCATGCGCTGGATGGTGGACGCTGCCCGCCGACGGGGCGAGAAGTCCATGCCCCTGCGTCTGGCCGGCGAAATCCTCGATGCGATCGAAGGTAAAGGTGCAGCAATGAAGAAGCGTGAAGATGTACACCGTATGGCCGAAGCCAACAAGGCGTTTTCTCACTATCGCTTCTAAGGCAGTCTCTCCCTAAATTCACCGGATAATCTGAGGATAAGACAGTGGCACGTCAAACCCCAATTTCCCGATACCGGAATATCGGTATCTGTGCTCACGTAGACGCTGGTAAAACCACGACCACCGAGCGTGTGCTTTTTTACACCGGTGTGTCTCACAAAATCGGTGAGGTACATGACGGTGCGGCCACCATGGACTGGATGGAGCAGGAGCAGGAGCGGGGTATCACCATCACCTCCGCGGCCACCACCTGTTTCTGGCAGGGCATGGACCAGCAGTATCAACAGTACCGCATCAATATCATCGACACCCCCGGGCACGTGGACTTCACCATCGAGGTGGAGCGCTCCCTGCGGGTGCTGGATGGTGCCGTGGTGGTGTTCTGTGGTTCCTCCGGGGTGCAGCCGCAGTCGGAAACAGTCTGGCGGCAGGCAGACCGCTATGAAGTGCCCCGTATCGTGTTCGTCAACAAGATGGACCGGGCCGGCGCCAACTTCCTGCGGGTGGTGAAACAGATCAAAGAGCGTCTCAACGCCAAAGTGGTTCCGATTCACATGAATATCGGCGCCGAAGACGAATTCAAGGGCATCGTTGACCTGCTGCGCATGAAGGCGATCTACTGGAATGAAGACGACATGGGTATGACCTACACCATGGAAGACATTCCGGCTGATCTGGTGGATACCTGTAATGAACTGCGTGAGCAGATGGTGGAATCCGCCGCCGAAGCCTCCGAAGAGCTGATGGAAAAGTACCTGGAAGAGGGCGATCTGAGTCTGGACGACATCAAGTCAGGCCTGCGTCAGCAGGTGCTGGCCAACGAAATCGTTCTGGCGCTGTGTGGTTCCGCGTTTAAGAATAAAGGTGTGCAAGCCATGCTGGACGCGGTGGTGGAATTCCTGCCGGCGCCGGATGAAGTGGCCAACATCAAGGGCGTTACCGAGGACGGCAGCGAAGAAGAGCGACCCTCTTCTGACGATGCGCCATTCTCGGCACTGGCGTTCAAAATCGCCACCGACCCCTTTGTCGGTAACCTGACGTTCTTCCGGGTCTATTCCGGGGTGCTTAATTCCGGTGACTCGGTGATGAACTCGGTCAAGCAGAAGAAAGAGCGGGTGGGCCGGATTCTGCAGATGCACGCCAACAGCCGGGAAGAGATCAAAGAGGTGCGTGCCGGAGATATTGCTGCCGCGGTGGGTCTGAAGGACATCACCACCGGGGATACTCTGTGCGACCTGAAGAGTGTGATCGTGCTGGAGCGCATGGAGTTTCCGGATCCGGTTATCTCCGTGGCGGTGGAGCCCAAGTCCAAGGCTGACCAGGAAAAGATGAGTCTGGCCCTGGGGCGTCTGGCCCAGGAAGACCCCTCGTTCCGGGTCAAGACCGACGAAGAGAGCGGGCAGACCATCATCTCCGGTATGGGTGAGCTGCACCTGGACATCATCGTCGACCGGATGCGGCGGGAGTTCAAGGTGGAGGCCAATATCGGTAAGCCCCAGGTGGCCTATCGGGAAACCATCCGTAAAGCCGTGGATGTGGAAGGCAAATACGTCAAGCAGTCCGGTGGTCGGGGCCAGTATGGTCACGTGAAGCTGAAGATCGAGCCGATTCCCGATATGGAAGAGGACTTCATCTTCGAAGAGACCATTCATGGCGGCAGCGTGCCCAAGGATTACTTTCCGGCCATTGAGAAAGGGTGTCGTCAACAGCTGGAATCCGGTATCTTGGCCGGTTATCCCATGCTGGGCGTGAAAGTCAATCTGTACGATGGTTCCTACCACGAAGTGGATTCCAACGAGAACGCCTTCCGTATGGCGGGTTCCATGGCGGTGAAGAAGGGCTGTCTGGAAGCCAATCCAGCCCTGCTGGAACCCATTATGAAGGTGGAAGTGGTTACCCCCGAAGACTACATGGGTGATGTCATGGGTGACCTGAACCGTCGCCGCGGTATTCTCCAGGGTATGGATGAAGCGAACGGTGTGCGCATCGTGAACGCGGAAGTACCCCTGTCCGAGATGTTCGGTTATGCCACGGATCTGCGCGGTATGTCCCAGGGCCGGGCCACTTTCACCATGGAGTTCCTGAAGTACGCTGAAGCACCGAACAATATTGCCGAAGCCATCATCAAGAAAGGCTAACCGACTCAAGAATCATACAGTTAGAGGTATATAACAGTGTCTAGGGAAAAATTTGAACGCAGCAAACCGCACGTAAACGTAGGCACCATTGGTCACGTTGACCATGGCAAAACCACCCTGACCGCCGCCCTGACCCGGGTGTGCTCGGAAGTTTGGGGTGGCGCCGCGGTGGCATTTGACGGCATCGACAAGGCCCCGGAAGAGAAAGCCCGCGGCATCACCATCTCCACCGCGCACGTGGAATATGAGTCAAGCACTCGTCACTATGCCCACGTGGACTGCCCCGGACACGCCGACTANGTGAAGAACATGATCACCGGTGCGGCACAGATGGACGGTGCGATCCTGGTGGTATCGGCGGCTGATGGCCCCATGCCCCAGACCCGGGAGCACATTCTGCTGTCCCGCCAGGTGGGTGTACCTTATATTGTGGTCTTCCTGAACAAAGCCGACATGGTGGACGACGAAGAACTGCTGGAGCTGGTGGAAATGGAAGTGCGGGAGCTGCTGGACCAATACGAGTTCCCCGGTGACGACACGCCGATCATCAAAGGCTCCGCCCTCAAGGCCCTGGAAGGGGACACCTCCGACATCGGCATGCCGGCGGTGCAGAGGCTGGTGGAAACCCTNGACGAGTACATCCCCGAGCCGGTACGGGCGGTGGATCAGCCGTTCCTGATGCCCATCGAAGACGTGTTCTCCATCTCCGGCCGCGGCACCGTGGTGACTGGCCGGGTTGAGCGCGGCATCATCAAAGTGGGCGACGAAATCGAAATCGTGGGCATCAAAGACACCGCCAAGACCACCTGTACGGGTGTGGAAATGTTCCGCAAGCTGCTGGACGAAGGTCGTGCCGGTGAAAACGTGGGCGTACTGCTGCGTGGCACCAAGCGGGACGAAGTGGAGCGTGGTCAGGTGCTGGCCAAGCCCGGCAGCATTACGCCGCACACCCGTTTCGAGGCGGAAGTGTACGTGCTGAGCAAAGATGAAGGCGGTCGCCACACCCCGTTCTTCAAGGGCTATCGTCCCCAGTTCTATTTCCGTACCACCGATATTACCGGCGCGGTGGAGCTGCCGGCGGACGTGGAAATGGTGATGCCTGGCGACAACGTCAAGATGGATGTGACCCTGATCGCTCCGGTGGCCATGGAAGAAGGTCTGCGCTTCGCGATCCGCGAAGGTGGCCGTACCGTGGGTGCCGGCGTGGTTGCCAAAATAGTTGAATAAAGGGTTGTAACCCGGCCTGAGGCTGGGTTATATTATCGCGCCCCGCTTAGGTGGGGCGCGAGATTCACAGCCTAGGCATTGATCTAGGCACGAAGCCGAGAAGTCCGTTTCCTTATCTTCCCCAGGATATAGGAGGCAGGGTTTTTTGCTGTTTATTTGTTGAGATTTCTGGAGTTCCCAGGCGATGCAAAACCAGAAAATTCGTATTCGCTTAAAGGCGTTTGATCATAAGCTGATTGATCAGTCCGCGCTTGAAATCGTTGAGACGGCGAAGCGTACCGGGGCGCAAGTGCGTGGCCCAATTCCTCTGCCAACTCGCAAAGAGCACTTTACCGTGCTGATTTCCCCTCACGTTAACAAGGACGCGCGGGATCAGTACGAAATCCGTACTCACAAGCGAATGGTTGATATCGTAGAGCCCACTGACAAAACCGTCGACGCCCTGATGAAGCTGGATCTTGCCGCTGGCGTTGATGTTCAGATCTCACTGGGTTGATCGTGCTCGCAGGCAGCATGGCATAAGAGGTTAATAATATGGCAATCGGTCTAGTCGGACGAAAATGTGGCATGACCCGGATCTTCACTGAAGACGGGGTGTCCGTTCCAGTTACCGTTATCGAAGTTGAGCCCAACCGCGTAACCCAGGTTAAGGCAGCGGATTCGGATGGCTACACAGCGGTTCAGGTGACCGCTGGTGCACGCAAGGCGTCGCGCGTGAGTAAAGCGTTGGCGGGTCATTACGCGAAGGCAGAGGTGGAAGCCGGTCGTGGGTTGTGGGAATTCCGCCTGACTCAGGAGGAGCTGGCAGAATATAAAGTCGGTGACGCTATCGCGGTGGACGTATTTGAAGCCGGCGCCAAGGTGGACATCACTGGCACCTCCAAAGGTAAGGGGTTTGCCGGCACTATCAAGCGCTGGAATTTCCGTGGCCAGGACAGCACCCATGGTAACTCGCTGTCACACCGCGCTCCGGGTTCTATCGGTCAGAACCAAACCCCCGGCCGGGTTTTCAAAGGCAAGAAAATGGCCGGGCATATGGGTAACCGCAAAACCACTGTTCAGTCTTTGGAGATTGTGCGGGTGGATGCTGAAAGAAACCTTCTTTTGGTGAAAGGCGCGGTGCCGGGTGCTGCAGGCAATGACGTTATTGTCAGCCCGGCTGTTAAAGGTTAAGCCAAAGAGGATTAGCGGATGAATCTGAATATTGCCTCTGGCGGAACTGTGACTGTGTCAGAAGTGGCATTTGCCAAAGAATTCAACGAGCCCCTGGTGCATCAGGTGGTAACGGCCTTTATGGCCGGTGGTCGGCAGGGCTCGAAAGCACAGAAAAATCGTTCCGAAGTGAGTGGTGGCGGCAAGAAGCCTTGGCGCCAAAAAGGCACTGGGCGGGCCCGTGCCGGTACAATCCGAAGCCCGATTTGGCGCAGTGGTGGCGTGACCTTCGCGGCCTCGCCCCGGGACTTCAGCCAAAAGGTGAATCGCAAGATGTACCGCGGCGCCATGCGCTGCATTCTGTCTGAGCTGGTGCGTCAGGAGCGGCTGGTGGTGGTGGACGGCTTCGACCTGGAAGCCCCCAAAACCAAGTTGATGGCGGCCAAGCTGAAAGAGCTGAATGCCGAGGGAGCGCTGGTGGTGGCCAACGAGATCAGTGAAAACCTGTATCTGGCCGCCCGTAATCTGCCCAAGGTTGATGTGTGTGATACCCAGGCCGTCGATCCGGTAAGCCTGATTGCCCACGACAAAGTGGTTGTGACAGTGGATGCGCTGAAGAAACTTGAGGAGCAGCTGGCATGAACCAGGAGCGAATTTTTAAAGTACTGAAGGCACCTCATATTTCTGAGAAAGCCACCATCGTATCCGATCAGGACAACCAGTTCGTATTTAAGGTTGCCAAGGACGCCACCAAGGCAGAGATCAAAACCGCGGTGGAGAAGCTGTGGGACGTGAAGGTCAAGTCGGTGCGCACTTTGCGGGTGAAGGGCAAGAACAAGCGCTTCGGTCGCAGTATGGGCAAGCGCCCTGATTGGAAGAAAGCCTATGTGTCTCTGCAGGAAGGCTTCGACATCGACTTTCTTGGCGCAGAGTGATTGAGGAGTAAAGCGAATGGCATTGGTTAAAGCAAAACCGACATCTCCCGGTCGCCGCTTTGTAGTGAAGGTAGTCAATCCGGAGCTGCATAAAGGGGCTCCCCATGGTGCTCTGCTGGACAAAAACTCCAAGAAGGGCGGTCGTAACAATACCGGTCGTATCACCACCCGTCATAAAGGGGGTGGTCACAAGCATCACTACCGGGTAATTGATTTCAAACGCAACAAAGACGGCATCCAGGGTGTGGTTGAGCGTCTGGAGTATGATCCGAACCGGTCGGCCAATATCGCCCTGGTGAAGTACAAGGACGGCGAGCGTCGTTACATCATCGCGCCCAAGGGTATTGCCGCAGGCACCCCCGTGGTATCCGGCCAGGATGCGCCCATAAAAGTGGGCAACAGCTTGCCGCTGCGTAATATCCCGGTGGGTAGTGTGGTTCACTGCATTGAGCTGAAGCCGGGCAAAGGTGCCCAGATCGTGCGCAGTGCCGGCGGTTCCGCCCAGTTGCTGGCGCGGGAAGGTGCCTACGTAACCCTGCGATTGCGCTCCGGTGAAATGCGCAAAGTTTTGGCGGATTGCCGTGCCACCATTGGTGAGGTAGGCAATTCCGAGCACATACTGGCCTCTCTCGGAAAGGCCGGTGCCAAGCGCTGGCGTGGCGTGCGCCCCACCGTTCGCGGTGTGGCCATGAACCCGGTGGATCACCCCCACGGTGGTGGTGAGGGCCGCACTTCCGGCGGTCGTCATCCGGTTACGCCCTGGGGTGTCGCCACCAAGGGCCAGAAAACACGCAAAAACAAGCGCACGAACAAGCTGATTGTTCGTCGTCGCGGTGCGAAATCGTAATACGGATTAAGAGGTATTTATTGTGCCACGTTCACTAAGAAAAGGTCCGTTCATCGACGAACATCTTTTGAAGAAGGTGGAAGAGGCGGTGGAAAATAACAGCCGCAAGCCGATCAAGACCTGGTCGCGTCGTTCCATCATTCTGCCCGACATGGTGGGCCTGACCATTGCGGTCCACAACGGCCGCCAGCATGTACCGGTTCTGGTAACCGAACATATGGTAGGTCATAAACTCGGTGAGTTTGCAGCCACGCGCAATTATCGCGGGCATGCTGCGGACAAGAAAGCCAAACGCTAAGAGGGTGAGGTAATGGAAACAGCAGCGAAATTGCGAGGCGCCATGGTCTCAGCCCAGAAGGCACGACTGGTGGCCGACCAGGTTCGTGGTCAGAAGGTTGATCAGGCGCTGAATACCCTGGCTTTCAGTACCAAGAAAGCGGCGCACCTGGTGAAAAAGGTTTTGGAATCCGCAATCGCCAACGCGGAGCACAATGACGGTGCTGATGTTGACGAACTGCGGGTCTCAGCGATTTTTGTTGACGAAGGTATGACCATGAAGCGCATTAAGCCCCGGGCCAAGGGGCGTGCGGATCGCATCTTGAAGCGAACTTGCCATATCACGGTCAAAGTATCTGACAACTAGGAGACAGGCCAGATGGGTCAGAAAGTACATCCGACCGGGATACGCTTGGGCATCGTTAAAAAGCACACCTCAACTTGGTATGCATCGCCCAAACAGTACTCAGGTTATTTGTTAACGGATCTCAAAGTGCGGGAATACCTGTTCAATAAACTGAAGTCCGCTTCGGTGAGCCGGATTGAGATTGAACGTCCCGCCGAGAACGCGCGTATCACCATCAAGACCGCTCGTCCCGGTATTGTGATCGGTAAGAAGGGTGAAGACGTTGAGAAACTGCGTCGCGAGCTTTCCCAGATGATGGGCGTGCCTGTCCACGTAAACATTGAGGAAGTGCGCAAGCCGGAGTTGGATGCCCGGTTGGTGGCTGAGAGCATCGCATCCCAGCTGGAGCGCCGGGTTATGTTCCGCCGGGCAATGAAACGCGCCGTGCAGAACGCTATTAGACTGGGCGCCAAAGGCATCAAGGTGCAGGTTTCCGGTCGTCTTGGCGGCGCCGAAATTGCCCGTACCGAATGGTATCGCGAAGGCCGGGTGCCGCTGCATACCCTGCGTGCCGACATCGATTACGCAACCGCCCGCGCGGAGACCACCTACGGCACCATCGGTGTGAAGGTGTGGGTCTTCAAAGGCGAGATTCTGGATGGCGATCTGGAGCAGGCTGAAGAGCAAAAGCCCAGCGCACCGAAACGTACCCGTGCTAGCTAAAGGTCAGAAACATGTTACAGCCTAAACGCACAAAATTCAGAAAGCAGCACAAAGGCCGCAATCGCGGTCTGGCGCAAGCCGGTAACAAGGTGTCGTTCGGCACCATTGGGCTGAAGGCCGTAAGCCGTGGCCGTCTGACCGCGCGCCAGATCGAGGCGGCCCGTCGTGCCATGACCCGACATGTAAAACGGGGTGGCAAGATCTGGATTCGCGTGTTTCCCGATAAGCCAATTACCGAGAAGCCGCTGGAAGTGCGGCAGGGTAAAGGTAAGGGTAACGTCGAATATTGGGTGGCGGAAATCCGCCCGGGTAAGATGTTGTATGAGATGGAAGGGGTCAATGAAGAGATCGCGCGGGAAGCGTTCCTGCTGGCCGCCTCCAAATTGCCCATCAAGACCACAGTGGTAACGCGGACGGTATTGTGATGAGTGCGAATGATTTAAGACAGAAATCTGAGTCCGAGCTTAACGAGCATTTGTTGGGTCTGTTGCGCGAGCAGTTTGAGAACCGCATGAAAATGGCGACCGGCCAACTGGGTCAAACCCATGTGCTGAAAAAAACTCGTCGCGAGATTGCTCGCACCAAGACGATTCTGACAGAGAAGAAGCAGGGTAATTGAGAATGACAGAGCAAGCTAATGCGAGTAATAAGCGTACTCACACTGGCAAGGTGGTGAGCAACAAGGCTGACAAGACTGTCACCGTAGTGGTTGAGCGTAAAGTGCAACACCCTGTTTATGGCAAGTTCGTACGCCGCTCTACCAAGTTTCATGCTCACGATGAAACCAACGAATGTAAGGCCGGCGATATCGTTACCATCGAAGAGTGTCGCCCGCTGTCCAAAACCAAGTGCTGGCGCTTGGTGAGCATTGACGAAAGAGCCAAGATCTAACGATAGTTCTGAGCTCTGGTTTTATTAATTTGGAGACTGGCAATGATTCAGACCCAAACCGTATTGCAGGTTGCAGACAACAGCGGTGCTCGCCGGGTGCAATGTATTAAGGTACTGGGCGGCTCGCACCGGCGCTACGCGAGAATCGGTGACATTATCAAAGTGTCGGTAAAGGAAGCGATTCCCCGTGGCAAGGTGAAAAAAGGCGATGTGATGAATGCCGTGGTGGTACGTACCAGCCAGGGGGTTCGGCGCCCGGACGGTTCGCTGATTCGTTTCGATGAGAACGCAGCGGTATTGCTGAACAACAACCGTCAGCCTATTGGTACCCGTATTTTCGGCCCGGTGACCCGTGAGCTTCGTGGCGATCAGTTCATGAAGATCATCTCATTGGCCCCCGAAGTGCTGTAAGGCTGAAGAGGTTAGAGACATGCTGAAGATCAAAAGAAACGATGAAGTGGTAGTGATCGCGGGCCGGGATAAGGGCAAGCGCGGTAAAGTACTGAAAGTGCTGGAAGGCAAGTTGCTGGTGAGTGGTGTGAACATCGTAAAGAAGCACCAGAAACCAAATCCCCAGATGGGTGCGCCGGGCGGCATCGTTGAGAAGGAAGCCCCCATTCAGGCCTCCAACGTCGCCATCTTTAACCCGCAGACCCAGAAAGCGGATCGAGTTGGATTTAAATTCCTGGAAGATGGCAGCAAAGTTCGTTGTTTCAAATCCACGAACGAAGTCATTGAGGAAAAGGCGTAAGGCCTAACGAAACGGGTTATAGCAATGAGCAGATTGAAAGAAGTCTACAACAGCGAAATCGTACCCAAGCTGCAGACTCAGTTTGGTTACAAGAGCGTGATGGAAGTGCCGAAGATCACCAAGATCACCCTGAATATGGGTGTGGGTGAAGCGGCCCAGGACCGCAAGGCCATTGAGGGCGCGCTGTCGGATTTAAGCCTGATCACCGGCCAGAAACCCCTGGTGACCAAGGCCCGTAAATCCGTGGCCGGTTTCAAGATTCGTGAGGGCTGGCCCATCGGTGCCAAGGTGACCCTGCGTGGTGAGCGCATGTACGAATTTCTGGATCGTCTGGTTTCCATGGCTATTCCCCGAATTCGTGACTTCCGCGGCTTGAACCCCAAGTCATTTGATGGCCAGGGTAACTACAGCATGGGCATCAAGGAACAGATCGTGTTCCCGGAAATCGATTATGACAAGATCGATAAAATTCGTGGCATGGACATTACCATCACCACGACTGCCAAGAGCAATGACGAAGGTCGTGCCCTGCTGGAAGCCTTCCAGTTCCCGCTCAAGAAATAGGTGATTTAAGATGGCAAAAGTATCCATGGTAGAGCGCGAATTGAAGCGCCAGAAAACGGTTGCAAAATACGCCAAGAAGCGTGCTGAACTGAAGGCGATTATTAAGGATCCCAACACCACCGAGGAAGAACGGTGGGAAGCACAGCTTCAGCTGCAAAAACAGCCCCGCAATGCGTCCAAGATCCGGCTGCGCAACCGCTGCGGACTGACTGGCCGACCGCACGGCTATTATCGCAAGTTCGGTCTGGCGCGTAATAAACTGCGTGAAGCTGCCATGCGCGGCGATGTTCCCGGCCTGGTGAAATCCAGCTGGTAATTAGGGTTTACGGAGAAAATATCAGATGAGCATGCAAGATCCATTGGCGGATATGTTGACCCGCATTCGCAACGGCCAGATGGCCAAGAAAGCGACAGTGGCCATTCCTTCTTCGAAAACCAAAGTGGCAGTGGCCAAGGTGCTGATGGAAGAGGGCTATATCTCCGGCTACAGCGTGGAAGGTGAAAAAATCCCCGAATTAACCGTGGAGCTGAAGTATTTCGAAGGCAAGCCGGTGATTGAGGAGATCAAGCGGGTCAGCCGGCCTGGCTTGCGCATATACAAGTCCACTGGCAGTTTGCCCAAGGTGATGGGCGGTCTGGGTGTGGCCATTGTCTCCACCGATCGTGGGGTGATGACTGATCGTGCTGCCCGCGCCGCTGGTGTGGGTGGTGAAGTGCTGTGTTACGTATCTTAATAGGTGGTCGGCAATGTCTCGAGTAGCGAAGAGCCCCATCGATATCCCCAGTGGGGTTGATATCAAGCAAAACGGGCCGGAGCTCGTGGTGAAGGGCTCCAAAGGTGAACTGAAGCTGGCGCTGAATCCGTTGGTTGAGTTGCAGGTTGAAGGCAGCCAGGCACTGGTTAAGCCGGCCAAGGAAGACAAGGATTCCTGGGCCATGGCGGGCACTTTCCGTTCCCTGATCAACAATATGGTGGTGGGTGTCAGCAACGGGTTTGAGCGTAAGCTGGAACTGACCGGGGTGGGTTACCGGGCCCAGGCCAAGGGTAACACCCTGAGCCTGACTCTGGGTTTCTCTCACCCGGTTGAGTATCAGATGCCGGCCGGAGTTACAGCTGAAACACCCAGTCAAACTGAGGTGATCCTGAAGAGTGCTGACAAACAGTTGTTGGGTCAGGTTGCCGCCAACGTGCGCGCCTTCCGGCCCCCTGAGCCTTACAAAGGCAAAGGTGTACGTTATTCCGATGAGCGTGTGCTTCGTAAAGAAGCCAAGAAAAAATAACCGGTGAGGTGACAGTAGCCATGAATGACAAAAGATTTGCGCGTTTGCGCCGGGCGAAACGCACCCGTATGAAGATTCGCGAGCAGGGGTTGACCCGATTGTCAGTGCACCGCTCCAGCCGGCATATTTACGCTCAGGTTATCAGCGACGACGGCAGCACCGTGATTGCCAGCGCTTCCACCAGTGAGAAGGGCTTTCAGGGCAACACCGGCAATAAAGAGGCAGCCGCCAGCGTAGGTAAGCTGATCGCCGAACGCGCCAAAGCCAAAGGCGTTGAACGAGTGGCATTCGACCGCTCCGGTTTCAAGTATCACGGCCGGGTTCAGGCACTGGCGGAAGCGGCCCGCGAAGGCGGACTTGAGTTTTAAAGGGTATCAAGATGGCAAAAGTTGAAGATAAAAACGAAGGTCTGCAGGAAAAGCTGGTTGAAGTGAACCGCGTTGCCAAAGTGGTGAAAGGCGGGCGTATTTTCGGCTTCACAGCTTTGACTGTGGTGGGTGACGGTAACGGCAAGGTCGGTTTTGGCAGTGGTAAGGCCCGGGAAGTCCCGGTAGCCATTCAGAAAGCACTGGAAGCGGCCCGCCGCAATATGATCAGTGTGGAACTTAGCGGAACCACGCTGCAGCATCCGATCAAGGCTCAGCATGGCTCCTCGAAGGTTTATCTTCAGCCTGCTTCCGATGGTACCGGTATTATTGCCGGTGGCGCCATGCGTGCTGTGTTGGAAGTGGCCGGTGTCCAGAACGTGCTGGCCAAGTGCTATGGTTCCACCAATCCCATGAATGTGGTTCGGGCCACTGTGAGAGGTTTGGCTTCCATGAAGTCTCCGGAAGACGTTGCGGCCAAGCGTGGTAAAAGCGTAGAGGAAATTCTGGGGTAAGCCATGAGTAAAAGTACGATCAAAGTGACTCAAACCAAAAGCACCATTGGTCGCCACGACAGCCATAAGGCCTGCCTCCGGGGGCTGGGGTTGCGTGGCATCGGCCATACCGTTGAAGTGGAAGATACTCCGGCGGTTCGCGGTATGGTCAATAAGGTGTACTATATGGTCCGCGTAGAGGGTGAATGACATGCGATTGAACAGTTTAAGACCGGCCAGCGGTTCCAAGCCGGATGCCAAGCGTCGCGGGCGCGGCATCGGCAGCGGTCTCGGCAAGACCGGCGGGCGCGGGGTCAAAGGTCAGAAGTCCCGTTCCGGCGGTACCGTCAAGCCCGGTTTTGAGGGTGGTCAAATGCCGGTGCAGCGACGCCTGCCCAAGTTTGGTTTCACCTCGCAAAAAGCGTTGCTGCGGGAAGAGGTGCGTCTGTCCGAGCTGGCCAAGGTGAGCTCCGATGTGGTGGATCTGGATGCTTTGAAGGCAGCCGGCGTAATCCGTCGCACCACCAGAACAGCCAAAGTGGTGCTGTCCGGTGAAATCAGCAAGGCGGTGACTCTTAAAGGTGTGGCCGCCACCAAAGGTGCAAAAGCAGCGATTGAAGCTGCTGGTGGAAAGGTAGAGGAATAATATGGCAGCCAAGCCCCAGCAGGCCGGCATGTCGGGTATGAATACCGCAGGAATGGGCGAGCTTTGGGCTCGCCTTAAGTTCCTGTTCTTCGCGATACTGGTTTACCGTATCGGTGCCCACATTCCGGTTCCCGGTATTGATCCGATCCAGCTCCAGAACATGTTCCGGCAGCAGCAGGATACCATCCTCAGTCTGTTCAACATGTTTTCCGGTGGGGCTCTGGAGCGGATGTCGATCCTGGCGCTGGGCATCATGCCATACATTTCCGCTTCCATTATTATGCAGCTGCTGACGGCGGTGAGCCCTCAGCTGGAGCAGCTCAAGAAGGAAGGTGAAGCCGGGCGTCGCAAGATTTCCCAGTACACCCGTTACGGCACCTTGGGCCTGGCGACAGTGCAGTCTCTGGGTATGGCCATGGCATTGCAGACTCAGGGCGTGACCCTGAGCACCGGCTTCAGCTGGTTGTTCCCGGCGGTGGTAACCCTGACCACCGGTACCATGTTTTTGATGTGGCTGGGTGAGCAGGTTACGGAGCGGGGTATTGGCAACGGTATCTCCATGATTATCTTTGCCGGCATTGTGGCAGGTCTGCCCGCGGCTATTGGCCAGGCGCTGGAGGCCACCCGGCAGGGTGAACTGGCGGTGGCGGTGCTGCTGATTCTGGCGGTGGTGGCCGTGGTGGTGGTGTTTTTCGTGGTATTTATGGAACGGGCCCAGCGTCGGATCACCATCAACTATGCCCGTCGCCAACAGGGCCGTAAGGTGTTTGCGGCGCAACAGTCTCATCTGCCGCTGAAGATCAACATGGCGGGGGTGATTCCGCCGATCTTCGCCACCAGTATTCTGTTGTTCCCGGCCAGTATCGGGCAGTGGTTCGGTGAAAACGAAAACATGGCCTGGTTGCAGGAAGTGTCACTGGCGCTGGGGCCGGGGCAGCCACTGTATCTGTTGCTGTTTGCGGCATTGATCATCTTCTTCTGCTACTTCTATACGGCCATTATGTTCAACCCGAAAGATGTAGCGGACAACCTGAAGAAATCCGGTGCGTTTGTACCCGGGATTCGTCCCGGTGAGCAAACCGCCAAGTACATCGACGGCGTGTTGGGGCGCTTGACTCTGGTGGGCGCCCTCTATATCACCCTGGTGTGCTTGTTACCACAGGGCTTGCAGGCCTTCGGCAACGTACCCTTTTACCTGGGTGGCACCTCCCTGCTGATCGTTGTGGTGGTGGTAATGGACTTTATGGCGCAGGTACAGAGTCACCTGATGTCCAAGCAATACGAGTCCTTGATGAAGAAAGCAAACCTGAAAGGCTATGGCGGAACCGGCCTAGTTCGATAAGGTTAACCTAAGCTTGTTTGGAGTTTGACATGAAAGTTCAGGCATCAGTGAAAAAAATCTGTCGTAACTGCAAGATCGTGCGCCGTAAGGGTTCTGTACGGGTGATTTGCAGCGCCGAGCCCCGCCACAAACAGCGTCAGGGCTAATTTTAATGCAAGGCGCGAAAGCCACAAAGATCATCTATTTAGTTGATTTTTGTGGGCTGTGAAGATATTCTTTGCGCCCTTTCGCGGCTGATAAACAGTTTTAAGCTCGATTAAATGGAGTAAGTTGGATGGCCCGTATAGCAGGCGTCAATATTCCTGATAACAAACATGCGGTTATTTCTCTGACCTACATCTTTGGTATCGGGAACACAAAGGCAAAAGCCATTTGTGAGTCCGTTGGCCTGGACCCGACGACCAAAATCAGAGAATTGACGGATGCGCAACTGGACGCGGTTCGGAATGAGGTTGCCAAACACCCCACCGAGGGTGATCTGCGACGTGAAGTGTCCATGAACATCAAACGCTTGATGGACCTTGGTTGCTACCGCGGTCTGCGTCATCGTCGTAGCCTGCCGGTTCGTGGTCAGCGCACCAAAACCAATGCGCGCACCCGTAAAGGGCCACGTAAACCCATTCGTAAATAAAGCGTAACGTTTCAGGAATCAGTTAAATGGCTAAGGCTAAAGCAACAACGCGTACGCGTAAGAAAGTCAAAAAGTCAGTGGTGGATGGGGTCGCTCATATTCATGCGTCCTTTAACAATACCATCATTACATTATCCGATCGCCAGGGCAATGCGCTCTCCTGGGCTACTGCCGGCGGTTGTGGGTTCCGCGGATCCCGTAAGAGCACGCCTTTTGCTGCCCAGGTGGCGGCGGAGAAGGCTGGCCTGGCCGCGCAGGAATATGGTTTGAAGAATCTCGAGGTGATGGTGAAGGGCCCCGGTCCGGGTCGTGAGTCCGCGGTACGTGCTCTGCATGCTTGTGGCTACAAGATCAACAGCATCACAGACGTGACTCCCATTCCCCATAATGGTTGTCGTCCACCTAAGAAACGTCGAGTTTAACGGGAGTCCTATTCATGGCAAGGTACTTAGGCCCGAAATGTAAGCTGTCTCGTCGCGAAGGCACAGACCTGGGGCTCAAGAGTGGTGTGCGTGCGTTTGAAAGCAAGTGCCGCTCTGAGAAGGCTCCGGGAATGCATGGCGACCGTCGCGGTCGTATTTCCGACTATGGCACTCAGCTGCGGGAAAAACAGAAAGTCCGTCGTATCTACGGCGTGCTGGAGCGACAGTTCCGCAATTACTATAAGGAAGCGGCACGGCGTAAAGGCGCCACCGGCGAAAACCTGCTGCAGTTGCTGGAAGGCCGATTGGATAATGTGGTGTACCGGATGGGCTTCGGCTCCACCCGTGCCGAAGCCCGCCAGTTGGTGAGCCACAAGGGCATCCTGGTGAATGGCGGTACCGTGAACATTCCATCTTTCCAGGTCAGCCCCGGTGATGTGGTGTCCGTGCGGGAAAAAGCCAAGAATCAGTTGCGTGTCACCGCGGCCCTGGAACTGGCTGAGCAGCGCGGATTTGCGTCCTGGGTTGAAGTGGATACCAAGAAAAAAGAAGGTGTTTTCAAAGCTGTACCAGAGCGTACTGATCTTCCATCAGAACTCAACGAAAACCTGATCGTAGAGCTTTATTCTAAGTAATAAGTTAGCAAAAGGTTGAGGTGGTACTCTATATGCAACGCTCTGTTAATGAGTTTTTAACACCACGGACTATAGGTGTTCAGGAAATCAACGATACTCACGCCAAGGTGACGCTGGAGCCGCTGGAGCGTGGTTTTGGTCACACGCTGGGTAACGCTTTGCGCCGTATTTTGTTGTCCAGCATGCCCGGAGCGGCAGTAACAGAAGTGGAAATCGACGGCGTGGTTCATGAGTACAGCACGCTGGAAGGGGTGCAGGAGGATGTTATCGACATCCTGTTGAACCTGAAAAACCTGGCAGTACGGCTGAATGAACGCAGTGACGCCCAGTTGAGTATTACCAAAGAAGGTCCCGGAGTGGTGACCGCCGGTGACATTCAGCTGGATCACGACGTGGAAGTGGTCAATCGGGATCTGGTGATCGCCAACCTCAGCGCCGGTACCAAGCTGAATATGAAGCTGCGGGTACAAAAGGGGCGCGGTTACGAGCCCGCCGACGCCCGGGAAGGTGATGAAGAAACCCGCGGCGTGGGCCGGCTGCAGCTGGACGCCACTTATTCGCCCATTCGGCGGGTTGCCTATGTGGTGGAGAGTGCCCGGGTTGAGCAGCGCACGGACCTGGACAAGCTGGTGATCGACCTGGAAACCAATGGCACCATCGACGCCGAAGACGCGATTCGCCGGGCGGCGACCATTTTGCAGCAGCAGCTGGCAGTGTTCGTGGACCTGGAGAAAGAGGCCGAGCCGCAGAAAGTGGAGGAGCGGGAAGAAATTGATCCCATCCTGTTGCGGCCAGTGGATGATCTGGAGTTGACCGTCCGCTCCGCCAATTGCCTGAAGGCGGAAAACGTCTATTACATCGGCGACCTGGTACAGCGCACCGAGGTTGAGTTGCTGAAGACACCCAACCTGGGCAAGAAATCGCTGACGGAAATCAAGGACGTGCTAGCGTCGAAAGGGCTTTCCCTGGGAATGCGCCTGGAAAACTGGCCGCCCGGCAGCCTGCGTGACGATGAGCGCGTACTAAAGAAACGTTAAACCATTGCTCCGCATTGTCGGAGCTGTAAGTTGTGAAGGAATAGTCCAATGCGTCACCGTAAAAGTGGTCGTAAGTTAAATCGCAACAGCAGCCATCGCAAGGCTATGTTCCGCAATATGGCGGTGTCCCTGGTGGAGCATGAGCTGATTAAAACCACCTTGCCCAAAGCCAAGGAGCTGCGCCGGCATGCTGAGCCGCTGATTACACTGGCCAAAACCGACAGCGTGGCCAACCGGCGGTTGGCGTTTGCCCGCACCCGAAGCCAGATGGCCGTGGGCAAACTGTTCACCGATCTTGGCCCCCGCTACAAGGACCGGCCTGGTGGATATATCCGTATTCTGAAATGTGGATACCGTGCCGGCGACAAGGCACCCATGGCCTATGTGGAGCTGGTGGACCGGCCACTGGCCGCCAATGATGCGGTGGAGATGGAAGACGACGATTAACTGCCCACCGTTGCCAGAACAGAAAAAGCCGGCGTTGAAGCCGGCTTTTTTTATGGGCGGTGATTGTCTGGCCCTAGTTAGAGAGCAGAATCACCCCAAAGTCAGCGGGACTCCCTGCTGGCTCTGCCGGGCCCCGGGCTATGGCATGCAACACCTGGCCGCCGGTAAAGCTTAAGCCTTCCAGGTTGATCGCGGCTGCGCCGCCAGCCACCACCCGGATGTCATAATCGCCGGCGGATAACGCCAGGTAATCAGTGGTGGTGCCAAATGCAAAATCCGCCAACACCGGTGCCCCTGCCATGCCCGCCACCACCTCGGCAGCGCTGAATTCACCGGCAGCGGTGACGTAAACATCCACTACCCCGGCGGCGGGCGCCCCATGGGTTACTTTCAGACTGACCTGAGTGGCAATGGGGCGGTTGTCATCCACGCTGGCCAACAGTCCGAAAGCCGGGGTACTGGTCACGCGCCCCGCGGCCATCACCGTGTACTCGGTGCCGGCGGACAAGCCGAGGGCCGGCGAGGTGAATACCGCGTCGCCGATGCTATCGGTGTCCGGTGCTACCGAAAACTCATAGTCGCCAGCGGGGATGCTGATATAACTGTCTGCTGCCGGCACGATGTCGGTATAGGCGAAGCCATCAATCACCTCCACCGGGTCTGCTCCCAACGCCGGGCTGGCAGCAAATACTTCCACCGGCCCACCTGCCGCTGCGCCGGCATCCGGGGAGGCGTGCACCACCCGGGCTCCGGCCAGGGTGTCCGCGTCCAACAGTGCCAGACTGGTATCCTGGGTCACTGCCAGTAGTTTTATGGGCGCGGCCGCCTGCTCGGTGGCATTCTCGGAGTTGATGGCCACCAGCATCAGGCGTTGCCCGGCAAATGCGGAGAGGTCCACCGGGCCAGAGTTGTACACCAGGGTGTCAGACACCGCCACCTGCAGTTCGACGGTACCCACTGGGAGCGCCCCCACATCGATGCTGTCTTTGAAGTCGAAGGTAAAGGCCGGACTGGCGCCACTGATGTCCGCACCAGGCGCGGTCACGTAGACGTCCACCGGGCCTGCCACCGGCGCGCCGTGGGTGACCACAAGAGCCACTTCATCCGCGCCGGGGTGGGCCGCGGATGGGGTAATCACCAATGGTTCGATAGCGCTCACATTGTTTACGGCCAGCACCGTGGGCATGGCGTTCTTGGTGATGGGAAAAGCGCCCACTTCAATCACCGTACTGTTGCCGCCGGGAATGATACCTTCCACGGCGATATGGTAGTTGCCCACCAGCAGTGGCGCATAGGGCGAGGCGTCGCCGTAATCAAGCCCCTCTATCCGGGTTTGGCCATTGATCAGAACGTTCACCGGAGGCGCATCCGGCGAGGCATGAATTACCCGCAGCTCCCCACTGGGTAGCCACTTGTAGTATTTATCATCATCCAGGTCGCAGCCACCGAGGCTGAGGCCACCTGTCAGCAGCGCCGCTGCCAGCCAGTTCTTGCGCATGATCTTTCTCCTAGTTGGTTTTCTGAAATAAAGAATGCTTCTAACGTGCTCAGGTACTATGGCTGGTGGGGTGTCAACGCCCTGTGAAGGGAGTGTGAAGGCGGCGTGAACGGGGCCCCACTGCACTCGTGGGAGTTGCAGTGGCAGCTGATTCGGCGCTGAAAACGCTGTTGTTTAGGCTGGGCTATTGTTGTTTGCTGCTGGCGCGGGGTTTGCCCAGGAGCGGTTTGAGAAAGCGGCCGGTGTGGGAGTGTTTCAGCCTGGCGACCTGTTCCGGGGTTCCCTGGGCAATAATTTCACCGCCACCACTGCCCCCTTCGGGGCCCAGGTCCACGATCCAGTCCGCGGTTTTGATCACATCCAGATTGTGTTCGATGATCACCACGGTATTGCCTTTCTCCCGTAACCGATGGAGTACGTTCAGCAGTTGTTGAATGTCGTGAAAATGCAGACCGGTGGTGGGTTCGTCCAGAATGTAGAGGGTGTTGCCGGTGTCGCGCTTGGACAGTTCTTTGGAAAGTTTGACCCGCTGGGCTTCACCGCCGGACAGGGTGGTGGCGGACTGCCCCAGCCGGATATAAGACAGGCCCACGTCCACCAGGGTCTGGAGCTTGCGGGCAATGACCGGGACGTTTTCGAAAAAGGCCAGTCCATCCTCCACCGTCAGTTGCAGGACTTCGCTGATGTTCTTTCCCTTGTAACGGATTTCCAGGGTCTCCCGGTTATAGCGCTGGCCCTTGCAGACATCGCAGGGTACGTACATATCGGGTAAAAAATGCATCTCCACTTTAATAACGCCGTCACCCTGGCAGGCTTCGCAACGGCCCCCCTTCACATTGAAACTGAAACGGCCGGGGGAATAGCCCCGGGAGCGGGCCTCCTGGGTGCCGGCGAACAGTTCGCGGATTGGGGTGAACAGACCGGTATAGGTGGCGGGGTTGGAGCGGGGGGTGCGGCCTATGGGGCTCTGGTCGATGTCCACCACCTTGTCCAGATGTTCGATGCCGTGAAAATCCCCGTAGGGCTCGGGGCGCAGGGCCGTGGCGCCATTCAGCAGGGTGGCGGCCAGTGGATACAGGGTGCCGTTGATCAGAGTGGACTTGCCGGAACCGGAGACGCCGGTGATGCAGGTCACCAAACCAATGGGAATATTCAGATCCACCTGTTTCAGATTGTTGCCGTGGGCGCCGGTGATACGTAACTGCCGCTTGGGATCATTGGCCACCCTCAAGGGGGGAACCGCAATCGCCTTGCTGCCTTTCAAATACTGACCGGTGAGGGATTTGCGGCAGGACTGAATCTGCGCCAGGGAACCGGCGCGAATCACCTCGCCACCGTGCACGCCGGCCCCCGGCCCGATGTCGATAATAAAATCTGCGGCGCGGATGGCATCCTCGTCGTGCTCCACTACAATCACGGTATTCCCCATGTCCCGTAGCCGGGTCAGGGTCGCCAGCAGCCGTTCGTTATCCCGTTGATGCAGGCCAATGGAGGGTTCGTCCAGGATGTACAGCACTCCCACCAGTCCGGCGCCGATCTGGCTGGCCAGGCGAATCCGCTGAGCCTCACCGCCGGACAGGGTTTCCGCCTTACGGTTCAGTGACAGGTAGTCGAGCCCCACATTCACCAGAAACTGCAAGCGCTCGCGAATTTCCTTGAGGATCTTTTCCGCAATTTCTCCTTTCTTGCCGCTCAGTTGCAGGCCCTTGAAATAGTCCAGGGCATCGCCCACCGGCAGCTTCACCACATCCGGTAAGGTCACCCCCTCAATAAAGACATTGCGGGCGGCCCGGTTCAGTCGCGAGCCATGACAACTCTGACAATCCGCCACGCTTAAATACTTCGCCAGTTCCTCGCGCACGGCATCGGATTCGGTTTCCCGGTAACGCCGCTCCATATTGGGGATAATGCCCTCGAAGGGATGGTTACGGGTGATGACGTCGCCGCGGTCATTGAGGTAGCGGAAGGCCACCGGCTCATTGCCGTTGCCGTGCAGAATAATGCGGCGGGCTTTCTTGGTGAGCCTGGCGAACGGCTTATCGATATCGAAGCCGATGTGCTCCGCCAGGGAGTTCAACATCTGAAAATAGTAAATGCTGCGGCGGTCCCAGCCCCGAATGGCGCCCTCCGCGAGGCTCAGCTCGGGATTGACGACAATGGCGTCCTCATCGAAGAACTGATTGACCCCCAGGCCATCACAGGTGGCGCAGGCCCCGGCGGGGTTATTAAACGAAAACAGCCGGGGTTCCAGTTCGCTGAGGTTATAGTTACACACCGGACAGGCGAACTTGGCGGAGAACAGCAGGTGGTCCCTGCTGTCGTCCATGTTGGCCACCAGGGCGGTGCCGGCAGCCAGGGTGAGAGCGGTTTCAAAGGACTCCGCCAGCCGCAGTTCCATGCCTTTCTTGACCCGGAAACGGTCCACCACCACCTCGATGGTATGCTTGCGTTTCTTATCGATTTTCGGCAGTTGATCCAGGTCCACCACGATGCCGTCAATGCGGGCACGAATAAAGCCATCGGCCCGCAGTTGTTCGAACAGGTGCAGATGCTCGCCTTTTTTGTCCTGCACCACCGGCGCCAACAGCATGTAGCGCTGGTCCCCGGGCAGGGCCATGACATCATCCACCATTTCGCTGATGGTCTGGGCCTCCAGGGGCAGGTCGTGGTCCGGGCAGCGGGGGGTGCCCACCCGGGCAAACAACAGCCGCAGATAATCATAGATCTCGGTGATGGTGCCCACAGTGGAGCGGGGGTTATGGGACGTACTCTTCTGCTCGATGGAAATGGCCGGGGACAGGCCCTCGATATGGTCCACATCCGGCTTTTCCATCAATGACAGGAACTGGCGGGCATAGGTGGAGAGGGATTCAACATAGCGTCGCTGCCCTTCCGCATAGAGGGTGTCGAACGCCAGGGAGGACTTGCCGGAGCCGGACAGCCCGGTAATCACGATAAATTTATCTCGGGGAATATCCAGGTTGATATTCTTGAGGTTGTGAGTGCGTGCGCCGCGTACTTGGATGGTGTCCATGGATCTCCCTCGCGAAAACGAACCCGCAAGTATAAAGACATTGCCAGCGGCGCACTAGGGAACTTCGGAACAAGTCTAAGCCCCGTGCGAGAGGTCGGTGACACCGGCACCGGTTACCCCGTTTTAGCCACTACGAGAGCCGGCGCATAGATGGTAGAATCGCCAGCCTGTTTCGACCGCTTGTGGAAAATATGAACCCATTGGAAATCCGGGCCACCTGGTCCCTAGCCAGTTTGTTTGCGCTCAGAATGCTGGGATTGTTCATGATTCTGCCGGTATTCGCCATCTACGGCCAGGATCTGGGCGCGGCCACGCCGGCTTTGATCGGCCTGGCCATTGGCGTGTACGGGCTCACCCAGGCGTTGTTGCAGGTGCCCTTCGGGCTGGTGTCTGACCGCATTGGTCGTAAGCCGGTGATTGTGGCCGGTTTGCTGTTGTTTCTGGTGGGCAGTCTGGTGGCGGCTCAGTCGCAGTCCATTTATGGCGTTATCATCGGTCGGGCCCTGCAGGGGGCCGGTGCCATCGCCAGCGCGGTGATGGCGCTGTTGACGGATCTGACCCGGGACGAGCAGCGCTCCAAGGCCATGGCCTCGGTGGGGGCCAGCATCGGAATGTCATTTGCGCTGGCGCTGGTGGTGGGGCCGGTGGTGGCGGACTGGTTCGCCCTGCAGGGGCTGTTCTGGCTCACGGCGCTCCTGGCCGGGGCCGGCGTGATTATCGTGCTCTGGGTGGTCCCCACTCCGGATCAGCGCAAGGTCTACCGCGACACCCGTCCGGTGGTGGCCCATCTGGGTGAGGTGCTGAAGGATGTCAACCTGTTACGACTGGATCTCGGAGTGTTTCTGCTGCATATGGTCATGACCGCCACCTTCGTGGTAATGCCCGGTTGGTTGTTGCACCAGGCAGGGCTGGCACAGGGTCGCCACTGGCTGGTTTATCTGCCGGTTCTTTTCCTCTCCTTTGTCTTGATGTTACCGCTGATGATCCTGGCGGAAAAAGCCCGTACGATAAAGCAGGTTTTTCTCGCCGCCGTGGCCCTGCTGGTGGTGGCATTGTTTTCGCTCAGTCAATGGCATATGGGGCTGTGGAGTATAGTGCTGGGGCTGTTTGTCTTTTTCTGGGGTTTTAACCTGCTGGAAGCCCTGCTGCCCTCGCTGGTGAGCAAGCTGGCGGCGCCGGGCCTGAAGGGGACCTCCATGGGGGTGTATTCCACCTGCCAGTTTCTGGGAGCCTTTGTGGGGGGTGCCGGCGGCGGCTGGGTGGTGGCGCATTATGGTGACGCGGCGGTGTTCTCGGTGGCCTGTGCCCTGGTGGCCGGCTGGTTGTTGCTGGCCTGGGGCATGCGTCAACCCGCCCACCTGCAAACGGTGACCCTGCGCCTGGATCCGGACAGCGACCTGGATCCCCAGGCCTGGGCGTCCCGGCTGCGGACTATTGCCGGCGTGGAGGAGGCCGTGGTGGTGACTGAGGAGCGTGCCGCCTATTTAAAGGTGGACAATGCCCGGCTGGATAAAGAACAATTAAAACAAGTGACATGACTGATCGACGACGGGCGGGCCAGGGAGCCTGCACATCATTCGCATACAAATACGGGAGATTCGCATGGCTCAACGCGGAGTGAACAAAGTGATTTTGGTGGGCAATCTGGGACAGGACCCGGAAACCCGGTATATGCCCAGCGGTGGCGCCGTAACCAACATTTCCCTGGCCACCAGCGAAACCTGGAAAGACAAGAACACCGGCCAGCAACAGGAGCGCACCGAATGGCACCGGGTGGTGTTTTTCAATCGCCTGGCGGAGATTGCCGGTGAGTATCTGAAGAAAGGCGGCAAGGTCTATATCGAAGGCTCCCTGCGCACCCGCAAGTGGCAGGATCAGAGTGGCACGGATCGCTACACCACGGAAATCGTGGCCTCCGAAATGCAAATGCTGGATTCCCGGGGCAGTGGTGGTTCCGGTGGCGGCTCCAATGATGGCTTCCAGGGCTACGATCAGATGCCCGAAGCCCAGGGGCATCAGCCTTCCGGCGGCCAGAACCCCTCGCCGGCCGGCTCCGATTTTGAGGATGATATCCCGTTCTGAGCTGAAACCGCCCCGTTTCCTCACCGGCCTCATGCAACCCTCTGGGTTAGGCCGGTCCTATGACGTACACTGACAACAATAAGAAGTGGTTCCTGAGAGGAGAGTGGCGCTTTGGCGCCGTAACCCATGAAGATACGCAATCTGATTCTGCTGGGTGTGGTGGCTGCGGCTGTTTTCGCCATCGCCCTGTTGCCCGCCAGCCTGGTTTGGCGCTCTATGTCAGGGGCCCTTGCCGGCATGCCCTGGCAGGTGGAACGGGTGGGTGGATCAATCTGGAATGGTTATGCCCTGGCCCAGTTGCGCTCGCCGGTGCTGCAGGGGCCGGTGGTGCTGGATTGGGATCTGCAGGGGCTGCGGCTGTTGCTGGGGGAGCTGGCGGTGCAGTTGCGACTGGAGGGCAGTGCCTTCCAGGTACAGGGCTCCGGGCACTGGGGACTGTGGGGCAAAGGGGTGGCGGATCTTAACGGTGAGATGCGGGCCAGCCTCCTGGATCAGTCGTTGCGGCAATTCGGGGTCAGTGCCAGCGGGGTACTGGCGCTGAACGATATCAGCGTGAATCTGGCGGACCACCGCATCACCCGGGCTGAAGGCAAGGTGGCCTGGAGCGGTGGTGCGGTGACGGCGCCGGGCCGATCCGTCAACGATCCTATCGATTTTCCCGCCGTGGACGGTGTGGTGCGGGAGGAGGACGGCAATCTGTATCTCACCGTGACCGAGCGGCAGGGGAATCAATTCCTCGCGGAAGCTGGCCTGTTACCGGAGCAGGGGCTGTGGAGCGTCAAGGCGGTGCAGCGGGTCCTGAAGCTGGCGGGGATGAGCAATAATGGCGATGACGACCGGATATTGGTTAATATGCAGCGGCCTTTGCCCTAGGCGTTGCCCTATTGGGCTATTGCCAAGGCATTGTAAGTATTGACTGCTAATCTGTTATGAAAGCGTACCTGCTTATTCGTTTGCCGGGAACCTTCGGGTACAGTGGAGTTCCTATTACAACAAGAATAAGCACCTGATTGTCAGGAGAAAATTTTTGGCAGCGGATCCACCCTTCGAACCCTGGCTGAAGCGGGCAACCGCGGCGGGATGTGCCCTGCTGGTGATTGCCACCGCCTTTGTGCTGGTGAAGCTGGTTTACCTGTTCGTGGATACGTCGGTGGGCACGGCGCCGGCACTGTATAACCCTCAGGCGCGGCCGTTTCAGCCTCGCGGCAGCGTGGAACAGGTGAACACCGCGGTCATTGCCCGCTGGTCCCTGTTTGGCAAAGAGGGCCAGAAACCGCAGCCAGTGGCCCAGCAGGAAGACGTTAACGCCCCCAAAACCCGTCTCAGCCTGGAGTTGCAGGCCGTATTCGTGGCGCCGGTGGAGGAACGCTCCTCGGCGATGATCGCGGAATCCCGCCGAGACAGTGAACTCTATCACATTGGTGATGAAGTGCCGGGGAATGTGACCCTGGCGGCGGTTTATCCCGATCGGGTATTGTTGAACCGGTCCGGCAAGCTGGAGGCGCTGTATTTTCCGGACAATGCTGAGGGCGGATTTCAGCGCAGCACCCGGACCACGGTGGGCAGCCGCAGCCGCCGTGATACCCGGGTGACCGCGGCGCGACGGGCCCCCAGCCGCCCGGGATTCGCTGACGGCAGCGCCAGTATGGCCAACCGCCAGGCCCAGGCGGCCATGGCGGAGCAAATGGTCAGCACCCTGAAGGAGCAGATTGCGGAAGATCCTGCCCAGTTGCTGGGGCAGTTTGGGCTGGCTCCCAATAACGGCCGTGGCTACCGGGTGGCAGACAATCCCAACCCCATGCTGGCTGCGGTGGGAGCCCGGCCGGGGGATGTGATTCTGGCGGTAAACGGCCAGAGCGTGGGGGATCCCGCTCAGGATATCAACCTCATTGAAGAGGTGATCCAGGACGGCTCGGTGCGGGTGTCCATGGAGCGCAACGGACGCCAATTCGATTCGGAGTATGCCCTCCCGGGGCTATAGGCTACACCAGGTGTTTGGAAGCAATTTTATGAGCAAGACGTGGGTCATGCATAGCAATAACAAGAGGTTGGCACGATTCCTGGCGGCCCTGGTCTGGTTGGTCCTGGTGCCGGCGTTGACCTGGGCGGCGCCGGAGGACGAAGGTGCCTGGAAGATCAATATGAAGAAGGCGGATATCCGCACCTTCATTGAGCAGGTCTCCGATATCACCGGCTACAGCTTTGTGGTGGATCCCCGGGTGAAGGGGGAGGTCACTGTGGTCTCCAATACTGAGATGTCCTCCGCGGATATTTACGACATGTTCCAGAGTGTGTTGCGGATCCACGGTTATGCGGCGGTGAAATCCGGCAACGTGGTGAAGATCGTGCCCACTCAGGGGGCCAAGCAGGAGGACCTGCCTCTGGGCAGCGGCGCCCTGGGTAATGAGAAAATGGTGACCCGGGTGATCCCGGTGGAAAACACCAATGCCACCGAACTGGTACCCATCCTGCGGCCCATGGTGCCGCAGTACGGTCATCTGGCGGCGGTGAGTTCCGCCAACGCCCTGATCATCAGCGATCACGCCAGCAATATCTCCCGCATTATGGAAATCATCCAGCGCATCGACAGCGCCGAGAGCGAAGAGGTGGAGGTGGTGCAGTTAAAGTACGCCTGGGTGGGTGATGTGGTGGAAACCCTGGAGCAACTGACCCCGGTGGAAACCGGCGCCAAGAACTCCCGCCGCAGTGCTGGCAACGTGCGGGTCCGGGTGGTGGCGGAAGAGCGCACCAACCGGTTGATTCTGCGGGGGGAGAAATCCGCCCGCGCCCGGGTTAAGGCGCTGCTGGCGGATTTGGACCGCCCGGTGGAGAACTCCGGCTCCACCCAGGTGCTCTATCTGCGTCACGCCGAGGCCCAAAAGGTGGCGGAGATCCTCAGCGCCCTGGTCTCTGGCCAGTCGGCCTCTGCCAGCAGTAGTGGTCGCAGTGGGGCCGGCAAGGCGGCGGCCACATTGGCGGCCACGCCCACCCCCACCTCCGGCGATATCACCATCCAGGCGGATGAAACCCTGAATGCGCTGATCGTTCGCGCGGCGCCGGCGGATCTGGCGGAAATCCGCACCATTGTTGACCAGTTGGATGTGCGCCGGGCCCAGGTATTGATCGAGGCGGCCTTTGTGGAAGTGAGCGGTACCGCCAGCGAAGCCCTGGGGGTGCAGTGGGGTTACGGCGATCCGGAGAACGGTGTCGGCGGCACCAGCCTGTCGGTTCCGGGTCAGCTTTCCCTGTCCTCCATCGCCGGCCTGCTGGAAGGCAGTGATGCCGCCGCCAGCGAGAGCACGTCGTTTTCCGGTCTGCTGGCCGGGGGCGCCAATGAAAGTGGTGATATCCGCATGGGGGTGGTGATCCAGGCGGTGGAGTCCAATACCAACACCAACCTGTTATCCACCCCCAGCATCATGACCCTGGACAACGAAGAGGCGGAAATCATTGTGGGGGAGAATGTTCCTTTCATTACCGGCACCAGCCTCAGCAGCAACAACGACAACCCGTTTCAGACCATTGAGCGGCAGGACGTGGGTCTGACCCTGCGGGTGACCCCCCAGATTAACGACGGGGACGTGGTGCGCCTGCAACTGGTGCAGGAGGTTTCCAATGTGAGTAACGAAACCATCACCGGCGCCGCGGATATTTCCACCCAGAAACGTTCGGTGAAGTCCGTGATTCTGGCCAACGACGGTGAGATCATTGTCACCGGCGGACTGGTGCGCGACGACGTGGAGGAGGTGGTCAACAAGGTGCCACTGCTGGGGGATATTCCGTTGCTGGGGGCCCTGTTCCGGGCCAAAAGCGAAAAGATGACCAAACGCAATCTGCTGCTGTTCCTGCAACCCACTATTGTCCGGGACGATGCCGCCGCCAATCGGGTGAGCCGCAGAAAGTACGATCAAATGCGCAGTCTCAGCCTGCGTATCGATCAGTTTGGCAATATCGAGCGGGAGCCCCGTTCGGTGTTCCCCAGGGATGGCCGCGAGGTGCTGAGCAACGGTCTGCGCTTCGGGCCCGATGCGTTGCTGAACGAGCAGCAACAGCGGGAAGCGCTGGAAGCGGGTCAGTAATAGCCGGGCGGTTGCAAACTGCTGCGGGCCGCGGTAATCCCCACGCGGCCCGGACTTAATCGGGTTCAGGCATATTTACGCCAGGCTTTTTTCTGAAACCGCTTGTCCCAGCTTTTAAAACGTTTACGGCAGTAATTATCCAGATCCTCATAGCCGGAAAAGTACAGTTCGCTGCCTTCTTCAATGCTGACGTCATACTCACAGTAGTCGTTGCTGTGCTCACGACAAATCAGCGGCCGCACCTCATAGATGCCACAGCGGCCATCCAGCTGCAGGTGAGTGCACTGATTCCAGATCAGTAAAAACCAACCTTCCTCGTCTTTGAAGATATGCACATTGCGGTGGGAGATCTGCCATAGCAGCAGATCAAAATCCTTGATGGAGGTGGGCTTGTCGATGTTCTGGGTGACGTACTGACAGCACTTCGACTCCACGCAGCGATCGCATTTATTGTCGGATTTGGCGAGCTGTTTCAGTTTGATTTTTTTGGCCATGGCGTAAAGTAAGAATCCAGGAAGCTGGGATGAATGGTGATCCCCAGGGGGGCCGGTGGGTGAATCGGTGCCCGCAGGCTCCATGTTAGAACCACATGATATAAAAAGTGTGGCGCTATCCCAAATCAATTACTTGTGACCCTACAAACCCTGTGTTTATATCAGGGCTGAGTACTGACAGGAGGAACGGATCGGTGGTAAACGCATTGATTGTGGGAGCGGGTGCCGTAGGTCAGGTTTACGGCCATTTTTTGCAGCGGGGCGGTGCCGCGGTCTCTTATCTGGTAAAAGAAAAATACCAAGCCCAGTGTGAACAGGGGTTCACCCTGTATCGCTGCCGACGTAACGGTCTGGGGGCGCCGGAGCGGTTCCAGGCGACGGGTATCTACACGGATCTGGAGGCTGTGCGACAGCAGCACTGGGATCAGGTGTGGCTGGCCATTTCCTCGGCGGACCTGCGGGGAGACTTTCTGCCCCGGTTGCGGGATGCCATTGGTGACGCCACTCTGGTGATGCTGCAGCCGGACCTGGATGATCGGGATTATGTTTGTCAGGTTTTTCCCGCTCAGCAGGTGGTCTGTGGCGTGGTGAATTTCATTGCGTATCAGACCCCATTGCCGGGTTTACCGGATTACCAGCAGGATGCCAGCAAACAGGGGGTGGCTTACTTGTTGCTGCCGCTGATGCCGGCGGAGTTTGCCGGCAGCGAATCCCGGCTGCCGGAGGTGGCGGCAGCCCTGGCTGAGGGGCGTTTCAATGTGAAAGTGCAGCAGGACGCGTCGCGCATATACGCGGATCGATCCGCCATGATGATTCCCCTGGTGGCGTTACTGGAGCTGGAACACTGGTCGTTCCGGCGGCTGCGTCACAGTCGCTCCCTCGAGCTGGCGGTGAACGCCGCGCGGGAGGCGTTGACCATTGTCGCCGCCCGCTTTGGCCAGCGGCTCAATTGGACCGAGCGATTGTTCAATCTGTTCTCGGTGAAACTGGCTTTGCCGTTGATGCGGATATTGTCCCCCATGGATGCCGAGGCTTACCTGAAGTTCCAGTTTCGCAAGACCGCACCGCAAACCCGGCTTATGCTGCAGCATTTCATCGATGACGGCGAGCGCTTGGGCCAGCCGGTGCATTCCCTGAAGACCCTGCAGGGCCTGTTGCAACAGTCCTCACAGGACCAGGCGGCTTAGTAAAGCCGGAAGGGTTCGGCATCCAGCAACTGGTATTGTTCTTCCAGAGTGGCCAGGTGATTTTGCCAGTAGTGGTCTGTGTTGAACCAGGTGAAATGGGTGGGAAAGGCAGGATCATCCCAGCGCCGCGCCAGCCAGCCGGCGTAGTGCACCATGCGCATGGTGCGCAGGGGCTCGATCAGTTGTAATTCCCGGCGGTCGAAGTCGTTGAACTCTTCGTAACCCTCCAGCAGTTCGCTGAACTGGGCGATCTGTTCCTGCCGATGTCCCGCCAACAGCATCCACAAATCCTGCACCGCTGGAGCATTCTGGCAGTCATCGAAATCCACGAACCAGGGGCCGGTTTCCCGGTGCCACAGAATATTGCCGATATGGCAGTCCCCGTGACAGCGAATCCAGCGGGGCGTCACGCTGTCAAACCGGTGTTGGAATTCCCTGGCGAAGGCGTCCACCAGCTGCCGGTAGCGGGGTTTCAGGTGCTCCGGCATAAAGGCGCTTTCCAGCAGAAACGCCGCCGGTTCGGTCACCAGACGCTCCACCGAAAGACTGGGTCGGGACTGAAACAGGCGGGTGCCGCCTACATTGTGCATGCGTCCCAGTAGTCGACCCAGCCATAACAACTGATCGAAATCGTCCTGCTCCGGCGCCTGACCTCCCTGGCGGCGGAACAGGGCAAAGCGGTAACCCCCGAACCGGTGCAGCGTGGCGCCCTGGAACTGCATGGGTGGCACCGCCGGCAATTCGTGGGCTTCCAGGTCCAGGGCGTAGCGATGCTCTTCCTCGATGGCGGCATCACTCCAACGCTGGGGGCGGTAAAACTTGACGATTACCGGCTCCGCCTCGTCGATGCCCACCTGGTAAACCCGGTTTTCATAACTGTTCAACGCCAGCAACCGGGCATCGGACAGCAGCCCCAGGGATTCCACCGCCTGGATCACGGTATCGGGGGAGAGGGCGTCGTAGTTGGTCTGCAGGTCGGGGTCAGTCATGGCGGCGGCCTCCAGCGATGGTAGAGGCCGCATCCTATCACAGAGCGGTCGCCGGGATCGCGGCTTTCCGAAGTCCACCGGCCCATGCCGCCGGGTGGCCGGCAGTCAGCGGGATTGTCTGGCGGCCCGCGCCACGGCCCAGCCGTCCACCCGTTCCACGCCGCTGCTGCGCAGCTGGCGGGCCAGTTGGTTGAGGGTGCTGCCGGTGGTCATCACATCGTCCACCAGCACCACATGCCGAGGCAGTTGCGGCAGAGCCCGCAGCACTGTTCGATTGATGCGGAAGGCCCGCTGCAGATTCTGCTGCCGTTCCGCCCGGGACAGCGCCTTTTGCGGCCCCCGCTCCCGGACCTTAGTGATCACATCATAGCGCAGCGGCCGTCGCAGCCGCCGGGCCACCAGGCGCGCCAGTATCCCGGCCTGATTGAAGCCCCGGGTCTGCTGTTTGTCCGGGTGCAAAGGCACTGGCAGAATCAGGTCCGGCAGCGGGATGCGGTCGCGGAGAATGCAGTGCCCCAGCAGGCGCCCCAGGGCCAGCAACAGCTCCCCCCGGTTTGGCTGTTTCCCCTGCAGAATCAGCTGGTCCACCGGAAACGCATAGCGCAGGGGGCTGTAACAGAGGTCGAAGTAAGGTTCCTCTGTCACGCAATGTTGGCACAGGCCGGTGAAGGGATCGTCCCAGGGTTCGGCACAGCGTTCACAGTGAAACCGGTTCCAGGGAAGCTGGCGCAGGCACTCGGGGCACAGATCCCTTCCCGGTGGGTTAATGCCGTGACATAGCAAACAAAAAAACATTGTTTAGGTCGTTTTGTGATCGTTTGTAAACCTTTAAGTCGATGGAAAAGTTGACAACATCGCTCAGGTCATTACCATTCCCAAAGCATCCGCCGCCGGGCGTTGGCGCCCGTCGCAACATAAAGACCAAGACCCCACAAATAAAACACAGCAAAGAGGCCGGGCCATGACCGCGCAACCTCATACCCAGGCGGCAACCCGCCACGACTGGACCCTGGAAGAAGTTCAGGCACTGTTCGCACTACCATTCAATGATCTGTTGTTTCAGGCCCAGACCGTGCATCGGCAGTTTCACGACCCCAACCGGGTGCAGATCAGTACCTTGTTGAGTATCAAGACCGGGGCCTGCCCGGAAGACTGCAAATACTGCTCGCAGAGTGGCCACTACAACACCGGCCTGGAAAAGGAAAAACTGATGGCGGTGGAGCAGGTGCTGACCCAGGCCCGGGAGGCGAAAGCCGCCGGCGCCAGTCGTTTCTGCATGGGGGCGGCCTGGCGTTCCCCGCGGGAGAAGGATATGCCCTATGTGGTGGACATGGTGAAACAGGTGAAAGCTCTGGGTATGGAGACCTGCATGACCCTGGGCATGCTGGATTCCGGTCAGGCGCAGCAACTGGCGGACGCGGGGCTGGATTATTACAACCACAACCTGGATACCTCGCCGGAACACTATAACGCCATCATCAGTACCCGCAGCTACCAGGACCGGCTGGACACTCTGGCCAATGTCCGGGAAGCGGGCATGAAAATCTGCTGTGGCGGCATTCTGGGGCTGGGGGAAAGTGCCCGCGACCGTGCTGGCCTGCTGTTACAGCTGGCCAATTTGCCTCAGCATCCGGAAAGTGTGCCCATCAATATGCTGGTGAAGATCGAGGGCACCCCGCTGGCGGAGGTGGAGGACCTGGACCCGTTTGATTTCGTCCGCACCATTGCGGTGGCGCGGATTCTGATGCCGGAAGCGGCGGTGCGCCTGTCCGCGGGCCGGGAGGAAATGAACGAGCAGATGCAGGCCCTGTGTTTTCTGGCGGGGGCCAACTCGATCTTTTATGGCGAGCGCCTGCTCACCACCAACAACCCGGAAACCTCCAGCGACCGGCAGCTGTTCGCCAAGCTGGGTATCGAACCCCTGGAACTGGGCACCGCCGCCAGCGACGAAGCCAGCGAGGCCGCCTTGTTGCAGGCAGTGGAGCATGAGAAAACCGCC
Source organism: Pseudomonadales bacterium (assembly GCA_002701845.1). Taxonomy (GTDB): domain Bacteria; phylum Pseudomonadota; class Gammaproteobacteria; order Pseudomonadales; family Ketobacteraceae; genus Ketobacter. Next base: position 45,697 of record NZXG01000046.1, read on the forward strand.
CACCTGTTTGTGGATGCCGCCCGTAGCAGTGTCCGGCATGGCAGTGCCCGTGAGGAAGGTGGCCTGCAACCCCACAAGGATTGCCCGAAACTGACTCACTGATCCGGCCATGAGCGATCCCTTTGCCCTGGCGCAGCGCCTGCAGGCCCGTCGTGAACAGCATTTGTATCGGCAGCGGCGGATTCTGGAGTCCCCCCAGCAGGCGCACATCCACTGTGCCGGCCGGGAACTGATCAATTTCAGCAGCAATGATTACCTGGGACTGGCCAGCCATCCCCGCCTGATCCAGGCGTTCTGCCGGGCCGCGGAACAGTATGGGGTGGGGGCCGGTGCCTCGCATCTGGTGGTGGGCCACAGCCGGTTGCACCAGGCCCTGGAAGAGCGCCTGGCGGACTGGGTGGGGCGGCCCCGGGCGTTGCTGTTTTCCACCGGTTATATGGCCAACCTGGGCGTCATCACCAGTCTGGTGGAGCGGGGCGACCAGGTGCTGCAGGACAAGCTCAACCATGCCTCCCTGCTGGACGCCGCTCTACTCAGTGCCGGCCGCCTGCAGCGCTATCGCCACGGCGATCCGGCGGCGCTGGAACAGCGGCTGCTGGCAGCCACCGGCCGCGCGCTGGTGGTCACTGACTCGGTTTTCAGTATGGATGGCGATCTGGCTCCGCTGCCGGCCATGGCCGGGCTGTGTCAGCGGCATAACGCCTGGCTGATGGTGGACGATGCCCACGGCCTGGGGGTGCTGGGTGAGGGCCACGGGGTGCTTTCCCATTGCCACCTGAGTCTGGATCAGGTGCCGGTCTACGTGGGCACACTGGGCAAGGCCCTGGGTACTTTTGGCGCTTTCGTGGCCGGTAGCGAGGAACTGATTGAGTTCCTGATCCAATCCGCCCGTTCTTATATTTATACCACGGCCATGCCACCGGCGGTGGCGGCCGCCACTCTGGAAGCCCTGAACCTGGTGGAGCAGGAAAGCTGGCGTCTGCAACAGTTGCAGGAGCTGATTGCCCGCTTTCGCCGGGGGGCTGAGCAGTTGGGATTGTCCCTGCTGCCCTCCACCAGTGCGATTCAGCCGCTGGTGCTGGGGGAGCCGGAGCAGGCGCTGGCAGTGAGCGAGCGGTTGCTGGCCGAGGGCTTTCTGGTGGGAGCCATCCGTCCACCCACGGTGCCGGCCCACAGTGCCCGCCTGCGGATTACTCTGAGTGCCGGCCACCGGCCGGAAGATGTGGACCGACTGCTGGAATCCCTGAGTCTGGCGTTAGTGACAGAGAACCAAGGAGCCTTGCCATGAGCCTGACCCTGTACCACGATCGCTTCCGCTGCACCGGCGATCTGGCAGCGCCGCCGGAAATGGTGGTGTTGCACGGCTGGGGCATGCACAGCCTGGTGTGGGATGAGGTGATGCCTGCCCTGCTGGCGCATTTTCAGGTGACGGTGGTGGACCTGCCGGGGCTGGGCCGCAGCCCCATGCCCGGCGGGGAATACAATCTGGATTATCTGGTGCAGCATGTGCTTGCGGTGGCACCGGCCCGGGCTTTATGGCTGGGCTGGTCCCTGGGGGGAATGGTGGCGTTGCGGGCGGCGCATCAGTTCCCCCAGCGAGTCACGGGGCTGATCACCGTGGCCAGCAGCCCGCGTTTCGTCGCCGGTCCCCAGTGGCCCCTGGGTGTTGAACCCAAGGTGCTGGAGGCTTTCAGCGAGCTGCTGCTGGAAGATACCGAGGGCACCCTGATTCGTTTTCTGTCCCTGCAGTGCAAAGATTCTGACACCATCAAACAGGATATCCGGACCTTGAAAGAGCTGTTGTACTTCCACGGTTTGCCGGCCCGCCGGGCGTTGCTGGGGGGGCAGGAAATTCTTCGTTCCGAGGATCTGCGGCAGGAACTGTCGCAACTCCAGTGTCCCTCGCTACATGTATTTGGCGAGCGCGACAATCTGGTGCCGGTGGGCGTCAGTGAGGCGGTGCAACAACTGCGACCGGCGGCCCAGACCGCGGTGATCCGGGGGGTGGCCCACCTGCCGTTCCTGTCGGCGCCGGGTCTGTTCGTAGCCGCCTGTCGCGATTTTCTGCAGGACCATCAGTGGTTATGACTGAAGGTAAACGGGCCATCGCCCAGGCATTCAGCCGCGCCGCCCCCAATTACGACCAGGCCTCCCATGTCCAGCAGCGGGTGGGTGAACAGATGCTGGCGCTGTTGCAGGCGCAACCCGGGCCGGTGGAGCGGGCTTTGGATATCGGTTGCGGCACGGCGGCCCTGACCCTGGCGCTGACGCCCCATGCCCGCTGCATCACGGCGCTGGATCTGGCGCCCGGCATGCTGCAGGTGGCCCGCTCCAACGACCGGCAGCGACGCCTCGCCGCCTTCGTCTGCGGCGATGCGGAGCGACTGCCCTTTGCCCCCGGGCAATTTGATCTGGTATTCAGCAGTTTTACTCTACAGTGGTGTGAGGATCTGACGACGGCTTTGACTGAGATTCACCAGGTGCTGCGACCCGGGGGGCGTTTGCTATTGTCACTGCCGGTGGAAAATACGCTGAGAGAACTGCGCCTGAGCTGGCAGCGGGCGGAGCAGCGTTACCAGCATGTGAATCAGTTCCTGAGCCGGGCTCAGGTGCGGGAGCACGTGGAGCGCAGCGGGTTCCACCTGTTGCAGTGGCAGGAGAAGCTGGACGTGGCATTTTACGACAATGTGCGATCCCTGACCCGGGAGCTGAAAACCCTGGGCGCGCATCAGGTGGTAAGCAACCGCAACCGGGCGCTCACCGGTCGCAAGACGGTGTTCAAAATGATGAGCGCCTACGAGCATTTCCGCAATCATCAGGGGCTGTTGCCCGCCAGCTGGCATTACCTGGTGATGCTGTTACAGAAACCCGATAGCTGAGTGCTTTAGGTAAAAAGGGGGTCCCGTGCGCAGACGCTTTTTCATCACCGGTACCGACACCGAAGTGGGTAAGACTTTCGTCACCGTTTTGCTGCTGGAAGCGCTCAAACAACGGGGCCTTACCACCCTGGGGTTAAAGCCCCTGGCCGCCGGCTGTGAGCAGCACCATGATCAGTGGCGCAATGACGACGCTTTGCAGCTGCAGGCGGCCATGACCGAGAACCTGCCCTATGAACAGGTGAATCCGGTGGCCCTGCCGGCGGCTATCGCTCCCCATCTGGCCGCCGCGGAGGCCGGTCGGCGACTGACCGTCTCGCGGCTGGCGGGGCTGGTGCGGGGAGCCATGTTGACACCAGCGGATGTGACCCTGGTGGAAGGCGCCGGCGGCTGGCTGGTACCCCTCAATGAGCGGGAAACCCTGGCCAACCTGGTGCAGGAGCTGAACTGCCCCGTGATCCTGGTGGTTGGGGTGCGGCTGGGTTGCCTGAATCATGCACTGCTCACCGCGCAGGCGGTGGCGGCCGCGGGCCTGCCACTGGCCGGTTGGGTGGCGAACTGTATCGATCCCGACGCTGCCCGGATTGAAGACAATATTGCCACCTTGAAGCAGCGTCTGCCGGCGCCCTGTCTGGGGGTGGTTCCCAACGCGCTGGACCGGACGCCGGTGGATTTGGTCCAGTATCTTGATATTGATTTGCTATTAAACTGAACCCAGTTAGATGTTGTGGGCATTAAAAACCCGCTAAATGGTATATCTTTCAATATCTTATTGGATAGGCGCCCTGGTTAAAAACTGCACAGTTTGAAATCGTGGTCTATACTCTCCAAGGAGCCGGAACTCCGTCCGCCGGGCCGGTGTTAGTATAGTAAAGTTGAGGTGAGTGAGATGGTGATTGGTTCAGTACTGAACAATGGTGTCGCAGGCATCCAGAAGGGCCTGGGACAGATGAACCAGGCCAGCGCCCGGGTGGCCCAGGTGGGCACCGCCAACGACCCCGCCGCGGACCTCACGGAATCGGTGGTCAGTCTGCTGCAGGGCAAGCTCCAGGTGCAGGCTTCCGCCAAAGTGCTGGCAACTGCCAGTGACACCATCGGCAGCATTATCGATATCAAGGTTTAACCGGTCATTGCCATGTTGATTGCACCGCTGTCCCAGAATCCGCTGCAGAGTACCCCCACCCCGGTGGCCGGTGCCATGACCCCCAGTGGGGTGGAGCAGGCGGCGCAGCGGGCGGATATACCCCCGGTACAGCAGCCCGAGCGGGATGCCCCGGGCCAGAATCAGCTGACCCGACGGGAGCCGGCGGGCACCTCTCAGACCGATACTTCGCAAGCCGCAACCGGGGAGACTTCGGAACCGGCCCGGGACTCTGCCAGTGATTCCCGAACTTCCGCGGACTCTGCGGAAAAGTCCAACGACCCAGTAGCGTTAACCGAGGAAGAGCAGGTGCTGCTGGATCAGTTGCGGGCCCGGGATCGGGAAGTAAGGGCCCATGAAGCGGCCCACGCCGCGGTGGGCGGCCGCTATGCCGGCAGCGCCAGTCTCGATTACACCCGGGGCCCGGACGGACGCAATTATGCCACCGGCGGCGAGGTGAGTATCAGCACTTCACCGGTGGCCGGCGACCCCCAGGCCACTATTGAGAAAGCCCAGGTAATCCAGGCCGCAGCCCTGGCACCGGCGGAGCCCTCCAGCCAGGACCGGCGGGTGGCGGCGGAAGCGGCGCAGCTGGAATTGGAGGCGCGGGCGGAGCTGCAGGCGCAACAGGCTGAGGAGGCGGAACAGGAGCAGCCGGAGCCGGCGCAGGATGCTGAAGCAGAGGGCCGGGCTGAGAACGGGGAGGCTGCCAGCAGGCAGGATGCCCAGGCCGAAGAGGACGCTGTACCTGGATCCATTGCCCAAGGCACCAACAGCGACGCTGAAACCGCTGCCCCGGGAGCGCTGGCGCCCCCCACCAACACCCCAGCCACAGGGCCTCAGGCGGACGCAGCCGGTGATACTGCCGAGGCTTCGCCGGAGGCCGCACCGCGGGACGCTCGGGAAGAGTTGGAAAAGATTTTGCTGGGTTCCAGCGGGCTGCTGCAGCAGGCTAATCAGCAGGGGCTGGTGGACCCCCAGAATCCTTATGGCAAGAGTGGCTACCTGGACATTATTGCCTGAGTCATCACCGTCAGCTCCCTTACCTTCACTGAACCGCATCTATTACATTATCGGGCCGGCTTATTGACTAAATAAAACATATGTTTAAAACTTGTGTTGGCCGCTGTCAGCAGTGCTAAACCATTGACTGACAAGTCGCGAAAAATTCTAACGCTCGTTTGAATTGTTCGGGTACCATGCTGTTCCGATCCGGCAATGATGCCAGCTGTGAACAGTGATTGCATTGCACGGAGACCCGGCCACCAGGGCGGGCTCGGTCATATTGACAACCATAACTTGTCTGCCGACAGGATGAGAGGGTAACGCGATGCCAGACTATAGAGCTCCCAGACGTGATATTCAGTTTCTGCTCCATGAAGTGCTAAACGCGGAAGATCACTACCGGTCCCTGCGGGGTGACGAAGATGTAAACCGCGACCTGATCGACGCCATTCTGGAGGAGGGTGCCAAATTCTGTGAAAACGAGCTGGCGCCCTTGAATCGCAGTGGTGATGAGGAAGGCTGCGGTTTTGACAATGGCGTGGTGACCACCCCCAAAGGCTTCAAGGAAGCCTATCAGAAGTACGTCGAGGGGGGCTGGCCGGCCCTGAGTGCGCCGGAAGACGAAGGTGGCCAGGGGCTGCCCAACTCATTGGGTATGGTGGTCAGTGAAATGGTGGGCACGGCAAACTGGTCCTGGGGTATGTACCCGGGGTTGAGCCACGGCGCCATCAAAACCCTGGAATCCCATGGTACGCCGGAACAGAAAGAACAGTTCCTGACCCGGCTGATCAGCGGCGAATGGACCGGCACCATGTGCCTGACCGAGCCCCATTGTGGCACCGACCTGGGTATTCTGCGCACCAAAGCCGAGCCCAATGCCGACGGCTCCTACAGCATCACCGGCACCAAGATTTTTATCTCCGCCGGCGAGCACGACATGACCGACAACATCATTCATATCGTGCTGGCCCGGCTCCCGGATGCTCCCAAGGGTACCAAGGGTATTTCCCTGTTCATCGTGCCCAAGGTGAATGTGAACGAAGACGGTTCCATAGGTGAGCGCAACGGGGTGACCTGTGGCTCCATCGAACACAAGATGGGAATCAAAGCCTCAGCCACCTGTGTACTGAACTTTGAAGGGGCCAAAGGCTTTCTGATCGGTCCCCCCAACCGGGGCCTGAACTGCATGTTCACCTTTATGAACACCGCCCGCATCGGCACCGCGCTGCAGGGTGTGGCCGCTGCCGAGGGTGCTTATCAGGGCAGTCTGGTTTACGCCAAAGAGCGTCTGGCCATGCGCGCCTTAAGTGGCCCCAAGGCACCGGACAAAGAAGCGGATCCCATCATCGTGCATCCGGATGTGCGGCGCATGCTGCTAACCCAGAAAGCCTTCGCCGAGGGTGGCCGCGCACTGTTGTATTATCTGGCGATGCAGGGGGATATCGTTGATCTGGCGGAGGACGAAGAAGCCCGCAAACTGGCGGACGATCTGATGGCGTTTCTCACCCCCGTTGCCAAAGCCTTCTGTACCGAAACCGGATACGAGGCGGCCAACCACGGTCTCCAGGTGTTTGGTGGTCACGGGTTTATTCGCGAATGGGGCATGGAGCAGATCGTGCGTGACACCCGTATCGCCACCTTGTATGAAGGCACCACCGGCATCCAGGCCCTGGACCTGCTGGGCCGTAAGGTGATGCTGACTCAGGGCGCCATGCTCAAGAACTTCACCAAGATCGTGCACAAGTTCTGTAAGGACAACGCCGACAACGCCGCCCTGGCGGAGTTCATTGAGCCACTGGCGGCGGTGAATAAAGAATGGGGCGAGCTGACCACCCAGATTGGCATGCGCGCCATGGCCAATCAGGAAGAGATCGGCGCCGCGGCGGTGGATTACCTGATGTACAGTGGCTACATCACCTTTGCCTACTTCTGGGCGCTGATGGCCAGGACCGCCACTGAAAAGCTGGCGGAAGGCACCTCTGAAGAAGGTTTCTACACCGCCAAGGTGCAAACGGCCCGCTTCTACTTCAAGCGGCTGTTGCCCCGTACCAAAACTCTGGTGGAAACCATTAACGGTGGGCTGGACAGCCTGATGGAAATGGAAGAGGACAATTTCGGTTTCTATTGATGCGTTGAATTCCCTCTGTAGTCCTTTGCCCGCACCCCTGCGGGCTTTTTTTTGCCAACGCTAACGCACCAGATCGGTCCAGGAGCGACCCAGTTTGTCCTCATCCTCATCCTCGAAGTCGGCAAACTCGTCGTCTTCAAACAGGGGATCATCCGGCACGTCTTCCAGCGAGGCGGCCTGTTCCGCCTCTGCCTCGGCCTGGCGGCGGGCGGCCTCCCGGGCTCGTTGCTCAGCGGCCTGGCGTTCCGCTTCGGCGGCCGCCTGCTGCGCCTTGCGCTGGCGCTCCTGCTCTTGTTCCCGTGCCAGTCTGGCCTGGCGCTCGGCTTCTTCCTGGCTCAGCTGCTGGCGCTTGGCCAGGGCCACTTTTTGCTCTTTAATGCGGGTGGCGGCGATCTGCTGGCAGCGTTCGGTGCTGTTCATCAGCTCCGAGAAATCCCGGCTGGCACTCCAGGTGGCGAACTGTTTCACCGTGGCCAGCAATTTGGCGTTGCCAGTAACCCGCCGTTTCAGCTCCGCCGAACGGTTGTATTCCGCCTCAGCAAGGGCCAGATCGTCCGCTGACTGAATCTCCGCGCCCAGGCGCTGGGCCGTCTCGCAGGCGGTTTGCGCGGACCGTAATCCGGCTACCCCCTGGTTGATCTCCTGCTCCAGGGCCCGGCGGTTGCGGGTGGCAGTGCGGATGTAATCGGATGTCTTGCCTTCGCACTGGGCAGCCTGATCCAAAAGCGCATGTAACTGCTGGCTCTCCGGCCGCTGCGGATTCGCTTTCAGCTCCGCCAGCGCGGCGTTCTGCTGGCGGGCTGACTGTTTGGCACGACCCGCCTGGTTCATCAGTTCATTTACCGCGTCCAGCCTGGCCAGAGTAAATTTGGGGGAGGCAATGGCCGCCTGTGCCTGCTGGCAGAGGTCGATAAAGCGCTGATAACCGGAGATGGTCTGATTCATCTGGGCCACCAGCGCTGCATCCTGTTCCAGCGCCAGGTCCAGTTTTTCCTCATAGCGAGCGCAGGCGCGCACCTTGGACGCCAGGGCAAACACGTCCATTAAACTGTCAGTAATGCCCAGGGCCTGATCCAGATAACCTTTATATTCTGTCATTTTCGCCTGGGCGGTTTGCACATCACCTTCCTTCAGGGCCTGTTGGGAGGCGTCACAGCGCACAAAGCCCTGTTCCAGTATGGGGGTGGCCTCGGCCCGCTTCAGGTTGACTTCCACCCGCTCGCAGTAGCGCAGATTGGAATCCATGTCCCGCTGGGTGGAGGTGAGAATGGTAGGGTCGATGGCGGTGGCCCGCTCCAGGTGGCGCAGGTAGCTGGCGAATTTACGCTTGGCCTCCACCAGGTTGTCAGCCCGCAGGGTATTGGCTTCGGTACATTCCTTGAACCCCTTTATGTATTCGTTGACCGCGTCGTCGAAACTGTTGGCATGGACCAGCGCCGGTACTGCAAGCACGCAGACCCCAAGCATTCGAAGAAAAGGTCGTCTGTACAACTTCATCTAAGTACCTTTAGCCGCCTAAGTTATGTAGATCTGCCGGGCCGGCAGTTTCCGCCTGTCTCACAGTTCACCGATAAATTCCGTCTAAATAAATGAAATTGCTCACTTTAGCGTCTATTTACAGGTTAACTATAGTCCAAGAATTGGGGGAGTTATAGGCGGTCTGTTGTATTTATGTTGTTACTCAGTACCGTATTGGCCGTTACGGCCTGCATCCCGGGGGAGGGGGTGGCATCGGCCCTGACAGACTTCGGGCCGGAGGCTTTGTCGGCCGCGAAGCGCTTCCAGTAATGGCCCGATGTGACCGTAAATGACGTAAATTCCCCGTTCAGTTTTCGGGCGTTTGTGGCATAATGTGCGGCCTCTTTACTATGGGCGGCGCTGGATGGGGTCGCTCTGCGGGGCAGGCTGCTGCCCTGCGCAGGCTGTTGGTTTGGGAGAATAACTGGGCATGCTGTCTTTTTTGCCGGCCCCACTGCGCGGGATGCTGGCACTGTTGATTATGGCGCTGAACACGGTTTTGCTGGTGCTGCCCCTGCTGTTTGTAACGTTGCTGCGTTTGCTGATCCCCGTGGGTGCCTGGAGCAGGGGTTGTGCCCGGCTGCTGATAAAAATTGCGGAAACCTGGATGGATATCAATAATCTGGCGCTTTCGCTGTCCGGTCGCATGGCATTGGAGGTGCGGGGCCTGGAGGGGCTGCATTATCATGGCTGGTATCTGGTGAGCTGCAATCATCAGAGCTGGAGTGACATTTTGATTCTGCAGCGGGTGTTCAACCGGCGGATTCCCATGCTGAAGTTTTTTCTCAAGCAGCAGTTGATCTGGGTGCCGTTATTGGGGGTGGCCTGGTGGGCGTTGGATTTTCCGTTTATGAAACGCTACAGCAAGGCCTATCTGGAAAAGCACCCGGAAAAGAAAGGCAAGGATCTGGCCACCACCCGCCGGGCCTGTGAAAAGTTCAAGTCGGTGCCGGTGTCGGTGATGAATTTTCTGGAAGGCACCCGCTATACCGCGGCCAAACATGAAGCCCAGGATTCCCCGTATCGGTACCTGCTAAAGCCGAAATCCGGGGGCATCGCTTTTGTGTTGTCCGCCATGGGGGGGCAGTTACGTTCCATGCTGGACGTGACTATCGTCTACCACGACGAGCAAATTGGGTTTTGGGATCTGTTGTGTGGCCGCATCCACCGGGTAACCGTTGAAATCCAGGAGCGGTCGATCCCGGCGCACTTCAGCCAGGGCGATTATGAAAATGATCCTGCCTTCAGAGCGGAGTTCCAGCGCTGGGTCAATGCGCTGTGGGTGGAAAAGGACGCCCGGATAGCCGCCATCAAACAGGAATCGTTAGCGTTTGTTTAGTTAGCATTTAAAAGGGTTAAGCTATGTCTGAAATGGGACAAGTCGGTGTGCAAACCAATCTGGCTCAATTGTTTATGCGGGCTTTTTACTGGGCCGACGAGGGATTACAGAACGCGTTGAAAAAGCAGGGCTGGCCTGCCATTACCCGGGCCCAGTCCCTGGTGTTCGTGAATATCAGTGAAGGGGTGACCCGGCCCTCCGAAATCGCCGCCCGGGTGGGCGTGACCCGCCAGGCCATTCATCAGACCATCAATGAGATGGTGGAACTGGGCTATCTGCAGCTGCAGCCCGATCCCACCGACCGCCGGGCCAAGGTGGTGGTGTATACGGAAAAAGGTGAGCAGGTGGGTGGGGCCGCGGTGGCGGCGCTGCGGGAGATTGAAAACTCCCTGTCCAGCCGTATCGGTACGGAGCGGGTCACTGCACTGCGCGAGGCTCTGGCTCTGGAGTGGGGCGATCCCTTCCAGCCACCGGCGGGTTAATGCCGGCCGGCGCCAATAACGATGCGGTCTCACTGGCAGGCGGCATCGTTATTGGCAGACGAATGGTTTCAATATTTTAAGTGTTATCCTACGCCTGCTGATTGCGCCGGGGGCGGCGCGGTCGACGCCGTTGATTCTTGTGTTGATGGCTCTTGCGTTCCTGCTCCCGCTCCGGTGAGATCTCCGGTTCCGGCAGGGTTTTTAACAGCGCCGGCTCCGGCTGCGAGCAGTCCAGTTTGGCCCCCAGCAATTCCTCGATCGCCGGAATCTGAAAGGCATCCTCCTCGCAGGCAAAGCTGACCGAGGTGCCGGTTTTGCCGGCGCGGCCGGTGCGGCCGATGCGATGCACGTAATCCTCCGGATCCTCCGGCAGGGAATAGTTCACCACGTGGCTCACGCCTTCGATATGAATCCCGCGCCCCGCCACATCGGTGGCCACTAGCACCCGAATATTACCCGAGCGGAAGCCGTCCAGTACTTTCAGCCGTTTTTGTTGCGGCACATCACCGGAGAGGGTGGCGCACTTAATGCCGTAATCCCGGAGCTTATGGGTCAAATCCCGGGTTTCGTCCCGGCGGTTGGCGAAGATCATCACCCGCTCCAGCTGATTCGCCAGAATCAGGTTGTATAACAGGGTGAATTTTTCCTCGGTGGTGACGATATACACCTTCTGGTCCACGGTGTCCGCCGCCACGGTATCGGATTCAATCTCCACGGTTTGCGCGTCGATGGTCCAGCTTGAGGAGAGATTGATGATGTCCTGGGTGAAGGTGGCGCTGAATAGCAGGGTCTGCCGGTATTCCTTGAACGGTGTCTCCCGGATCAGGCGTTTGACGTCGGGAATGAAACCCATGTCCAGCATGCGGTCGGCCTCGTCGATCACCAGGATCTCCACCTCGCTCAGGAACAGGTCCTTACGGCGCACGAAGTCGATCATCCGGCCCGGGGTGCCCACCACGATGTCAATTATCTCGTTTTGCAACCGCCGCTGTTGTTTCTGGTAGTCCATTCCCCCCACCACGCTGAGCAGGGATAAGGGGGTGTGGCGCACCAGGGCTTTGGCGTCCTGCTCGATCTGCAGCGCCAGTTCCCGGGTGGGGGCCAGAATCAGGGCCCGGGGCTCACCATTATAGCGCTCCTCCTGCTCCGGCTCCTGCAGCAGACGGTTGATTACTGTGATCAAAAACGCTGCGGTCTTGCCGGTGCCGGTCTGAGCCTTGCCGATCACGTCCCGCCCGGCCAGGGAAATGGGCAGTGACAGCGCCTGAATGGGGGTGGCGAACTCGAAACCCAGGTCGTCAATGCCCTGTTGCAGGGGCGGTGCCAGTTTCAATTCTCGAAAGCGCAAAGAAGGTTGTTCGGAATGGCTAACGGTGTCCGTCATAGGAGTGTTTGCTGTGGTCAATGGCGTACTCTGTGGTATTCGTGGTGTGTTTCACAATCAGACTGTTTATAAGCAGACCTTAGGATACCGGTTAATGCCCGCAGCGTATAGGGCTTTGCGGGCCGCGGGCCTCAGCGCCGGCGCTGCCACACCAGGGTCTGGTTGTTGGCCGGCATGCTGACGTCTTCCACCAGTTCCAGGCCGGCGGCGGCTGCCAATTCCGCCACCGCCTCAAAATCGCGGATGCCCTGACGTGGATGATGCTGTTGCAGCCACTGGTCAAACTGTGCATTGCTGGGGCTGGTGTACTGGCCCTGATAGTTAAACGGACCGTAGAAAAACACATAGCCATCGGGGTTCACCAGGGCCGGCAGTTGTCGAAACAGGGCCTGCACCGTCTCCCAGCCCATGATATGCAGGGTGTTGGCGGAGAACAGGTGGTCGTGGGCCGCGGGGCCTGGGGTGGTGACATCAAAGGCCTGGGGTGGCCGCAGGTTGGGGGCCGCCGCTGCCTCGCACCAGAGCCGGATTCCGTCCAGATGAGCGGGAACATCCGTGGGCTGCCACTGTATGTGGGGAAGTTGGGTAGCCAGGAACGCGGCGTGCTGGCCGGTGCCACTGCCCACCTCCAGCACGGAACCGGGGTCTACCAGATAGCGCTGCAGCACGCTGAGTATGGGCTGCTTGTTGTTTTCGCAGGCTTGAGAGAATGGTTTTTCCATGGAATTACCTCGGCGCTCAATATAACCCAGGCCCTGGCCCGGGCCAAGGGGCGTCGGGGCTCGCGCATTACCGGTGGTTGTGATAAACATCAGCAGTAAACAGCAACTGGGTAGATTCCGGAGTCCGGCGTGGGCCCGGCGTAACCGGCGGAGAGTGGCATGATGGAGTATCCCGGCGACAACCTGACAGTTCACCTGGGCAAGCGCTTTGCGGAGTTGCCGGCGGCGCTGCGCCAGGCGCTGGACCAGCCGCAACGGAATCCGTTTTTCTGCAGCGCGTTTCTGGGGGCACTGGAGGCCAGTGGCTGTGTCAGTGCGGCTGAGGGGTGGGAGCCTCACCACCTGTGGATTGAGCAGGGTGGGGAGCCGGTGTTTTTTCTGCCCCTGTACCGCAAAAGCCATTCCTGGGGCGAGTTCGTGTTCGATCAAAGCTGGGCCAACGCCTACCATCGCTATGGCATGGCCTATTATCCAAAGCTGGTGACGGCCATCCCCTTCACTCCCAGTCTGGGGCCCCGCTGGTGGGTGACTCCCGGCGCTGACCACGCCGCCCTGTGGGATTTGGCCTGCACCCAAGTTATGGCTCAGCTGGATGCCGGGAAAGCCTCAAGCTGGCACCTGCTGTTCGCCCGTGAGCCTTTGCCCGGACCGCAGTCCGAGGCCATGATGCGACAGGATACCCAGTTTCACTGGCAAAATCGGAATTACCGGAGCTTCGATGATTTTCTGGCGCAGATGAAATCCCGCAAGCGCAAATCCATTCGCCGGGAACGGACCAAAGTGGCGGAGCAGGGGGTGACCTTGCGACGCCGCCTGGGTACCGAACTGAACGAGACCGACTGGGATGCATTCTACGCCTGCTACTGCAATACCTATTACGAACGGGGCATGCCGCCATATCTGACCCGGGAATTTTTTCGGCTGCTGGCAGAGTCCATGCCCCAGTGGATATTGATGGTGCAGGCCTGCCGTGACGACCGGGTGATTGCATCGGCCATCTGCCTGTTTGACCAAGAGCGGCTCTACGGCCGGCACTGGGGCGCCATGCAGGCGGTGGATTGCCTGCACTTCGAAGCCTGCTTTTATCAGGGCATTGAATTCTGCATTGAACGCGGACTGCAGAGCTTTGATCCTGGCACCCAGGGCGAGCATAAATTGTTGCGGGGATTCGAGCCGGTCACCACCCGCTCCTGGCACTGGATCGCTCACTCCGCCTTTCGTCAGGCCATCGCCGATTTCGTGGCGGCGGAGGCGGCCCACGCCGAACGCTATCAAACTCAGGCCGCCAACTATCTGCCTTATCGTGCCGAAGCGGATTTGTGACGTTATCCCTGGTGCAGCAGAATGGGTGGCATGGGGCATGCTGGCTCAAGCTGAGGAGATCTGTGCCATTATTTTGTCCTTCGACTGTCATTGTAGTGATGGAGTTTCTTTTGCACCCATCATAAACTTCAATGAACTTAGGAATACTAACAATGAAACCATTTAATAAACGGCCGTTTCAATTAGCGGCTATTACTTCAGCGCTGGCGCTATTATAAGGGTGTTGGGGAAGTAATTCTGCCAATATAACAGTCACTACCACTGGCGAAGGAATAGTCACTTCTGAACCAGCCGGAATCGAATGTGGAAGCGAGCTTGGAGCCTGCTCTTTTGCATTTAATAAGGGTGGAACTGTTGTATTAACAGCTGCCGCCAGTGACGGCTACATATTCAGTGGCTGGAGTGGCGATTGTTCTGGCACCGATATTTGTACTCTAACCCCCTCCGTAGGGCACAGCGTAGGCGCAGAATTTGTTGTATCAGGCACGGATATTACTCCCCCTTCCAGCCCTATGGGGTTACTACATGCAGTAGATGCCACAGAGCTGTCTGTGGCCTGGGACCCAGCAAGTGACGACGCTACGGATCATTCTCAGCTCATATACAAGGTATATATCTCTGAGTCTGAGGACGACATAGTCTCAGAAAGCAACCTTGTCTACCAGGGCACAGGCAGTGAAGAGCTCTCTTTTACCATTTCCGATGCCAAGCCTGGAACTGAGTATTTTGCCGCAATTGTCGCTATAGACGGCTCCTTGAATCAGAGCGCCCCCAGAATATCCAGTACGATAACCCCGGACGAAACACCCACTATCCGGGATGATATCACGGTATATTTTACGGATGAGGAAGGCTGGGATGTGCCTGATAAAGATGAAACAGGATTATTTCACTATTCCATACCTGCCGGTTCCACTCGTCCTGTAGTAGAGAACTACATAGCCTTCACATCAAGCGAACATGACGGAGCCTATATTCTCACAGCGGTTACAGCTGTAATTGAAGATGCTGATCACTACACCGTCGAGGCACGTCCAGCTGTGATTATGGAGATATCCGATGAGGTGTCTTTTGGGGGTACAGTTCGTATAAACCCAGGAAGAATCAGGCTTACCACTCCAGAGGCTGAAGAATTAGCGAAAAAAAAAGCTCACTACCCCTGTTGACCAGTCCATCACAAACAAGTCATATCAACTCGAACGCAATCAGGGATTCAGATGACAACGGAATAAACACAGCACCTTTAGCCCTTCCTATTTTAGCTAAATCTGATCAGGTTGGTGTCTCATCGGTAATACCAGACCCTTCTGAAGACTGTAATGATCGACCGACCACGCAGTTGAATTTTGACGCTTACGCAACGCCAGATTTGGAATTTGTATACAATTTTGATGCGGCAGGTATGGCCATTTGTTCAGGCTCGGCTAAAGATGACAACGGAAATTGTCCTGACTCGCCAAAGGACACCGGGATTATAACTGGAAACATGGTTATTGACTCTAGTGGTTCATGCGGTTAATTCTGTAACTTTTTCTTTGCCCGCTCAACCGACGCCAGAATTTGGCTGGCGGGCTTCGT
>NZXG01000047.1 GCA_002701845.1 Pseudomonadales bacterium
GGTGGTGGCGCCGGTTTCCACCGCGCTGCCATCACCCCAGTCCACTTCGTAGGTCCAGCCGTCACCATTGCTGTCTTCGCCGTCGCTGAAGCTGATCAGGCGGCTGAAGGTGGTGCCTTCACTCTGGTTAGCATCGATGCCAACATCGAGGCTTAAGCCCGCCACCTCCTGGTCCAGAATCTCACCAATCGCCAGCAACTGATCCGCAAAATTACTGAACTGCCCGTTCTCCAGGTTCTCCAAACGCAGGACGATCGTTTCGGTCGGCTCCTGAATCAGGTCTTCCGCGATCGCGACCTCCACCGTGACACTGGTTTCGCCCGGAGCAAAGCTGAACGTACCGGCAACGGGGGTAAAATCATCGCCCGCGGTCGCCGTACCCGCCGCCACACTAAAGTCACCACTGACTTCAATGGCCGACGGACTCGACAGGTTCAGGGTAAATATCGCCGTGGAACCACCGCTGGCTTCCTGCACCTGAATATCCGCCACACTCAGGATCGGTAAACCGTCCACCGGCGCGGTATCGTCGTTATCGATAATTGTGCCCGTGGCACTCAAGGTATCCACACCACCGGCCAGCACTGCATTCTGGGGGGAGCTCAATTGCAACGTGAAGGTCTCATCCGGCTCTACCACGCTGTAGCCGTAGCTCGTCAGTGCCACCACCGCACTGGTCTGACCCGGTGCAAAGCTGAGGGTGCCGCTCGCACCAATGTAATCGTTGCCCGCTTGCGCACTGCCATCCACCGTGGTGTACGCCACCTGCACCGTCTCGGTCGACGGTGCCGACAGGGTCACCACAAACTCTATGTTCGGACCATAGGTGCTATTGCCTTCATGAATGGCAATATCCGCAATACTGATCACCGGCTGGGTATCGCTGGCATCATCGTCCAGAATCGTTGCAGTCGCTTCGACCCCCGCCTCGCCGGCTGCAAAGTCCGCCCCTTGCGGGGGCGACAGCACCAGCGAAAACTGCTCGCTCGCTTCCAGGGCTGTATCGCCATAGACAGGCACATGCACTGCGGCAATGGTTTGCCCGGCTAAAAACGTGATCGTCCCCGTGGTCGGCGCAAAGTCTTCACCCGACTGCGCACTGCCCGAGACCGTGGTGTATTCCACCGTGATGTCCGTCTCGCTCGGACGCGACAGGCGCACGTCGAACACCGCTTCACGTTGGCCGCTGTCGCCTTCCACTAACTGTGCATCACTGACCAGCAACGCGCGCTTCTCGCCCGTGCCGTCGTTATCCAGCATCACGCCCTGGGCTTGCAAGGTGATGGCTTCACCGGCAAACACCGCGCCTTGCACATTACTCAGCTCAACAAAAAAGTTCTCGTCCGCTTCAATTTCACTGTAACCGTAGGTGGTGATGCTGATCACGCCGGTACTTTCCCCCGCCGCAATCACCAATTGACCGTTCTGCCGCGTCTGAATGTAGTCATCGGTTTCCAGCGCACTGCCACTTACGGTCTGGTAGTCCACCGTCACATTCGTGGTCGCCGCCTCCGACAGGGTCACCACAAACTGCATGCTCGGGCTGTAGGTACTATTGTTCTCCAATACTTCTGCGGCGGCCACCGACAGCACCGGCAACGCACCGGAACCGGCATCGTCATCCAGGATCGTAGCTATGCCTTCGGCATCACTCACGCCATTGCCAATCGCATCGCTCGGACTCACGATCAGCGAGAACTGCTCGCTGCCTTCCACCACCGCGTCGCCATTCACCGCCACCGTGACCGCTTTGACGGTCTCGCCCGGTAAAAACGTCACCGTACCGGCCGCCGACTCATAATCACTGCCCGCCAGCGCCGTGGCATCACGGGTGCTATAGGTCAGCGTGATCGCTTCGGTGGAGGGCTGCGATAAACGCACTTCGAACACCGCCTCGCTCTGGCCACTGTCGCCTTCCACAAGCTGTGCATCACTCACCAGCAACGCCAGTTTGTTACCACTGCCATCGTTGTCGATCAGCACGCCCTGGGCCTGCAGCTGCACCGCATCGCCGGCAAACACCCCGCCCTGCGGGTTGCTCAGCTGCAAGGTGAACGACTCGTCCGCTTCGATTTCGCTGTAACCATAGGTGGTCACTGCAATCACACCACTGGTCTCCCCGGCCGGGATCAGTAAGGTGCCACTCGACGCGATAAAATCCGAACCTTCCTTCGCGGTATCACTGAGGGTTTGGTAATCAATATAGGTATCGGTCGCCGAGGCTTCAGACAGGGTTACCACAAACTGCATCGCCGAACTGTAGGTGCTGTTGGTTTCTGCCACTTCCGTGGCGGCCGTGACCGAGATCACCGGCACCGTACCATCACCGGCATCATCATCGAGAATGCTCGCCGTACCCGAGGCGCCCACTGCACCACTGGCTATCGCATCCGTCGGCGTTACCGTCAGTGAAAAGGTCTCGGTGCCTTCCAGCTCAAGATCACCCAGGATCGCGACCCGCACTTCCTGCACCAGCTCGCCATCGGGGGTAAAGGTCAGGGTCCCTGTGGTCAGCTCATAATCCTCACCCGCCACCGCTGAACCGTCAGTGGTGGTAAAATCCAGCGTTAACTCCTCGGTCGGCGCCTGGGATAAGCGCACGTAAAACACCGCTTCGCGTTGCCCCGCATCGCCTTCCACAATCTGCACATCATCCACAAACAGTGCCCGCTTCTCGCCACCGTTGTCGTTATCCAAAATGGTGCCCGAAGCGCGCAGGCTCACCAGCCCATCGGCAAACTCCGCTCCATTTGGGTTGGTCAGCTCGAGCACAAAACTCTCATCGAACTCTTCTTCCGAGTAACCGTAGGTGGTGACCGATATAATCCCACTGGTCTCGCCCGCCGCAATCGTCAGCGTGCCCGTCGCACCTATATAATCACTGCCCTCAATCGCCGTGCCGCTGATGGTCTGGTAATTAACCGTGATATTGCTTAATGAAGGCGCCGACAGGGTTACCAGAAATTCCATGGCCGGGCTGTAGGTACTGTTAGTTTCGGTGATCGTTGCATCGGAAACTGTCATCAATGGCAAGGCCGAAGCGTTCGCCAAACCGGTGATATTGATCGAAGCAGTAGCGGTATCTTCTCCCCCATTGCCATCACTGAGGGTGTAGTTGAAGGTATCGGTGCTGATATCCCCGGCAATCAAGCCATCAAACTGCCCATTGGGGTCATAATCAAAACTGCCGTCGGCATTCAGCGTTAACAACGCACCACTGGTCAGCGCTATCGTCTGACCCACATACGCCGCCACACCATTGACTGCCGTAACGGTGAGGGGATCACCGTTGGCATCGCTGTCCGCACCACTGCCATTATCAACCAGCACATTGCCCGTGATGGCCGTATCCTCATCCGTGCCAAACTGATCCGCCTGCGCTTGCGGGGCAAGATTGCCCTGATCCAGAATCTCACCAATCGCCAGCAACTGATCCGCAAAATTACTGAACTGCCCGTTCTCCAGGTTCTCCAAACGCAGGACGATCGTTTCGGTCGGCTCCTGAATCAGGTCTTCCGCGATCGCGACCTCCACCGTGACACTGGTTTCGCCCGGAGCAAAGCTGAACGTACCGGCAACGGGGGTAAAATCATCGCCCGCGGTCGCCGTACCCGCCGCCACACTAAAGTCACCACTGACTTCAATGGCCGACGGACTCGACAGGTTCAGGGTAAATATCGCCGTGGAACCACCGCTGGCTTCCTGCACCTGAATATCCGCCACACTCAGGATCGGTAAACCGTCCACCGGCGCGGTATCGTCGTTATCGATAATTGTGCCCGTGGCACTCAAGGTATCCACACCACCGGCCAGCACTGCATTCTGGGGGGAGCTCAATTGCAACGTGAAGGTCTCATCCGGCTCTACCACGCTGTAGCCGTAGCTCGTCAGTGCCACCACCGCACTGGTCTGACCCGGTGCAAAGCTGAGGGTGCCGCTCGCACCAATGTAATCGTTGCCCGCTTGCGCACTGCCATCCACCGTGGTGTACGCCACCTGCACCGTCTCGGTCGACGGTGCCGACAGGGTCACCACAAACTCTATGTTCGGACCATAGGTGCTATTGCCTTCATGAATGGCAATATCCGCAATACTGATCACCGGCTGGGTATCGCTGGCATCATCGTCCAGAATCGTTGCAGTCGCTTCGACCCCCGCCTCGCCGGCTGCAAAGTCCGCCCCTTGCGGGGGCGACAGCACCAGCGAAAACTGCTCGCTCGCTTCCAGGGCTGTATCGCCATAGACAGGCACATGCACTGCGGCAATGGTTTGCCCGGCTAAAAACGTGATCGTCCCCGTGGTCGGCGCAAAGTCTTCACCCGACTGCGCACTGCCCGAGACCGTGGTGTATTCCACCGTGATGTCCGTCTCGCTCGGACGCGACAGGCGCACGTCGAACACCGCTTCACGTTGGCCGCTGTCGCCTTCCACTAACTGTGCATCACTGACCAGCAACGCGCGCTTCTCGCCCGTGCCGTCGTTATCCAGCATCACGCCCTGGGCTTGCAAGGTGATGGCTTCACCGGCAAACACCGCGCCTTGCACATTACTCAGCTCAACAAAAAAGTTCTCGTCCGCTTCAATTTCACTGTAACCGTAGGTGGTGATGCTGATCACGCCGGTACTTTCCCCCGCCGCAATCACCAATTGACCGTTCTGCCGCGTCTGAATGTAGTCATCGGTTTCCAGCGCACTGCCACTTACGGTCTGGTAGTCCACCGTCACATTCGTGGTCGCCGCCTCCGACAGGGTCACCACAAACTGCATGCTCGGGCTGTAGGTACTATTGTTCTCCAATACTTCTGCGGCGGCCACCGACAGCACCGGCAACGCACCGGAACCGGCATCGTCATCCAGGATCGTAGCTATGCCTTCGGCATCACTCACGCCATTGCCAATCGCATCGCTCGGACTCACGATCAGCGAGAACTGCTCGCTGCCTTCCACCACCGCGTCGCCATTCACCGCCACCGTGACCGCTTTGACGGTCTCGCCCGGTAAAAACGTCACCGTACCGGCCGCCGACTCATAATCACTGCCCGCCAGCGCCGTGGCATCACGGGTGCTATAGGTCAGCGTGATCGCTTCGGTGGAGGGCTGCGATAAACGCACTTCGAACACCGCCTCGCTCTGGCCACTGTCGCCTTCCACAAGCTGTGCATCACTCACCAGCAACGCCAGTTTGTTACCACTGCCATCGTTGTCGATCAGCACGCCCTGGGCCTGCAGCTGCACCGCATCGCCGGCAAACACCCCGCCCTGCGGGTTGCTCAGCTGCAAGGTGAACGACTCGTCCGCTTCGATTTCGCTGTAACCATAGGTGGTCACTGCAATCACACCACTGGTCTCCCCGGCCGGGATCAGTAAGGTGCCACTCGACGCGATAAAATCCGAACCTTCCTTCGCGGTATCACTGAGGGTTTGGTAATCAATATAGGTATCGGTCGCCGAGGCTTCAGACAGGGTTACCACAAACTGCATCGCCGAACTGTAGGTGCTGTTGGTTTCTGCCACTTCCGTGGCGGCCGTGACCGAGATCACCGGCACCGTACCATCACCGGCATCATCATCGAGAATGCTCGCCGTACCCGAGGCGCCCACTGCACCACTGGCTATCGCATCCGTCGGCGTTACCGTCAGTGAAAAGGTCTCGGTGCCTTCCAGCTCAAGATCACCCAGGATCGCGACCCGCACTTCCTGCACCAGCTCGCCATCGGGGGTAAAGGTCAGGGTCCCTGTGGTCAGCTCATAATCCTCACCCGCCACCGCTGAACCGTCAGTGGTGGTAAAATCCAGCGTTAACTCCTCGGTCGGCGCCTGGGATAAGCGCACGTAAAACACCGCTTCGCGTTGCCCCGCATCGCCTTCCACAATCTGCACATCATCCACAAACAGTGCCCGCTTCTCGCCACCGTTGTCGTTATCCAAAATGGTGCCCGAAGCGCGCAGGCTCACCAGCCCATCGGCAAACTCCGCTCCATTTGGGTTGGTCAGCTCGAGCACAAAACTCTCATCGAACTCTTCTTCCGAGTAACCGTAGGTGGTGACCGATATAATCCCACTGGTCTCGCCCGCCGCAATCGTCAGCGTGCCCGTCGCACCTATATAGTCACTGCCCTCGATCGCCGTACCACTGAGGGTCTGGTAGTCAATGGTAATATCGTCCAGCGACGCCTCTGACAGGTTGACCGTAAACTCCATCGTCGGGCTGAAGCTGCCATCCGACTCCGTTACGCGAACGTCGGTCACCGTCACCACCGAAGCAAAAACCCCACTGTAACTGCCCCGGCAGGATTCCGTTATTGCCCAACCGCTCCATGGCTGCGGGCCATAGTCAAGCTCCCACTGCCCACCCAGCGCAGGCGCCCCGACCTTGTCAGAAGCCGCACGTACCGATAATCCAGTGACCCGCTCCAAAGCCTCACAAAACTGTTGACCCTGATTCCCCTTTGCCACTTCACAGCCGTAGAGCACCAGGGAGGCATCAGGCGCTGCCACGCTCTGCAAAGCACATGCAATTTCAGGCCGGGTACTCAACAATAAGTTGTCAAACCACTGATCGCCCAGTTGCAGACCACCAGCACGGCCGTGAGTAATCAAATGCACCGAGACGAAACGCTCTTTCGCGCTAACCAGACAATCCAGCTGATGCGCAAAGCCATCAATACTGTCAACAATGAATACTGAAGCACCCGGCAGCAGACCAGAGCACAAATGCTCCATTCGCTCCACTCCCGAGCTGATGATTACCAGTGATTTGCTTTCATCTTCCCGTACAGCAGCGGTCAGCTCTTGATCTTTGAACATTGCGATCATTCCTTATCTTAGTAGCACTTCTGATTCATCAACGTATCGCCAGATCCCTGTGGAATGAGCACCTGACTCCCTTCAGCAATTCTTCATACAAAGAATTCCTGTTCACTTCACACGAAAGCTGTGACGTCGGAATGACGCACCGGAATGCAAGGAAAATAAATCAAATAGATGAAACGAAAACAATGGGGGATCCCCGATCTGGGCACCATTGAAATGTGCGCGGTAAGAGTTTTGTTTTTTATTACACCCCAATGACATTGCGCAGTTCCATGCCGCTCTTTGAGAGCTTCCCCAATCCAAGCCCGGCTTTCAGCAATCAGTTTTAAAATTCCAACCCAACGTCCTTATAAATAACGTTGAGAAAACATTTTTGCAACTCAAAAATTCATTGAGTTTCTGCGCAGGCTTGAAGCAAGCTTCAGACCAATACCCGCAAATCATTGAAACTGCTTAGCCAATGCGGTATTCATTCAAAATTCGTTCAATTGACCCGTAAGAAAAGTCGACGCTCAATACGCAATCGACTGTTTAAAACGCAACCAGAGCAAGGTTTGCCATATGGGTATATCTATCCATCATTTCGCAGTTGGGCTAAGGGGCAAGCATTACTTCATACTCTACTACCGACTCACTCCAGATACGTATACCCGGTCAGCCCCTCACGCAATTCCGCCAAAAATGCCGCTTGGTCCTCCCGGCTCAAATCCGTGGCCAGTAATTGCTGATGAATCTGCTGCTGCAGTTGCATGGTATCGAACTGCACATAACGCAGGATATGATCCACGGTATCACCTTTGAGGGTGTTCACCAGCCTGAATCCCCCGGCATCATCCAGTGCCACATCCACCGCATCCGTATCCCCAAACAAATTGTGCATGTCCCCGAGAATCTCCTGATACGCTCCCACCATAAATATGGCGAGGAAGACATCATCATCTTCGCTAAACGCGGGTATTGGCAGGCTGGTGGCCAGGTCATGGGTATCCACGTACTGATCAATGCGGCCATCGGAATCACAGGTGATATCCTGCACCACGCCGCGGCGGGTGAGTGGCCGGTCAAGACCTTGTAGCGGCAGTACCGGGAAAACCTGCTGGATACCCCAGGCGTCGGGAATGGACTGAAACAGCGAAAAATTCAGGAAAATCTTGTCCGCCAGTTTCTCATTCAGTTCGTTGAGGATGTCCTGATGGGCTCTGGATGCAAGATCCAGTTTGCCCAGCAGAACCTGACAGGCCGCCCCGTAGATCTGCTCCGCCTGCGCTTTGTGGCCCAGGCTTAACAAACCGTGCACATACATTTCCTGAGCTTCACCCAGCCGGTAGAGCACTTCGTGGTAAAGCTCCGTCAAGGAACGGCCACGGCGGGTGCCTTCAATTTCGTGATAGCAGCGGGCCAGTTCCTGCAATACCACCGGCGCATCATCGCGGGGTTCCTGGGGATGGTCCATGGCCGGGCTTTCGATACCGATCACATTGCTCACCAGCACGGCATGATGGGCCGTCAGTGCCCGCCCGGATTCGGAAATCACGTCCGGCAGCGGCAACTGATCCCGTGTACAGACTTCCTGTAACGCCAGCAATATATTGTAGGCATACTCCTCCATGGAATAATTCATGGAGCAGAAACTGCGGGAGCGGGTACCTTCATAGTCCACCCCCAGGCCGCCCCCCACGTCCACCACCTGCACCGGACAACCGGCTTCCCGCAGGGAGGAATAGTAGCGGGCCGCTTCTTTCATGCCCCGCTGGATATCCCGGATATTGGAGATCTGCGATCCCAGATGAAAATGCAGCAACTGCAGACGCTCTTCCGCACCCCGAGCTTTGAGGGTGGACACCACTTCCAGAATCTGAGTGGCGGAAAGGCCGAACTTGGATTTCTCACCCCCGGTGTTCTGCCAGTTGCCCTTACCGATAGAACTGAGCCGGGCCCTGACACCAATGCGTGGCGCCACTCCCATAGCCGCGGCCTCCTCCAGCACCAGCTCCAACTCGCTCATTTTCTCCACCACGATATACACCCGGCGCCCCATCTTTTCGCCAATCAAAGCCAGTCGCACGAACTCCCGGTCTTTATAACCATTGCAGACAATGACTGAGTCCCCCCGGCTCAGTCCCAACACCGCCATTAACTCCGGCTTGCTGCCGGCCTCCAGACCCACCCCACAGCGGGGATCGGCCACTGCACCCCGGTAGATCTCCTCCACCACCTGGCGCTGCTGATTCACTTTGATGGGGTAGACCGCGGTGTAGGCCGCGCGATAATCCAGGGTGTCCATGGCGCGGGCGAAGGCGTTACTGAGCCTGGCCACCCGATCCCGCAGAATATCCACGAAACGGATCAGCAGAGGCGTTCTCAGGCCATTCCCGCGGGCCGCCGCCAAAATCTTCTGCAGTGGAACCCGGCTGCCCCCAACCCCCACATCCAGTTGCCCCCCATCGTTAATATCGAAATAACCTTCGCTCCAGTTATCAATACTGTAAGTGTCTCGTGCCTGATGAATATGGGAGTGGGACATGCCTTGGGCTCCAGATTGCCGGAGTGACTGAAGGGCGTTATTGTAGGGCCTGACAACCCTGGTCGAAAGCGCTTGGTGATCGCGCCATTTTGCGGTATTTTGCGACCCGCAGCCAACCCTACCGCATCGGGAGCATTGAAGCATGAGCAATCCATCCCAGTCCGACTGGTTTACTGAGCAATTTGGTGACGAAGGCACCGCCTTCGGCCTGGAAATCACCGCCAGGCTGCACCACGAACAGACCCGCTATCAAACCCTGGACGTATACCAGACCAAAACCTTTGGCCGGCTGATGGTACTGGATGGCTGCGTGATGCTGACCTCCCGGGACAACTTCCTGTACCACGAGATGATGTCCCATCCGGCTTTGTTCACCCACCCGCACCCCCGTCAGGTGGCCATTGTGGGCGGCGGTGATTGCGGTACTCTGCGGGAGGTACTGAAACATCCGGGTGTGGAACGCTGCACCCAGATCGATATTGACGAGCGGGTGACCTGGGCCTCGCAACAGTGGTTTCCGGAGCTGTGCGAATCCAACGACGATCCCCGGGCCAGCCTGTTATTTGATGACGGCATTGCCTGGATCAAGAATTGCGAACCCGGCGCCTTGGATGCGGTGATCATCGACAGCACCGACCCGGTGGGTCCGGCGGAAGGTTTGTTTGCGGTGGATTTCTATCGGGACTGCCTGCGGGCGCTGGCCCCGGAGGGCATCCTGGTGCAGCAGAGTGAGTCACCCCTGCTGCATAGCCAGAGTATCATCCGTAAAATCCATCAGGACATGGCGGCGGCCGGGTTCGAGCACCAGCATACCCTGACCTTCCCGCAACCGGTGTACCCCAGCGGCTGGTGGTCCTGCACCATGGCCAGTGTCAAAACCCCGTTAACCCGGTTCCGCGAGCGGGACGTGGCAGAAAAATCCTTTGCCACCGACTACTACAACCGGGAAATCCATCTGGGCGCCCTGGCGCAACCGGAATTTATGAAGCGGGATCTGAATAGCTAACGGGCAGACTCAGAGGTCGCCACATTCGTCCCGGTATTGCTGCTTGAGACGGGCGCGAAATGCGTCCGCCTCTTCGTCGGTCAGATAGTCCCGGGTGCCATCCTCATTTTCATCATAGAACCGGTTGTAGCGTTCGAGATAACTGAGGCGGTTCCTGAAGCGCTCGCAATGCAGCGCCTGTTCCCTGGCCCGGGCCAGCTGTTCCGCCTTGGCCTGTTCCCGGGCCAGGCGTTCCTCTTCCAGCATGTTCACCAGTCTTTTTTGCCGCTGCAGGCGCTCCGCGGCAGATTCCTCCGGCGCCCCGGTGGCCGGCTCCGCCGGCGGGATATCCAGGCGCTCCGCCCGCACCTGAGGCGGCGCCTGGTCCGAGAAGTGGACCTGGCCGGACTCATCCACCCACCGATAAACGCCGGCCACCGCCACATTGGCAACCAATAATAGCGGCGTGGCCACTGCCCCCAATAACATAAAAACCCGACTTAATATCATCACTCACTGGCTCTCCAAACTGCGGACCAGACTGCCTATACATTAACCGATTTCTGCCGAATTCTTAACCACCTATAACGGCGAACTGTACGCGGTTTATTCAGGTCAACCTGCGCCCGGGAGTAACGGGTGTAAAAAAACCCGGCGGTGAGGCCGGGTCAATAAACAACCAAAGGGAAAGACGTTTTATCAGCCCCGTCCAACCCGACGGCGGGCATAGCCCAGACCCAACAGGCCCAGACCCAGCAACGCGATGGAAGACGGCTCCGGCACCGGAGTGCTGCCGCTGTCTTCGGTGTTGACCGTCATACCCACGTAGTTAATTGCGAAGTCGTTGTAGTTTCCAAACCAGGTGGAAGACGCTTTAATAGAAACCTCACCCCATCCCTGGTCTTCCAGAGTAAGCAGCTGATCGCTGGTGAACACATGTTCGAATTCCAGCTTGCCGCTGTTTTTGCTTTTGCCATTCCAGGTGTAAGTACCCAGTTCAAACAGTTCTTCACCGCCTTTGGTCCAGGCGCTCATGGATACGGTGGTTTTTTCCCAGGCCTTGTCTCCTGAGGACAAGCCAATGCTCAGCACAGCGGACGTCCAGGGATCAAACGCGCCAGCCGCATCGTTGGTCAGCGCCAGGCTGGAATTGGTACCCACGCCGTAATAGCTGTTGTCATACCACATATCAAAGCCGAAATCGTAGCTTTTCCCTTCCCCAACGACTTGTTGCCCCTCATATGATTCATAATAAGGCAATGCGAAGCTGGAGGCGGAGACAGCAACCGCGGCGGCAGCCACTAGGCCTTTTACAGTTTTCATGCTTGTTTCCTCCAATTAAATGAGCGGGGATTCCCCCGCCTCCTCTTAAGCAATTTTTTTGCCATTATTTATTTTCTTATAAATCAACGACTTGAAAATCCAGAATGTGAACTCTGTCAAACTATTCGACACCACAAGAATGTCACAAAAAAAGGCCCCCGAGGGGGCCTTTCCTGCACTGCCGGTAGTGACAGTGGGGCGTATTATTTACCGCTGCCGGTAAACTCCGGATAGGCTTCCATACCACATTCCGCCAGATCCACGCCTTCGAACTCTTCCTCTTCGGAAACCCGCAGTCCCAGCACCGCCTTGAGGATGCCCCAGACGATCAGAGAGGCCACGAACACCCAGATGAAGATAGTGAGGGCACCAATGATCTGGCCGCTGAAGCTGACACCGTCATTGGTAAGGGGCACCAGTAACAGGCCCAGCAGACCACAGGTACCGTGGACGGAGATGGCTCCCACCGGGTCATCGATTTTCAGTTTGTCCAGTACCAGGATACTGAACACTACCAGCACGCCACCCACGGCACCGAAGATGGTTGCCTGCAGCGGAGTGGGGGTGGAGGGCTCAGCGGTGATGGCCACCAGGCCGGCCAGGGCACCGTTCAACAGCATGGTGAGGTCGGCCTTGCCGAACAGCAGGCGGGCCGTGATCAGGGCCGCAATACCGCCACCGGCAGCCGCAGTGTTGGTGTTGAGAAATACGACGGCAACGGCGTTGGCGTTGGCGATATCGCCCAGCTTCAGGACCGAACCCCCGTTGAAACCGAACCAGCCCATCCACAGGATAAAGGTACCCAGAGTGGCCAGCGGCAGGTTGGCACCGGGGATAGCATTCACCGCGCCATTGGGACCGTATTTGCCTTTACGGGCACCCAGCAGGATCACACCGGCCAGCGCCGCGGCGGCACCCGCCATGTGAACGATGCCGGAACCGGCGAAGTCAGAGAAGCCCAGGTCGCCCAGGTTATACATGCCAAACACGTCGGCACCGTTCCAGGTCCAGCTGCCTTCCATGGGGTAGATGAAACCGGTCATCACCACGGCGAAGGCCAGGAATGCCCACAGCTTCATGCGCTCTGCCACTGCACCGGAGACAATGGACATGGCTGTGGCCACGAACACCACCTGGAAGAAGAAGTCGGAGGCACCGGAGTAAATGGAGCCACCCTCAAAACCGTCTTCACGACCGGCGAACTCCCCCAGCACGCCTTCCACGTCCACGTCGGCAATGCCGGACAGGAACACGCCGCCGTCGTACATAATGTAGTAACCGCACACCAGGTACATGATGCACGAAATGGCATACAGCGCGACGTTCTTGGTGAGAATTTCAGTGGTGTTCTTGGACCGGACCAGTCCGGATTCGAGCATGGCGAACCCGGCCGCCATCCACATTACGAGTGCGCCGCACACCAGAAAATAAAAGGTGTCCATTGCATATTGCAGGTGAAACAGATTGTTTTCCACGGTTTAGCCTCCGCAAAAGTAAAAAGAAATAGGCATGGATTTTTAGGTGAAAACGTCGTTAGATCGCGTCGGTACCGGTTTCGCCAGTACGGATACGAATCGCCTGCTCCAATGGCGTGACAAAGATCTTCCCGTCACCGATCTTGCCGGTGTTGGCAGCCTTGCTGATTGACTCAATCACCTGATCCAACAGATCGTCAGAAGCCGCCACCTCGATTTTGACTTTGGGGAGGAAATCCACCACATACTCTGCACCGCGATACAGTTCGGTGTGGCCTTTCTGACGACCAAAGCCTTTTACTTCAGTCACCGTGATACCCTGAACCCCAATTTCAGACAGTGCCTCACGCACGTCATCGAGTTTGAATGGTTTGATTACAGCAGTAACCAGTTTCATATGAACATCTCCTATTAATGCTCGAAAGCTATAAGGTTGCTAAGGTCCCGTATTCGCAAATCAGTGCAAACGCCCAGCATGCTGCCCAATCGCGGAACATGCCGATGAGTTAGCACAAACCATGCCTATTAGTTTTACTTGCGAAGTATCAAGGGGTTAACCATGGAAAGCTACGGTGTCACCGCCATGATCGCCCCATTATATCGCACCAAAAAATAGCATGCTCCAACGGAGGGCTGCATCTTTTTGGTGCGGACGCCCGATTTGAGCGCCCCGGGTGACACCGGCGGCGGTCGTGGTACACTGCCGCTGGGATCGATCAGGAGTCATAATGAACCGTCAGGAAAACCTAGTAAACCGAATTCTGGAGCGCCTGCAGGAACGTCTGCCGGCGGAAGTTGGCGATCTGGGCCAGGACCTGCGCCACAACCTTGGCGCGGTATTGCGGGAATCCCTGTCGCGCCTGGAACTGGTGACGCGGGAGGAATTTGAGGTACAAACCAAAGTTCTGGCCCGCACCCGCCAGCGACTGGAGGACCTGGAGCGCCAGCTGCGGGAACTGGAACAACAAGTGCCGGGTCAGAGTGAGGATGCCGACTAAGCACTGTTTCGTTGCTTCAATTACATTATTATTAGCACCACTTATCAAAACCTTAAGGAGTTCAATGTGAGTCGATTCAATGGTTACCAGCGGGCCCTGGCCCGGTTGCTGGCCGGTGTCATGGTTGTGGTCAGCATTTTCGGCGCCAGTGCCCAGGCCGCCGTGGTTTCAACCCAAAGCCTGCTGGATCAGGAAGCGGAAACAGCCACCCGGCAGCAGGTCATGGCACTGCTGGAGCGGGAGGAAGCCCGCTCAGCCCTGGCTCAACTGGGGGTTGCCGAAGCGGATGTGCAGGCCCGGATTGATGCCATGAGCCCGACGGAACTGCAGGCATTCCAGCAGCAACTGGCGGACATGCAGGCCGGCGGCAGCGCCCTGGGCGTGGTCGTGGTGGTGTTTGTGATTCTGATCCTGTTGGATCTGCTGGGTACCACCAATATCTTCCCTGCCATCAAGCCCATTAACAGCTAGTGCGATGGTGGTGGCTGGGGATCAGCCTGCTGCTGGCAGGCTGTTCCCTGCACCCGCCGGTGACCCTGACGCCGGAATTCAGTGCCAGCCTGCCCCCGCAGGCGGAAATTACCGAGACCCCGTTTATTGATCAACCCGCCTTTCAGTGCGGTCCCGCCGCCATGGCCATGGTGCTGCAGTATCACGGCCTGCAGGCGGACACTGATAGCCTGGCCCGACAGGTGTTTTCGCCCGGGGCCGCAGGCAGTTTCCCGGTGGAAATGGATGTGGCCAGCCGCCGCCGGGGGCTGATCAGCTACCCGATCAACGCTTTTGAAGATCTGCTGCGGGAGATCGCCGCCGGGAATCCGGTACTGGTGCTGCAGAACCTGGGCACCAGTTGGTATCCCAGATGGCATTTTGCGGTGGTGGTGGGTTACAGCCTGCCCCAGCGGGAACTGATTTTACGTTCCGGCAATCTGCCCCGCCGCATCACCGGATTCACCCTGTTTGATACCACCTGGCAACGCAGTGAGCGCTGGGGCCGGGTGATCCTGCCGCCACGGAAAATACCGGCCACTGCGCAGCCCATGACCTACCTCAGACTTGCCAGCAGCCTGGAAAGCAGCAACCCGGCCGCTGCCCGCCGCGCCCACCGCACCGCGATAGAAACCTGGCCGCAGGAGCCCCTGGCCTATTTTGCTTTGGCTAACCAGGAACTGGGGCGGCAGCAGTGGCAGGCCGCTATCGATCTCTTCACCCGGGTATTGGCCCTGCGACCACAGCTGGCAGCCGGCTGGAACAACCTGGCCTACGCACTGGACGCTGCGGGCTGCCCAAAGGCGGCGCAAACCGCCGCCCTCTGCGCCATAGAACTGGCTCCGAAACACGCGGCATTCCGGGATACACTGCAGGAATTGTCCCCCGGTAAACCTCAACCGGACTCCCATCACCCAGTGGATTGTGCTGTGCCTGCTTGTCCATCTCCGCCAACAACGGCCGCCCCCTAGCCAAGGGCAAAATGTGAACTGGATCTCGTTTTTGTATGGTCTATAGTTAGATCAATATATGACCAGGCCAGACCGCGAATGGAACGCTTTTCTCCAACCCTAAGGAATTATCTGCTATCGCAGCTTTGCCTGTGTTTCCTGCTCTTTCTACCGACCCCGGCCCAGGCGCTACCCCCGGTAACGGTCTCTGATACTTTCCTCCAGGGCCCCAGTGCCATCCCCGTGCAACACTATCTGGACCCCAGCGCCGAACTCAGCATCCATGAAATTCGCGAACTCGCGCCCGAAAGCTGGCCTATACCGGAATCCAGCAACCAGTCCTATGGCTTCGATCAATCACCTCTGTGGGTACGCTTGCAAGTGCGGAATGAAGGATTGGCCCGCCAGCTGCTGATGCTGGATCCGCCCTAAGCGGCGCTGGATGAGGTGGAGGTGTTTGTGGAGCGCCTCGGCGCTTTTACCGCCTATTACCGGACCGGTGACAGTTTTCCGTTCGCCCATCGCCCGGTGCGTCATCATCACTTTCTGTTCCCCTTTGCCGTTGAACCCGGTGAACGGATCACTCTCTATGTGCGGGTGCAGACCGAAGGCGCCCTGCAGGCGCCGTTGCAAGTCTGGAACCGGGATTTCTTTTTCCAGGAGCAGCACGCCGTATCAATGCTGGAGAGTGCCTACTACGGCGTGATGGCCGTGATGATCATCTACAATCTGCTGATCTTTACCATCGTGCGTCACCCCAGCTACCTCTACTACAGCAGTGTGTTGTTCAGCGGACTGCTCTATAACGCCGCGGTGCAGGGTATTGGCTTTCAATATCTCTGGCCCCAGAGCCCGGGGGTAAACCAGTGGATGACGCCGGTTGGTATTGCCGTGTTTGGTTGTAGCAGCATGTTGTTCGCCAATTCCCTGCTGGACATAAAAAACCGCGCCCGCTTGCTGTATTGGATACAGCTTTCCCTGTTCTGGATCTGGCTGTCACTGATGCTGAGTTGCCTGGTGTTGCCTTATCACACTGCTATTACCATTACGGGCGTGTTCGGACTGGTAAGCGCAGTGGCGAGTGTGGCTATTGGCCTATACATGCTGCTGCAGGGACAGCGGGTGGCCCGTTACTACTGCCTGGGGTTCTTCTGCCTGATCGCGTCCTGGTTGCTGAATTCACTGAATAAATTCGGCTTGATCCCCAGCAGCCTGTTGATCGAGCACGCCATTCAAAACGGCTCTTCTCTGGAGGTGGTGCTGCTGGCTTTTGCCCTGGCGGACCGCATCAATATCAAGCGTGAGGCCCGGGAGCAGGCACAACAAAAGGCATTGGAAAGTGAGCGCAGTGTGGCGGCGGAACATGCCCGCTATCTGGAGTTGAAACTGCAATCCGAAATCGAAGACCTGAAGACCCGGCAACAGGTCATTCAGGCGGAAGAAGCCAATAAAGCGAAGAGCAGGTTTCTGGCCACCATGAGCCACGAAATACGTACCCCTATGAACAGGGTTCTGGGTATTGCCGCCCTGTTGCAGGACTGCAATCTGGATGCAGAGCAACGCCAGCACGTTAATGTTATCTCCAACTCTGGCAACGCGTTACTTCGCATCATCAACGACATTCTTGATTACTCCAAAATAGAAGCGGGAAAGCTGGATCTGGAGCTGACTCAGTTCCAGCTGGATCAGCTGTGCCGCGACTGCCTCTCCCTGTTCACCGAGCCCGCCACAGAGCGCGGCCTGGTGCTGACCTTTACCATGGATCCGGACACTCCCCCCATCATCCACAGCGACTCCGCGCGCCTGCGCCAGATTATTCTCAACCTGTTGGGCAACGCGCTTAAATTCACTCGTCACGGTAGCATTGATTTCCGGGTAAGCTGTACCGGCCCTCCCCATCAGGAGCCAAAACAGGCTTTGCTGTTTGAGGTCATCGATACCGGAATTGGTATCAGCCACAGCCAGCAGCAACACTTGTTTGAACCATTCTCACAGGCCGACAGCAGTGTCACCCGCCGCTACGGCGGCACCGGCCTGGGCCTGTCCATTTGTAAAAGCCTGGCCCAGGCCCTGGGCGGCGAGATTGGTGTCTCCAGCGAGGAAAACCGGGGCAGCCGGTTCTGGTTTACGATTCAGTGCCAATCGGCAACCGAAGATGCAACTGCCCCGCCCAATGATTTGCCACCCCACCGCAGCCAGACGCTATCCACCCATCTGCAAGGGGCAAGGGTGTTGGTGGCGGAAGACAACTCCGTCAATCAGATGGTGGTTACGAGAATGCTGCAAAAACTCGGGATAAGCGTCGAGGTGGCGGAACACGGCCAGGCGGCACTGACGCGAGTACAGCAACAGCATGAGAGCTTTGACCTGGTATTAATGGACTGCGAGATGCCGGTCATGGACGGTTACGAAGCCAGCCGTTGTATCCGTCAGTGGAAAACCCGACAGGGCCTGCCGCGGTTGCCCATTCTCGCGCTGACCGCCCATGTGCTACCGGAACATGCCCACCAGGCGGAACTCAGCGGCATGGACGGGCATATCCCGAAACCGGTACAACTTCACCTGCTGGAAGCCGCCCTGAGCCAACACTTGGGGGCAAGCATCCCGGCCCGCCAGGTGGGCACCTGAAACCGCCCTAGCTTTCCTCACCGGTAGCGCAATTGACACACAACTGCAGCCGATCGCCGGTTTTAACCATATCCAGCGACCCGGCAAAAAAGCGCGATTCACCCACCCGCAAAGGGTCCATGGCCCGATATTCCCGCGCTCCCCAGTGGTACCACTGCCAGGCCATGGTGTCCGGATCCACGTCCCGGGCAAAATCGATCCGCAGGCGGGTGGGCCGACCATCCTTTGCTGCCTGTACCGTAATTTTCATATCCCCGGCCTGCCACTGACTGCCCGCGGGGAACCGGGCCTGGGGCGCGGTAAACAGCCCCTGCAGCATCTGCAGTGAATACAGCTCACCCCAGAAAGGCTGTTGCCCCTGCAAACCGTACAGCGGCGCTTCCGCACTCAGTGGTAACCCCCGGGGCGCCTCCAGCACAAACCGGCGCTGGCTGACCCGGGTCAGGTCGAAAGATACCAGTCCGGGCGCCAGCTGATTGATGGCCCGGGGCACCACCCCCTGTTCAAACTGCCATTCAAACGGCAAATAAAAATACTGATTGGGGGCCGGGTTGTTGATCACCAACAGGGCCCGATCCTCACCGCCAGCGGTAATGGTTTGGGCCACGCTCTGGAATTTTTGATCATCCACGTACACCACCGGCAACAACTGCGATGAAAGCAGAAAGCTGGCAAGCCCCGGTAATGCATATTCCGGCCCAATTTGATCACCCATTCTGGTTTTACTTGATCACCCGTTCTGAACTTACTTGATCGGCCATTCTGGTTTTTTTT
>NZXG01000048.1 GCA_002701845.1 Pseudomonadales bacterium
TAAATCGAAAAAGCCTGCTTGCATAGTGATGGTGACCTATTTGATGCGATGGTGGTATTTTACTTTAATCGGGGCAATTTTTAGAGGTGCCCTTAAGAGGATGTTTCTATTGAGCAAGGCACGGATTCAGACTACTTGAACGTGGCTGGCTTTTCGAATGAGCAGGACGAAAGATTCACCGGTATTTCCTGGGAGTTTGGGTTGGAGTACGATATCAGCGATGAGCTGTTTACTTATGCAAAAGTCCGATCCAGCTTTCGCAGTGGTGGATTCAATGGCTCCGCGCCACCCTTTGACGCTGATGCAACCGAAGGCGGTAATAAGTTTGACGAGGAAACAGTAGACGATATTGAGCTGGGTATGAAATACGAAGGTCTGTTACTCACCCGGCCCACCCGAATCAACCTCGCGGTTTATCACCAATGGGTAGATGATGTTCAGCGTATAGAGTTTCCTGATCCTGACCCGTATCCTAATGGTATCGATCTTGCCTCTATAGCGGTAACCGCCAATATCCCTGAAATGGAAGTATCCGGTCTGGAGCTGGAAGCGTCCATGCTGGTGACCCGCATAGTGGAAATCGGGTTAATGTATGCCTACACGGACGCTGATTTTAGCGATGGCGAGACCAATCTCTTCGGTGTGGATTACAGCTACGGCCCCGTGGCCAATACTCCAGCGAATACCTGGTCGGTTTGGACGTCCCTCGACATCCCCGTAGACCCCTCCATGGGAACCATGGGCCTCTACGCGGAAATGTATGGTCAGGATGAGATGTACTTTTCCAATGCCGCGGGCTCGATTGTTCCGGGCACGAAGCTGGATTCCTACGAACTGGTTAACATGCGTTTCAATTGGTTCAACATGATGGGCAGCAATTTCTCCAGTGCCGTGTTTGGCAAAAACCTAACCGACGAGGAGTACTTCGTGGGTGGGATGGCATTGGGCGCCTCCCTGGGCCACAATGCCGCCGCCGTGGGCGAGCCGCGTACCTACGGTGTCTCGCTTACCTACGACTTTTAGTCCAGTTTTCATCGCTTGGTTTGCAGGTTGGGTAAGCGCCCGGGTAACGGGGTGCTTTTCCGCTGCCTGTCACATTCATCCACCGTTGTTTAGCACCGGGTTGCTTTCGGAGTTGGGAACGGACAGCTCCAGCCGCTATTCCCCTGGCAGCCGCGGCACAGGCGTAAACGTGCGACTTACCACATCAAATCATCCGGTATCTGATAATCAGCGTAGGGATCATCCTCAGCCACAGAGGTCTCATCCTGTCGTTCTGCGATAATGATGCAGGCGGGATCGCGCTGGGCGATTTTTTCCGCGGCTTTCAAAGGTACCAGCTCATAGTTGCCGGCGGATTCCACAATGGCCAGTTGACCGGCCACCAGTTGCCGTTGCTGCTCCGGGGTGACATAGATCTTTTTGATCTTTTGGTTATGGGAAAACTGGTAGGGCAGATCAGCCCCTTCCCGGGGCAGGCGCGCGGTGGTTATCAGCTGTTTGATCTGAGCCTGGATGGCTTTGCGTTGGGCCTGCTCCTGGCGCTGCAGGTTGATCTGCCGGTCGCGTTCTATTTTCTCCGCTCTGGCCTGAGCCGCCAGGGTTTTGGCGTCATCGCCCGGAGTCTGGGTGGATTGGCCCTGTTTCTGGGCTTTTTGCTTTTCTTTTTTGATTTTGCGGCTTTTCTGCTTGTCGATGACGCCGGCTTTCAGTAATTGGTCCTGAAGTGATGGCATGGCGTGATGATCCCCGGTGTTCGTTCCTGATGGATTCTAATAATAACGTAAAGCCTTCAGAGTTAGGAAGCGTACGGCGGCTCTTGTGCAGGCTTGCTGAGCGTTGAATACGCTGTTAAGCCATGGCATTTTGCCTGATGACTGAACGGGTCACGGATTGGCCCGAGCCCTTGCCGGCCGCTTCGACTGGGAAAATTGCAACAATCGGCTCTCAAATTGGAGTTCAGCCGCCCTTTCTTCGTAGCGCCAACCAGTTTCCGCACAGGATCAGTGCCAGACCCAACACCGCCAGGAGTGTCCATTGATAGCCCTCAAACAACGAGGAGATCAGCAGTGCAATGACCGGCACCAGCATACTCATGTAGGCGGCCTTGTCCGCGCCCAGCAAGTGGATCAGGCGTAGATAGCCGGCGAACGTAATGATGGAACCGGGGATAGTCAGATACAGCAGGGCAGTCAGGTAAGAGAAGCTGAAGTTCATGGTAAACGGAATGCCAAGCAGCAACGCGGTTGCAACCAGAGCCAGGGTGCCATAAGCCATGGCCCAGGCATTGATCACCATGATGGAGGTGCCACTGGCGGTGTTGTGCGCGGCGGCGATATTGCCGAGGGAGGCCAGCAGGGTGGACAGCAGCGCCAGCCCCAGGCCCAGGGCCGCGCTATCCTGCAGGGTGAGGGCGTCCAGTTCATTGCTGAACAGCAACATGACGCCGGCCAGCCCCACCACACCGCCCAGCAGCACCGTGGGACGGATGGGCATGCGCAGCCACAAGCGGCCGTTGAATGCATTAAAAAACACAATGGTGGAGAAGATGACGGCAATCAAACCACTGGTGACATGTTGTGCCGCCAGGTACATCAGCCAGTAGTTGAACCCAAACAGGAAGCTGCCTTGCAGGACGAGAACGTGATGCTGCCGCAGGGACAGCCGCAGCGGATATCCCCGGTACCAGCACCAGCCGAACAGTAATCCCGCCGCCAGGGCAAAACGATAGATCACTGAAATCAGGGGGTTTACCTGACCCAGTTGAAAGGTGATGGCGATCCAGGTAGAGCCCCAAATCAGGGCCACGGACAGATACAGCAGCAAAGTGGTTCCCGTCATAGGGGCACCAGGCCGCTGGCCCGGGGCGGCCCCCGCTTCTAAGGTTAGGTTTTATCATAGTGTTATCCGTGGTCTTTTTTTGTTGCCGGGGTAGGGCCGGGCGTCGCCGCCGGGGCTGATCTTTGGGCTTCCCGACATAGCCTTCAATATGTTGAAGGCGCCTGTCAAATAAACAACATTGATGTACAATAGTCAAGGTTTCGCCCTGACAGCCGCCCGGAAAACGGGCGTTCGCCAGCAATCCAGTATCGCGCCCCTGGTGTCAAGCAGGCTTGGCTCTATCCAGCAAATAATCCGCAATCAGAATCACCGCATTGACCTGACCCTGAGCACTGTTGATGATGATTTTCGGCATGCGAAACAGCGAAAAGCCGCTGGCCAGCAGGCGGCAATCGTCAACAAATCGTTTACGTGGCGTTCATCACTCTGGCTGTGAGTGAACTGATAATTGCTTAGGGAATCCACCCGGCGCACGAAAGGCAGGGTCCAGGCCTGCTCGGTCATCTCCCGCATTGTCCGCAGATTTTCCGGCCCCGGTATACCGCCCTTGCGGGCCGACAACTGAAGGCATGGGATCGTCCATTTGCTTGTTGGGGATGCGACACTCTACTGGAAAACAGCGGATGTGTCCTGCTACGATCGGGCTAGATACTATTACCAGCTACCGTAAGCCGAGAGCTCAATAAGCAAGAAATCAGCAAGCCACAAGTCGGCAGGCAACAGGGCCATAACAACGCATTGCTCAAATTAGAATTAGGCAGTGGTTTTTTCCGTTATGGCCAGCCCACAAAATTACACCAGATTGCAAACTAGCTGTCCGAGAAAGGATAAGTGATGACGCATAAAGTAGTGGTTATTGGTACCGGGTTTGGCGAGCAGGCTGTTGCTCCCGCCTATCGCGCTGCCGGGTTCGAGGTGACTGTGGTGTCGCCACGGGATAGCAATGCCGTGACCCATGCTATCCAGGCCCCCTGTGATTTGGTGTCGATACACTCTCCGCCCTTTTTACACCTTGAGCACGTGACGCTGGCTGCGCGCCATGGTCGTGCTGTGTTGTGCGACAAGCCGTTTGGCCGCAATGGCCAAGACGCCTGGGCCATGCTGGAGCTGGTGGAACAGGCCAAGGTGCGGCATTTTTTGAATTTTGAATTTCGCTGTGATCCGCTGCGGGAGCGGGTGAAAGCGCTACTGGAGGGTGGGGCTATCGGCACGCCTTTGCATATGAACTACACCATGTTTTTATCCCGCGGGCGCCAGTTGCCCCATGGCTGGCTGTTTCAGCGGGAACAGGGGGGCGGCTGGATTGGTGCCTTCGTGAGCCACGTGGTGGACATGCTGCATTGGTGGTTTGGCGATGTCGAATCGCTGAGTTGCTGCTCCCGGATTGACTGGCCGCAACACCGGGGCCGTGATTCCGGGGATGCCAGACTGTATAAAGCAACCGCCGAGGATGCAGTGAGCGCCTGGTTTCGCTTATCCAACGGTACGACGGTGATGCTGGACACCGGGTTTTCCGCTGCCGTGAACCTGCCGCCGCAAATTACCATTCTGGGTACCGAAGGCTGTATTCGCTTCGGCCAGGGTCCGGGTTTGGAATTGCAGCGCGCCGGCGCTGAGCCGGAAGAGATACCGGTAGCGATGGAGGGCAACCCGGTGGCGGTGTCGCTGCAGCGCTGGTTCAGTCAAGTGGGTGAGGCAATAAAAAATGATCAGCAGATTGCCCCGGATTTCAATACCGGCCTGAGCTGTGCGCGGGTGCTCGATCAATTGCGCCGGGCTGATGTTTCTTTAATCAGATAATGATGAATGTCAACAAACCGGATTGATAAAGCGCTGCAATCAGCCTTATAGCTTATTTTAAATTGTGCCGGTTTAGTGGCGCATATTATGGTTAGCACTCGGACGTAACACCGAATGGAAGCAGTAATAATAAGGACGACTTAGATTATAAGAAAGGGAGCACTACCTGTGATTAAGAAAAGCCTGCCTGTAATGGCTGCGCTGGCCATTGCAGTCTCTCCAGCAGCCTATCCGGAAAACATGTTCAGCGGCAAAGCCAAACCCAACAGCTTCTGGTGGCCTGAGCAAGTGGACTTGGCGCCGTTACGTGACCATGGCGCCAGTTCGAACCCCTACGGTGATGACTTCAACTACGCCGAAGCCTTCGCCAAGGTGGACCTCAAACAATTAAAAGCCGACATTGAAAAGGTGCTGACCACGTCCCAGGACTGGTGGCCAGCGGACTGGGGGCACTACGGTGGCTTGATGATTCGCATGGCCTGGCACAGTGCCGGTACTTATCGGATTCACGATGGTCGTGGTGGCGCCGACGGTGGCCAGCAGCGCTTTGAACCCCTCAACAGCTGGCCCGACAACGCCAACCTGGACAAAGCCAGGCGCCTGCTTTGGCCGGTGAAACAGAAGTATGGCCGCAGTGTGTCCTGGGCTGACCTGATGATCCTGGCGGGCAATGTGGCCCTGGAGTCCATGGGCTTCGAGACCCTGGGCTTTGCCGGGGGTCGGTTGGACGACTGGGAGGCGGACCTGGTGTACTGGGGCCCGGAAGCGGAAATGATGGGTAATGACAAGCGCTTCAAGAAAGACGGCAAGCTGGAAAAGCCATTGGCCGCGACTCACATGGGTCTGATTTATGTTAATCCAGAGGGTCCCAATGGCAACCTGGATCCGGTGGCTGCCGCTGATAAAATCCGTCAGGCGTTCCATAATATGGCTATGAATGACGAGGAAATTGTGGCTCTTATTGCCGGCGGCCATACCCTGGGTAAGGTTCATGGGGGCGCCAAGCCGGATTGTGTCGGGCCGGAACCGGCAGCGGCCAATATCGAACAACAGGGTCTGGGATGGCACAACAAATGCGGCAAGGGCCACTCGGAAGACACCATGACCAGCGGCCTGGAAGGGGCCTGGACCCAGACTCCAACCCAGTGGTCCATGTTGTATCTGGATAACCTGTTCCGCTTCGACTGGAAAAAGCAGAAGTCCCCGGGGGGAGGAACAGTCTGGGTGCCCACCGATGAATCCGCCCATCAGTCGGTGCCGGATGCTCATGTAAAAGGCAAGCGCAATCCCCCCATTATGTTGACCACGGACCTGACGCTGAAAGAGGATCCGGGATTTCGCAAGATCGCCAAGCGCTTTCTGGATAATCCCAAGGAGTTTAACGAGGCGTTTGCCAAAGCGTGGTTCAAGTTGACTCACCGGGATCTGGGTCCCCGGGCCCGTTATGTGGGCAGTGAAGTGCCGGATGACGTATTTATCTGGCAGGATCCGGTCCCGGAAGGTGAAACCCTGAGCAAGCGGGAAGTGAAAAAGCTGAAAAAAGCCATCCTGAAAACCGACCTGACCGTGCCGGAGCTGGTGAAGACCGCCTGGGCATCCGCCTCCACCTATCGGGACTCCGATATGCGCGGTGGTGCCAACGGTGCCCGTATCCGGCTGGCTCCACAAAAGAGTTGGGAGGCTAACGAACCACAACAACTGGAGAAGGTACTGAGCACTTTGCGACAGATTAAAAAAGACGTGGGTAGTGATATCTCCATGGCTGATCTGATTGTATTGGGTGGTGCCGCCGCCATCGAAAAGGCCGCCAGGGAAGCCGGTCACGATATCGATGTGCCGTTCCGCTCCGGACGCGGTGATGCCAGTGCGGAAATGACCGATGTGGAGGCCTTCGCGGTATTGGAGCCGCAGGCGGATGCGTT
The DNA here is from genome assembly GCA_002701845.1 of Pseudomonadales bacterium. Lineage (GTDB taxonomy): Bacteria > Pseudomonadota > Gammaproteobacteria > Pseudomonadales > Ketobacteraceae > Ketobacter. Next base: position 6,564 of record NZXG01000048.1, read on the forward strand.
CCGTAATTACTACACCAGCGACGCTTACCGCAAGCCGGCGGAGATGATGGTGGAAAAGGCCGATCTGCTGGGTCTGACCGTGCCGGAGATGACAGTCCTGGTGGGTGGCATGCGGGCGCTGGATGCCAATACGGGCGATGACCGCCATGGCGTGTTTACCGATAAGCCCGGGCAGCTCAGCAATGACTTTTTTGTGAACCTGTTGGATATGTCCACTCAGTGGCAGCCAGGTGATCAGAAGGGCATTTACGTGGGCCGCGACCGTGACAGTGGTAAACAGAAATGGACTGCCACGGAGGTGGATCTGGTGTTTGGCTCCAACTCAGAGCTGCGCGCCATTGCCGAAGTCTATGCCACTAAAGATGGCGAGAAGAAATTCCTGGAAGACTTCGTCAAGGCCTGGACCAAGGTAATGAACAACGACCGTTTTGAACGTTCATAATGCCCGATAGCCGGCATTGATGTGCCAGCGAAACCCTGAAAAAAAGCCCCTTCCATCAGCAAGGGGCTTTTTAATGAGGATTTATTATCCTGGTAAAGAAGTAATTCCCAAAGTGGTGGAAGCACGTTAAATGGAGTGTGTTTTCGTTGTTTGTGACACTTGTTTTATGTAGTGCGAATACCGCTCCCATCGATTGCAATTGTCGGCAACCGGCCAGAGTCTGCCTTTACCTAAACTCAATGACTTGCCATTTTCAGTAAACTTAACGGTGTCACAGAACCGGTGGCCTTCATCGGTGTTTATGGAAGTCAAAAAAGGATAGGATTGTCTGAGTGCAATCAATCTCACCCGGTCGCTTTGCTTGCAGGGATCAGTTTGGCCGCGCGTTGGCACTTATCACAAATGATAATGTCTTATTTTACGTTGAATGATCCTGTATCAAAGAGCGGTAGGAGCAAGAAAAGGCTGTGTTCACGAAAATTATCAGACGAATAAAAGAATTGGTGAATCGCTCGGTGGCCCGTGTGAAGGTTCGCACCCAACGTCATGGCTGGTTGGCCCACCACGGGATGCAGCGCAACGGTACCAATTTTTTGCTGCTGGTTTTGAAACAAATGGATATTGATGTCATTAATGAGTTCGACCCCCGACGCAATCAGCCTCAGCACAAGCACTTTCGATGGTATCGGAATAAAGCGAGGATACCGGACTATATTAAGTACGACTACCACAATACCCTGACCGTGAATTCAGTGGATGAGCTCAACGAACTGTGCGGTTACCCCGCTGACTCCCGGCACATCGTCATTCAGAAACGGCGTGAAGATGCCGTGGTGTCGGTTGCCAATTGGGGCTTGCGCTGTCAGTGGTTCGCTTCAAAACAGGATGCGTTGGAGAACATGCCGGTAATTGCGCGGGACTACGATGCCTATTACGACTTCTGGAGCGGCCTGGCGGCGGCCGAGCCGGCGCGGGTGGCGCTGGTGCGATTTGAAGCGCTTATTGAAGATACCCAAAGTCTGACGTCAGCGCTCGGCAGGCTAGGGTACTCTGTGGGCCCTGAACACCAGCGTCTGCAATTCGACGAAGTGCCGCAGTCCCCCAAGAACCGCGCCAAGCAAATAACGGCAGCGGATTATGAAGCTGTGTTTGCCGCCGAGGTTCCCTAGGCCCTAGCGCAGAATCAGCACCGGTACCGTGCTCATGGACAGCATTTTCGTGGTGGTGCTGCCTACTATAAACTCCCGGATTCGGGAATGGCCGTAGGCCCCCATGACCTTCAATTCAATATTGAAGCGGCTTTGAATGTCCATCAGGGAATCGATCACGGCACCCTGCACAAGGTGCGGTTGGATCCGGTGCCCCTGATCCGTCAATAATTCGCAGGCATTGCTCAATCGCTTATGGTTTTCAGGGTTATCAGCACCCACCATCACCACATGGCCGTCCAACCCTGTCAATAAAGGGCTGTTGGCAATTCTGACAATGGCTTTATTCGCGGTTTCACTGCCATCGTAGGCCAGCATGTAGTTGGTTGGCACGGAGAAAGTGCCGGTAGCCATGAGGATTGGCGTATGAATGGCTCTGACCACGTTTTCCACATGCGAGCCTATGGCCTGACTATGTTGCGCGTGGCCATCTCCCAGGCGTCCAATCACGTAGAGCCGTGTGTCTTCTTCGCATTCCAGCAGTGCATCCAATAGCTGGTCATGGCGCTGCTCACCGCTGACGCTGGTGGCGCCGGCGGCTTCAGCCCGCTTCACCGCATCACTCAACAGATGCTTGCCATGCTCCACTGCCAGTTTATTGCGCTTCTGGTCCAGCGCCGTCAGTTCATCCAACAAATGCTCACGGCTGCCCAGACCTATGGCGCCGGACAGATCCTCCTTGGCGGGTGAGCTGGACTTCTCCAGCACATGCAGGAAGTTAAGTGGAGCATTCAATGTCCGGCTTGCCCAGGCGGCGGCATCGCACACCGCGCTGGAAATGGCGGAACCATCGATACAGGCTGTAATCTGGTGCTTTATCATTGTTATTGTCCTCCACTCAATGGCCTGACATGATTTTTTCGACTTCTTCAGGCTTGTCGTAGACACCAAATTTATCCACCACGGTGCGACTGGCCTCATTCATGCCGATGATGTCCACCTCAGTGCCTTCCCGGCGGAATTTTATAACCACTTTGTCCAGCGCGGCGACCGAGGTGATGTCCCAAAAATGCGCCTGATGCAGATCGATGGTAACCCGGTCCACCACCTCTTTGAAATCGAAGGACTCCATGAAGTGATCCGCCGAGGCGAAGAACACCTGGCCCACTACTGTATACTGGCGATGGCCCTCCGCCAGTTTTTCGTTTTTTACCAGCATAAACCTGCCAATCTTGTTGGCGAAGAACAAGGCCGCCAGCAGCACTCCCACGAACACTCCGATGGCCAGGTTATGGGTCGCCACCACCACTGCCACGGTGGTGATCATCACGATATTGGTGGAAAGTGGATGCTTCTTCAGATTGCGCAGGGAATCCCAGGAAAAGGTGCCGATGGATACCATAATCATCACGGCCACCAGGGCCGCCATGGGGATCTGTTTCAGCCAGCGGTCCAGAAACACCACCATGATCAAGAGGAAAGTACCGGCGACAAAAGTGGACAGCCGGCCCCGGCCGCCGGACTTTACATTAATCACTGACTGGCCAATCATGGCGCAGCCGGCCATGCCCCCCAGCAGGCCGGCGCCAATATTGGCGACGCCCTGGCCTTTACACTCGCGGTTCTTATTGCTTTTGGTGTCCGTGAGATCGTCGACGATGGTGGCGGTCATCATGGATTCCAGCAGGCCCACCACCGCCAGGCCGATGGAGTAGGGGAGTATAATCTGCAGGGTCTCCAGGGTAAGTGGCACATCCGGCCACAGGAACACCGGCAGCGTGTCGGGCAATTGCCCCATATCCCCCACGGTACGGATATCCAGGCCGGTCACCACGGCCACCACCGTGAGACTGATAATGCACACCAAGGGTGAGGGTATGGTTTTACCCACTGCCGGCAGTAATGGAAACAGATAAATGATGGCCAGCCCCGCCGCCGTCATGGCATAGACATGCCAGGTGACATTGGTGAGTTCCGGTAATTGCGCCATAAAAATCAGGATGGCGAGCGCGTTTACAAACCCGGTGACCACTGACCGGGAAACGAATCGCATCAGGCTGCCCAGTTTCAAAAACCCGGCACCTATCTGCAAAACTCCGGTGAGCAGCGTAGCGGCAAGCAGATATTCCAGGCCATGCTCTTTAACCAGGGTCACCATCAATAATGCCATGGCCCCGGTGGCGGCGCTGATCATGCCCGGACGCCCCCCTACAAACGCAATCACCACGGCGATACAGAAAGAGGCGTACAGGCCCACTTTGGGATCCACGCCGGCAATAACGGAAAAGGCGATGGCTTCGGGCACCAGTGCCAGGGCCACCACGGTACCCGCCAGCACATCGCCACGAATATTGGAAAACCATTCCTGTTTGATCGTTTCAATCATTATAAACTCACGGGATAAAGCTGGCAGAGAAAGAAACTTGACAGACTGTCGCCAACCCAGAGTCGCTACGGGGTGCGATACCCGGAGCCATCGGGCGAGCGATGACAAAAGGCACCTATTTTAGAGCAGTAGCAGCATTTCTCAATCATTTTTGCTACAGATAGTGAATTTTAGAGGGGTCTTATGACTGTCACACCCTGAGAGCGGTAGCGGGCAGCGGGTAGCACTAGACAGCTGGTGAAGGCACCGAAGCTAGCAAGCCTCAGAACTGTACAATATCGATGATCTTCTATATATGAATTCGCAGGGCTTGCGAGTCTTCTCGGTTTCGAACTGCTACTGTTAATAGTAAGCAGGAAACGTAAAAGTCACTTGAAATGAGTACGATGGTACTTACAACATTCTGATATCCGGACAATAGCTTCGCGTTAATAGTGGCCTGTGTGATCAGACAGCTCTTAGTCACCCTGCACTGGTTTCCGTACCCCAAAACATCCTGTTAGGTTCTTTGCTAATGGAGTGCTGATATATCTCGAACGGGCTCCATGACAAGCTGACTATGGATCGCGTAACTTCATTATTTCTTTCTAAATTCAACAGACCGCAAGCGCTGATCCTGCATTAAGAACAACGCATAGCGGTTCAGCTTGCGCTAAGTCATCTCAACATCGTCTAAAAAAAATACGAAGTTGCACAATAAGACGTAACAGTATGTAACAAAGCAGCCTATAGTTATTTGTTTAGAAAAGCTGTAATTATTATGCCGCAGAATGTACTACCCCAAGCGTTAGAATTGGTAGCGGAAATTTCTTTCAATCGGTGAGGGTTGTCTAATGGATAATCAGAAGGAACTGTCCACTGTGCGCCATCTTTTCAGCTATTCTGGCTGGACTCAAATTGATTCCGCACCCAGGCTGAAAAGCATTTCCCGATCTGAAATAATCTTGAAGAAAATATTCGATTACGTCGCTAATACCGAGTGTCTCGAGGGTATTACAGTAAAAAAAGTGGCCAGTGAAATTGGCGTCAGTGAGCGGACTTTGTTCCGAGTGCTGAAGTCTAACAATGTGACATTCTACCAGTTACTAAGTCGGGAACGAATGATCCGTTGTTTTTTCTACTTAACCCATGGACCTTCCAGCGGCGTAATAATCGCTGAGCGCTTGGGTTTTTCTGATCCAGCGTACTTCTATCAGTCATTCAAGCACTGGACTGGTGTTAGTTTTCGTACTGCAAAAAATCTTATCGATGAAGATTCCAATAATGTTGGCAGTATTTTCAATGTTATTGGTTGTCCGAACTGACTACGATGGTCTCACGATTTGATTTGACGATCTTAAACCTGCCTGAGGCAAACAGAGCTTTTCACCACGTTTGAATAGTGGCTGTTAAGTGGGAGGCGTTTGCCGGGAAGTAATTCTGATTGTTCGAATCGGTCGCTTTAGGTTATCAAACACAGATTAAACATTGGTTTCAGCGCTGCTCGAAGCTGGAGGGTAGATGTGTCTTCAATCCCGATGGCAATACTGGTAAGCAGCAATACAGTGGGTGGTTTTAGCTTATGAATCCGCAATTTCAGGAAAAAATTCAGGCCCGGAAAGAGATTTTGGATGCAATCAAGGAAGAGCTCATTGATCGTCTTCAGCTGGAGTATGAGGTTGAGGATATAGACGATGACACTTACCTGTTCGGAAGCGGTCTGGCGCTGGACTCCATCGACGCCATGGAAATTGTAATCGCTTTGCAATCCAGGTTTGATGTCGAGGTCCCGGAGGGTAATACGGAGTCTCTCCGAACAGTGAATACCCTCGCGGATCTAGTGCAAAGGGAATCAGCTCATTGATTGCTTACCTAATCCCATAATCAATCCAACCATGGATGCATTAAACCGAACACTTTCACTGGGGAATTACTATGTTGCTTTCTAGCCTGGATAAAGTCGAAAACTGTAACCAGATTTTGCTGTGTGATGAGGAGGAATATCGGGCTGTCAGGGAACGTGTCGCACTAATCAACTATAACAGTTATACCAAGCTCAAAATATCCGGTGGTGATGCACTGGATTTACTGAATTATTGCAATCTGGCTGATATTGAACAGCTTCCGGTTAATCAGATGATGTCTTCATTTATGTTGTCGGAGGAAGGTGCTGTCATCTGTGACGCTACGGTGGCTAATTTTGGTGATTACTTCTACCTGTTTGGTGAGGGCGTTGCCTGTGACAAATTAAGCCAGCATATGAAAGCCTGTGCTGATCAGCAAAACTATGAGGTGTCGATCGAAGACCATACTCAGCTGGAAGGGCTGATAGGTGTGGACGGTCCTTATGCCTGGGAATTGTTGAAAGAATTTGTGGGAATGGCGGTTATTGGTATGCGCTACCTGGAAATTGCGCCGGATACTGAAATCGACGGGATATCTCTGAACCTGTGTCGTGCAGGCAAGTCAGGAGAATTCAGTTATTGGCTACATTGTGATATGGAGCAGTTTAAACGTCTGTGGCAGACGTTGATGGATAAAGGGGAACGGTTTGATATTCGTGAGGTTAGCCAGGAAACCATTGATGTTTGCAAGATGGAGAATCGTTTTACCAATGTGCGCCGTGAAGCTCAGTGGAATAACGCGAATGTGCTGAGTTTCAATACCCGGGTAATGCGAAGCCTGGAAAAAGAGGATTATTTAGGTAGGTCGATGGTGGACGAGGTGATTGCCAGCGGACTGGAGCAACGTACCATTGGGTTGGTGCTGGAAGCTGACCCCCGTGATCACGGTGTGGCTATCGGTGACTCGGTTACAGCTGCCGGAGAGACCATTGGCCAGGTGGTTAATCTTGCTTACTCCTATACGCTAAATCAATGGATGGCCCTGGCATTCATCAATACAGAATACGCTTACGTAGGCTTGGATTTCGAGATTGGCGATGTTGGTGCAACCACGGTTTCCTGCCCTTTTATTATGAACAAGAGTCTGACGGTACGGCCTCAGGAAGAGAGCTACTTCGATTAGGCGCTGAGTTACTTCAGGGAGTAACTCTGTCCCGAAATTATTTATACAGATTCTTGAGGTTTCGAGATGACTGTTGCGGCTTACATCACCGGTATGGGTGCGGTGTCCCCTATCGGCCTTAATATCGAAGAAATGGCAGGTAGCCTTAAGCACGGGAACACCGGGTTTAATGTTGTGGAAGAGTTTTCCACTGAGGATCTAAAAGTCAGGTACGCTTGTCAGGTGCTTGCGTTTAAACCCGAGCAACATTTCCCCCGGGAAAAGGTGTCGCAACTGGATAGAACGGCCCAGCTTGCCATTGTCGCTGCCCGCGAAGCAATCAGCGATGCGGGGATTCACAGGGATGACTTAAGTAGCTACCACACCGGTCTGGTTATGGGCGTGTGTGCTGGCGGGAAAGGCGACGCCACTCACATAAAGAGTAAACCGGGTTCAGCGCCAGCAAGCGTGGCATTCTATAACTCGGCTCATCATCTACAGACGGCGGCGGTGGCTGAGGATCTTGGCGTCCGGGGTCCCACACTGACGCTTTCCACTGCCTGCGCGTCCGGTACATCAGCAATTGCCGCTGGATTGACTCTGATCCGTTCCGGGCAGTGTGACCTGGTGATCTGTGGCGGTAGCGATGGTTTTTCAAGGGGGACTTTTGCAGCGTTCTACTCGTTGGACGCCATGAGCCCTAGGCCCACATCACCCTTTAGTGTGGATATGGGAATCACCGTGGGCGAAGGTGCGGGATTCGTAATATTGGAAAGTGGAGAACGGATGCGGGGCCGCCAGCGCCCTGGGTATGCCCGGTTGCTGGCTTTTGGTTCCAGCTGTGATGCTTACCATATCACTGCCCCTCACCCCACTGGCGAGGGCTTGAGCCGGGCCGTAAAAAGTGCATTGGCCGACGCCGGAATCAGTGCCTCGGATCTGGATTATATTAACGCTCACGGCACCGGGACTAAAGATAACGATATCTCGGAAACGATCGTGTTCGGTGGCCTGTATCCGGTGAAGTCTGATTGTCCACCGGTGAGCTCAAGCAAGTCTTTCTTTGGTCATACCATGGGTGCGGCGGGCGCCCTTGAGTTTATCACAGGATTGCTGGGCCAAAGGGACGGCTTTCTGCCGCCCACTATGAATTTCAAACAACCACGACCCGGTTGTGACCTTGATTATGTACCCAACGTTTCCCGACCTGGCCAGATAAATTGTTTTCTTTCCACTGGGGCGGCCTTTGGCGGCGTAAACGCGGCAGTGGTGGCCTGTAGCGCTGACTGGTGGGGGGCGGACGCCGGATCAGTCTGCGATGCGAATCGGGAAGTGACCATTTCAGGGTTATCTGTGGTATCACCCCTGGCGTTTGACGTAACCAGCTTTCACCAGCACCTGATGGCTCCCGATACCTGTGTCGTGGTTGCCGATGGCCGGTTTCAGGATCGCCAGCTTGCTTGGGATCAGGCCGCGCTGATGCCGGTGTTCAACGCGCGGAAGCTGACCCCGCGCCTGAACACAAGGCGCATGTCAACATTGGCGAAGTACGCCTGTGTGGCAGCACAGTTAGCTATGGATGACGCCGGCATAACAGGCAGGTATCGCCCTGAGCGTATTGGCGTATTGGTAGTCATGTGCAGAGGACCGTTGCAGGCCACCCAGGCTTTCAATGAAGCACTGGAACAGAACGGTATATCCGGTTTGGGCGCAAAATACTTCCCTCCCATGGCGGTGTCCACAATTTCCGGGGAAATTGGTAAAGCCTGTCAGATTAAGGGTGATTGCCACACTCTGGTAGGTGGCTGGGGCAGCGGTCTGCAGGGGCTGGCAATGGGCAATGAGTTCTTACGTCAGAGCCCAAATCTGGATGCTCTGGTGGTGGTAACTGCTGATGAAATCAGTGATCAGTATTTTCAGGCCCTTGGCGAACTGGGTTTGCTGGCGCCCCGGGGCAGTTCAACTGCAAGCGGATTATACGCTGAAGCCAGTCGAGGCGTGTTTTTGGCGGAAGGTGCCGCTGCCGTGGTTTTGGAAAAAGAACGCAGCCTGGTGTCGCGAGGGGGCCGGTCCTATGGCCGCGTTGCCGGCTATGGGATGACCAGTTGCGAAGGAATGTTCTCCGCTGAAACTGACCGTCACCAGGGGTCCCATGAGGCAATGGAAGCCGCCATCAATCATTGTTTTATCAATGCAAATCTCAGCGCCGGAGACATTGGGGTAGCCTATGACCATCCGGTGGGCTTGGTGGAGCTTGATAGCGTCGGAATGGAAGTCATTCAGAAGTGCCTGGGCCGGAATCTGGCCCCAATCACTAATCTGGCAGGCGCCTTGGGGTTGGCAGAATCCAGCAGTGGACTGTACAGCACCATCTCCGCCCTGAAGAGTATGCAGACTGGCGCTATTCCGCCCCTTAGAGGTGCCGAGAAAACCCGGCTGCCTGAAGCCGCCGTTACAGCACCGCTCACTGCCCGCGAGCACCACCACTCGTTACTGGTATGCAGTAACGAGTGTGGACAAAACATTTCACTTATCGTCAGTAAATCGCCGTGAAACTATCAAATGTACACTCCATAGTGGTCACTGGTGTTGGCGCTTTGAGCGCGGCCAGTGGTAATGCCAATGAGTTTGCCGAGCATGCGCTCAGTGGGAAAAGCGAGATCGCCCTGCACGATGATGTGTACCCGGGGCAGTCGGTGTGGGCGGGAAAGGCCGTGGGATCGGCCTTGGATTTGCGGCTGCCGTTCGCACAGTCTCCGTTGCCGGTGGACCGTACCGCCCATCTGGCGGCGGTTGCCGTAGAGGATGCGATTGCGGACGCCGGCTTGGACCTTTCCCGGCTGGATCCGGAGCGCATTGGCTTGTTTCTGGGAACCAGCCATGGGGGACGTTCACAATTGGACCAGTTTGTTGCCAACGGAGCAGAGATTAACCAGAACAACGCTCATTCGGTGCTGGGCGTAGGCGCTCATGCCTATCAAACTGCCTGGCTCGCCCACTGGTATGGGGTGATGGGGCCGGTGATGACTTTTTCCACCGCTTGCAGCTCCGGTGGGCTGGCCATTGTAGCGGCCATGGAAACGCTGTTGGCCGGTGATATTGATTTGGCCATTGCCGGCGGCGCAGACGCTTTCTCCAAGCTGACCCACGCCGGGTTCCGGGCCTTGGGCGCGGCGGCTGACGGGCCTTGCGTACCTTTCAGCGAGCGGGTTGGAATGACTCTTGGTGAGGGCGCCGGCATATTGGTGCTGGAGCGGAAGCAGGATGGGCAAAGGCGACGTGCGCGTTTGCGTACTGAGCTTTTGGGCTATGGCTGTAGTTGGGATGCCCACCATCTCACGGCACCGGAACCCAATGGTAATGGCATGCAACGCTCAATGGCCATGGCGGTGGCGGCCGCCCCATCGCTACAGCCGGTGGACATTGACTATATCAATGCCCACGCCACGGGCACCAAAGCGAATGACATTGCGGAAACGCTGGCGATCAAGAACCTGTTTGGTGAGCGACCACCGCCCGTGAGTGCCACCAAGTCCATTACCGGACATACGCTGGGTGCCTCGCCGGTATTAGGGTTAGTAGCGACCATTGCCGCTAGCGAACAGGGCAGGTTACCGCCGACCGCCAATTTCAGCCACCCCAGAAGTGGTTGTGACCTGGATTATGTTCCCGCCAAGTCAAGACAACAGGCGATTAAATACTTCCTCGCGAACTCTACCGCCTTTGGAGGCGTGAACTGCTCCCTGGTGGGTAAAAGGCCAGACTGGGAAGAGCCATCGAAACCCATTCCTGAAGTCAGACCGACTATTCCGCCGGCGATCGGCATCAGTGGCATTGGCGTGATCTCACCCCTTGGATTATCGGTGGCTGAGTTCCGGGAGAATCTGCTGGCAGGTATCAGTGCGGTGACCACAGTGAACGGTGAGCCAGACTATCGCAGCGCCGTTGTCAGTGGTTTTAACTGTCGGAAGTTTGTACCCGGAATCAATCCGCGCCGGGTTGACAGGAGCACGCAGTTTGCTGCTGCAGCCACCAAGCAGGCACTGGACGACGCCGGTCTTGGGTTGAAGCATGGGGCTCGAATTGGGTTGGTCGTGGCTACTTGCCGCGGCGCGATTCACAGCTATGAACGCTATCTAGAAAGCGTTAAGGGAGAATGCTGGGAACGCGCCAGCGCCATGTACTTTCCCAACCTGGTGATGAGCTCTGTGGGAGGTAACATCACCGCCGCGTTAGGTATCAAAGGTGTTGCCTCTACGGTGGTCGGTAGTACCGGGGTGGGGTTGCAGGCCCTGATCAACGGCATATATCTGTTACAGAGCAATTCAGACATGGACGCTGTCGTCGTGGTGGCGGCTGATGAGTTGACGCCTTTCCTGGTCCGAATGCGACAAGCTCAAAACCCGGCTGCAGCCGATACTATATTTAGTGAAGGTGCGGTGGCACTGGTACTTGAACGGCGTCCAGATTTGGCAACCCGGGGCGGTGGGAGCTATGCATCACTTGCCGGTTATGGAATGGGGCACGATGCCTCGGCCTTAGCGAATCATGGAAAAAACAATGGTCAAACCCGATCCCGAATAGTTGGCAAGGCTCTGGCAAGAGCAGCTGTGGAGGGCGCGTCGGTTGATCTGCGTTACTCATTGGGAGCGCCTGATGTCTTTAGGTCCGAAGACGGCAAACAAGGGTCGGCGGAATCACTGAGCTTGTTCGACAGCATGGGCATGCCGGAGGCGGCGGCAGATCTGTTCGCAGTGGCAGCGGCGTCTTTGTCATTACGTTATCAAGAGACGTATCCGGTAGCCGGGCAACAGGTCGCTGACACCGATGGGGAAGCCGGCCGTAGTATTCGAGAGGTATTAGTGGATGGCGCTTCTGAGCTGGGAACCCACGCGGCCGCGGTCCTGCGTGCGGAGAGAGAGGTTCAATGATGGCCTGCCTGCCGTTGGACTCCCGTATTGTCGTCACTGGTCTGGGTCAGCTTTCCGCCAGCGGATCCGATATCGGCGAAATGCTGGAGCAGTTTCGCCGAGCTGAGAGTCCCCTGGCACCCATGAATGGGTTTGAACTGCCCAGTGGCAAGCCGGGCTATGTGGGTAATGTCACCGGCTGGCGCGCGCCACAAAGCTTCACCCGGAGCCAAATGCGTAATCTGGATCGCGGTACTCAATTGGGGTATGTGGCGGCTTGTCAGGCTCTCGCGCAGGCAGGCTTGGTGGAAGGCCTACGGCCCGCCGGGGTCAGGATTGGCATTACGGTGGGTATCAGTGGGGCCAGCCAGTACCAGAATTTCTTTTTCTCAGCGAGTACAGGCGAGCTTCCACGCAATCGCCGGTTCGCAACTTGGTTGCTGCGGGTTGAACCACAATTTCAGGCAAGCTGGATTGCTAAACAGTGCCGCTTGCATGGCCCGCAACTCACCTATCCGGCCGCTTCCTTGGGCAGCGCCCTGGCCCTGGCAGGTGCAGCTGCACTATTACAGGATGGGAAAGCAGATGCCATGCTGGTGGGTGGGGCTGAAATCCATACCCTGGCCAATGCCCTGGGGATGGACAGTCTTGGGGTGACTGCCGAAGGCCGTTGCAACCCCTTCGGTGATACTGAGGCCGGAGGTATGAGCTTCGGTGAGGGTGCTGCTTATGTGGTGGTTGAAACCCTGGCCAGTGCGCTGGACCGGAAGGCGGAAGTGCTGGCTGAATTAGTGAGTTTTGGTTTCAGTGCCGATGCTTACAGTGATGTGGGCAATGACCCATCTGGCGCCGGTATGCTGCGGGCCATGAGGACCGCTTTTAGCACCTGTGATGTAGAAGCGGATGAAATCCGGTGGGTGCGGGCCTGCGGGACTGGCAAGCCTGACCAGGACATGGCGGAGCTATACGCACTCACCGCTTTGTTCGGCGAACAGACTCCCCCCGTAACTTCCACAGAGCCGTTCTTTGGTCATGTAAATGGTGTCTCGCCGTTACTGGGAGTGGTGGCCGGGATTGCCGGAATGCGTAGTGGTACTTTGCCGTCATTGCTTCGCTCAGCAACGGCCGGCAGCGTCGGGGCAGAAAAACTTAACTTCCTGGACTCCACCAGTCCTCCACAAACTGCGGGCCCTTGGCTGGTGAGTGCCGTTGCCTTTGGTGGTAACAATGCAGCTTTGGTGTTCGATCAGCCCCGCCAGAAGCGGCAGGGAGAACCGCGATCAGTACCGGATATCCTGATCACCGGTTGTGGTTGTGTATCAGCTTTGGGATTTGGAGTTGAAGCATTCTGGGAGCGATTGCATCAGCAGGGTAGCGCCTTGAGCGCGACAGAAAATGAAGACTTTGATACCAGTGAACCCATGCTAGCGGCGACCATTGATTCGTTCCCGTTGAATAAGCTTTTACGGCAAAAGAATCGTTACCTGCGGCGCTGTGAACGGCTGATTCAATTCGCGGTGGTAAGCACGGAACAGGCATTATTGGATGCCGGCTGGAACCCACGACAACATTCTCCGGAACGCACCGGGCTATTAATGGCCCTGAGCCAGGGCGCCATCAGTCTTCGGCAGCAGTTTATTGCAGATCTTGCCAGTGAAAACTTTGGCCTGAGTGAAAGTCGTAACATGCTGCGCATGGCCAGGTTCGTCGCAGCCAGTGAACTGGCCAGGAGCTTCGGTCTAAAAGGCTATATGGGCACCGTCACCGATGGAGTGGGGGCGGGGCTGCAAGCGCTGGTCCAGGGCTGTGCACTATTGCGGGCTTCCCCTCATATGGATTCATTATTAGTCGTGGCGGCAGACCAGATCAGTGCGTCACAGAATGGCTGGTTCAAATCACTACCCGGAGCCTGGGCGTCTCCTGAACCGCCGCAACTAGGTATTTACGATGCCAGCCGCCCGGGAACCGCGCTGGGAGAAGGCGCAGCAGCCATCTTGCTGCAGAAGCGGGATGCATTGAAGCCCGGTACTCAACAAGGGAAGAACCGGATAAGGGTAGCGGGAACTTCTGCCACCAGTGACGCAATGCCGGGCAGTGGCCTGGACCCGAAAGGCCGTTACCTGGGCAACGCCATTGATCGGGCATTAACTGAAAGCAATGTGGCAAAAGCTGATTTGGACCTTGTTCAACTACAGGGTTATGGAATAAATAGCTTCGACTCGCGGGAACTGAACGCTTATACAGGCATTAATCTCAGCGGTAATGCGTGCTGCCTGACACCCAAGCTGGGGTTGTGTCTTGCCAGTGGCGCACTGTTCTCCGTTGTCACTGCCGTTCAGTGCATGATCAGAAGCCAAGTGCCCGGCTTGGATTCGCCAGTGCCTGCGTTGCAGTCAGGACTTCAGCTCCAAAGACAGTCACGTTGTTACCCAGTTAGGCAATGCCTGATTTCAGCAAGCAGCGAACGGGGAGCGAATTCAGCTGTAGTGTTGGCAAAACAGGACGCAAGTGATTGATGCGATAAAAGGTAGGTGACTCATTAATCATCACATTGAACAACAGGGTGGAATTACTATGGAAACGGACCAACAGATACCGGTGGCGTTAATTTACAGTGCGGCCAACAGTATAGGGCAGAGTGTGGCCACGACGCTGCAGCATAAAGGCATTCAAGTAGCCCTGTACGATCCCGATAATCCGGAACCAATAGAGCAGGTTATTAGCCGGCTGCCGCAACCAGGTTTGGCGCTGAATGTTGCAGACTGTAAGCCGGGCGAGAAGGTCACCGACAGCCAGGTGTTCGAGGCGGTAAGCAAGCAGGCGGGACGTCTGGATTTCCTGATCAACCTGTGTCCCATTGACAATCCGCAATGGCGCGAGTGGGTACCAGGTTATGAGCTGAAGTTGTACGAACGTAATCTCTCTGCCGGAAAGATTATAAGCAAAGCCAGTGATGCCGGGCGCATTATAAATCTGTTTTTTCTGGCGACACTTTTCGAACATGCCGACATACGCGGCCACATTTCTATTGCCAGAGCTGCAATCCAGGGTCTCACCCGACATCTTGCCGTGACCTTTGGCAGTGCCAACCTTTGTATCAACAGCATCCAGGTAGGGATGCTGAATTGCCCGGAGCTGGAACATCTGTATCACGCGGCTATCTCTGAGGTTCAGGAATTGGAGGCGTTTACTGTCTTGCCTCAGGATATCGCAGATTGTATGGCATTCCTGGCTTTGGAAGGCAGCTATATTACCGGTCGAACCATGATTATGGATCGAGGCCTTACCACAGGGTTGACCGGGGTGTAACAACCGAGGAGAGCTTATATGTCAACGCAAAAAGTCGCCTGGTTATTTCCAGGGCAAGGTTCTCAGTATGTGGGCATGGGTCGCAAACTGTTCGCTCAGTGCCCGCGAAGCAATCATATGATCGAAATGGCATCAGACATGCTGGGCACGGATTTAAAGCAACTGTGTCTGCGGGGACCAGATGCAGAACTGCGACAAACCCTGTACCTTCAACCCGCGTTGTTGACGCTGAGCATGGCATGCTCAGCCTATCTTCAGGACCATGGATATTATCCTGATAGCGTGGCAGGACACAGTGTTGGCGAATATGCCGCGCTGGAAACCGCTGGTGTTATTGGCTGGGAAGAGGCGCTGGGTTTAGTGATAGAGCGAGCCCGTCTTATGCAAAGCTGCGCGCAACAACAGGACGGAACCATGGCTGCGGTCAAGCATTTGCAAGCTGAGCAGATCTACCGGGTGCTTGATACTCTACCGGGAAACGGCACTGTGATCGCCAATCTGAATGCGCCTAGTCAGAGTGTTGTCTCAGGCTCATCCGACGACGTAGCCAAAGCGGTGCAGAGTCTGACGGAGAAGGGTGCAGAATGTGTCATGTTGAATGTCAGTGGTGCCTGGCACAGTCCATTGATGATGACGGCGACTACCAAATTTTCTGATTACCTGGATCGGGTTGAGTTCAAGGCGCCGAAAATACCAGTGGCTATGAATGTGACCGGGGACTTGAGTCGGGATCCGATGATCATCAAGAAGTATATGCGGCAGCAATTGGGCCATTCTGTGTACTGGTCAAAAAGCATAGTTCGGTTAAGTCAGGAAGGCTGCAGCCATTATGTTGAAGTGGGGCCCGGTAAGACACTGCGTGGGCTGTTGCGCCGTATTCTTGAACAAGACAGCTACACCGCTGTGAATTTCGAGGAACCGCGAATGTTAAAGTTTGTGGCAGAAAGAGAGTTTCAAGAAGGTTGATGCACATGCGTGATGTCTGGATATTTCCAGGGCATGGCTGCCAGTACGTCGGGATGGGCGGTCAGGTATTGGCAAGCAGTTCCAAGGCCAAGGTATTGGTGGAACTGGCTGAGGACTGCCTGCGACTGCCGCTGCGAACTCTGTTAGAAAAAGGCAAGTCTTTCGAGCTGCAGCAGCCGCAGGTGTTAGAGCCCCTTTTGCTTATTGTGCAATGCACGTATGTGGACCTGTTGAAGGATCGGTACGGCTCTGCCGGGAAAATTGCAGGTTATAGTGCCGGTATTCTGGCGGCTTGCTATGCAGCCGGGGTGGCTAGCGCTGAAACCATGCTCACTATCGCTGTGTGCCGTGGCAGGATACTGAAGCAGGCCGCAAGTAGCCACACGGGTGGAATGCTTGCAGTCTATGGAATTGAGACCAGACGCATTCTGGATGTGATTTCTGAGGCGTCTGATCTATCAGATCAGTTGACGATAGCAGCCTACAACGCAGTACGGCATACAACGTTGACTGGTGACGTTAAAGATCTAAAGTTTATATCCCGGCAGTTGCGCGCTCAAGGTGCGGAAACTGCATTCATTGAAGCAGCGGGGGCCTGGCATAGTCATCTGGCTCAACAGGCAGCTTCTGAAACCCGGTGCGTGATGGACTCGTTCAGCCTGAAAAAGCCCGAGGGTTGGTTACTTTGTGGAGACCGGACCAGACCGCTGCGCACTGTGGATGATGTCAGGGATGCCATTGCATTCAGTATCAGCAGGCCAATTCAATGGGCTTTATTGATCTCCAACATGATTGATCAGGGGAGCCAGGTGTTTATCGATATCGGTCCTGGACGTACCTTGTACTCATTCTTTACGCAGATGGAACTACCGGACGATGTGACCTGCCATTATCTTGAGCGTAACCGCGGCCGCTACAGTATACCGCACTGTTATCAAAAAACGAGCGTGGCTTGCGCTTGAAAGTGATCGTGTTTCTACAGAATAGAGGGTGAACCGTAATGAAATCCAGAAAAATGATTGACAAGAAAGTGGCTTTAGTTACTGGAGCTTCGAGAGGCATAGGAAAATCTATTTGTCGAACGCTGGCTCAGGATGGCAACCTGGTAGTGGTTAATTATGTGGCTAACGCAAGCGAAGCCGAACACACCAAAGAGATTATAGAATCAGAAGGCGGTGAGGTTTTGATCAAGCAGGCTGATGTCACGGACATTGTTGCCGTAAAAGATATGTTTAAGGATATTAAGAAACGCTTCGGTCGTCTGGATTTTCTTATCAACAATGCCGGGGTGACCGATGATGGCTATTTTATTATGTCAACCCAAAAGCAGTGGGATCGTGTTATAGGCGTTAACCTTAACGCCGTGTTTCTTTGTTCCAAGGAAGCAGCAATGATCATGGCGTCTCAGAGAGAGGGGGTCATAGTTAACATTGGTTCAGGATCCGCCATCGTGGCGCAGCCGGGACAGGTAAACTATAGCGCTGCCAAAGCCGGATTGTTCGGTTTTACCCGTTCTCTGGCCCGGGAGCTTGCGCCCAGGGGAATTAACGTGGTCCACATTGCACCAGGGTTCATAGAAACCGACATGACGGATATCCTGTCGAAAAACTTTATTGAAGAGACCTTTCGGCTAACGCCATTAAACCGCTGGGGAAAACCACAGGAAATTGCCAGCCTAGTCAAGTATTTGGTGAACGGTGGTGCCCGCTGTTTTAATGGCCAGCACTTCGTGGTTGATGGAGGCAGGGGCAGTATGGAGACTGAAACCGGCTGGCAGCACAAGATGTGATCTCTGCCAGACGAAGCATAAAATATTGAGGAATTCATCATGCAAGGCATTACTTTGAACCGTGAAAAGCAATTGATTGTGATGGGTCACCAAGCCATTAGGGCCATTCAGCCGCATCGTTACCCGATGATGATGGTGGATAATCTGGAAGGGTATTATTACGGGCGGAACAGTTTCGTTGGTTTTAAAGCCGTATCCCAAAATGATCCAATATTTATGGGCCATTTCCCGCATTTCCCGATCTTTCCAGGGGTTTTAATTATTGAAGCTCTGGCGCAGGTATCTGGATTCCTTTCCGGATTATCTGAAATGATGAAGAAGTATGATCAAGACCCGGATGCTTTGCTTGATGTGCTGCGCAGCCCTATGAAAGAAGAAGACAAAGCGATCTATGGTCCCAACAGTTTATGGATGTTGGTGGATAGCAAGGTTAAGTTTATCAGACCAGTCTATCCGGGAGTCACGATGCGACTGGAATCGAAAGTCAAGCTCTTTCGGGACAACAGCTACGTCCTCAGCGTGACTGCCAGTGGCGAGCGTGGTGACGAGCTTTGTAGTGGTCAACTTACCATGCATCGGGGAACGCCCGACAGCATGGCAATAACCAGCGCGGCATAGGGGACGAAGAGGTGTCGAGTATCACTTCCAGGCAGTCGCTGGTCAGCTCGGTTGATGCAGAAGAGCTTGGGTCGTCACTGGCAGCCTTGGATCTTGTGCTGGTGGAGTTCTGGGCTCCTTGGTGCCAGTTTTCGAAGCTCACCTACCCAAAGGTAAGGCAATTAGCTCGTCGTTTCTATGGTCGAGTACGGATAGCCAGATGCTGTATTACCGAAGCCAATGGCAGGCTGCTGACAACATCACAAAAGGTTGAACATGTGCCTGAGCTACGGCTTTATTGTAAAGGCAAACCCGTGATGAGCTGGCTGGGTGATACGGATATCGAAGTGATTGAAACTGAGATCAATGTAGCGCTTTACAATCTTCACGTCGCCTCGCTCATGGGCGATACCGAATGCACCTGCGTATATCAACGCAGTATGCCGGTGGCGGTTATTAGCGGTGCCGGCCGTGGGCTCGGCCGGGCAATGGCTGAGCGCTTGGGCCAGGAGGGGTATTTCGTGGTGATTAACTACCGTACCGATTCGGCCAGTGCTTTGGAGACCTATGCCAGGGTGCGGAGAACCGGAGCTGACGGTCTTATTTATAAGGCAGATATCAGCAATCCGAACCAAGCGAGACAGATGTTTTCTGATATATTCCACTGCCATGGGCGCGTTGATCTGGTTGTCAATAACGCGGGTATCACCCGCGACCAGCATTTTTTGTTATTAAAAACAGAAGCCTGGGACGAAGTCATGCGTACCAATCTTTCCGCCGTTCGTACCTGTTGCCAACAAGCCGCAAGAATAATGTCTGATCAGGGGTGGGGCACCATCGTTAACATCGGCTCCAGTGCATCCCTTTCAGCACGCCCAAGCCAGGTTAGTTACAGCAGTTCCAAGTCGGCGCTTATCGGTCTGACTCGTTCACTAGCCAGAGAGTTGCAGGATAAAAGTATTAATGTCTCAGCTGTAATTCCAGGACTGACACGAAGTGATATGGCGGCCGCTATCGGTAAAGATCTATTAGCCAAGTCAATAGCAAAAATTCCCCTGCGTCGATGGGCCGAACCGGATGAAATAGCCGCGGCAGTCGCGTTTTGTGCCAGCCCTTCCGGTCGTTGCATGAATGGGAAAAGTATTGTGGTTGATGGTGGACGTACTGCCGCTGAGGGGGAGATTAAGTCGTGACTAGAAAGTTATTTGATAACTCGGTGGTACAACAGATTATGCCACACAGATTCCCAATCGCTTTGTTGGATTATGTCAGTACATACAGCCCGCAGCAACGGCATCTTCAAGGCGTAAAGTTGATCACTGCAAATGAGCCCTGGCTAATGTCTGAAGCGTCAGATCGCTCGCAGTATCTACCGAGTACTCTGTTGTATGAATCAGTTGCACAAAGCTGCGGCATGCTCATGAACCTGGAGTACTTGCAGTCCCAGGGCTTAGTGGTGGAATCCTTGAATCATGGGTGTGAATCCGTAACCGCAATCCCGCCTGTTCCCCATAGTGTATTTGCTGAATGTGCGATTACGTTGATGCAGCTTGCCCGGGTGGGAGATGAGGTGCTCATGGATGCCCGGATTAGTCTACAACGCGCCAAGACCTACGTATTTCAGGTTGAGGCCAGTGTGTCCCAGATGGTGATTGCCAAAGGCCGGATAATACTGGCCTATCCAGATTACGTTTCTTAAGCAGAGATGGATAAACAGGCTAAATAGCATATCGAGGATAATAAAATGGAAACCCTAGGTTTATCATTTGCCCTGGTGGTATTGGCGGGTTTGGTGGCAATATTCATTGGTGTCTATCTAAAATCCATAGAGTTTGCCGCTCTGGCGGTCCCCGCTCAAACCGCTGCGTTCAAGCACTTAAAAAATATACGCTTTGAGAAAATGGATAAAGAAGCAGTTATGGTGCTGACTTTACAGAAGAGTGGGTCCACGCTGTTATGCTATGTATGTGCCTTGATCAATACCAGGAACAACATTAATAAATTTCGCAACGACTTCGATTTGCTCCCTATGCTGTCTTTTGACCAGCCCATGATATACCAGAATATAAATGCCCGTCAGGATGGGAAGTATCAGTTGTACAAGATCAATGGTCGGGCGAATACTTTCCACGCCCTGTTGACTGAGCGGTACAATATTAAGAAGGTTATCTGGATGTGCCGCGAGTTCAGTGGTTACTATCGTTCGGTGTACTGGTGGGTAAATGCATTCTACCCTAAGATTACACCTTTGAAACTAGCACCAATTAGGCCTTTGTTTTATTTGCGTTTCCTGCCCTGGGATCTGTTTAAGGCCAAGACTCTGGAGAAATTGGCATCGGATCATGTGGAAGAGCTATGGTTTGTGTACAACCTGGTAAAGCAACGTCCTGTCGCTGAGTTTATGGCGCTTTCTTATGAACAGCTTATTGGTAGAAAAGAGTCAGCTTTGAAAGTCATTGCAGACTGGTTCGGTGTGGATGCTGATAGTGAGATGATACATTCTATTGCCCACAAAACCTCAAAAGAGGAAATGGCCAGGGGAGATCGGTTTGATCCTCTGCATTTCGGAGACGGTGGTGGCCAGACGAAGATCAATCTACAACCCCACCAACACAAGCTAAGTGATCGGGATATGGAAGTTTACAATGATATTTTTCGGCGTCGATTCGAGGTTGTAGGTATTAAATCGTACGATGAATTCACTGAATTACTTTGGAAGCGGGCTAATGGTGGCTAGCATACGGCAATGGCTGTATCGCATTTTGGGTGAAATTCCCGTCGCACTATTTGTTTTTGTAGGTTATGGACACGGCATAACGCAGCCTGATATTCAACGCTGGATTGAGGCTTTCTCGATTACTTCCCTGGCGGCACTGTTACATACCATAAGCCTGTTGTCACGACCGGAGCCCATTAACAGACTGTTGTTAGGGGCAAATCTGTATTTGCTCATAGGTGGCACAGCGGTAGCCTTCAACAAGGCGAATTTCCTGTTTTGGCTGGATCACTATCAGGAAACAACAGTATTCCTGGTTATTTCATTGCTTGGGTTATTGACTACTGTGGCTGCTCCTTCGGGGTTTATTGGCGTCAAGTGTGCAGAACGCTCTATTGTATTCAAATACTCACTCTGGCTCCTCCTATTAGCGATACTGGCTACACTGGTCAGCTACGAATTACGGGGTGATCCACTTCTCGCTGGTTTCGCCCCGTTTATTGCTTTAGTCATTTTTCAGAAGTTGATGGCCAAGCGCCTCATGGGGAAAGCGTTGCGGGCTGAGCCAGTGCATTAAATCAGCATATAGCTGGATGGGGCGTCAAGGCTAGCGATGACTAGCCAGACGAGACTGGATCATTCGGTATTTCAGTAGTACAAAGCTGGGATAACATGACTAAGTGTATCGTAGAGGAAAACCTGGTGAACTGGTTTCCAGGTGGCGACAAGGTGTGTGCTTGCCGGTTTGACATATCACAGTATACGGATGCCAGTTATGGCACCTACCGTATACCCTATCCTTTAATTCTGACTAACGCCGCGCTTAAACGCAGGGCAGAATATTTGGCAGGACGTTATTGTGCCATGAAATCGTTGCAGGCTTGCAGTCAGGGTGTGGATATTATTGATCTCTGTGCTGAATGGCATTCGCTGTGGCCCAATGGTTTTCTGGGATCAATCAGCCATAGCCAGCAACGCGCGGTTGCCGTGACGTCACCACAGCAGCTGTCGGTTGGCGTTGGTATTGATATTGAAAAAAGAGTCACCGTAGATAAAGCCATCCGTCTACAGAATCTGCTCTACACTAAAGAGGAATTCTGTCGGTTGGTAAGATCTCTGACAGAGCCGGATCTGCTGTTTACGCTGGCATTTTCCCTCAAAGAAAGTTTCTATAAAGCGATGGTTACACCATTGCAGCCTTATCTTCGCTTCCACAGTGTCAGTTTGTGTGAGATAGACTGGAATACGCAAAGAGTAAAATGCCAACTGAATCAGACGTTGAATCCGGCATTATTTGCGGGGAAGGAGTTTGAGGGTTCGTTCGTGGTGACCCCGGACAGTTACGTTGTGACCCTGGTAAAATTATAGGACCCCATCTGACGTACGATTTTGGCATCAGACGGGTTTAAATACCATAAAATAGAGGTTCGCCAGTGGTAATAACGTTGCAACCGCTCCTGCTAGATTCCAGCTTCGTGATAGCATCCAGTACCGCTGAGGGATAGGCTTGCCGGAAGCGAATCCCCTGGCTAATCGTGCTTGATAGATCTGAATCGGAATTAAAATCAGTACCCATATCACACCGGACAATATAAAAAGCCACCAGCCTGTTGCGATCCAATAGGTTTCAAAGACGCCGCCGAAGGCTGGAGCCATTAACTGCCCGGTGGTATAGATAAGCACCACACCCACTGCAGTAAAGGCAATATCGGTTATGGTGACTAACCTCTGGGCATAACTCACGACGGCAGGATCACGGGTCCGATCCGCCATCACTTTCCAAACGGCGGTGACAATTATATTTCCTAGAAATATGACCACTCCGAGCAGATGAATTGACTTCAGGACTGTATAATATTCCATAGCGGATTGTCGCCTCCCTTGGGTGTGTGGATCTGGGTTGTGTGGATCTGTCCTCGGTAAGTTCCCGGTAGTGGCTTGTTAAACATCTACTACATTTGTGACGACTTTCTACAGGTTTTTCCTCGGATAATTAATGGTAATAAAAGAATTTTTCAGTTTGAATAAATCATATTTTTTACGGTGAACTGTCGTCCCTTTCTGCTGGTTCAATGAAGTAAATCAACGCACGGAAAACTCGGATGTTACCACTCGCATGGCATAGTGAATCAATTCGGTACGATCAAGGTCTGTGCGATCAAATAAGCTGCTACCGGAGCGGTCTTGAAGCATAATTACTCCGTGCAGCGCGCCACGGACGAACATCGCAGTCTGCAATGGATTATCGACCTTGTTCGGGTCGATGGTCCCATCGTCAATCCCCTTTTGCACGGCATCGCGGGTGAGCGCCATTATCTGGTCTTCAACGGCCATCATTTCTTCCTGATTTGCGGTGGCTTCATGAGCTACCTTGGTCGGGCTGTGTAATGCCATTTGCATGCACAGGAATTGAAAGTGATCGTTATCTTCCAAATAGAATCGGTAATAAGCTTCTCCAATAGCGGTCATGGCCTCAATGCCGCTTCGGGTCTCCTTGACGGCTTGCCGCATCCTCTCCAGTAATGCTTCTCCAGCGTTCAATACCAGACCCATAAGGATGTCGTCTTTGTCTTTGAAATAAACATATAACAATCCCCGGCTGAGCCCGGCGGCCTGGGCGATATCGTCCATGGCCGTTTTTTCGTAACCTTTTGAAAGTATTTTCGATCTAGCCGCCTCGAGAATACTTTCCCGGCGTTGTCGTTTCTCTTTCTCATTCCTGGAACGCGGTCTCAAAGCCAGGGACTCCTGATTTTTCAATGATGAATATTGACATTGTGTTAATTAATATCAAAATGTCAACTGAAGGCGTGAATTACTCTTCCCGCAGAATCAGGAGGCGGCTCAACGATGACTACCCCAAGTAAGTTTCGGATCGTGGTGTTTTGCATCAGTACATCGCTGCTGGCTTGTGCTCCCGCTGAGAATCCCGATCAGGCCGCCGCCGGTGATGTTACAGAGATGCAGGCTCAGCCACTACCTGTGCGCGTGGTACAGCCCCGGCCTGGAAGTGAAGGGCATTATTTGACGTTTATGGGTACGGCAAGGGCTGCCAATCGTGTCACCATCCGTTCCCAGATACGTGGCCGTCTGCTGGAGCGAAAAGTCAAGCTGGGTGACGTGGTAGAAGAGAACGAGGTGCTGGCCCGGGTTTATAACCCAGGCGCCACGCCTTCAGCGATGGCGGCAAAACAGAGTTGGGAACAGGCGAAAGTCGAGGCGGAGCAAGCACAGCGTGATTATGTTCGAATCAAGAGCTTACGCGAAAAACAGGTAGCATCCATTCAGGAATCGGAAGCCGCCCGCAGCCGGCTGCTGGGAGCCAGAGCCGCTAAGGAGGCAGCGGAATCCCGTTATAAGCAGGCTGTACAGGTCGATGAGGAACAGGTATTACGTGCGCCATTTTCCGGTGTGATTACGGCAACGCCAGTGGAGCCCGGAGAGGTTATTGAGGTGGGACAGGCGCTACTGCAACTGGCGGATCCTGATGAGGTGGAAGTGGAGGTGATTGTCAGCGACGCGGTGGTGTCCTCGGTGCAGCGGGGCGATCAATTGCCAGTACAGACTCCGTTTTCCGGTGACCGGAACTACAATGGCATCGTGCGGGAAGTGACGCCATTTCGCGAGAGGGGAGCGCTGCCCACCGTGGTGGTACGGGTAGCTGAGGCGGACTTGAACCCCGGCACCACTGTTTACATTCAGTTTGCATCCGCTTATCCCGGTGACTTCGCTGTACCGGTCACCTCAGTGATTAAAACCGGTTACGACAAGAGCGCGGTATACCGTCTCACCGGTGATGCTCAGGTAGAGTTGGTTCCGGTGATTCCATTGCAGGTGGTGGATAATCTGATGGTGTTGAATGGCGATCTCGACCCTCAGGATAACGTTGTCAGTGCCGGTAACCATCAATTGTTTCCCGGTGCGAAAGTGAGGGTGGTACCGTGAGCTTGTATCAAATACTGGTCAGGTATCAACGTTTCGTATTTGGGTTTGCGGCGCTGATGGTACTGGCCGGACTCGCAGCTTATGGCACCATGGCCCGGCAGGAGGACCCGAGTTTTCCCTATCGAGCCGGTATTTTGCAGGTGGTATTTCCCGGAGCCAGCGCCAGCCAAATTGAAAAGCTAATCACCGAGCCTCTGGAAGAAGAGCTGGCACAGGTGGAAGAGCTGAAGCAATTGGAATCTGTATCCCGCGACGACCTGGCGGTACTCACTTTACAGCTGAAAGATAAAATATACGATACCGATGCAGCCTGGGATCGGGTGCGTCGCGCTATGGAGCGGGCCAGGGTGGAATTTCCCTCAGGTGTCAGTTTTATGCAGTTGGATGACCGGCTGATGGATATTCCAACTGTTGTGTTAAGCGTCATCGGTGATGAGGATCCGGTGGCGCTGGCGGATGCCGCTGACGAAATTAAGCAGCAGTTGCTATCCGTAAGTGGCGTATCACGGGTAGAGATGAACGGCGCCCCGGAAAAAGAACTGGTAGTCGCGATCGACGAAAGAATGCTGCACCAGATGGGAATCAGCCGGCAGACGGTGGTGGATCACCTTCGCCAGCGTAATTTGCTGACGCCAGGCGGCCTGTTAAACAGTGGATCGCGGTTTATCCGGCTTAATACCCAATCAGACATATTGCGGGTAAGGGATCTGGCGCTTCTGCCCATTGCCTTGCCCAATGGCCAACAGGTGCCTCTTAATGCAGTTGCAGATATTCGCATTGAGCCCCGCCAGCCGCTGGCACCCCAAACATTCCATAATGGTGAACGAGTCATATCTTTGGGTGTTATTACTGTCCGGGGTCAGACTGACACTATCGGTTTCGGTGAACGTCTGCGGAAAAAGGTCGCTAGCATAGAGGAACAGTATCACCCATTGGAAATCAAGGAGGCTTTTTTCCAGCCGACTTTTGTCAAAACCAGACTGGATAATCTGCAGTTCAGCCTGCTGATCAGTGCCGGTATTATCGCTGTGATTGTTTTTCTGGCACTGGGTTGGCGTACTGGGCTGTTGGTTTCTTTGGTGTTGCCGGTGGTGGCATTAATCACCCTGGCGGTTTACAACATGGGCGGTGGCATACTGCATCAGATCGCGGTCATTGGAGTAGTTATATCCCTGGGCATTCTGGTGGATAATGCCATTGTCATCGTGGAGTCCATCGAAACCAAACTGCGACAGGGAGTCGGTCGCGCACAGGCAGTCCGAGAGTCGGTAACTCAATTGGCCATGCCGTTATTTTCCTCAACGGGCACCACCATTGCTGCGTTTATACCGCTGTTACTGTCAAAAGGCGGCACCGCGGATTTCACCCGAGGTATTCCGGTTATGATCGTTATAGCCATGATTACCAGTTATGTGATTTCGGTAATGTTATTACCTCTGGTGTGCTACTACTGGCTCAAACCTGGGCGGCATCGCAGCGTGCCCGGGAGTCATTGGGTGGCCGAGCGACTGGTTAGAGTACAGGCGCATCACGCCAATAAGGCCTTGCTGGTGGTGCTGGCATTAATGCTGGGTTCCCTGGCTTTGGGCCCTTTCTTGAAAATGCAGTTTTTCCCCTCAGCAGACCGCAATCAAATTCAAGTTGATTTGGAGCTGCCTACCGGCACTCCCGTGGACTACACTGCAGAACTGAGTCAGAAAATAGAACAGCAGCTGTTACAGCGTGATGATGTTATCTCAGTGATGCGCTCTGTGGGCATGACGGGGTTTCGCTTTTACTACAATCTGTCGTCGTTGCCTAATGCGCCCAATCGGGCGCGGTTGATGGTCAACACCCGGGATTTTGCCGATAACCAGCGAATAATCCATTGGATTGAGAATGAAGTTCGCTTCCAGATGCCAGAAGCCACTCTGATTGCCAAGCCACTGGGGCAGGGGCCGCCGTTGCCGGCTCCTATCGTATTGCGGCTACAACACCCCGATCAGGAGGTGTTGACAACAGCAACCCAGGAGGTTTTGCAGGCGCTTTATCCTATTGCCGGTACCCGCTCCATTCGCACTAATCTGGATACTGGCATTGCCGAACTGGAAGTGACCATCGACGATTACAGCAGCAACGAATTGGGCATCCAGCGGCCCCGTGTAACCAGTGAAATTTTCGGGCAATTACGGGGCCTTGATGCAGGGCAATACCGTTACAGCAATGATCCGGTGACGATGCGTGTACGTTCTGTATCCGGTGAGTATACCTCTCCAAATCGGATGCCAGGACTCTATCTTTATCCAGACCAGAAGCCTGTTCCTCTGCAAACCATCGCCAATATCAATGCCACCATGGCGGCCAGTGAAATCTACCACTTTAACGGTGTTCCCACGGTGAATATCTACAGTGAACTACAGCCCGGCGCGGCTTTCAATGAGGTGTTGGAGCGGCTCTATCAGAAACTGGAGGAGAATCCGTTACCGGGGGGGGTTAATATGATTATCGGCGGTGAGTCCGAGGGCTCCGCGGACGCCAACAACGCCATCCTTAAAACCGCACCCATTGGCATTATGGTGATGATCTTTTTCATGTTGCTGGAATTCAATTCCTACCGCCGGCTGTTGATGGTGTTGTGCACCATCCCCCTGGCGGCGGTGGGTATTCTGCCAGGATTGGTGCTCACTGGCTCGCCGTTCGGGTTTCAGTCGTTATTGGGGGTGATCGCGCTGGTGGGTATCGTGGTGAATAACGCGATCGTGTTATTGGATGTGGTGGACTCGGAGCTGGAACAGGGCAGCTCAGTGCTGGAGGCCGTGCAACATGCCATTCGGCAACGAACGGCCCCCATCCTGCTGACCACAGCCACCACCATTCTGGGGTTGCTGCCACTGGCGCTGTCCAGTTCCACCCTGTGGCCGCCGTTGGCCTGGGCGGTGATCTCCGGGCTGGCCATGAGCACGTTGTTGACGCTCATCGCCGTGCCGGGCCTGTGTCAGCTGTTGTTGCGGCCCAGGCCCCCTGAGCCGCAACCGGAAACAGCCTGAGACCAGGCCGCTATTTCAGGGGGGTGGGGGCGCCGGTGCCCATGTAGCTGGCCAGATTGCGGTGCAGGTTGGTGACTTTCTGCTCCTGGTGGGGGTTCGGCAGATTGCCCCGGAAGCCCCGGGATTGCAGCCCCTGTTGCACCAGTTCCATATTGGAAAAGTCCTGGGCAATCACTTTGCGCCAGTTCTCTTCGGTGGCTTCCTTGAACTGCCACTCCGTTGCCGGCGCCCCGCCCTCGGTGAAGCGTTCGATGGCCACGGCTTCGTAGATGCATTTATTGGGGTCGGTGCGATAGGGGCGGGTGCGGTAATAGAGTGCGAAAACCGGCCCTTGAAGAATGCTCATGTTGGGGAAGATGTGCCAGGCCAGACCGGCGGCGGCCATTTGCTGGTCGCTCATATCCGGCCACTTTACACCCAGAGCGGCATAATCTTTCTTACAGGATTCCAGCCAGTGGTGATGCACCTCCGCCGCCGGTGTGCCCTCCGGTAATTCGTCCACCAAACGTTCGGCGGCATCCACCATCACCTGGGTGGTGGCGGCGCCCACGGTCTCCCAGAACTCCCGCTGCATTTGCGCCATCATGCGGCGGGCGTCGGCGCCTTTGCCGGTGCGGTGTACGGTGGTGGTGGCCGCGGAATCCTCCGCGGCCTGGTCCGGCGTATCGAAGCCGTCATTGCCATGCAGGCCCTGGGCTTTGCTCCAGGCATAGAAGTCCCCGTACTTGGACAGTTGCGGATGGGTGGCCGCCACATGGTAGGGTTCCATAAAAGCTTCCAGCGCCACCTTCCAGTTGCAGTCGAATACCGTCCACTGGCGGAATCGGTAGCGCATGTTTTCAAACTGAAATGGATCCAGCAGGCCGGCCGCCGGCTCCAGGAACGTCCGCAGCGGCATGCAGTCCGGGTCCATGTTGATAAAGATCCAGCCGCCCCAGGTGTCCACCTGGACGGGGCTCAGGCACACCCGTTCTTCCGTGAGTGCCCCCTGCCAGTCCTCCCGGTTGAGTATGTCGGTATTGTTGCCGGCAAGGTCAAAAGTCCAACCGTGATAACCGCAGAAGAAACGGCCGGCTTTGGAATTGCCCCGGGCGCCGTTACTGCCTTTGGGGACCGGCACCAACCGTCGCCCCCGGTGGGGGCAGACGTTATGATAAGCCCGCAGGCGGTTATCGTTGGCGCGCACAATTAAAATGGAATCGTTACAGATTTCATAGGTCATGTAGTCGCCGAAGTGGGGCAGTTCTTCCACCCGCCCCACGTGTTGCCACACCCTGGCCCACAGTTTCTCAGCTTCCGCCGCCGCATACTCCGGGGAAGTGTAGGCCTCTGCAGGAAAAGTCAGAGGCTCAGACAAGTCCACCGTTGCTACCCGGTCCTGCCCGGGAATATCCCCTTTTTTATTCACCGTATCACCTCGCAATTTTATTCAGGTTATTCCAGCTTCAGCCCGGGGAGTGTGCCTTCGTTGCGCCAGTCCGCCAGCAGTTTCATAAATGCATCCCAGCCTGGGCCGTACACTTCGCCCAGATAAAACCGATATTTTTCGTTGCCGTGCTCATCCACATCGGGTTTGCCTTCGTTGTTGAAGTAACCCGGGGTACATTCACGAATCCATTCCGTGCGGTCGATTTCAGTGTCGCGAATATGCTGCACATAAGCGTCCTGGGCCTCCCGGGTCGGTTCCACGGTGGCCACCCCCCCCCGCTGTTTTGCCTGATCGATGATGTGGGCAATGTGCCGGGCCTGGGCTTCAAAGTTGGCGGTCAGGGTTGAGTTCAGCCCGCCCTGGTTGAGGCCGATCAGATAGAGATTGGGAAAACCGTGGGTCATAACCCCATGGAAAGTTTTGTAGCCACCGGCCCAGTTGTCGTACATGGAGAAGCCATTCCGGCCCGTAAACGCCTTAAAACCCCAGCGTCGGTTAAGGTCACTGGTGACCTCGTAGCCGCTGGCGAAGATCATGCAGTCGATGGGATATTCCTCACCGTTGGCGATAAAGCCCCGTTCTGTCAGCCGCTCCACGCCCTGGGTTTCCGACACATCCACCAGAGTCACATTGGGACGGTTGAAGGTTTCGTAATAGTGATCATTGGAGGTGGGTCGCTTGCACTGATAGCGGTAATAAGGCTTCAGTTTTTCCGCGGTTTGCGGATCCTTGACGATGGCATCCACCCGCCGCCGCAGCCGCTCCATCACCCGTAAATCCATCAGATCCCGGCGCTCGGCATACTCCTGCAGGTCCGGATAATGATCCTCGGCGTTGAATTCATCGCTGAGGTGGCGGTTGACTTCGGTCCAGATGTCCACGATCAGATCCGGTTCGCCGGGCAGGTAGCGCTCGTTGGCGCCGCGATGAAAATTCTGGCGGCGGGCTTCCTGCCAGCCGGGTTTCAGTGTTTTTACCCAGTCAGGATCGGTTTCCGAGTTTCTGCGGGTGTCCACACAGGAAGGCGTGCGCTGCAGCACGTAAAAATGCTTGGCGTAACGTCCCAGGTAGGGGACCAGTTGCACGGCGGTGGCGCCGGTACCCACAATGGCCACCCGTTTGTCGTGCAACTTATCCAGCACCGGCTCCCGCTGGCTGCCACCGGTATACTCATAATCCCAGCGGGCACTGTGGAACAAATGGCCCTTGAATTCGTGGATGCCCGGGATCCCCGGCAGCTTGGGGATATTCAACAGGCCGTTGGCCACGATTAAATGCCGGGCCCGGATCTGGTCCCCCTGTTTGGACCCCAGCAGCCAATGCTTGCTGGCGTCATCCCAGCGCAGGGTATTCACCAGAGTGTGGAACAATGCGTTATCGTACAGCCCGTATTTCTTACAGATGCTCTGGGCATAGGCCAGAATTTCATAGCCCTCGGTGAATTTTTTCGAGGGCATATAGTTCATTTCCTCCAGCATGGGAAAGTAACAATAGGCGTCATTATCGCATTGCAGGCCGGGGTAACGGTTCCAGTACCAGACGCCGCCGAAATCGCCGGCATGGTCGATATTGCAGAAATCGTCAATACCAGCTCGCTTCAGGGCCACACCGGCCATGATGCCGGACCAGCCGCCACCCAGAATCACCACCTCATGGGTTCGATTGATCGGTGCCCGGGGCGTCACCGGAGTATAGGGATCATCCTCATAGGTGTGGACGAAGTCTTCCACCGGGTTATGGAAGACATGGTCATCATTAGCGTGGATGACCATATTAGCGAGCCCCCGGATATGTTTAAGCATCACCTCCAGGGTGATGATCTGGCGAGTGCACCGCAATTTCACGATATCAACGGTGCCAATTACTGGACGTACCAGGGCATGACCATGACCTCGGTGGGACTGAACGCCGTGGTGGGCCGGGTGCCGGAAGAGTACGGGATGGAACCGCAGTCCCTGGCCCAGGTGCGCAAGGGGTGCTACGACCCCAAAGCCCGGCTGGATGATATGAATGTCAATGGCATCGCGGCGTCGCTGAATTTCGGCAGCATGGCCGGTTTTGATGGCAGTCGCTGTTTCCATCGCGCTCCGGACAAGGCTCAGGCACTGGTTCACTTGCGGGCCTATAACGACTGGCATATTCAGGAATGGTGTGCCTATGATCCCGGCCGTTTTATTGCCTGCGCTATTCTGCCCACCTGGGATATGGATGCCACCGTAGCGGAAATCAAACGGGTGGCGGCACTGGGCTGTACCTCGGTTTCCCTCAGTGACAACCCCACCACGGTCGGGCTTCCCAGTATTCATAATGCCTATTGGGAACCCATGTGGCGGGCCCTGGTGGAACACAATGTTGCCATCTGTCTGCACATCGGTTCCGGCAACATTGCGCCTCACGCCTCCGATGAGACGCCCATCGAGGCATGGATTACCACCATGCCCATGTCCATTGCCGTGGGCGCGGCGGACTGGCTGAGCCTGGATGCCCTGAACCGTTATTCGGACCTGAAAATCATTCTGTCCGAAAGCGGTATTGGCTGGATTCCGTATTTTATGGAGCGGGCTGATTTCAGCCATGCCCGGCACAAGGCCTGGACCCATTCCGGATTTAATGGCCGCAAACCCAGTGAAGTATTCCGGGATCACTTTATGTGTTGCTTTATCGACGATGCCTTCGGGTTACAGAACCTAGCCGCCATTGGTGAGGACATCGTCGCCTACGAATGCGATTACCCCCATTCGGATGCCCTGTGGCCGGAAGTACCGGAGTTTCTGTGGCAATCGGTACAGGGTTTGTCGCCGCTACAAATTGATAAAGTCACCCATCTGAATGCCGCCCGATATCTGAATTTTGACGTGTTTGCCAAGTATCAGCGCGAACAGATCAACGTGGGTGCGTTGCGGGCGAAAGCCGCGGCGGACGGGGTGGATGTGACACCCATTTCCACCGGCGGCGCGGCGCCACTGGAGGAGGGTGAAGCCAAACGACCCATTACCTCCGGGGATATTATGCGGATGATGTCGAAACAGGCGAAAGTGGCTTAAAAGCCGGCTTAACCGGGTTGCAGTATGCGCAGTATGGAGGGCAGCCCGGCACGTTGAACCGACTTTATTGTTTTCGATTTGGGCTAAATGCCAGGCTAAAGGGAAAAGAGTGAGTCTCTTTTCCCGTTTTTTTCTTGCTTCAGCTGTGCTCCCGAAAATATTCCTCGTACTTTTCATCGGCCTGATCTTCAAACAGTATTTTACAGGCTTCCCGCAACCCGGGTGCCTTGCGTAGATCCTCAGTTCTCACCACCTGGGAGATCTTGGAGCGCCGGCGCAGAAAATCCTCCAGTTTCACGATAACCTCCCGCCGCGCCGCTTGCTCAATTTCACAGCGGGTATATTCCGCGTTTTCGATCAGCAACCGGGTGCTGGAGGGATCCTGCCGGATACGTTCCAGCAGGCCGATGGCCTCGGCGCCGTAACGTCGCCAGAAGCGTTCTGTGAGCGGCTCTGAAGAGATGGGGTCGGTATAACTGTCCAGGTCCATCAGTTTGGCCTGGTGCAGAAACTCCTGTTTTACCGAGTCATCCGGCTCTCCGTACCAGCGGTGATCAGGAAAGGAAATGGGGATGGCCATGGCTTTCACGCGGTCCACCACCTCTTCGCCCACGTTCAGGCAGTCAGTGAGTTTGCCACCGAAAATGGAAATATGCTGGTTGGCCTCATCCACATCAATGGCGTGCTTGCGTGACAGTTTGATCCAGTCCGCTTCGCCGCCTTCCCCTTTCACTGCCAGGGGACGGACCCCGCAGCGTTCGGCGATAATGTCGTCCTTGGTGATGGGTTTCGGCAGTTTCAACAGCGCGTTGATATTATTGAGCACGAACTCCCGGTCCGCCTCAGTCACTTCCGGCTCCGGGGTGGTCACCGGCGCATCGGTGGTGCCAATACAGGTTTTCCGACCCATGGGTATGACGAAGAACAGACGGCCATCACTGGCGAAGAAAGTCAGTACCCTGGGCTCTTTGGTCACCTGATCGATGATCAGATGAATGCCCTTGGAAAGCAGATGATGGTGTTCGGTGTTTTCATGGCTGAGGCGGTTGTGCGCGTCCACGAACGGACCACAGGCGTTGATCAACACCTTGGCGCGAACCGGAAACTGCTCGCCGCTGATCTGATCTTCGGCCATAACCTGCCAGTGATCCTGGTGCCGCTCAGCACCGATAGAGGCGACGTAGTTGGTGGCCACACAACCGTAGTTGAGGCCGGTGCGAATGAAGTTAAACACAAAGCGGGCATCGTTATCATACAGATAGCAGTCGGAATATTCGAAACCACCACGGGCATTGGCGGTGTTCACCGCGGGTTCTTCCTGTTCGATGGTGGATTTACTCAGATAGCGCGGGGGCTTGGTAAAAAACCGGCCGAGGGCCCAGTAAAACAGCGTCCCCATGAAAATAAACCAGGTCGGCAGGCGAAAGCCTTTGGCGATGGTGGTGAAGAAACGAATCTCCTTGACGGTGGAGGGATAGGCCCGCATCAGATGGTTGCGGCTGCGGCACAGCTTGTTCACCAGCAACAGCTCCATGTTCTCCAGGTACTTGATGCCACCCCAGGCCAGATTAGAGGAGTTGGAGCTGGTATGGCCGGCGAAATCCCCTTTGTCGATCAACGCGACTTTAACCCCTTTGCCCGCCAGTGCCGCGGCGGCCACGGCACCGTTGATGCCACCACCGATAATCAATACGTCGAAGGTGCCCTTGCGCAATTTCTCAATATTGGTTTGTCGAAGTTTCATGCCACTGTATCGCTCGTTGATGAGTTTTCACGCTCTGAGGTCAGAGCGCGTACCTGATCATGTCCGGATTCGGTCATACCCGGATTAGGTTAAGCCAATTGGCGGCGGCAGAAAAGCGCTGTCAGGCGAGGCAGCGGCGCGGACCGGTGTTGCCTCAGGCAGGTTTCGAGGAATAGCGTTGCAGAATCTGCTGGATTTCCTGTTGTGCGGCGGTGGCATCTTTCGACTCCTGACGATAGCGCTCGGCCAGTTCAAACAGGGCGGAAAACAGCGCTACACCATCCACTTCCTGCCGCAGGTGAAGGCCCCGGTGGCGCTTGATCAGACGTGACCATTCCACCCGCACCTGCTTCCAGAAGTCAGCGGTTTCCCGCAGATACCGGTCCCCGGCCCTGAAATCGAAATCCCGCACCCGCTGATAACGATTGTTGCCCAGTTCCCGCGCCACATAGGCCTGTGGTTTGCCGTCGGGAGCCAGCCGCAACTTGCGGTTGGCTTCCTCCTGCACCCAGCCATCCGGGAGGATGATGTGGCGATTGATGCCTTCCAGCACCTGGTAATCATCGCGAACACTGGATTCCCGCCGGGGCAGGGGCCGCCAGGTACGGCCACTTTCCCACTGGGAGTAGCCCGGTTCGTGTTGCCATTGTCCCAGGGATGCATAGCGTGGGGAGTCATCCACCTGATACACCGTCTGGCCCCAACGACCGCGGCGTTCCTGCGCATCGAGCGGGCGCAGACGCCACGTCTGTTGACCCTGATATTCCAGCAATTGCCGGGGTTCGAACTGCCAGTCCTGGCGCCAGTGCTTCATGACCATGGGGCCCTGAATGTTTCCATCCTCAGTTTCGAAAAACATCACCATAATGTGCTGCAGACTGATGAAATCCGCTTTTTCCTCCAGCACGTAGATGTATTCGGTACCCCAGCTCTGGTAAGGCGCCGCGGGTGAGAAGCCCGGCTGATAACCAAAGGTTTCCACAAACTCGAAGTTGGCTCGATATCCACCCGTCATGGCCAGAATGGCCCGCCGGTCCCGCTCCAGGGCGTTCAGATTGGACTGTTGCAGTGCCTGCCAGCGGCTGGAGGGACTGTGGTCCAGCACTACCGGAGCACCCTGGGTGGTGCCGCCCCGGGGCGCCGGCAGACACCGGTCCTGCAGGTTCCAGCTGAACACATACTGGCGGGAGCCACAGGAGGCGCTGTTGTCCGCGGCAACCGCCGGGGCGCTAACGGCAAATAGCCAGCAAGCCAGCAGTGTCAGGGTGGATTTCTGGCGGTGGTGGAGCGGGTGCATGGCTGACAAATTCATGGAGTTGACTCGGCGGCGACCGGTGATATTAAGGTGTATTAGTACTGCTAATATCGCAAACCGTGGCTGTCACCTGCAATCCTGTCTACCTCTTATGCCATTGCGGATGCCATAATCGCTGGCAGCGCTGACGCCAGTGTTACCGGCTATTCCACGGTGGCTTGGCAGAGCCGGTGCCGCGGTCTAAGATGCCCGCAGCGACCGCCAGCAACGGAATAGACATGACTCAGTCACCCCGGTTTTCCCCAGCGGATGAACACTGGATGCAGCGCGCCCTGGCCCTGGCCCGGCTGGCGGGCCAGCAGCAGGAGGTGCCCGTGGGCGCGGTGGTGGTGCGCGACGGGGTGGTGCTGGGGGAGGGTGCGAACGCGCCCATTGGCCGCTGTGACCCCACCGCCCACGCCGAGATCATCGCGTTACGAAATGCCTGCGCTGGCGAGCGCAATTACCGTCTCCCCGGGAGTATCCTTTATGTCACCATCGAGCCCTGCTCCATGTGTGCAGGAGCCATTCTGCACGCCCGGGTGGAGCGGGTGGTGTTCGGCGCCACGGAGCCCAAGGCGGGGGCCCTGGTAAGCGCCCAGCGCTTTTTCGAGCAACCCTTCGTCAATTATGCGGTGCAGCAGGCAGGAGGGTGTCTTGAAGCCCAGTGTCGGGCGTTAATCAGTGAATTCTTTCAGCAGCGGCGGGCATTCAAGCGGCGCAATGGTCTGCGCTAGCCTGTCAGTTAGTGCACCAGGGATTCCCGCATGGCCATCAGGCTCTGGGGCCGGGGGCTGTAACGGTGTTGGTCTCGTTCCGTAGCCCACACCAGAGCCTCGTAATAGCGTCGGATATTGCGCACGTAGATCACCGACTGGGCGCCGGCCCGGGCAAAGCCGTGGCGGGTACCGGCATAGTGCTCCCGGTGGCGAAGCAGGGGCAGTTTTTGCCGCACGTCGAACCAGTTATCCGGATTCATATTGTCCTTGCGGGCCAGGCGGCGGGCATCCATCAGGTGGCCGTAACCCACGTTGTAGGCGGCCAGGGTAAACCAGGTGCGGTGGGGTTCGGCGATGCTGTCCGGCAGCCGTTGGTACAGCTTGCTGAAGTAACGGCTGCCGCCCCGGATGCTTTGCACTGGATCGCGGCGGTTACTGACGTCCATTTCCCGGGCGGTGCGCCGGGTCAGCATCATCAGACCCCGCACTCCGGTGGGGGAGATGGCATTGGCGTTCCACAGGGATTCCTGGTAACCGATGGCCGCCAGCAGGCGCCAGTCCAGCCCCAGTTCCCGGGCCACCGCCTTGTAGTCATCCTCATACTTCACCAGGCGGGAGTCCAGGTGAGTGATGAAGGTACGGGCCCCTACATAATCGAACTCCCGGTGGCCGAAGAAGCGAATCCGCAACTCCTCCAGGGCGCCGGTTTCCGCCACCTGATTGAAGAACATTTCCGCGGCAGTGAACAGCGAGGGGTCGCTGCTGGCGGAGAAAGCCCAGGCCAGGGGTTCCGGCTCCCCCAGGGTGAAGGCACCGCGCAGCTCCGGGAACACCGAGCGATAGGTGTT
Source organism: Pseudomonadales bacterium (assembly GCA_002701845.1). Lineage (GTDB taxonomy): Bacteria > Pseudomonadota > Gammaproteobacteria > Pseudomonadales > Ketobacteraceae > Ketobacter. The sequence goes on from NZXG01000048.1 coordinate 43,861, forward strand.
AAAGACGTTGGAATCCAGCACCGCGTAGTCCACCTGGCCGTCATTGACCATATTCAGCAGCGCCAGGGCAGAGGTGTTGGCGGTTTCCTCCCATCTCAGTTCCGGATATTGCGGTTGCAGCCGGCTCAGGTTTTCCGAATGACTGCTGTTGGCGATGACCAGCAGCTTCTTGCCGGCCAATGCCGATATATCGGCGGGCCTGGTCCGGTCGGAGTGGTAAATCAACTGCTGGGTGATTTGCTGATAGGGCGAAGAAAACCGAAACCGCCGGCTGCGCTCCGGGGTCACTGTCAACCCGGCTGCCGCCATATGCACTTCGCCCCTTTCTACCGCCGCCAGCAGGTCGCCCAGATCCTGATAGGTGCGGATTTTCAGATCCACACCCAGGTAGTTGGCATAGGCCCGGGCCAGCTCAAACTCGAAGCCGGTTTCCTGATCCAGTTCCCGAAAATAAGTGGTGGGACCTTCCTGAGTGGCCACGATCAACTCACCCTCCTGCTGGATCCGGTCCAGCAAGGGCAGACTGGGTTGACAGGCCGGCGTCAGCAGCAGGCTGCCGGCCAGGGCTGTACCCCACAGTGTCCTGATCAAACGCTTCAGTGAGTTCATAGTCCCAAATGTGAATTCATTAACGTGAATTCGTTGAAATCCCTGCCCAGACTCTCAGTCCGATTCCCTGTTGAGGAAATGGTGCCAACCTGGCAAGTTCCAAGCCCCCCGGCGCAATGGGTATCCCGGATTGGTCAGGGATAGGGCGCCGACACTCCAATGGGGCAGGTTTGTACAAAAAGTAGGCGGATTATATCCAGGCAGGGGGTTGAAGTCGATTTCAATGTGTAACAAAGCGCATAAAAGCGTGCTTTTATATACTAATTACGAATTTAATGTGACCCAGTTTACAGGGTCGGAGCCGCCTTTCTCACCCCCGGGACTTCCTTTATAATCCCGCTTCCGCATTTGCCATCCACCAGCCAGCTGAGAGCCAGATGTTACAACTCCGTGGTGCCCCCGCTTTATCCGCTTTCCGCCGTGACCGACTGCTTGCTGAAACCCGGGCCCTGGTGCCCGCAGTCACCGGTTTGTATGCGGAGTTCATGCATTTTATCCAGCTTGCGGAACCGTTAACCCCGGAGCAGCAACAGGTGCTGCAACGCCTGCTGGAATATGGTCCCAGGGAGACGGAGGAATCTCCCAGCGGCCGGCTGGTGCTGGTGGTACCCCGGCCGGGAACCATCTCCCCCTGGTCTTCCAAGGCCACTGACATCGCCCACAATTGTGGGCTGGAGGCGGTGCAACGCCTGGAGCGGGGGGTGGCTTACTATCTGCAGGGTGAGTTGAGCCAGGACCAGTTGCAACGGGCTGCGCAGGCGCTGCATGACCGGATGGTGGAAACCGTGCTGCCGGATCTGGAAGCCGCTGCCTCCCTGTTCCAGCAGGCCCCGCCGGCGCCTCTCACCACGGTGGATGTATTGCAGGGCGGGCGCGAGGCGCTGGTCACCGCCAACGGCGAGCTGGGGCTGGCACTGGCGGAGGACGAGATCGATTATCTGGTGCAGAGCTTCACGGACCTTGGACGCAACCCCACGGATGTGGAGTTGATGATGTTCGCCCAGGCCAACTCCGAGCACTGCCGCCACAAAATTTTCAACGCCAGCTGGCGGGTGGACGGCGAGCCGCAGTCTCATTCCCTGTTTCAGATGATCCGGCATACTTACCAGTGCGGCGGCGACGGGGTTTTATCCGCCTATGCGGATAATGCCGCGGTGGTGGAAGGGCCGGTGGCGGGGCGCTTCTATCCGCACCCGGGCTCCCGGGAGTACGGCTTCCAGCGGGAGCCGGTGCACCTGCTGATGAAGGTGGAAACCCATAACCACCCCACCGCCATCGCTCCTTATCCCGGTGCCGCCACCGGTGCCGGGGGTGAGATCCGGGATGAGGGGGCTACGGGTCGAGGCGCCCGGCCCAAGGCCGGCCTGACCGGCTTCACCGTATCCAATCTCAATGTCCCCCACTTCAATCAGCCCTGGGAGCAGCCCTACGGCAAGCCGGAGCGCATCGTCTCCGCCCTGGATATTATGCTGGAGGGCCCCCTGGGGGGCGCGGGTTTTAATAACGAATTCGGCCGCCCCAACCTCAACGGTTACTTCCGCACCTACGAACAGAGGGTGCCCGGTGCCAGCGGCGAAGAGGTGCGGGGTTACCATAAACCCATCATGATCGCCGGCGGCTACGGCAACATCAAAGACGGGCATGTGACCAAGGGTGAGATCCCGGTAGGGGCTCAACTGATTGTACTGGGGGGGCCGGCCATGCAGATTGGCCTGGGGGGCGGTGCCGCCTCTTCCATGGCCACCGGCGCCAGTGCCGCTGACCTGGATTTTGCCTCGGTGCAACGGGATAACCCGGAAATTGAGCGCCGGTGTCAGGAGGTGATTGATCAGTGCTGGCAGCTGGGGGATGCCAATCCCATCAGTTTCATTCACGATGTGGGTGCCGGCGGTCTCAGTAACGCCATGCCGGAGCTGGTGAAAGACGGTGGTCGTGGCGGACGTTTTCAGTTGCGTGCCATCCCCAATGACTAGCCGGGCATGTCGCCCCTGGCCATCTGGTGTAACGAGGCCCAGGAACGCTATGTGCTGGCGGTGGCGCCGGAGCAGTTGCCGGTATTCGCCGCCATCTGTCAGCGGGAACGCTGCCCCTACGCGGTGATTGGCGAGGCCAGTGCCGATCAGCATCTGCAATTGCACGACGCCCACTTCGGCAATGACCCGGTGGATCTGCCCATGTCCGTGCTGTTCGGCAAGCCTCCTAAAATGCAGCGTGAGTACCAGACCCGACGGGTCTCGTTACCGCCTCTGGATCTGACGCACGTGGAGCTGCGGGAGGCCGCCTATCGTGTGTTGCGGTTGCCCGCCGTGGCCAGTAAAAAATTTCTGATCACCATCGGTGATCGGACCGTGGGGGGCATGGTGGCCCGGGATCAGATGGTGGGGCCCTGGCAGGTGCCGGTGGCGGACCTGGCGGTAACCACCACCGGCCTGGACAGCTATACCGGCGAGGCCATGGCCATGGGGGAGCGCACCCCGGCGGCCCTGATCAGTGCCCCGGCTTCCGGCCGTATGGCGGTGGGGGAAGCCATCACCAATATCGCCTGCACGCCGATTCAGTCCCTGTCCCAGGTGCGCTTGTCCGCCAACTGGATGTGTGCCGCCGGTCACCCCGGGGAGGATCAGGCGCTGTTCGAAACCGTCAAGGCGGTGGGTATGGAGCTGTGTCCGGCCCTGGGCATTACCATTCCCGTGGGCAAGGATTCCATGTCCATGCGCACCCAGTGGCAGGACGGCGACAGCGCCAAGAGCGTCACCGCGCCGCTGTCCCTGATCGTGTCCGCCTTCGCCCCGGTGCTGGACGTGCGCCAGACCCTGACCCCCCAATTGCAGCCCGGGGACACCCGCCTGTTGCTGCTGGATCTGGGCCAGGGCCGCAACCGCCTGGGGGCCACGGCCCTGGCCCAGGTATATAACCAGCTGGGCAATGAATGCCCGGACCTGGAGGATCCCGCCCAGTTGCGAGGACTGTTCGCTGTGGTGCAGACCCTGCTGCGGGAAGGCATATTGCTGGCCTACCACGATCGTTCCGACGGCGGCCTGTTTGCGACGTTGTGCGAGATGGCGTTTGCCAGCCATCAGGGGCTGGAGCTGGACATCAGCGGGTTAGGTGAGCCGCTGCCGGCGCTGTTCAATGAAGAGCTGGGGGCGGTGCTGCAGGTGCCGGTATCCGCCGTGGCCCGGGTGCAGGAACTGGCCCGGGAACAGGATCTGACCCTGCGGGATCTGGGGGCTCCGGCCAGTGGGCCTGAAGTACGGATTTCTCATGGGGGCCGGTTGCTGCTGGCGGAACCCCGTATTGACCTGGAGCAGGCCTGGGCAGAAACCAGTTACCGCATCCAGGCGCTGCGGGACAATCCGGAGTGCGCCCATCAGGAGTTCGCCCAGATCGCCCGGGCGGATGACCCGGGCCTGTCCCCGCGGCTGACTTTTGATCCCCAGGACAACGTGGCGGCCCCCATGATCAATCGCGGGGCCCGGCCCCGGGTGGCGATCCTGCGGGAGCAGGGGGTCAACGGCCAGGTGGAAATGGCGGCGGCTTTTCATGCCGCCGGCTTCAATCCGGTGGACGTGCATATGAGCGAAATCCTGTCCGGCGTGGTGACCCTGGAGGACTGTCACGCACTGGTGGCCTGCGGCGGATTCTCCTACGGCGACGTGCTGGGGGCGGGGGAGGGCTGGGCCAAATCCATTCTCTTCAATTCCCGGGCCCGGGAGGCTTTCGAGAACTTCCTGCGGCGGGATGACGTATTCGCCCTGGGGGTCTGCAACGGCTGTCAGATGCTGAGCAACCTGCGCCAGCTGATTCCCGGTACCGAACACTGGCCCCATTTTGTGCGCAACCGTTCTGAACGCTTCGAGGCCCGGGTCAGCCTGGTGCAGGTGGAAGCCTCCCCCTCCATTCTGTTGCAGGGCATGGAGGGCTCGCGCCTGCCCATCGCGGTGGCTCATGGTGAGGGGCGGGCGGAATTCCGTGATCCCCGGCAGCTGGACGCTCTCACTGAGGCCGGTGGCGTGGCGCTGCGCTATGTGGACAACTGGGGGGAAGTGACCGAAACCTATCCCGCCAACCCCAATGGTTCGCCCCAGGGCATCACCGGTCTGTGTAATGCCGACGGTCGGGTCACCATCATGATGCCCCACCCGGAGCGGGTTTTCCGCACGGTGCAGAATTCCTGGCACCCGCCAGAGTGGGGCGAGGACGGCGTCTGGCTGCGGTTGTTCCGCAATGGTCGCCGCTGGCTGGACTGAGGGGCTGCCCTCCCGGTGAGCGCGTGGGCAGCGATCGACACAGAAACGAGGCGGTGAACAATGTACAAATTGGTTTTTTTTGTGCCGGAGACCCACCGGGACGCGGTGAAACAGGCGGTGTTTGCCACCGGGGCCGGCAAAATCGGTGACTACGACAGTTGCTGCTGGGAAGTGGCCGGGCAGGGCCAGTTCCGGCCCCTGGCAGGTGCCAATCCGTTTCTCGGCACCACCGGCAGGGTGGAGTCAGTGTCGGAATACCGGGTGGAGCTGGTATGCGAGGATGACCTGATCCGGGTGGCCATCGCCGCCATGAAACAGGCGCATCCCTACGAGGAACCGGCCTACGACGTGATCCGGCTGGAGTCGCTGTAACCAGGTCCTGGGTAATTGCGTGAAACGCCTTCAGGGGCGCCGGTAGGGGGGAATTATATCCTCGTTGTGCACCGGAAACTGCTGCTCCCGTCGGTCGGCAAAATACAAACTCAGCGTGCGGTGGATGGTGGGAAACGCCAGCTCGTCCCAGGGAATTTCCGCTTCGCTGAACAGTTTGGCATCCAGACTTTCCTCCCCCACCCCGTACCGGCCATCAATGATATCCGCCCGGTAGAACAGATACACCTGACTGATGTGGGGCAGGTTGAACAGGGTATAGAGGCCCTGAATATTCACTTCCGCCATGGCCTCTTCAATGGTTTCCCGGGCGGCGGCCTGGGCGGTGGTCTCCCCGTTTTCCATAAATCCCGCCGGCAAGGTCCAGTAGCCTTTGCGGGGTTCAATGGCCCGCCGGCACAGCAGCACCTTGTCCTCATAGACCGGGACCGTGCCGGCAATAATCCGCGGATTGATGTAGTGAATGGCGCCACAATCATCGCAGACGTGGCGCTCACGGTTGTCCCCCCCGGGAATCCGGAAGCTGATCTGGGATCCGCACTCACTGCAGTATTTCATTTCCATACTGGCCCCTGCTGATTAAGGACGCCAGTATAAAGCGTAAGTACCGCCAACCCCAAGTGGGATCAGTTTCTGTCAGGTCCGGCGAGGTTGGTCAGGCCCGGCGAAACGGCAACACCTTGGCTTCCTCCGCCGCCGCTTCGCTGCGGGCGGTGGAGCTGGTATACAGCGGGTTGGCCTGCCCGGTGGCCTCGTTCAGGGTCTGGCGCAGGCGGTCGAAGGAGTCATGCATCATACCGGAGATGGCAATGCAGGCCGCCATGGGGCTTTTGGCCCGGCGCCGCTCCATATCCACCCGGAACTGCAGCCCCCGGAGTTTGCGGCGGTAGCGCTCCGGCGCGTCTTGAATCAGCCGATCACAAAGCTTCCTCCGCAGTTCTTCCAATTGCTCAGGGTTGTTCTCCGCCATTTCCCTCAGCTTATCAAACTCCGGTAATTCGTAGCTCATCGGATATACCTCTACTCAGTTCACGGGCCTGGTTTCCCGCCCCGGTGGGCGATGATGTGCGGCAGGCGCATGACTATGGGACTTATAAAAACTTGCGTTCCTCGGATCCTATACTATCCTTAACGGCCCGCTTGTATAGCCTTGACCTTTTGCCTGATATCTGTACAGCTGGGTGTTATTACTTGGTTGCTGGTTATAACCTTGTCGACTAAGGCCGTAAAATCATATAGTTAATTGGGCGCCTGGATCATTGTTTCAGAGCGTTGTGATTTTGTTCTGAAGTTAAAATGATCCCTGTTTTGTGATCTGGTTTGGGAGTTTTTTCATTTGTCGCCCGCCTATTCAGCGTTCCACATTCATTGCAGAAGGCCAGTCCGGTGGACCTGCTGAACCGCATTCGCCGCCAGGTGCCGCGCCATCATCCCGGGGACGCAGCGTTACTGGGAGCCGAGGCGGCGGTGCTGATCCCCATCACCAATCATCCCCGGGAGCCCGAACTGGTGCTGACCCGGCGCGCGGATCATTTGAAAAGTCATGGCGGTGAAGTGGCGTTTCCCGGGGGTAAATGTGACCCGGAGGATCGTGATCCCTACCACACGGCACTGCGGGAAAGCCACGAGGAAATCCGTTTGCCGCCGACGCAGGTGGAAGTAGTGGGCCCCATGCCCCAGTCCGTGTCGAAAATGGGACTGAAAGTTGTCCCGGTAATCGGTATTATTCCTCATCAGGTGGAGCTGGTTCCCAGCGAAGACGAGATCGACAGTATTTTCCGGGTGCCGCTGCGGTATTTTCTGGAAAATCCACCCCTGGGGGTGATGGAAAAAGAGCATGAGGGGGTGGTTTATCAGCTCCCCTGTTATCATTTCCAGGGCTACGTCATCTGGGGCCTCACCGCTTATTTCATTACTGACTGTTTTGATCGAATCTTCCACACCGGTTTCCAGCTGGAGCGGAGATTACACGATCGGAATGTCGACCTTCCCTGATCAGGGGTCCACAGCAACAGGGGGACAGCATGATTTACCGGCTGGGTGACAAACAGGTGGAAATCCGCGGCCAGGATTATTTTATTGCCCACAACGCCACGGTGATTGGGTCGGTGATACTGGAGAATAATGCCAGTATCTGGTTCAACTGTGTGGTGCGGGGGGACAACGATCCCATTACCATCGGTGAAGACACTAATATTCAGGACGGTTCCGTGCTGCACACGGATCTGGGCGTCCCCCTGGTTATCGGCAGTAAAGTAACAGTGGGCCACAAGGTCATGTTGCACGGCTGCGAGATCGGCGATAACAGCCTGATCGGCATCAATGCCGTGATTCTTAACAATGCCAAGATCGGTCGCAACTGTATTATCGGCGCCAACGCCCTGATCCCTGAAGGCAAGGTGATTCCGGACAACAGTATGGTGCTGGGGTCGCCGGGCAAAGTGGTTAAAGAATTGGGTGAACAGCACCGGGCCATGATTACCATGAGTGCGTTGCATTATGTGGAAAACTTTAAACGTTACCAACGGGAGTTTCAGCCTGATGACCGCTTCCCGCAGTGAGCAGCCCGAGATCGTGGCCTCGCCCTGTGTAGGGGTCTGCGCCCTGGACGACGATGATCTGTGTATCGGCTGTCTGCGCTCGGGGCGGGAAATCAGTCAATGGGGTTATCTGGATAACGCAGGCAAACGCCAGGTGCTGCAGAAAGTGGCGGCCCGGTTGCGGGCCTGTGATTCCGAGAGGGGAAAGATATGACGACCATAGGTACCCCCCTGTCCGCCAGTGGTACCCGTGTGTTGCTGTGCGGGGGCGGCGAGTTGGGCAAGGAAGTGGTGATTGAACTGCAACGTCTGGGCTGTGAGGTGATTGTGGTGGATCGCTACCAGCAGGCGCCGGCCATGCAGGTGGCCCACCGCAGCCACTGTATTTCCATGCTGGATGGCGAGGCTCTGCGGGGGGTGATCGAGCAGGAACAGCCCCACTATATCGTGCCGGAAATCGAGGCCATCGCCACTGACACTCTGGTGGCGATGGAGCAGGAAGGTTACACGGTGGTGCCCACCGCCCGTGCCGCGCAACTGACCATGAACCGGGAAGGGATTCGCCGGCTGGCGGCGGAGGAGCTCCAGCTGCCCACCTCGCCCTACCGGTTTGCCGCAGACTACGATGCATACAAAGCCGCCATTGCCGAGATTGGTCTGCCCTGTGTGGTGAAACCCATCATGAGCTCCTCGGGTAAAGGTCAGAGCACGCTGCAGGTGGACGAGGACGTGGACGCCGCTTGGGAATACGCTCAGGCCGGAGGGCGCGCCGGGGCCGGCAAAGTCATCGTGGAAGGCTTTGTGGACTTCGATTTTGAGATCACCCTGTTGACCGTGCGGCACGCTACGGGCACCAGCTTCTGTGAGCCCATTGGCCACCGCCAGGAAGATGGCGATTACCGGGAATCCTGGCAGCCCCAGGCCATGAGTCAGGCGGCTCTGGCCCGGGCCCGACAGGTGGCGTCCGCCATCACCGAGGCCCTGGGGGGGCGGGGGATCTTCGGCGTGGAACTGTTTGTGAGAGGCGACGAGGTGATTTTCAGCGAGGTGTCGCCGCGGCCCCATGATACCGGCATGGTCACCCTGATCTCCCAGGATCTATCGGAATTTGCGCTGCATGCCCGTGCCATCCTTGGCCTGCCCATCCCCCGCATCCGCCAATACGGGCCAGCGGCGTCGGCGGTGATTCTGGGGCACGGTCAGTCCCGGGCCATGAGCTATGGCAATCTGGAGCAGGCCCTGGCCCGGCCCGACACCCAGCTGCGGCTGTTCGGTAAGCCGGAGTTAAATGGCAGTCGCCGGCTGGGGGTGGCCCTGGCCCTGGGGGAAACTTTGACCGAGGCGGTGGCTACGGCTCAGGCAGTGGCGGCCGACGTTGACATCAGTTTGTAACGGCGGGGGGATACATCAGTGGCCGCTCATGCACCTCTGAAAATCGGCGTGGCCCTGGGTAGTGGTTCGGCCCGGGGCTGGTCGCACATTGGCGTGTTGAAACAACTGATGGCCATGGGCATCGAGCCTGATGTGGTGGCCGGCACCAGTATTGGCGCGCTGGTGGGTTCCTGCTATGCGGCGGGCAAGCTGCAGCAACTGGAGGACTGGGTGGTGAGCCTGGGCTGGCGGGATGTGGTGAGTCTGCTGGATGTGAAATTCAGTGGCGGCTTGATCGAGGGTCGCAAGGTGTTCCAGTTTTTTCGCGAGCATCTGCCGGATTACAGCTTCAAGGATCTGGACAAGAAATTTGCCGCCGTGGCCACGGACCTGGAAAGCGGGCGGGAGGTGTGGTTGCAACACGGCCATCTGGCGGAGGCCGTGCGCTCCTCCATTTCCCTGCCGGGATTGTTCACCCCCTATCGCACCCAAAATGGCCGCTATCTGGTGGATGGGGGGCTGGTGAACCCGGTGCCGGTATCCCTGTGCCGGGCGTTGGGGGCGGACCTGGTGATCGCCGTGAACCTCAACGCCGAGCTGGTGGGTCGCCATCTCCGCAGCAGCCGTCGCATGAGCGAAGAGTTTGCCGCCGACAGCCCGGCCCCGGTCACAGATGCTGAGGAGCTGCCCCCGGAGTCCGGCGAGGCCAGTGAAGAGCAAAAGGAGCTGCGACGGGCGGAATCGGACTTCTTCAGCAAAGTGTCGCAGTTGTTCAGTGACTGGGGGCAGCGGGAGCCGGCCAATGCGGCGGGCACCACCCCGGGCATGATGGAAGTCATGGCCTCCTCCATCAATATTATGCAGGACCGGGTGACCCGCAGCCGCATGGCCGGTGACCCCCCGGATCTGGTGCTGACCCCGCGCCTGGCCCACATCGGGCTGATGGAGTTCTATCGGGCGGCGGAAGCCATTGCCGAGGGTGAGAAAACCGTGCACCTGGCGGAGCCTCAGTTATACGATCTGCTGGGGGAGGAGCTGCCGGAGCATAGCTGAAGCCCCAGGCTTTGCTTTGCCACCAGTGGATCTATACTCATTTGGACAGGTCTGTACATAATCGCCGGTGCCCGCGTGGGGTGCCATCCAGCGGGAAACCTGACTATATATGCTGAAGCTGCAATTTAAAGATCAACGCCAGGCGCCGGTGTGGCTGGTGGAAACCGTCACCGGTTTGGGCTCGGATCCGGGTAACCATATCGTGATCCGGGATGAGGGGGTGGAGCCGCGCCATGCGGAGATCCACAAACAGGGCGACGCCCTCTACCTTTCGGATCTGGGCAGCCGCCTGGGTACCCAGGTCAACGGGCAGCCCATCAAACAGCACTTTCAATTGCGGGCCGGTGACAGTATCCGGCTGGGGCCGGTGGAACTGCAGATCCTGGCGCCCAAAGCCGGCACCGGAAATAATGCCCCCCGTCCCCGCTCGGAGTGGAGTCTGATGGCACTGTCCGGGCCCCTGAAGGGCAAAAGCTTTCCGGTTCATGGTTCCATGGTGTTCGGGCGCTCCAGCACTTGCGATATCGTGATTCAGGATGCCCATATGTCCCGGCGTCACGCGGAGATCAGCCTGAAGAACGGCGTGTTACGGATCGTGGATCTGCAGTCCTCCAACGGCACCTGCGTGAATGGCAAGACCGTGGGGGAACAGGTGTTGAAGCCCGGTGACAAAATCGGCTTCGATCATTTGAGTTTCCTGGTGGCGGGGCCGCTGGGGTCTGAATCACCGCCCCCCGAGGAAGAGGACGATGACGAAGCCACGGTATTCCGGGCCGCGCCCATCCCCCGGGCACCCCGGCCCCAACCCCGCTCCCAGCCGGTGGCCAGCGCCAGTAGCGCCCCCGAAGAGCGGGTGTCCGCGGCCCCGGCGGCGGGGGCGAGGCGTTGGCCCTGGGTGTTGCTGGTGGTGGGGGCGATGCTGGCGCTGGCGGGGGGCGTGGCTGCTTTTCTGTTGCGGTAGGGCGCATTTTTTGGGCCCCACTGAAGCACCTGGACCTAGCCTGCCTTGGCCTGTTTGCTCCCAATTTTGGTGCCGGCCTTGCCGCGGGCGGGTTTCGTATTAATGACCCGGGCGGTCTTCACCAGATTATCCTTGATTTGAATGGTTTCGAAGCGGTAGTGGCCGATGACGAAACACAGGTTGTGTTCCGGAATGGTTTCCAGGTGCTCGGTGATCAGGCCGTTCAGGGTTTTCGGGCCCTTGGTGGGCAGGTGCCATTTCAGCGCCTTGTTGATATCGCGGATGGTGGCCAGGCCGTCGATAATGTATGAGCCGTCCTCCTGGGGGTGGATGTCCTGGCTGCTGGCGGCATAGTCGGTGGTGAACTCACCGACAATCTCTTCCAGGATATCCTCCAGGGTCACAATTCCCTGCACGTCGCCGTATTCATCCACCACAAACCCCATACGCCGTTTCACTTGCTGGAAATTCAGCAGCTGCACGTGCAGGGGCGTGCCCTCGGGCACGAAGTAAGGCTCCACCGCCTGCTGCATGATCTTGGCCTTGTTGAGGTCATCGTCCATTAACAGCCGGCTGATTTTGCGCAGATGGAGCACACCCACCGGGGCGTTGAGATCGGATTTGAACACTGGCAGGCGGGTATGCTGAGTGGATTGCAGGGCCTTGATAATATCGTCGGTGTCCTCGTCCAGGTCGATCCCCACCACCTCGTGCTTGGGGATCATGATATCGTCCACCGTCACCTCTTCCAGGTCCAGAATGCTCAGCAGCATGCCCTTGTGGCGCTGGGGCAGAATGGCCCCGGATTCGTTCACCACCGTGCGCAATTCCTCCCGGCTCAGGTGATCGCCGCCGATATCCTCCGCTTTCACCCCCACCAGGCGCAGCAGGCCGTTGCTGATGAAATTCACCAGCCACACAAACGGATACAGCAGAACCAGTAACGGGCGCAGAATCAGGCTGGCGGGAAAGGCGATCAGTTCCGGTTTCAACGCCGCCAGGGTTTTCGGAGTCACTTCCGCGAACACCAGTATCACCAGGGTCAGGGCGCCGGTGGCAATGGCGATGCCGCTGTCCCCCCACAGGCGGATGGCGATGATGGTGGCAATGGAGGAAGCCAGAATATTGACGAAATTGTTGCCGATCAGAATCACACCGATCAGCCGGTCCGGCCGGCTTAGCAGTTTTTCCACCCGCAGCGCCGCCCGGTCCTTGCTTTTCACCAGGTGGCGCAGGCGATAGCGGTTCAATGACATCATGCCGGTTTCGGAACTGGAGAAAAACGCGGACAGCAGAATCAGCGTACCCAGGATGGTGAACAGAATGGATAGTGGGATCTCGTTCAAGGTGATGGGGTCCGTTACACTCTTTGCAGAATCACTTCCAGCACCACTTTGGAGCCGAAGTAGCCCAGGGTCAACAGTACAAAACCGGTGAGGGTCCAGCGCACCGCCACCATGCCCCGCCAGCCCCACAAGGTGCGTCCGGCCAGCAGCAGCACCAGCACCGCCCAGGCGCCCAGAGCAAACACGGTTTTATGCAGCAGATGCTGGGCGAAGAAGTCGTCCACGAAGATAAAACCGGTCCCAATAGCGAAACTCAGCAGCAGCAGGCTGATGGAAATCAGGTCGAACAGGCTGCTTTCCATGGTTTGCAGGGGCGGCAGCAGATTGAGTACATCGTGCAGATGGCGGTGTTTCAGCTGGTGATTCTGAATCCACAGCAGAGTGGCCTGGGACAGCGCCAGCGCCAGCACGCAGTAGGCGGAAATGGACAACAGGATATGGGCAATAACGCCTTCCCCCAGGTGGGGGTCCGGGCGTAGCCCGTCGCTGAACAGCAGCGCGATCACCAGACCGGTAATGGCCACCGGGTAAGCAGGTGCCAGCAGGGATTCAATACGACGGAAGAAGGCCAGACCGGTGCTGGTGGCCGCCAGTACCAGAGCGAACAGGGCGGCCATGGTGGTGACCCCCAGTTGTACGCCTTCCGGTTGCAGGAGAGCATCGTACAGATAATAAGCGTGCAGCAATAAGCCCAGGCTGGCAATGCCCAGCAGAGCGCGACGGTCTACCTGGGTGTCGGTTTTGAGGCTGCGGATGATCAGCGTGGTGGATACGCCGTAGCAGATACAGGCCAGAATGCCCGCAATTATCGCCACATTCACGGCGCGCTGTTGCTCCTTCCGGGGTTCATCGGGGTTCATTAAAGGGCCAAGTGTGGCACAAGGCTGTCAATAATGAAACTGGCTGCGTTATACTTGCGGATTCCACTGACCAACCGTTTCCAGAGCTTTATGTTTGATAATCTGACCGAACGACTCAGTACCAGCCTGCGCAGTGTCACCGGCAAGGCCCGTCTCACCGAGGACAATATCAAGGAGACCCTGCGGGAGGTCAGAATGGCCCTGCTGGAGGCCGACGTGGCCCTGCCGGTGGTGAAGGATTTTATCGACCGGGTCAAGCAGCGGGCCGTGGGCCAGGAGGTGATGAAAAGTCTGAGCCCGGGCCAGGTGTTTATCAAAATCGTGAACCAGGAGCTGGTGCACATGATGGGGGATGCCAACGACGCCCTCAAACTCAATGTGCAGCCACCGGCGGTGGTACTGATGGCGGGTCTGCAGGGGGCCGGTAAAACCACCACCGTGGCCAAGCTGGCCCGTTTCCTCAAAGAGCGGGAAAAAAAGAAAGTGCTGGTGACCAGTGCCGACGTCTACCGGCCCGCCGCCATCAAACAGCTGGAAACCCTGGCCGGGGAGGTGGGTGCCCTGTTTGCCCCCTCCAGCAGCGACGAAAACCCGGTGGACATTGCCAACCGGGCCATTGCCGATGCCCGTAAGCGGCATGCGGATGTGGTGATTATTGATACCGCCGGCCGGCTGGCCATCGACGAAGCCATGATGGATGAGATCAAGGCCCTCCACGGGGCCATCGATCCGGTGGAGACGTTGTTCGTGGTGGACGCCATGACCGGCCAGGATGCCGCCAATACGGCCCGGGCGTTTAATGACGCGCTGCCCCTGACCGGGGTGGTGCTGACCAAGGCCGACGGCGACGCCCGTGGCGGTGCCGCCCTGTCCGTGCGCCATATCACCGGCAAGCCCATCAAGTTCATCGGGGTGGGGGAGAAAAACGACGCCCTGGAGCCGTTTTATCCGGATCGTATCGCCTCCCGGATTCTGGGCATGGGCGACGTGCTCAGCCTGGTGGAGGAGGCCGAGCGAAAACTGGACAAGGACAAGGCCGACAAGCTCAACAAGAAGCTGAAAAAAGGCAAAGGCTTTGACCTGGAGGATCTGCTGGAGCAGTTTCAGCAAATGAAAAAACTGGGGGGCATGGCCGGCATGCTGGACAAGCTTCCGGGCATGGGTGGCATGTCCAAGATGGCCCAGCAGGGGGGCGTTGCGGACAAAGAGCTGACCAAAATGGAAGCCATCATCCACTCCATGACACCCAAGGAGCGGCGCTATCCCGATGTGATCAATGGTTCCCGCAAAAAACGCATCGCCGCAGGCTCCGGCACCCAGATTCCGGATGTGAACCGGGTGCTCAAACAGCACAAACAGATGCAGAAGATGATGAAAAAGCTCTCCAAGGGCGGCATGAAAAACATGATGCGCGGCATGCAGGGCATGATGGGGGGTGGTGGCAACTTCCCCGGCGGCGGCGGCGGTGGTATGCCTCCCTTCAAAATGTAACCCCGCAGGGGTTGGTTTTAGGGGCCGTAACCCCTTTCATTTACTGAAGAAATCCCGTAAAATCCTGCGCCTCCTTGCCCTGCACACCCTCACTTTCCGGCGGTGGCATGGAGCCGGGGTTGCGGAATTAGCCGCGCAACGCCCTGTAAAGTTAACGAATTCAAAGGGTTGCTGAGGCCGGCAGAGGCGTCAGGAGCCTGTTTTGACGTTAAAAAACGCTGAACGCAATTAAGAGAAAGGATCGGAATACATGGTAACAATTCGCATGAGTCGCGGTGGCGCCAAGAAACGCCCGTTCTATCACCTGGTGGTCACTGACAGCCGGAATTCCCGGGATGGTCGCTATATTGAGCGGGTGGGCTTCTTCAACCCGCTGGCGCGGGGCAAGGAAGAACGGTTGCGCCTGGATCTGGCCCGCATCGAGCACTGGATCGGGCAGGGCGCCCAGACTTCCACCCGGGTGGCGACTCTGGTGAAAGAGGCCAAGAAGGCCACGGCAGCCGCCTGATTCTTCGCCGCCGATGTCGGACTGGGTCGTGGTGGGGAAGTTTTTGGGTCCTTACGGCGTACAGGGCTGGATCAAGCTCTATTCCCATACCCAGCCCATGGAGAACATTGGCAATTACCCCCCCCTCTGGGTACAACGGGGGGAAGACTGGCAACCTGTTCGCCTGGAGCGTGTTCAGCGGCATGGAAAGGGGCTGGTGGCCAAGATCGAAGGTTGTGACAACCGGGATCAGGTGCCGGCTTATAGCGGGTGTGAAATAGCAATCAGGCGTGAACAGCTGCCAAAACTGCAGGCAGATGATTATTACTGGTCGGATCTGGAGGGGCTTCGGGTGCTGACCGTTGCCGGTGACTCACTGGGGGTGATCAGCCACCTGTTTGAAACCGGCGCCAATGACGTGATGGTGGTGCAGGGCGATGCCCGCAGCCTGGATCGCCGGGAACGTCTGATTCCCTATTTGTGGGAAGATGTGGTGCAGGCCGTGGATCTCCAGGCCGGCACCATGACGGTGGACTGGGATCCGGCGTTTTAATCCAGCCTCCGACCTTGAACTGGCCGTTGACCCTGAGCAGTGATGCCTGACATCGGAAGCCTGGCAGCGTCATCCCGCCAGAGATTGGCAGGTAACGGTTAAGCGGATATTAAGCGGAACACAGCAACCTGCGTTGATGAGGGAGCCGGGGGATGAAGTTTGAAATCGTGACCCTGTTTCCGGAAATGTTTCGCGCCATAGCCGATTACGGTATCACCGGGCGGGCGGTCAGTAACCGGTTGTTGGCGCTGGGGTTCTGCAATCCCCGCCGCCACACCCGTGATGTGCACCGCACGGTGGATGATCGCCCCTATGGCGGTGGGCCGGGCATGGTCATGCTGGCGCAGCCGCTGCTGGATGCCATCGCCGAGGCCAGGCAGCGGTTGCTGGCGGCCGGGGTGACGGACCCCAAAGTGGCCTATTTGTCGCCCCAGGGCCGGCGCTTCGATCAGCGGGCGGCGCTGGAGCTGAGTCAGCGGGATGGCATGGTGCTGTTGTGTGGCCGCTATGAAGGCATTGATGAGCGGGTGATTGAACTGGCGGTGGATGAGGAATGGTCCATCGGGGACTATGTGCTCAGTGGTGGTGAGCTGCCGGCGATGACCGTCATCGATGCCGTGGCCCGCCAGCTGCCCGGTGTCCTGGGGCACCAGGACTCGGCGGCGGAGGATTCGTTCTGCGAAGGTTTGCTGGACTGTCCTCATTACACCCGGCCGGAGCGGTTACAGGGCCATGAGGTGCCACCGATATTATTGAGTGGCAACCACCAGGCGATCCGCCGCTGGCGCCAGCAACAGGCCCTGGGCCGCACTTGGCAAAGGCGACCGGATCTATTACAGCAGCGCGGCCTCAACGCTGAGGAGCAGCGGCTGCTGGAGGAATACCAGGAGCAGCCGGGTCACGGCCGGTCCTGACAACGGTTTTATTAACGACGTGAATGTAGCGGCTGGCCCCGGGGCCAGTGCTCTACCTCTGGCGCGAACAATGAGGAAGTGCTCATGAGCGGTAAGAAAAAAATCATCCAGCAACTGGAACAGGAGCAGATGAAACAGGATCTGCCCACCTTCTCCGTGGGTGATACGGTGGTGGTCAGCGTCAAGGTGACTGAGGGTGATCGTACCCGATTGCAGGCCTATGAAGGTGTGGTGATCGGCAAACGCAACCGGGGCCTCAACTCCGCCTTCACCGTACGGAAAATTTCCAGTGGCGTTGGCGTGGAGCGGACCTTCCAGACCCACAGTCCTCTGGTGGACAGCATTCAGGTGAAGCGTCGCGGCGCGGTGCGTCGGGCCAAGCTTTACTACTTGCGGGAACGTACCGGCAAGTCAGCCCGGATTCGGGAAAAGCTCAACTGAGTCTGGCTCACGAAAAAGCGCCCTGCGGGGCGCTTTTTTTAGGGCTGTCGAAACAGAATTTTAACCCCTTCGAGCATTTCCCGTTGCGGATCTTTAACATAGCCAATGGCATTGGGATACTGGCGGATGGCTCCCACTAACTGTAACGGGGTCTCCACTTCCAGGGGCACCTTGCCCTTACCGCTAAACAGGTATTGGGCCCGGTAGCGCTTGAGCTTGGGCAGGGAAATACCCACCACGTCCTGATAAAAATCCTGATATACCGGATCCTGTTGCGGCATGTCGATGGGCAGGGGTTCCAGATCGGTGCCGGGGAACAGGTGCAACCGCCCCAGAAACAGCTTGCGAACTTCCTGGGCGCTGAGGGTATCCACGGGATTGTCGCGGCTGGTAATGACATACAGATCCGCCTGGGCCTGGGCAGTGCCGGTAAGCAGCAGCAGGCTGATCAGCAGGTGTTGCAATATACCTCGTTTCCAGCTCATCAGAACACCACATCCTATACGACAGTGAACATGGTGGCGCTGCCGGGTCGTGAGTCGCCTTCAGGGTAGGCCTGGCCGGTGGTGCCCCCCTGGAAATTAAAATATTGAACCTCTGCCTTGAGACAGGCCTGGGTATGAAAGTCGTAGCGCAGGCCCAGGGTGAGGCTTTGCTCCCGGGCTTCGAACTGTTCGATCAGCTGTTTGTTCAGTTGGAGCAGGGGCGCAAAGGCTGAAAAATTAGGATTTTCCAGTGCCTGGTTCAGTAACGGGATCAGCTCCTTGTTGGTGACGTTTTTATAAGCACCGTACGACACGTAGGGGGTAAATGCGCCGTAATGGTAGAGGGCGGACACGTACCAGCCCTCGGAGCGGTTGGCAAAGCCTTCTTCTCTCGGCGGACGCACCAGGTATTTCTCCGCGATCAGCCCCCAGGGATAGCCTTCCCACTGTGCCCCCAGGGCGTGATACTGGTAGTCGGAATCGGTGGAGATAAAGAATTCACCAATTTCGCCAAAGATCGGATCCACGGTCTGCCCCAGGTTGCTGTAAAGCTCCACTGCTGTATCCAGGTCATCAGACTGGATGCTGGTTTTGTCCAGGTGGAAACTGTAGCGCAATTGCCAGTCGGTGGCTCGCAGGGTAAGGGTGGTGCCGTAGGAGGGTTCCGCCTTAACTTCCACGTCCAGCAATTCACCCTCGGCGTAACCGGCAAGCAACTGGATATCCAGTTCCAGCTCGGGTGTCAGGTCATGGGTGTACAGCAGATCGGCCCCATCCAGGTTCTTCAGCGGGCCTAACAGATAAGAGTAGGCATCCACCGGGGGCCGGGCCCAGGGGTAGGCGTAACCCACATCAATGGTGCTGGAGAACAAATAATGGGAGGACTGCATTCGGCCCAGGCGCCACTGCAGGTTGGGGGTCGCTTCATGGGTCAGAAACAGCATTGCAGCTCTGGTTTGTACGCCTCGCGGCCGTCCAGCTCCGGGCCGTTGGTGGATACCTGGGTAGTGAAGGAGACGGTGTTGGTCAGATTGCCCTGCAGTTGCAGTCCGAGACTGGTATCGTTGTCGAAGTCCCAGTTATTGTCCGCGGCGCCGAAGCTAAGGTCGTCGCGATTGATTTTGGTCAGTCCCAGGGAGCCAAAGCCGGAAAAACGCCAGTTTTCCAGGGCCTGACTCACTGGGGAAAGCAATAACAGCGTGAGGAATAAAAGCAGTCGCACGGGTATGGATCCAAAGCATTTCCAGTGTTGTTCTAAGCATAGACAATCCTGATGAATCAGCACGGATATTTAAGGCGCTTTGCCGCAGGCAGCTTAACCCTGCCGGGGTCTGGCCGTGGCTGGTGGGGGGCAAGGGCTCCAGAGCCGCTACCGGCGGCCCTGGGGGATGGGAAAAGGGCGCTACTTAAAAGCGCCAGGCTCCAGTCAGACTAAGGCCTTCCAGGTCATAGTCGCTTTTGTCCTGCAGTTTCATCCATTCCAGGCCCAGGGTAACCGGGCCCACGGCCACGTCCGCGCCCACGCCGTAGGACAGATCGGATTCCGTTTGCGAGCGTTGGTCATAGAACTCCAGGTCCACCTTGGTATAACCCAGAGCAATATAGGGGAACACGATATCCGCGAAGGTCATTCCGCCTTTGACGTAAAAGCCGATGTGGTCGTCCACTTTCATGGCGGCGCCGGTGACGTTGTCGTCACTGAGGCTGCGACCCAGCCGTGCTTCCAGCTGGAAATTTTCGCTGACGTTGCCTCCCAGCACCAGTGCCAAACCTTCGGGCTCCAGGTCGTCGAGTGCTGATGTGCCCAGTGTGTAAAGGTTGTACTGAGCCCCGATATAGTGGTCGCCTTCCGCCATGGCCACTGGGGCGGCAAAGATCAGGCCCACGGCCGTGGCTGCAGCAAGCAGGGTTTTGTTCATTGGCTAGTTCCTCGCTCCCTTTTGATATTTTTATTGCTCTGTATTCTTATTGCGCAACGGCCACCGGTAATGGACACCGGCGTCACCTGTGCTACGGGGAATATAGATGACATATGAGGTTAGGGCAAAACAATCTGCAACCAGGAAGGGATTTCGCTGACAATGGAAACGCTCGCGGATGGGGCAGGCTTCACTGCCTAAGGGCGCTGATCCCGGTCGTCGTTTTCATCCATAACCCGGGATATGTGTTGGCTATCTTCCAGGGATTCGAACATATCCGAAGCCAGCTCGCCCACTTTTTCGTTGATGTCACGGATTTTTTCGTAAACCATGCCGATGGTCTGTTGATTTTTTTCCCGCAGCTGGCTGGTCTCATCCTTCAGCAGTCCGGATCGCTCCAGCGCCTCGAAGGGCATATCGGCTATGGATTTATGCACCTCTTCAACGGTACGGGCACCGTTGTCGATGGCGGTCTGAATCATGTCCTTGATCAGTTCGGCTTTATTCAATAGTCCCATGGTGTTCACTCACTAATGTCCGGCACGCCCATCTATAACACGTTGGGCGTGCCGGGAAAAGCCGCAGGTATCAAGCGGGTGACCGACGGACAGAGGGGAATGAATACTTCCATACCCGCTTGAGCACCGTGCCATACTGCTGCCAGAAGGGGCCGGTGTTGTAGGGCAGACCATATTTCTTACAAATCGCCTCCACCTTGGGGCCCAGCTCCTCATAGCGGTTGGCTGGCAGATCCGGGAACAGGTGGTGCTCGATCTGATAACTCAGGTGACCGCTCATGATGTGCAGCAGTTTGCCGCCGGACAGATTACTGGAGCCAAGCAGCTGGCGGTAATACCATTCGCCGCGGGTTTCGTTATCCGCCTGTTCCTGGGTGAAAGTGTGGGCCTGCTCGGTAAAGTGACCGCAGAAAATAATCGCCGATGCCCACAGGTTGCGGCCCAGGTTGGCCATGGCATTACCCAGCATCACCTTCCAGAAAAACGGCCCCGCCAGCGCCGGGAAGAACAGGTAATCCTTGAACGCCTGTTTGGCGCCCTTGCGGAACAGGCCCCGCAGGTATGGCTTTTTCTCTTCCAGGTCGAAAGTGCCATCGCGGAAGCGTTCTGATTCCAGCTCATGCAGAGCCACCCCCCACTGGAAGAAAATACTCAGCGCGGCGAAGTACACAATCTGAATGCTGCGTGCCGGACGCCAGGGGGTGTCGTCGGACAGCCGCAATACCGCATAGCCGTAATCCCGGTCCTTCCCGATAATGTTGGTAAAGGTGTGGTGCTCATAATTGTGGGTGCGTTTCCAGCTCTGCGCATCGCACGCGGTATCCCACTCGAAATTGCGGGAGTGTATTTTGGGATCGTTGGCCCAGTCCCACTGGCCGTGCATCACGTTGTGTCCGATCTCCATATTGTCCAGGATTTTGGACACCGAAAGGGCGCTGACACCCAGCAGGAAAGGCACGGGCGTGAAACTGAAATGGATCAGGGTGCGGCCGGCGATTTCCAGATAGCGCTGGACCCGAATGATGTTCTTGATGTAATCCACATCCGGTTTGCCCAGATCCTCACGGATTTCATCACGCAGGGCGTCGAAATCCCGTTGCAGACCTTCGGACTGTTCTTTGGTCAGACGGGGGTGACCCTGCGAGCCTTTGAACCGGACCGCTTCTTCCACCAGCTGTTCCACATTGGGTTGGGTTGCTGTAGTCATGGTTACGCTCCTCGTCTGTTAGATATCAATGTCAACGTCGGTCAGGGGAGTGGACACGCAGATGCGAATGTCTTCCGCCTCGGTGCCGGACACCTCGCCGGTAACCACGTTACGTACCTGACCGGACTGCTTGCGGCATTTGCAGGTGTAGCAAATGCCCATGCGACAACCGGAATTGGGAGTCAGGCCGGCGGCCTCCGCCATTTCCAGCAGGGTGCCGGGCTCCTGAGTACGCGTTTCCGTATGGCTTTGGGCAAAACGCACCGTGATCGGTTCATCCACAGCCCGTTGTACCGGGGGCAGGCCGAATGCCTCCTCGTGAATCCGGTCGGCGCTGAAGCCGGCATCCTGCAACAGTTGCTTGGCGATTTCACGGAACGGATGTGGTCCGCACAAATAAATGCGTTCCGGCTTCGTCGCCAGCAGGGCCTGGATTTGCTCGGCACAAATCGGCGCCTGGGGCAGTTTGTGCCGGGTTTCCGGCTCGTCATAAGTGGCGATCAGGTGGCTGTTCAGGCGCGCATTGGATTGCGACAGCGCCTGGATTTCCTTGCCAAAAATAAAATCATTGCGGGTGTTGGCAAAGTACAGCAGGTTCGCCCCCACCGGCATACTGTGAGCCGCCAGCCAGCGCAGTTGCGACATGATGGGCGTGATGCCCGAGCCTGCGGCAATGTAACCCACCGGCGCTTCCTGGCGGGGACTCAGCACAAACTCACCTTCGGCCTGACTGATTGCGATTACATCGCCGGCCTGTAAGTGATCGTGCATCCAGCCGGTGACCCGCCCTTCGCGCACACGCTTGACGGTGAGAGTGATGGTGCCGGACTGTCGCCATTGGGCCGGCGAAGAGGAAATGGTGAACGTGCGGGTACTGCGCACTCCGTTCACATCCAGCGTAATATGAATGTGCTGGCCCGCCTCGAAGCCCTTCCAGCCTGCCACCGGCTGCAACACCCAGGTCTTGGTGTCGGCGGTTTCAGTGCGCACTGCCATCACCCGGGCCTTGCACTCCAGTGCCGACCACATGGGGTCAATGCCTTCCAGCAGGTATTCGAAGTACTCCGCGGGCCGGTCGGTGTTGAACAAGCTGCTGCTGATCCAGGTACGCGCCCGTTGCAGCAGGTTTGGTGATTGCGAGTGCATAGCTGTTGCGCTCCCTATTAACTGTGTACAAGCGTGCACAATATGCGGCACGGGTGTCAACAGGTATGGCTGCAGAAATGTTCAAATACAAATAAAAAACATATAAAACAATAATTTATAAAGTAATTATGAGTGTTCATGTGTAAACTATAAATGGGTGCAGTATCGGTTATTTCTGTTTTTGCCAGGCTTTGAAACGGTCCTTTCATGGAAACAGGTGGGAGGTTCGGCGTACAATCGCGCACTGGTTGTCAGTGAGTAAGCAGCATGAAAAACCGGCAGGAACGGAAATTATTAACCCGCCAGTCGTTGATGAGCGCGGCACTGCAGTGGGTGGAGGAGGGGCAGCATTTCTCCAGCCTGAGCATCCGCGAGGTGGCCAAACGGGCCGGGGTGGTCCCCACAGCCTTTTATCGTCATTTCAAGGATATGGACGATCTGGCGCTCAACCTCGTGGATGAACTCAGCTTGGTGTTGCGGCAATTGATGCGTGAGGTACGCCAGGAGCGGGCCAGCCCCACCCGCATCATCGAGGCCTCGGTGCAGCAATACTGCCAATACGTGGCTTCGCAACGGGTATTTTTTCTCTTCATGTCCCAGTCGATGACTGGAGGCACCACGGTGGTAAGGCAGGCGGTACGCAGTGAATTGCAGTATTTCGCCAAGGAGCTGGTGGTGGATTTACGGCGCCTGGACCTGTTGCCGAATATGGAGCCGGCGATGGTGGATCACCTGGCGGATCTGACCATCTCCACCGTGGCATTCGCTACCGTTCAGTTACTGGATCTGGTGGACAGTGGCCCTCAGGCCCGCCAGGCTTTTGAGTACAAGCTCACCCGGCAATTGCAGTTGATTTATATTGGGGCCGCCAACTGGCGTAGGGCCTAATCGTATCCCCATCACCCGGCGTCCCCGAGGCGGCCACTTACCGCTGCCCGGCGGCATCGGAACCGGTTGCGGTCCGGTACACCATTACCCGATTGCGGCCCAGTGATTTGGCTTCATACAGTGCTTTATCCGCCTGCGCCAGCAATGCTTCGAAGCGGTCCCCCGGTTGCGGCACCAACGAAGCCACTCCGACGCTGACAGTGACCGGGATTTGTTGTCCGGTGACAGTGAACTGCAGGTCCGCAACCGCTCTGCGGATTTGTTCCGCCACCTGAACGCCGGTGCTGGTGTTGGCTTCCGCCAGCACCACGCAGAACTCCTCGCCACCAAAGCGGGCGGCAATATCCTCCGGACCCCGCAGGCTGCGGCGCAGTGTCCGCGCCACTTCCCGCAGGCAGTCATCGCCGATGAGATGGCCGTAGCTGTCATTGAATTGCTTGAAATGATCAATATCCAGGATCAACACCGAGATGGGGTGCTGATAGCGGGCACAGCGGCTGTACTCCTCCCGCAGTACGCGATCCAGATAGCGCCGGTTATACAGTCCGGTAAGCTGGTCGGTATCGCTGAGATGTTCCAGCTGTTGATTCAGTTTCGCCAGTTCCCGGGTACGTCCGGCCACCCGCCATTCCAGCGTCTCGGTGGCGCGCCGCTCCCGGGCCAGGGATTGTTCCCGGGTCTGACGCAGCCGGCGTTCGGCATCAATGGCTTCCTGCTGGGCCTCGAAACGCCTGCTGCGTTCCTGGTTCATTCGCGCCGCCAGGGCGAAGGAAAGTAATGCCACTTCGATGGCCGAGCCTATCTGAGTGGCATAGTCAGTCAGCAGGTTCTTGGGCAGGATATTGAATTTGCTTAGTGCCAGCACTATGCCCCCAGTCAGCAATGAGCTTCAGGCAATGGTGTAGTATTTGGCGGAGATGCCGCCACTGACCCAACGGTAGATCCCCAGGCTGAAGCCATAGCAGCAGGTCACCGCCGCATAGGGAATCAGAATGCGGATTACGACGTTATAAGGCAGCAGCATAGCCAGCATCGCAATCAGCACCGCACCGGCGGCCAGTAGCTGTCCCAAGTGGCGGTAGAAATTGTGCAAGGCTGTTGCATTGAGGAAATTATGAGTGAACAGGGAACCAAAGCACACCGCCATGGCCAGGGTGACAAGAATGGCCTGGTCGTTCCAGCGGGTGGCTTCCGGCCACAGATACTGGAAGCCAAAGCCGGTGAGGCTGGCCAGGAATAACGGCATGCAGCAGACGAACAGCACATAATAAAGGTAATTGCGCTCCCCCATGGCCAAAAAAATAAACAGGTTGTACATGACCATTACTAACATAATGCCGTAATACACACCGTGCATCAGAACCTGAGAGCGGTCGTGATTGTAAAACGCCTGTTCCTGCCACAAGACCATGGGTACCTGCACGGAACTGGCGCTGCGCACTGCCAGGTAGATTACCAGGGTTTGTTGTGGCTGCCATTCCAGGGGGATGACAAAATGCCGGTGATCCACCGGGCGCTCCCGAAACGGATACTTGTCTCCCAGCCGCAGGGTTCTGATACGATTGCCTGCCTCATCGTAAATATAAGCGGCAATCTGATCCAGCACCGGATAACCGATTTCAAGCAGACGCTCCTGGGGCCTGGTGGTAGGGTTTTGCAGGCGCAGCCGCAACCACCAAATGGAGCCATTGTAGCCCTGGTTGAAGGTTTCCTTCTGATTGCGGGTCCAGGCCGATGGCGGCAGGCTGAGTATGTCGGCTACCTGTAGCTGGTGGGAGGAGTCCTCGACATACTCAATGTGGTTGCCCAGCAACTGCTGATCCTGTGCCGGGTCCAACTGCAATTGGGCGGCCTTTAGGGGCAGCCCCGACAACATCAGCAGAAGGGTAATGAGAAAACGACTCATGACTTCCAGTTTCTGTCAGTGGCTTGGTTCATGTCAGGCTTCCCCGCTGCAAATTCGGATCTACGGTTTGAGTTTCCCGGGCCACCACCACCCGGTTGCGGCCGGTTTGCTTGGCGCTGTACAGGGCTTTGTCCGCTTGTTGCAGCAGGTTGTCCGCGTCCGGTGCCGCCCCCGGTTGCATTACGGCGATTCCCAGGCTCACGGTAATGGTGCTGAACTCATCGTTAATTTGCAGCGGCAGATGCTCCAGGTTCTTACGAATTCGTTCCGCCAGATCCTCAGCTCCCCGGGCATCGGTTTCCGGCAATATCAGGCAGAACTCCTCCCCCCCATAGCGCACGGCGCAATCGGCGGTGTGGCGGGTGGTTTGCTGCAGTACCCGGGCCACCCGTTGCAGGCAGCGGTCCCCTTCTATATGGCCGAAGCGATCGTTGAATTGCTTAAAGTGATCCACATCCAGCAGCAGCACCGCCAGGGGATGTTGATAGCGGAAGCTGCGGGTCAGTTCTTCCACCAGCACCCGATTCAGATAACGCCGGTTTTTCAGTCCGGTGAGCTGGTCGGTATCGCTTAATTCCAGCAACCGCCGGTTGGCCAGTTCCAGTTCCCGGCTGCGGCGCTGCACCTGGGCTTCAAGATCCTGAGCCAGGCGCTGTTCCAGCGTCAGTGCCTCCTCCCGCTCCCGACGCAACCGCCGCTCGGTGTCCAGGCTCTGGCGTTGGGCCTCGCTGCGCAGGCGCCGGTCCTCATTGATGCTTTCCGCCAGCGCAAAAGACAACAAAATCACCTCCATGGTGGAACCCAGTTGCAGGGTATGCTCGGTGAGGGCATTGGCCGGCAACAGGTTGACCTTGTTCAGGGCCAGGGCAATGCCGCCGCTGAGCAGAGCGCTCCAGCCCAGAGTGTAATAGCGGGCCCGGTGGTAACCCCGGTACCAGAGTGCCGCGCCCAGGCCGAAAGCATACAGACAGGAAATCGTGGTGAGGGGTATTAGCATGGTGATCACCAGCCGATAGGGCAGCACAAGATAGCTGAGCAGGATCAGCATCACTAATATCTTGGGCGCCAAAGCCACCCATTCCAGGTAGCGACTGAACTGGTGCAGGCGCAGGAAGTGATCGATGAACTTGGCGGCGAACAGGATGCTAAGGCCCAGTGACCAGACAATAGCGGCATCATTCCATTGCGGATGATGCGGCCAGAGATATTCAAAGGCAAAGCCCTTGAGGGAGGCTATGAAAACCGACAGGCAGACCACGAATCCCACGTAGTAGATAAACGCTTTTTCCCGCACCGCCAGATAGACAAAGAAGTTGTACAGCGCCATTACCAGCACCGCACCAAAGTAAAATCCCTGCATCAGGTTGTGGTTGCGCTCCACCGTGTGGAAGTGCGTGGGTTGCCACAGGGTCAGCGGCACCTGGACGGAACTTTTGCTGCGAATCTGCAGGTAGACGTCCACGGTCTGATCGACGGGCAGGGTGAAAGGTGCCACGAAGTTGCGGGTCTGCAACGGCCTGGAGTGGAATGGGAGGGAGTCCCCCAGGCGATAGATATGTTGCAGACCGGCCTGGCTCTGTACCCAGATGTTGACCTGATCCAGGTTGGGATAGGCCACCTCCAGCAGGCGCTCGATGGTATTGGGGCCAGGGTTGTACAGGCTGAACCGGAGCCACCAGGTGGAATCGTTGTAACCGCGGGAAAACGTGGAATCCGGGTGGCTGTGCCAGTGTCCGGCGGGCAACTGCACTACATTGGCAAAATCCAGTGTGCCGGCGGGATCTTCCAGATACTGCAAATACCCGCCCAGCCCCACGGCGCCGGCGCCGCCCGGTGACACTTCCAGGGCGGCGTGGCAGGGGCCGGCTAGCAACAGTAACAACAACAGTAACTTGGGCATTACACGGGACAGGCAACGGCAATGAGCTTCTTTTCAGTGTAGACGAGTCACGGTGTCTGACGGTGAGCGTTTGTAAACCAGCGCCCCGGAATGTTGTCGCTCTGTGCGGCTTCTGCTGCGTTGGTGTGAGCCGGTCTTGTGGTTATAAGAGATCCCGGTAGTATGGACTTATAACAATAAGAAAGCAGAGGGTACGCCGTATGAAAGCCTTCACGTTATTGATTCTCCTCAGCGCCCTGTCCTTCATCATGATACGGGGTGTTTTCCACCTGCTGACGACCCCTTTTCGATCCGCACATTGCGAGGCGGATTAGCCCTGTTGGGCCCTGCTTGTGGGCCCAGTTTTTTTGCCGCCCCCCGGTTTTTGGTATGCTGTTTATCATCGGGTGGCAGTGCGGGGCAGGCAATGGGTGTGGTAGCGGATTCAGATCCGGCCAATCGAGTGATCAGTGAATATCTGGATGCCTGCTGGCTGGAGCGGGGCCTTAGTGATAACACGCTGGAATCCTACCGGCGTGACCTGCAGGCCTATAGCCAGTGGCTGGCGCAAGACCGCAGCCTGCGCCTGGAGACGGCGGCGGCGGCGGATCTGAACGCCTACCTGGCGGAACGTTATCGCCGGCAATTCAGCGCCCGCTCCACTGCCCGGTTTCTGTCGGCGGCGCGGGGTTTCTATCAGTATTGTGTGCGTCAGGGGCTGGTAACAGAAGACCCCTCATTGCGTATCGATCTGCCCAAACTCGGCAAACCCCTCCCTAAGTCCCTTAGCGAAGCTGATGTGGAAGCATTGCTGGCGGTGCCGGATACCACCGACGCTTTGGGGCTGCGGGACAAAGCCATGCTGGAGTTGCTGTATGCCTGCGGCATCCGGGTCAGTGAGCTGGTGGGGCTCACCACCCACGATCTAAACCTGCGCCAGGGGGTGGTGCGGCTCATGGGTAAAGGCAGCAAGGAACGGCTGGTGCCCATGGGGGAGGAGGCCATGGCCTGGCTGGTGCAGTATCTGCGGCAGGGCCGTGGTGCACTGTTGCGGCAGGCGGATGCGGCGGTGCTGTTCCCCAGCCGGCGGGGCAGCCGGATGACCCGGCAGACCTTCTGGCATCGGGTGAAGCACTATGTGGCCCGGGCGGGCATTCGGGCGGAGGTCTCCCCCCATACCCTGCGTCATGCATTTGCAACCCATCTGTTGAACAATGGGGCGGATTTGCGGGTGGTGCAGTTGCTGCTGGGCCACAGCGACCTGTCCACCACCCAGATCTATACCCACGTGGCCCGCCACCGGTTGCAGGCCCTGCATCGGGAGCATCACCCCAGGGGTTGACGGCGACCGCTGGAACTTGCGGTGGATCTCGGGTCTAATGGAACACATTCTATAAAAACCCCAGTTTTTGAGAGCATTCCCATGTTGAAAACCGTCCTCACGGCACTGTTGGTTATCATTTCCGGTTCAGTTCACGCCGCCTCGGGCTCCGAGGTGATTCAGCGGATGTTTGCCGCCAAGTTCCCCCAGGTGCAGATTTCCGCGGTTGGCGAGTCCCAGGTGGACGGGATCTATCAGGTGGAGACCACCAGTGGTGAACTGCTCTATGTATCCGCCGATGGCAAGTTCGTGTTCACTGGTGACCTGTTGAATATCAGCGGCCCCAACACGGTCAACGTCAGCGAGCAATACCGCAGCAGTCAGCGGGTGGATGCCCTGGACCATCTTGAGGATAAGGATCTGGTGGTGTACCCCGCTACCGACAAGGAAAAGGCGGAGGTGCTGGTGTTTACCGACACCAGCTGTGGTTACTGCCGTAAGTTCCACACCGAGGTGCCGGCCATGAACGATCTGGGCATTACCGTGAAGTACGTGGCCTGGCCCCGCTACGGTCTGGATTCGCCGGCGGGTCAGACCATGGTGAAAGTATGGTGCTCCGAGGACCGGGAAGCGGCCCTCACCCGCGCCAAGTCCAATCAGTCCGTGGCCGCCCCCGAGGGCAAAACCTGTGATCAACACAGGCTACAGGACCAGATCAATCTGGGGCAGCGGATCGGTGTCCGGGGTACTCCGGCGGTCTATTCCATGGATGGCCGCCAGTTGGGTGGTTACCTCAAGGCGGAACAGCTGGCTCAGCAGTTGGGGCTGAAGTAAATCCGGCATGGGGCGCCCGGCATGGGGCGCCAGCCCGGTTGTCCGGCGGCCCCAAACGCCCGGTTTCCGGGCTCAACGCCGCCGGCTCCATTGACGATTCCTGCCCACATCAGTATTGTTCTCACTCTTTGCTTTCCGGCCTGAAGTTAGTAGCCATTTACATACTGCCATGGGTGTTCTGTGACCGAGTTTTCGCGAATTCAGCGGCTGCCGCCTTATGTGTTCAATATCGTCGGTGAATTGAAGCAGCAGGCCCGCGCCCGGGGCGAAGACATTATCGATTTTGGCATGGGCAATCCCGATCAACCCACGCCACCGCACATCGTGGATAAACTGGTGGAGACGGTGCAGCGGGGGGACACCCACCGCTACTCCCAGTCCAAGGGCATCCCCCGGCTGCGCAAGGCGATCTGCGACTGGTATCAGCGCCGCTATCAGGTGAGCCTGGATCCGGCCGCGGAAGCCATTGTCACCATCGGCTCCAAGGAGGGGCTGGCCCATCTGGCCCTGGCCACCATGAGTACCGGTGACACCGTGCTGGTGCCCAATCCGTCCTATCCCATCCACCCTTATGGTTTTGTCATCGCCGGGGCGGATATTCGTCACGTGCCCCTGCGGCCGGAAGTGGATTTCTTTGCCGAGCTGGAGCGGGCGATCCGGGAAAGCTGGCCCAAGCCCAAGATGTTGGTACTGAATTTCCCCGGCAATCCCACGGCCCAGTGCGTGGAACTGGAATTTTTCGAAAGGGTGGTGGCGATCTGCCGGGAGCACGGCATCTGGCTGGTGCACGATCTGGCCTACGCGGATATTGTCTTCGATGGCTATCAGGCGCCGTCGGTAATGCAGGTGGCCGGCGCCCGGGAGGTGGCGGTGGAGTTTTTCAGCCTGTCGAAAAGTTATAATATGCCCGGTTGGCGGGTGGGGTTCTGTGTCGGGAATCCGGATCTGATCGCCGCTCTGGCCCGCATCAAGTCCTATATGGATTATGGGACCTTCACCCCGATTCAGGTGGCCGCCATCAGTGCTCTGGAAGGGGATCAGAGCTGTGTGACCCAGATTCGCGACCGTTATCAACGGCGCCGGGATGTCTTGTGTGAGGGCCTGAATGCGGCAGGCTGGGAAGTCATCCCGCCCCGTGCCACCATGTTTGTATGGGCCCGGATACCGGATCGGTTCCGGGACCTGGGCTCGCTGGAGTTTAGTAAGCTTTTGTTGCGGGAAGCCAAGGTGGCGGTATCGCCGGGGCTTGGTTTCGGCGAATATGGGGATGATCATGTGCGTTTTGCGCTGATTGAAAACGAACAACGCATCCGGCAGGCAGTCAGAGGCATCAAGCGTCTGCTGCAGTCGGCATAATATAAATGAGGTGAAGCAGTTGAAACCGGTTAATGTGGGTATCGTCGGTTTGGGCACGGTGGGCAGTGGCACCTTCAATGTGCTGTACCGGAACGCAGAAGACATCGCCCGGCGCGCCGGCCGGGAAATCCTGGTGACCCACGTGGGCGCGCGCCGCGATCATCCCAACGCGGATACCAGCGGCGTGCGGGTGTCGCGGGATATTTTCGCCGTGGTGGATGACCCCGAAGTGGACATTCTGGTGGAGTTGATTGGCGGCACCAGCACCGCCCGTGAACTGGTGCTCAAGGCCATTGCCAACGGCAAACACGTGGTCACCGCCAACAAGGCGCTGATTGCCGAGCACGGCAACGAGATATTTGCGGCGGCCCAGAAAGAGGGCGTCAACGTGGCCTTCGAGGCGGCCGTGGCGGGGGGCATTCCCATTATCAAGGCCATCCGTGAGGGCCTGGCGGCCAACCGCATCGACTGGGTGGCGGGGATCATCAATGGCACCGGCAACTACATCCTCACCGAGATGGGGGACAAGGGCCGGGCTTTCGATGAGGTGCTGAAAGAGGCGCAGGCGCTGGGCTATGCGGAGGCGGATCCCACCTTCGACGTGGAGGGGATTGATGCCGCCCACAAGCTGACCATCATCGCCTCCATTGCCTTCGGTATTCCCCTGCAGTTCTCCAAAATCTATACCGAGGGCATCAGTCATATCACCCGGGCCGATGTCGCCTATGCCGAAGAGCTGGGCTATAAGATCAAGCACCTGGGCATGACCCGGCAGACCGCCACCGGCGTGGAGCTGCGGGTGCACCCCACCCTGATTCCGGAGCGGCGTCTGATCGCCAATGTGAACGGTGTGATGAACGCGGTGATGGTGCAGAGTGATGCCGTAGGGCCTACGCTTTACTACGGACCCGGTGCCGGCTCCGAGCCCACGGCCTCGGCGGTGGTGGCGGACGTGGTGGATGTGGCCCGGGCACTCACCACCGACCCCAACAACCGGGTACCGCACCTGGCATTCCGGGCGGACTCCCTCAGTGATACCCCGATTCTGCCCATTGCCGATGTGGTGACCGGCTTTTATCTGCGAATGGAAGTCAAGGATCAGCCGGGGGTACTGGCCAAAATCGCCGCCGCCCTCAGCGACGCCGATATCAATATCGAGGCAATCATTCAGAAGGATCAACTGGACGCCAACAGCCCGGTGCCTCTGATCATGATTGTGCGCCAGGTGCTGGAAAGCAAAATGAACGATGCCCTGGACAAGATCCGGGCGCTGGATGTGCTGGCGGAGGACATTGTCCGTATCCGTCTGGAGACCCTGGGCCCCTAGGCCCGGGCTCAGCGCGCCCCGAATCACAGTTAGTCTGACTTTGGAAACCTGACCATGCCCAGTAAACGCTATACCGGATTAATCGACAATTACCGCGATTATCTGCCCGTCCATGACGACACCCGTCTGATCAGTCTGGGAGAGGGCAAAACCCCCCTGATCCGGCTCAACAATATTCCCCGTCTTATTGGCAAAGACGTGGATATTTATGTGAAATTCGAGGGTCTCAACCCCACTGGATCGTTCAAGGACCGGGGCATGACCATGGCGGTGACCAAGGCGGTGGAAGAGGGCAGTAAAGCCATTATCTGTGCCTCCACCGGCAACACCTCGGCGGCGGCCGCCGCCTATGCGGCACGGGCCGGCATCACCGCCTTCGTATTGATTCCCGAAGGCAAGATCGCCATGGGCAAGCTGGCCCAGGCCATGATGTATGGCGCGGTGATCCTGCAGATCCGGGGAAATTTCGATGAAGGCATGCGGCTGGTAAAAGAAGTGGCGGAGGAAGCGCCGGTGACCATCGTCAACTCCATCAATCCCTATCGTCTGCAGGGGCAGAAAACCGCGGCCTTTGAAATCGTGGAAGAGCTGGGGGCAGCGCCGGACTATCACTGTCTGCCGGTGGGTAATGCCGGAAATATCAGTGCCCACTGGATGGGTTATGAGGAATTCTTCAAGGCCGGCATTGCCAACAGCCGGCCTAAAATGCTGGGCTATCAGGCCGCCGGCGCAGCCCCGTTCCTGCGGGGTGAGATGGTGGATCAGCCGGAAACCGTGGCCACCGCCATTCGCATCGGCCATCCCCAGAGCTGGGATAAGGCCTGGACGGTGCAGAAGGATTCCGGTGGTTGGTTCGATGAGCTCAGCGACGATGAGATTCTGCAGGCCCAGCGTATGCTGGCCCAGAACGAAGGTGTGTTCTGTGAACCGGCCTCCGCCGCCTCCCTGGGGGGTGCCATGCGCGATGTGAAGAACGGCAAGATTCCCGAGGGCAGTAAAATCGTCTGTACGCTCACCGGCAATGGTTTGAAGGATCCCGACACCGCCATCGCTCAATGTCAGAACGCTCTGATGGATACCATTGACGCCAATTTGAGTTCGGTAAAGGACAGTATTCTGCGCCATATGCAGTAACCCGGCCGGGGGTGCGCTCGCACCCCCGATTGCTGACAAGCCCACGGCAGCTTATGACCCGAATCACCCGCCTGGCGCCGGCCAGTGAAGCCCGCTTCAGCTCCAGTATTCCACCCCTGCTGCAGCGCATCTACGCCAACCGGGGTCTGACCCGGGATGCTGAGGTGGACCTGAGCCTGCGGCACCTGTTGCCGGCGGTGGATCTGAAGGGGCTGGAACCGGCTTTAGAGTTGTTGGTGGCCGCGCTGCTGGAGCAGCAGCGGATTCTGGTGGTGGGGGATTTCGACGCCGACGGCGCCACCAGTAGTGCCCTGACGGTGCTGGCACTGCGCCGGCTGGGGGCGGCCCGGGTGGATTACCTGGTGCCCAACCGCTTTGAGTTCGGCTATGGCCTGACGCCGGAGATCGTGGCGGTGGCGGCGGAACGGCAGCCGGATCTGATCATTACGGTGGATAACGGTATCTCCAGCCTGGAAGGGGTGGCGGCGGCCAACCGGTTGGGCATCCGGGTACTGGTCACCGATCACCATCTGCCGGCGGCGCAGTTGCCGGCGGCGGCGGCCATTGTCAATCCCAATCAACCCGGTTGTGGCTTTGCCAGCAAGCATCTGGCAGGGGTGGGGGTGGCCTTCTATCTGCTCACAGCCCTGCGCACCCGCCTGCAACAGCGGGACTGGTTTCAGTCCCGGGGGCTGACGGCACCGAATATGGCGGATTATCTGGACATTGCGGCTCTGGGCACGGTAGCGGACGTGGTGCCCCTGGATCGCAACAATCGCATTCTGGTGCAACAGGGGCTGGCCCGGATTCGCGCGGGGCGCTGTCGCCCGGGTATCCGGGCTCTGGTGGAGGTGGCCGGGCGCCGGCTGAGTAACCTGGTGGCGGCGGACCTGGGCTTTGCCCTGGGGCCCCGGCTTAACGCCGCGGGCCGGCTGACGGACATGGGCAAGGGCATTGAGTGCCTGCTGGCGGAAGACCCGGCCACGGCCCACAGCCTGGCTGTGGAACTGGACACGCTTAACCAGGCCCGCAAAACCATTGAAGGGGATATGCAGCAGCAGGCCCTGGCGGTGCTGAAACAGCTGCATCTGGGGCGGGAGTCAGAACTGCCCTGGGGCCTTTGCATTCATCGCGACGACTGGCATCAGGGGGTGATCGGCATTCTGGCGTCACGGATCAAGGAACGGTTTCATCGCCCCACCATAGCCTTCGCGCCAGCGGGGGAAGGAGAGCTGAAAGGCTCGGCCCGTTCCATCCCGGGGTTTCATATCCGTGATGCCCTGGATGCGGTGGCCAGCCGCCATCCCGGGCTGATCGTCAAATTTGGTGGCCATGCCATGGCGGCCGGACTGAGCCTGAAAGCGGCGGATCTGCAGCGCTTTCGGCAGGCTTTTGATGGCGAGGCCCGGCGCCTGCTGCGCCGTGATCAGCTCACCGGTGAACTGCATTCCGATGGTGAGCTGCAGGAAGCCGAGATCGATTTGCCCATGGCCCAACAGTTACGGGACGCCGGCCCCTGGGGCCAGGGTTTTCCGGAGCCCCTGTTTGATGGTGAATTTGAGGTGCTGGACCAGCGGATCGTCGGGGAAAAGCACCTCAAGCTGTCCGTGGGCCTGCCCGGCAGTGGCCGGGTGGTGGACGCCATCGCGTTCAATGTGGATCTGGAGGCCTGGCCCCACCCCGGCCTGCGACGGATTTATCTGGCCTACCGCCTGGACGTGAACGAATTTCGTGGGGTACGCAGCCCGCAACTGGTGGTGGCGCACCTGGCCCCTGTCAGCGGCGCCTGACCGCCCATCCTCCGGCCATCCCCCGGGAGTAGGGCGAACAGAACGTGAGCTGGTCAGCACCGGCGTTGCGGCTTGTTACCGGATTGGAAATCAGAGACGGAACTCAATCACAAACGGGAGCATCTGTACTGTCGCTTTCCTGATCAAGGCATAAACTGCCAAAGTAACAGTTTGTAATCAGACTGTTCTTTTTGTAACTCCATGCCGGTCGCTGCGATAAGAAGGAAAGCCTCAATGAAGATGCCGCTCAGTGTTCGTTACTCTCTGGTGATTATCCTGGGAATACTGTCCTGCCAGGGCTACGCCCGTACCATGGGGGACCTGGAAGCCGTGCATATGGCGGCGATGCAAAGGACCCTGGTGATGCAGATGAGCCGTCACCACCTGCAACTGGGGGCCGGCCTCCAGCAAGCCGGTGGACAGGCTGCTCTGGAGCAGGCGGTCGGGGAATACGAGCGCCTGCTGGGCGAACTGGCCCACAACGCCACCACGGAGGCTCTGCAGGAGCGGGTGGCCAAGGTGAAACAGCGCTGGCAGAAGTTCCGCCCTCTGGTCAAAGCCGGGTTCGATCCCACCCGCCTGGAGCAGCTGCTGTTTAACGCTGACAGCCTTTTGGTGATGAACGATCTGTTGCTACGGGACTGGATGGCGCGCCTGCCTTACGCGGTGGGCAAGCAGATGAATCTGGCGCAACTGCAGAGCATGTTGGCAGAACGCATGGCCACGCTATATCTGGCCCAGAGTCTGCAACCGAGCCCGCAACAGGAATCCCTGCACCTGGAGTCGGATTGGTTGGCAGAGGAGCTGCAACACGCGGTCGCCGCTTTTGACGCAGCCATGGTGGAACTGGGCGACGCGACCCAGTGGGCGGTAGATCACAACCTGATGACGCAACTGCACAGTAACTGGGATTATGCCCGCTTCAGTCTGAATCAGTTCAATCAGGATCAATACGTACCGTTGGTGGTCAGCGCCACCCTGGAAAGCATGACCGAACAGACCCGGCAGTTGGCCACTGCCTACCAGATCCGGGACCGTATCGCCTTAAGCGGCGGTTTGATGGAAGCCGGGCTGGCCGCCAATCTGCCCAACTGATAACGGCGCCGGCCCGGAGGCAACCCCCCCGGGCCGGCATCAGCGGCCCTTGAACTCAGCTTGCCGCCGTTCCAGAAATGAATTCACGCCCTCCGCGGCATCCTCACTGGCCATGACCGGCTGCAGATCGGTCATGAACTGCTTGACGCAGGCATCGGGATCATGGGGGTGACGGGCACTGAAGCGGGTGGCCTTCAGCACTCCCTGCACCCCCAGGGGCGCGGCTTTGGCCACGCTGTGGGCGATCTCCATGGCCCGGGTCAGCTGTTCGCCCGGTTCCACCAGCTCCTGTACCATGCCCCAGCGATAGGCGTCCTCGGCACTCCAGCGCTCGCCAGTGAGCAGCACCCGCTGGGCGTTGCCCCAGCCCACCTCCACCGGCAGCCGCAAAGTGGCGCCGCCACAGGGATAAATACCCCGTTGCACCTCCAGCATCTGGAATTGGGTGTCCCGGGCCGCCACCCGGATTTCCGTGTTCAGCAGGATTTCCACGCCCCAGGTGAAACAGTAGCCCTGCACGGCGATGATCAAGGGTTTGCTGTGACGTTCGCCGGTCAGGCCCATGGGATCCACTTCATCCGCCGCCACCGGGAAAGCGTTGCCGCTGCCGAAAATGGGTGCCCATTTATCCAGCTCCACCCCGGCGGTAAAATGTTTGCCTTCGGCGTAAAGCACCGCCACCCGCAGTTGCGGATCGCTGTTCAACTGTTTCAAAGCCTTTCCCATGGCGTGATACATCTCCGGCGACAGCGCGTTGTACTTGTCCGGGCGGTTGATGCGAATCCGCAGAATGTGACCTTCGATTTCGGTTTCAATATGTGCCATAACATCCTCGTGTCGGTTTGCCACGGCCGGTGCCGGCCAGTGCCCTGAGATTGAGTACCACCCCAGTCATGTCGGTGGCTGGAAGGGGTAAAGTTCGAATGATCAGAACCAGTCAGCCTGCATACTGAAGCAGGTGTCGTCGCCGGACTCCAGCAGCCGCGCCCAATGGTGGATTTTGGGCAGCTCCCAGCGGAAAAAGAAACGGCAGGCCTGCAGCTTGCCGGCGCGAAACCTGTTATCGGCTCCGGTTTCCGGTGTCATGCTCGCACAACCGGCCTGCCACAGCCAGAGCCAGGCCACCACCACATGACCCAGCAGGCTCAGATACAGGGTGGCGTTGGCCAGGGCCGGGTCCGGACCCCGTTGCCGCAGCTGGCTCCCCAGGCTGTCCGTGGTTTGCTGCAGGGTGTTCAGGGCCTGTCGCAACGCCGTGACGTATTCGGTCAGGGCCGGATCTCTGCCCGCCAGTTGCAGGGTGGTGTCTATTTCCTGCCACAGGGTCTGCATACCCAGGCCGCCGGCCTGCCAGACTTTGCGTCCCAGCAGATCCAGCGCCTGAATGCCCTGGGTTCCTTCATGAATGGGGTTAAGACGGTTATCCCGGTAGCACTGCTCCACCGGGTAGTCGCGAATATAACCGGCGCCTCCCAATACCTGAATGGCCAGGGAATTGGCCTTGGGGCCGTATTCGGAAGGCCAGGATTTCACCACCGGCGTCAGCAGGTCCAGCAGTTCCTGCAGGGGCCGGGTTTGCTCCGGATCACTGCCGGTCTCGATGCGGTCCAGCAGATGATTGGCGTACAGACACAGGGCGATGGCACCCTCTGTATAGGCCTTCTGCGCCAGCAACATGCGCTTCACATCGGCATGTTCGATAATGGCAATCGGGGGGGATTGCGGGTCCTTAGCGCTCGGGTGGCGGCCCTGGGGCCGTTGCCGGGCGTAGTCCAGGGATTCGCTGTAGCCCCGATAGCCGATCACCGCCGCCCCCAGGCCCACGCCCATACGGGCTTCGTTCATCATCATAAACATGTATTTCAGGCCCTGGTGGGGCTCCCCGATCAGATACCCCAGACACTGGCCCTGTTCGCCGAAATTCAGCACCGTGGAGGTGGTGCCGCGATAACCCATCTTATGCAGCAGCCCCGCCAGTTTGACATCATTGCGCCGGGCTGGACGGCCATCCTGATCCAGCAGCCACTTGGGTACCAGAAACAGGGAGATGCCCCTGGCGCCCGGCGGGCCGCCCTCTATTTTCGCCAGCACCAGATGAATGATGTTATCGGTGATGTCCTGGTCGCCGCCGGAAATATACATTTTATGGCCCCGGATCAGGTAGGCACCTTCTGGACCCGGGCGGGCACTGGTGCGGATATCCGCCAGCGATGAGCCGGTATCCGGCTCCGTTAGCGCCATGGTGCCGGCGGCCTGACCGGTTCGCATCAACGGCAGATACCGTTTCTGCAGTTCAGGGCTGGCAAAATGGCGGATCAGATTGGCGGCGGCCATGGTCAGAAACGGGTAGCCGGCGCTGGCGGGGTTGGCGCAGGACACATAGCCGGTGCAGGCGGCGGCCACCACGTGGGGCAGTTGCATGCCATCCTCAGCGAAATCCAGGCGCGCATTGAGCAGCCCGGAGGCGACGTAGTGTTGGAAGGCGGTTTTGATCTCCGGCAGGGTATGTACCTGCTCACCGTCGAACCAGGGCTCCTGCTCATCCGCTTTGCGATTGTGGGGGGCAAAATATTTCTCCGCCACCTGTTCCGCGGTGTCCAGGGTTTGGCTGAAGGTCTCCCGGGAGTGGTCGGAGTAGCGGGGGTGCTGCAGCAGGCCCTCGGTGTCCAGCATGTCGTACAGCCAGAAATCCAGATCCTGGCGGGAGAGTAGGGGCATGGGGCAGTTCCTCATTAGGGTTCCCACGGACCGTGGCCCGGCGGCTTGATTGCCTTATATTTGCATTGTGGCCGGGTCTGTGTAATTGTCATTTATGACTAATTTAGGGTTACTTTCGTCAGTCATGATTAAAGTCTGTTTACTGGGTTTCGATTACGCCGTGGCCACCTCCATTACCGGGGTGGTGGATCTGTTATCCACCGCCGGCACTGCCTGGAATTATTTTCAGGGACGCAACCTGGAACCCAAATTCGATGTGCGGGTAGCCACCGCCGGGGGCCGGCCCATTCGCTGTCTGAATAATATGGTATTGGACGCGCATCTGGACTTTCGCAGCATCGGGCAGGTGGATATGCTGATAGTCCCCTCCATCGGTGGCGATGTGGAAAAAACCCTGCATAGCAATCCGCAACTGATCAGTTTACTGAAAGCCTATGCCAGTAGCGGCACCCAGATCATCAGTAACTGCACCGGCGCCTTCTTTTTGGCCGAGGCGGGTATTCTGGATGGCCGCAGAGCCACCACCCACTGGGCCCATGCCGACCATTTCCGCGACCGTTATCCCCAGGTGCAATTGATCCCGGAGCAAATGATCACCAGTGATGGCCCGGTATTCTGTTCCGGAGGGGGCAGCGCCTGGTTTGATATGGCTCTGTATCTGATCCAGTTGCACATCAGCCATGAAACCGCCATTGAATCCGCCAAGGCCATGGTGCTGGACACCGGCCGCCACTCCCAGCTCTGCTATTTTGCCACCCACCATAACAAATATCACCATGACGATACCGTCAAAGCCGTGCAGGAATGGATCGATCAACACCATGGTGAAAGTTTCTCGCTGGCCTGGCTGGCGGAGCAGTACGCCATGAGCCCCCGCACCCTGATTCGGCGGTTCAAGGCCGCCACCGGTGAATCCCCCCTGGCTTACTTACAGACAGTGCGGATTGAGAACGCCAAGAAATACCTGGAACTCAGCACCCAGACCATTGCGGAAATCACCCAGCGGGTGGGTTATGAGGATGTCTCTTCCTTTTCCAAGATGTTCAAACGCAAGGTGGGGCTGTCACCCAGGGAATATCGCGGCCGTTTCAGCAAGTCCGGTAAATAGGTCAATTCCGGGTCCATATCTGGCCGGGCTGGTCTATAGTGAAGATATAAGCCAGTGCTGGAATTGTGGAAATTATGTGGATACGGAACCCGGGTGGTCTCCTGGGTGCATTGTTGTTGCTTATGCTGCTGGCACCGGGGGCCTGGGGGGATACCCCGGTGGTGGTGGCGGAAGCGGGTTTCTCCCGCCACGCCATCAGCCAGCAAGTCAGCTATCTGCGGGATGAGAACGCCCGGCTGGAGCCGGGTCAGGCCCTGGTCGCCGGTG
Organism: Pseudomonadales bacterium; assembly: GCA_002701845.1. Classification (GTDB taxonomy): domain Bacteria; phylum Pseudomonadota; class Gammaproteobacteria; order Pseudomonadales; family Ketobacteraceae; genus Ketobacter. Next base: position 84,025 of record NZXG01000048.1, read on the forward strand.
ACTGGCAAGTGGTAACCGGCGCCTACCCGGCGTTCGGCTTCGACCCGGCTGCCTACTGGCTACGGTTTCAGCTGCGCAATGACAATGACATAACACTGGATACCATACTGGAAATCGCCTATCCACTGCTGGATAACATCCAGTTGATGGTATTTTCCGGTACACCGGACAATCCCGGGGCACTGTTGGAGAGCCACCGGCTCGGGGATCGGTTTCCGTTTCATCAGCGGCCGCTGGCCCATCGTCATTTTGCAGTGCCCCTGAGCCTGGCACCTGCGGCCGAACGCTTGGTGCTGCTGCGGGTACAGACCGAGAGTTCGCTGCAGCTACCCCTGGTATTGTGGGAAAAACAAGCCTTTTATCAGCAACGACAGTGGGATCTGGTGGCCCACGGCCTGTACTTCGGGGTATTGCTGGTAATGCTGCTGTACAACCTGGTGCTGTTCACCAGCGTGCGACTGTCGGCGTACCTGGATTACGCCGGCGTGGTGTTGGGGCTGGGGTTGTTTATGGCCACTCTGGACGGTTTCGGGTTTCAGTATCTATGGCCCCGGGCGCCGCAGTTAAACCAGTGGTCGCTGGTATTTCTGGCGGCTATTTATGGCGCCAGTGCCTGTGCTTTCACTCAGTCGCTGTTGCGGTTGCGGGAGCAGCAGCCGCGTCAGTATCGTTGGTTGCAATATTGCGCCATGGCCCATGGCTGCGTGTTTCTGAGCCCGTTTTTCCTGCCCTATCACCTGGCCCTGAGCATTCAGTTTGCAGTGGCGCTAACCTCTCTGGTGCTGTGTTTCAGCGTGGGTATCAGCCGCTATCGCGCCGGTGTGCGGGAAGCCCGTTATCATATTCTGGCCAATGGTGCCCTGTTGCTGGGCTCGCTGCTGATTACCCTGAGCAAAATTGATTTGTTGCCGGCTTACCCGGTGATTCTGGCGACGTTGCCGGCGGGGGGGATGGCGCTGGTATTGTTCTATGCCCTGGCGCTGGCGGATCGGATTAACCGGGAGCGGCACGCCAAAATCCTGGCCCAGGCCCAGGCCCTGAAGACCGAGCGTGAGGCACGGCAGCGTCATGAACAGCTGCTCAGGGCCCAGTATCTGGCGCAGGTGGAACAACTGCAGTCCCGCCAGCAGGTCATTGAACAGGAGGCGGAAAGCCGGGCCAAAAGTGATTTTCTGGCCACCATGAGCCATGAAATTCGAACCCCCATGACCGGGCTGCTGGGGATGGCTGCACTGCTGCGGGAAACGCCCCTGACGGCAGAGCAGCGGGAATCGCTGACGGTCATCGAAACCGCGGGCCAGACCCTGATGGAGACCATCAATAACATTTTGGATTACTCCAAGCTGGCGGCGGGGAAAATGGTGTTGGAACGGGTGGCCATGGATTTGCAGCATCTGTGCCGGGAGTTGGTGAGCCAGTTTCAGCCCCGGGCCCGGCAACAGGGGCTGGAATTTAAGCTGCACTGGGATCCGCGGGTGCAGCAGCAGGTGGTGGGGGATCCGGCCCGGTTGCGGCAGATTCTGGTAAATCTGTTGGATAATGCCTTTAAATTTACCCCGCGGGGGCGGATCAGCCTGATGGTGGGCACGCTTACCGAGCTGCCCCAGCAGGTTTGCTTTGAGATTGCGGACACCGGTCACGGCATCGAACCGGCGGATCAGGTCACATTGTTCCAGCCCTTCGTGCAGGGAGAAAACTCATTTACCCGCAGCGCCGGTGGCAGTGGCCTGGGTCTGACCATCAGTCATCAGCTGAGCCAATTGATGGGGGGGCGACTGAGTGTGGAAAGCGAGCCGCGCCAGGGCAGCTGTTTTCGTCTGACCTTGCCCCTGGAACCTGCGTCTACAACGGTCAGCGCCACCCCTGACCCCGCCGGGCAACCGCCCATCACTGCGGATCTGAGCGGGTTTCGGGTGCTGGTGGCAGAGGACAATCACGTCAATCAGCTGGTGATCCGTCGCCTGTTGGAGCGTCTGGGTGTACCTCATGATCTGGTGGCTGACGGTGCTGCGGCGCTGGCCACGCTGGAGCAACAGCCGCAGGCTTACGGGCTGGTGCTGATGGATTGTGAAATGCCCCGCCTGGACGGTTTCGCAGCCACCAGCGCCTGGCGTCAGCGGGAGCAGGAGGCTGACCTGCCGCGGTTACCGGTGATCGCCCTCAGCGCCCATCTGGCGGAGGATCTCAGGCAACAGGCACGCGCCTGCGGGATGGATGAGATCCTTGCCAAACCCATTGGCCGGGAGCAGCTGGAGGCGGCCCTCAGACGGCACCTGACACCCGGCTCACCTCCGGCCGACGGGCCCCTGGCAGCCCAGGGTTGATATGGCTGGATACTGAGCCCGATGGCCGGTAAAATACGCCGCTTTCTTCATCTTGTGGATTGTTAAGCGGATACCGGACCCTCATGGAAATCAACCCGATTCAAAACCAGATCAAAGACCTGAAAGCGCGCAGTGACGCGTTGAGGGGGTATCTTTGACTTCGATCTGAAATGTGAACGCCTGGACGAAGTCAATCGCGAACTGGAGGATCCCAACGTCTGGAATGATCCGGACCGGGCCCAGGAACTGGGCCGGGAACGGGTTAACCTGGATCAGACTGTCAGCACCCTCAAGCGCATCACCAGTGGCATCAGCGACTTGGCTGAATTGCTGGACATGGCGGTGGAGGAAGACGATGAAACCGCCGTGGCGGAGGTGCAGACGGAACTGAACGCGGTGGAGGCGGACGTGGCCAGGCTGGAGTTCCTGCGCATGTTCTCCGGTAAAATGGACGCCAGCAACTGTTATCTCGATATTCAGGCCGGTTCCGGCGGTACCGAGGCCCAGGACTGGGCCAACATGTTACTGCGCATGTATCTGCGCTGGGGTGAGAGGGCCGGCTTCAAAACCGAACTGATCGAAGTCTCCGAAGGAGAAGTGGCCGGCATCAAAAGTGCCACCATTCACTTTCAGGGCGAGTACGCCTACGGCTGGCTGAAAACCGAAACCGGCGTCCACCGCCTGGTGCGAAAATCCCCCTTTGATTCCGGTAACCGCCGCCATACATCGTTTGCCTCGGTCTTTGTCTCGCCGGAGATTGATGACAATATCGAAATTGATATCAATCCGGCGGATTTGCGAATCGATGTGTATCGTGCCAGTGGCGCCGGTGGTCAGCACGTTAACCGTACCGAGTCCGCAGTGCGGATCACGCATATTCCCAGTGGCATCGTCACCCAGTGTCAGAATGACCGCTCCCAGCACAAGAACAAGGATCAGGCCATGAAGCAGTTGCGGGCCAAACTCTACGAGATGGAGATCCAGAAACAGAATGCGGAAAAACAGGCCATGGAAGACGCCAAATCCGACATCGGTTGGGGCAGCCAGATCCGCTCTTACGTGCTGGACCAGTCGCGGATCAAGGATCTGCGGACCGGAGTGGAGAACTCCAACCCCAATGCAGTGCTGGACGGTGATCTGAATGAATTTATTGAGGCCAGCCTTAAGGCCGGTCTTTAGCGACAATAACAGGGCGGAGGCCTGGCGCAACCATGACAGACCCACACAACCCATCCCCCACGGAGCAGGACGAGAACAAACTGATCGCTGAACGGCGCGCCAAGCTGGCCAGCAAACGTGAACGGGGTAATGCCTTCCCCAACAGCTTTCGGCGGGAACATTTCTGTGGTGAGCTGCAGGAAACCTATCGGGATGAGGACAAGGCCAGCCTGGCGGAAAAAGCCATCCGGGCCAAGGTGGCGGGACGGGTCCGTGCCAATCGCGGCGCCTTCATCGTCATTGAGGACATGAGCGGCCGGATTCAGCTGTACGTGGATCGCAAAACCCTGCCACCGGAAGTATTGCGGGATATCAAAACCTGGGATCTGGGGGATATCGTGGGGGCCAGTGGTACCCTGCAACGCTCCGGCAAAGGCGACCTCTATGTGAGCATGGAAAGCTGCGAACATTTGGTGAAATCACTGCGGCCGTTGCCCGATAAGCATAAAGGGCTGGCGGATCAGGAGCTGCGTTATCGGCAGCGCTATGTGGACCTGATCGTTAATGAGGAAGTGCGGGAAACATTCCGTATTCGCAGCGCCGTGGTGGATGGCATTCGTGACTATCTGCGCACCCGCGGTTACCTGGAAGTGGAAACTCCGATGATGCAGGTGATCCCCGGCGGCGCCACCGCCCGTCCTTTTACCACCTATCATAATTCCCTGGATATGGATTTGTATCTGCGGATCGCGCCGGAACTGTATCTGAAACGACTGTTGGTGGGCGGCTTCGAGCGGGTGTTCGAAATCAATCGCAACTTCCGCAACGAGGGCCTGTCCACCCGCCACAACCCTGAATTCACCATGGTGGAGTTTTATCAGGCATTTGCCGACTACCAGGAGCTGATGGATCTCACCGAGGACATGCTGCGCACCATTGCCCGGGACGTGCTGGGGACCACCGATGTTCGCTACCAGGGTGATACCTACGACTTCGGTTCGCCGTTCGCCCGCATGACCGTATTGGAGTCCATCCGGCACTTCAATCCCGAATTCACTGAACAACAGCTTGGCAGCGTGGAAGCGGCCCATGATCTGTGTGAGCAACTGGGGATTCCAGTCAAACCCGGCTACGGCCTGGGCAAACTGCAGATTGAGATTTTTGAGAAAACCGTCGAGCACAGGCTGAAAAATCCCACTTTTATCACGGAATATCCCACCGAGGTATCACCGCTGGCCCGGCGCAACGACAGCAACCCCTTTGTCACCGATCGCTTTGAGTTCTTTGTGGGAGGACGGGAGATTGCCAACGGTTTCTCGGAACTCAATGATCCCGAAGACCAGGCTGAACGCTTCCGCAAGCAGGTGGAGGAAAAAGATGCCGGAGACGATGAGGCCATGCACTATGACGCGGATTATATTGCCGCCCTCGAATATGGCATGCCTCCGGCCGCCGGCGAAGGCATCGGTATTGATCGCCTGGTGATGCTGTTTACTGACTCACCCTCCATTCGGGACGTGATTCTGTTCCCGCATATGCGTCCCCAGGGCGCTTAGCACCGGCCGGCCCACCCCGGGCTCGGCCGGTTGCCGGCCACCTGCTACACTGGGGGTATGACTGAGATCCCGCACAACCCACTCGCCGCGGATATCCTTGCTATCCTGCGGCGCCACGCCGGCCAGCCTGACGCTGGACCCCTGGGTATCCATCATCTGCTGATCCGGTTGCAGGAGCATCCCGAGTTCGCCGCCATGGACAGCAACAGCGAGCTGGCTCTGTTTCGCAAAAACTTTTTGTTGATGAATGCACTCTACCAGTTGCAGGAATCTTTGTGGCGGGGGGAGGGTTTGGTGCTGGAGGTGGCGCCCCTGAACCTGCGCCTGCGCTCGTGCCGCGATTGCCGGGAGCAGCAACACTGGGTGGCGGGTAACGATCCCATGCGTGAGTACTATCTTAACTGGGACAATCTTCACGCCACTACCGCGGAGGATGTGGCCGCACTGTTGCGAAATTTCTGGCAGCACCTGCGGCAGCCCGAGCGGCAGGCACGGGCACTGGCGCAACTGGGGTTGCCCCCTGCGGCCAGCGCGGCGCAGATAAAACAACGCTATCGTGAACTGGCCAGCCGGCATCATCCGGACCGGAGTGGCGATGCCACCCGCTTTATGGCGGTGCGGGAGGCCTATGAACAACTGCGATGTTCGTAACCCCGGTGGCGCATGGAATCCCCGCCTGTTGATCAGGCAAAAAAAAGCAGGCCAGAAGGCCTGCTTTTTCGTAATCCGTTGCTAACCGGATCAGATCGTTACGATGTTCTCAGCCTGCGGACCTTTCTGGCCTTGAGTGACAGTGAACTGAACTCGCTGACCTTCAGTCAGGGTACGGAAGCCTGAACCCTGAATAGCACTGAAGTGAGCGAATACATCGGGGCCGCTATCCTGTTCGATGAAACCAAAACCTTTGCTTTCGTTGAACCATTTAACGGTGCCAGTTGTCGTGGACATAATCGTTTTCCTATCTTAACCTTTTTAACTTTTGAAAAGCCCGAGGTGAAAAGCCCGAGGGCATGCCAGCTGAGATTGCGGGTGATACTTATGACTTACAGGACGAGGTACTACCGATGGGACTTCGTAACGAGGAGCATAAATAGCGGGCCGAGCATTTCAGCTAAATGTGAGAATATACGGATTCCGGGGAAAGTCAACGATTCTGTGAGCAGTTTTTTCGGCACCTTCCTGGGGCGGTGGGGGTGTTTTTGGTGCAGGCTTTAAATGCTTGTTAAATCGGGATTTAATTCGCCGTTTTCCGGGTGTCTGTCACACTAACGACATCTGCAGATGGTATCGGCCGGAGGCTTTGTTGGTGCAACAACCGCGGCCCGATGGCTGCGCCGTTATCGCGATTGGGGTGGTGTGGCGTGCCTGGCCGTCGGGGCACTTTTGTGTGTCCCCGGCAACGCTGGTAAACTGCGTTCATTCCGCAAATTGCGGGTCATTGACGAGGTTTGAGGGGACTTTACCGGTTGTTTCAGGCGTCGCTCAACAAATCACAGTATGTAAAGGAGTCAGTATGGATATCCAGAAAGGTCGGGTGGTTGGCATGCATTACACCCTGCGTAACGAACAAGGCGATGTAATTGATACTTCCCAGGGTCGTGACCCGCTGGTGTTTCTGCAGGGCTATGGCAACATTATTCCCGGTCTGGAAAGCCAGCTGGAAGGGTGCAAAGAAGGTGAACAGTTGGATGTGGTGGTGGAGCCGGAGCAGGCCTATGGTGTCAAACACGACCAGCTGATTCAAAAGGTGCCCCGGGAAGCCTTCCAGGGGGTGGATAAGGTTGAGGTTGGCATGCAGTTCCAGGCCCAGACCGAGCAAGGGCCGGTACCGATCCGGGTAGTGGAGGTACAGGACGAGGAAGTGACCATCGACGGCAACCACGAACTGGCTGGCGAGCGTCTGCATTTCTCCGTCAGTATTGAATCCGTGCGCGAAGCGTCCGAAGAGGAAATCGCCCACGGTCATGCTCACTGAGCAGTCAGCGACTGCAACACCAGCCCGGCATTGGCCGGGCTTTTTTTTGGCGGCTTTTTGCAATTCGCTTAGACAACCCGCTGCGGTGGCGAGCGGATTTGTATAATGTGGAGAAGTCCATAGGGAGGCCGGTGCATGAGCGACATTCTGTTCCAGCGTCAGCAGATCAAAGCGATGGCGCATCGCTATCGGGTGAACTTTATTAATTGTTTGTCCGGATACAAGAGCGCCAACCTGGTGGGTACCGCTGATGCCGACGGCCATACCAACCTGGCCATGGTCAGTTCCGTGGTGCATCTGGGAGCCGATCCGGCACTGATGGGCATGGTGACCCGGCCCCGCTCCGTGGCGCGCCACAGCGTGGACAATCTTCAGGCCATGGGCGTTTATACTTTGAATCACGTGAGCCGGAACATGGTGCCGCAGGCGCATCAAACCGCGGCCCGTTATCCCCGTGAGCAGTCGGAGTTCGACGCCACCGGCCTGCAGGCCGCCTGGGTGCCGCAATTCGCTGCCCCCTATGTCAGCGACAGCCCGCTGTCCATTGGACTGCGGCTGGTGGAAATCAAGCATTTGGAATGTAATGGCACCGACTTCGTGATTGGGGCCATTGAATGGGTGCGGCTGCCCGGGCAAGCGCTACAGGAGGATGGGTTTGTGGATCTGAACCAGTTGGATACGGTGAGCGTTTCCGGTCTGGACAGCTACCATCCGGGCGCGCCATCCATCGGGCGCTTTCATTACCCCAAACCGGATCTGCCCCCGCGCCGGCAGTAATGACGGCTGGCGGTCGCTTTGTTCTATACTGGAACAAAGTGTCATAACAGGGGGCGTTGTGATTATTGCACCATTTCCCAAGGATGAGGCGGAGCGGCTGAAAGCCCTGTGGGATTATGAAATTCTGGACACCGGCGCCGAGCAGGTGTTCGACGATATCGTTGCCCTGGTGGCCGATATCTGCGATGTGCCCATCGCGCTGGTGAGTCTGGTGGATAAGGAGCGCCAGTGGTTCAAAGCCAAACTGGGCCTGGAAGCAGACGAAACCCACCGTGATCTTGCCTTCTGCGCCCACGCTATTCATCAGACCGAACCCATGGTGGTGGAGGATGCGCAGGAGGATCAGCGGTTCTACGATAATCCTCTGGTGACCGGCGGCCCCCACATCCGCTTCTATGCTGGCGCACCCATTCGCACCGAGTCCGGTTACGCGTTGGGAACTCTGTGTGCCATTGACACCCGGCCCCGGGCGCTGGATGAAGCCCAGTTACGGTTGTTGGAGCGGTTGTCCCGGCACGTGGCCCATTTGCTGCAACTGCGCAATCGCTACCGGGATTCCCTGCAACTGGCGGACGAACTGGCCAGCAGTCGGGCCCAGGTGCTGGAAATGGCGCAACACAACCGGCGTTTTCTGGCCAATCTCAACCATGAAATGCGGACCCCGCTCAACGCCATCATCGGCTTCAGCAAACGACTGGTGGAACGGGCACCCCAATACAATTTACCGGCGCAGTTCCAACAGGCGGTGAGTGCTATCGATACCGCCGCCAATCATCTTCACCACCTGATCGGCGATGTGCTGGATTTGTCCAAGCTGGATGCCGGCAAAATGGTGCTGCGGGAAATGGAATTTGCGCCCCGTGCCATGTTGGATGAATTGCTGCTCATTCATGGTGACCGGGCTGCGGAACAGCGGACTTCCCTGCATCTGGAGGTGGCGGACGGCGTGCCCGAACGGCTGTGGGGAGACCAGCGCAAACTCAGTCAGGTGGTGATGAATCTGCTGTCCAATGCCCTGAAGTACACCCCGGAGGGCAAACAGGTGCTGGTGCGGGTCGCCTACCGGGAGGCCGGTTTGAGCATCGAAGTGGCGGATCAGGGCGTGGGCATCGCCGCCGATGATCTGCCGCGAATTTTCACTGAATTTGAACAGGTGGGGGAGCCATTACCGCACCGGGCCCGCGGAACCGGTTTGGGGCTGGCCATTGTCAAACGTCTGCTCATGGTGCTGGAGGGTGACATCACGGTGGAGAGTACGCCCGGCACTGGATCCAGTTTCCGGGTGTGGGTGCCCATGGCGGAACCCTGAGGCGTGAGTCAGGTGTGGCGAAGTTTCCGGCAGTTTTTTATAGTGATCCCCTTTGCCGTTGCCCGGATTGGCCATGAAACATTCCATCGCAATGATACTGATACGCCTGGCGCCCTGGCTGCTGGCGCTAACCCTGGCCGTCAGTAGCATCTCCCCCGCCGGGATGGCGCTGGAAGAGCGGCTGGGGCTGGAGGCGTTGTTTCTTATGCGTGGACCGGTGAGCCCCCCATCCGGACCGGTGGTGGTGGCCATCAGCCGCGACAGTGCCCGGGCGCTGGGACTGTCGGAAAAGCTGTATCAATGGACCCGGCAACCCTATGCAGAGCTGATCCGGGCCCTCACCGCCATGGAGCCGCGGCACATTGTATTTGACATTTTTTTTGACGGTCCGCGGGACCCGGCTGGTGACGAGGCTTTGCAGCAGGCCATCGCCGAAGCCGGCAACGTCCTGTTATTTGCTCACTCCGCGCGGGAATCCATGGCGGCGCTGGAGCTGGAATCCCTGCAGCAACCCTGGCGCGGCTTTCAGGCACGGGCTCTGGCCACGGCGCCACTGATTCTGCCCAAGGTGCCGGCCCGGGTGAACCGGTTTTTTGTCCGTCATCCGGCGTTTCAGGATCTGCCCACTCTCCACGCCCACACCTGGATGCTGCAGCAGCCGGATCCGGCGGCCGCCCGCCGGCAACTCAACGCCATGCCCGCCGATCCACTGCTCAACCTCTATGGCCCGCCCCGCACCCTGCGTACCCTGGAAATTGCTGACCTGTTGCTGTCGCCGGAACGGATCGATCCACCGCTGCGGAACGCCACCGTTTTTATCGGGTACTCCGCCGATGAACAGCCGGATCAGCGGGATGGGTTCTACACCGCTTACAGCAGCCGCCAGGGTCTGGACATCAGTGGCGTGGAACTGGCGGCCACCGCCTACGCCAATCTGCTGGAGGATTCCTGGTTGCGGGAACCGGCGCCCTGGTTGCGGGGTTTGCTGGTGCTCGGTTCCGGCAGTCTGGTGTTCTGGCTGACCCGGCGCCTCAGTCCGGGCCAGGCCGCATTTTGGGTGGCGGGTTGGGCCCTGATGGCCAGTGGCATCATCTATTGGCTGTTCAGCAGCTGGCACTGGTGGATGCCCTGGCTGCATTCGGTGGTGCTGGCGGTACCACTCTGTGGGGGCCTGGGAATGTGGCTGCGCAGCCGGGAGCTTTATCACCAGCGCTCGCGTCTGCAGTGGGCGTTTGGCAAGTACCTGCCGCCGGAGGAATTGCATCGACTGGAGGCGCAGCGCGGGCTGCCTGCGGCCCGGGATTATCATAACAGCCTGTGTCTGGTGACCGACGCCCAGGGTTATTCCCGACTGTCGGAACAATTGAGCCCGGTGGCCCTGGCGGAGTTGATGCAGCGTTATTACCACGCCATCATCCCCCCCATCCGGGAGTCCGGCGGTATTATTTCGGACGTGGCGGGGGATGGTGTCATTGCCCTGTGGTTGCATCTGGAACGGGAACGGGCCTGGGATCACATGCAGCCGGTGGTGAGTGCCATTGAGCGCAATATCGAAGCCTTCAACCGCGCCAATCCCGGCACCGAGCTGCCCACCCGTATCGGAGTCCATGCCGGGGAGATCGTCCTGGGGCATTTCGGTGCCCTGGATCATCACGAGTTCCGCGCCATGGGGGATATCATAAACACCACCTCACGGCTGGAAAGCGCCAATAAACAATTGGGTACCCGGGTGCTGGTGAGTGAAAGCTGCGTGCGGCCGGAGGATCCGCGTTTACGTTATCTGGGACGGATCGTATTCGCCGGCAAACGCCAGCCGTTACGGGTCTACACCACTAAACAGCATTGCGATCCGGTACAACTGCGGCAGTTCCAGTTGGCGTTATTGAAATTCGAGGCCGGTGACAGGGACGCGGCCAGCAGCGTGCTGGACACCCTGGCTGCCTATTATCCCGATGACGGCCCCACGGCTTTTCTGCGTCAGTATCTGAAAGCTCACTCAGCAGCCGCCAGCGGTGAGGACGCCGCTGTTATCCGTTTAACCAGCAAGTGACGAGTGCAACCCAGGTCACGAACTGCCGGGTAATTTTCACATCCGGCTGGATTTGGCCCGGGAAAGACTTCAAAATACCTGCGGGGTTAAGGGAGTTGAACTGGCGCGGCCATGGATTGCGTAGCCGGCGCCTGTCGCAGGCAGCAACAGCCTGCCGTAAAGCAATGTATGCCCGAACAAACGCAAACAAATAGAGTCACCGGGTCCCCGCTGGCTCGTAGTATTGTTGGTAACTGGCAGCACGGCGGTGGTCCGGCTACCGTCAGAAAACGGGGAGCTCCAAGTGCGAACACCAACGGCCTTGACTTTGTGCCTGCTTATTTTGACTTCCAATATCGCCCTGGCCTGTGACGACTGGATGGCCATGGTGGTTTCGGTGGAGGGCCGGGCCAGCGTCACCGGCGCCGGTCACCCAGCGCCGCGCCCACTGCAGGCAGACACTCTCATTTGTCCCGGAGAGCAGTTGGAAGTGGCGGCGGCAAGCCGCGTGGCCATCTATCTGCGCAACAACAGTTTCGTCCGCCTCAGTGAACATTCCGTACTGTCGTTTCCCGAGCGCCAAGTGGCAGGGTCTTTCTGGTTGCAACTGAAGCAGGGCCTGAGCCATTTTATGAGCCGGCTGACCCAGCGCATGCAAGTGGACACCCGCTATGTCAATGCCGCGGTGGAAGGCACAGAGTTCGTGATTACCGCCAATGCCGACAGCAGCCGGGTCCAGGTGGTGGAGGGTGCAGTAAGGCTGACCCGACCGGACGACAACACGCAACTGCTGTTGCAAGGTGGGCAGGCGGCGGAGGTTACCGCCGCTCCGGGTATTCAGGTATTGCAGGTGGCGGCCACCGCTGGCATCGACTGGGCGCTGTATTTCCCGGCGGATATGGTGTTGGGCGTGATGGCAGAGTCGGCTCCGGAGCTGCAACCGGCGCTAACCCACGTGCGTCAGCAGCGAATGGATTTGGCGGTGCAGTCCCTGGAACAACTGCCGCCGTCCAGTGGGGTGCGGCCCCTGGCGCTGGCCACCGGCTATCTGGCCCTGGGTAACCTGCCCCGGGCCCGCCAGTTGCTCCAGGGCCAGGATTCCGCCACCGCCCTGGCCCTCAGCAGCCTGCTGGCGGCCCTCACCGGACAGCCGGAGCAGGCGTTGACCCTGGCCCGACAGGCGCGGCGCCAGAGCCCGAACCGGCAGGATTTGCTCGCTGACCTGGCATTATCCTACGCCTGGCAGGTCAATATGGATCTTGCTGCGGCCTATAAAGCCGCCGAGCGGGCCAGTAACAGGCATCCGCAACAGGCCGCTGCCTGGCTGCGGCGCAGTGAGCTGGCGGTGGCAATGGGGGACATTGAAGCCGCGGCGGATGCCCTGCAGCGGGCCCGTTCCCTGCAGCCGGAGCATCCTGCGGTGCGGGTGCAAAGTGGCTTTGTGCGGTTGTTTCAGTTGCAGCTGCAAGCGGCCCGGGCGGACTTCGAGCAGGTGCTGGTGCAGGTGCCGGGCAACCCCCAGGCCCACTTGGGGCTGGGCCTGACACTGCTGCGCCAGGGTGATACCCAAGCGGGGCGTTATCAGCTGGAGCTGGCGGTGAGCCTGGATCCGGTGCGCAGCGTGCTGCGCAGTTATCTGGGGCGGGCCTATTTCGAGGAAATCCGGGATGATGAAGCGGTGGTGCAGTGGCAGCTGGCCCGGGAACTGGACCCGGAAGACCCCACCCCATACTTCTATCTGGGCGTGGGTAAGTTGTATCAGAGCGATCCGGTGGCGGCCGTGGCGGAATTGGAAACCGCTCGCGAGCTGAATCAGGAACGGGCCCTGTATCGTTCGGAAACCCTGTTGCAAAGTGACGCCGCCAGCCGCAGCGCCGCCTTGGCTCACGCCTATAACGAAGCCGGTCACCGCGATGGGGCCCGCTTGGCGGGGTGGAGTGCCCTGCGGCAGGATGTATCCGGCTCCCAGGGGCACCGGCTGCTGGCGGACCATTACCGCTCCGACAGCCGCTACGAAACCGCCCGTGCTTCGGAGCTGTTGCAGTCGCAGATCTGGCAGCCCCTCTCGGCTTATCCGCTACAACCCCAACTGGGAGAGACCGCCCTCGCCACGGTGGAGGATGCCGGCCCCCAGCAGCCGGGTTTTAATGAATATCACCCGCTGTTCACCCAGGACGGGGTCTATGGAGCCATCAGTGGCTACGGTGCCGCCGATGGTGCCTGGGGCAACGATTTGGTGGGTTCGGTGCTGGCGGGCCCCCTGGCGCTGAGCCTGGGGCAGTTCCATTATGAAGCCAACGGCTGGCGGGACAATGCCAAACAGGAGCAGGATCTGTATAACGGTTTGCTGCAGTACCAGGTTTCCCCCCAACTGCAATTGCAATACGAACATCGGGAGCTGAACTGGGACACCGGCTATATCACGCCGGAATTGGGAGTGCCCTTGGGGCGGGATGAGGCCGAACAGATCGAGCGGGATTCCGATCGCGTGGCGGTGGTGATGCGGCCGGCGGCGGATCTGGCCTGGGCGCTGTCCCTACAGGACAATGAGTACGAGCTTCGTCGCCGCAGTAATGTTGGCAGCAGTGACACCACGCAGGACGGCGTGGATGAAACCGCCAAGGTCTACGAATGGCAATGGCTAAAACGGAGCGACGCATACCAGCTGTTGTTCGGGTTGGAATACGACGATGTGGAATACCGGCAAGGGGTGGTTCAATCACTGTTTCAGGAGCTGGGTCCCGGTACTTTTGTCCAGTTGGACGTGAATATTCTGCAGCAGACCGAGGCCCGCTATCAAAATGCATACCTGTATTTCAATTATCAATTGCAGCCGCAGCTGCAATTGAACACCGGCCTGGCTTATGTGAAGGATGATTACGAGGGCTTGATAGATACTGCTCAGGTGGAAACTTTTGGCACACCCCTGTTTACCACGGTCACTCCCAGTGGCAGAGTCCGGGCGGTGGACGATGAGCCCGATGAGTGGCTGCCCAAGTTGGGTCTGGTCTATCAGGTAACGGAGGACCACCAGGTAGCCCTGGCCGCCATGCGCTCCATTGCCCGACCGGACTCGGTGCCGCGCACCCTGGAACCCACGCTCTTTTCCGGCTTCAATCAGTTGTTCAATGATCCTGAGCGCACTCTGGCGAAAAGCCTGGCCCTGCGCTGGGATGGCCGGATGGATGATCTGGCCATGGGGGCCGCTGTTATGCGGCGCAAGCTGGAAATACCGGTGCTGGATACCGACAACGGCCAGCGTTTAAGCTCCGATTACGACGAGGACAGCCTGGACCTATACCTATACCGGCCTCTGGGGCAGGAAGCGGCGTTGTCCGTGGCTGGCCAGTGGCTGGAAACAGAGTGGGATGAGGGCGATGCCATTAATCTCGGAGTTGACAGGTTCAACCGTTATTCCCTGCCCATTACGCTGGGCCTGTTCAACCGTTCCCGCACCTCAGTGCAGTTGCAGCACACCTATTACAAGCAGAAAATCATTGAGGCCGGCGCCGGTGAGCGCCTGGAGGACTCGGAGTGGATCACCGACGTGCAGCTGAAGTACCGGTTGCCGTCCGTGCGCGGTTCGCTGGTCTGTGGTATCAATAACCTGCAGGATCATCGGCAGGAGTTTGTGGGGGGCTCGCCGCAGGTGTTGGCGTTTTATCCCGGTCGTCAGTGGTTCGTTAATATCAATCTTAATCTCTAGGAGAATCGTATGAATAAGCTGAGTTCAGGCTTTCAGGCCTGGGTACAATTGGGGCTGGTATTATTGTTGGCTCTGGGGGGCATCAGTTGCAGTGATGCGGCGGAGGATAAAGGCGGTTCTGGCAAGGATGCGATCATACTCCCTGACACCGATCAGCCGCTGATGCCTTTTGCCATTTTCTTTACCACTGATGGTAAGCCGGTGCCGTTTCAGATCAACGCAAAGCGCGACGGCTATGTGCCAGTGAAAATCCGGGACCGCAAAGATCCTCCTGTGGAAGGTAAGATACTGGGCATTGAACCTATCAGCGTGATTTACGTGAAAGGCTCCTGCATTATTCCCATCAAAACCGGCAAGATCGAATACACTATCACCATTGAAGACGACAATATCTGCAAAGCGATGGGGCACTGACGATCGGATAATACCAAGGCCCTAATCGTTCACCACCAAGATTCTGGCGTCCAGGTGGCAGCTGTCACCGGGCGCCAGTTCCACCCGATCCTCCAGGACATTGGCGGTTTCCACGCAGAGCATGCGGCGCCAGGCTTCGTCGGGGAACTGGCTTAACCGTTTGCCTTTATCGATCCAGGGGTTCCATACCACTGCGGAAGCCGAATGCTTTGATTCAATACGAATGCGGCGCCGCCAGCCGGAATCGATTATTTCAATGCCGTCTCTTGTTCCCAGATAAATTCGGTCAGTTTCCGCATTGATTGCTACACTGCCGGCTTGGGTGCGGCGTTCCCATTGCGCCAGTGTATCCACATAGGTTTTCTGTTCCAGCCCGCCAACGCGTACCTGGTCAACGTCGCTCACCGCGAAATAACTGTGCAGGGCCTGGGTCAGGGTCAGGTTTTTGCTGCTGCGATTATGGGTGCTCAGGCAAAGCGACAATTGCGCGCCGATGGTAACGGTGAGGGTCAGCTCCACGTCCTCCGGGAAGGTCGCGGGCCAACGCCGGTGGGGAAAACCGAATTCCAGGGTTACCGTCTCCGCTGCCGGATCCACCCGCCGTAACACCCAGGGCGCGTTCCGAACCCAGCCGTGGGCCGGCTGCTCTCCCCCCGGCAAAAGCTGGCGCACACTGGGGGGATTACGGTCGGCGGCCCCGAACCAGGGCCAGCAGACGGGAATCCCGCCCCGCACCGACTGGCCCCGCTCAAACCCCGCCTGCTCACTGAGCCAAATCACCGGCTGCTGTCCGTGGGGGGTGTATTCGAGTACCTGTGCCCCCTGCAGGGCGATCAGGGCAGATCCCTGGGGATGAGTCACCTGCAGGCAGGGCAGTTCGTTGTGCTGACATACGCTGATCCGCGCGCTCATGGGGCCATCCTGTGATGGAAAGCCGGTGAGTTTAGCACCGAACCCAATAGAACTGACACATAGGGTCAGAATGTGACCAGAACGCTTCGATGCCTTTAGTGCCACGTTCGTGGTTAAAATTAATAAACACAGAAATTTCATGCGCTTATAAAAACTCAAAAAGTTGGCAGGCTGGTTGCAAAATAACCAGTGCAGCGATACAGACCTTCAACGCTGTTAACTTCTTGCTGGGAGCCCCAGTCTGCGTCCCCCCACGCAGCTGGGGCGTTTTTTTGCCCGCTGGCGCCGGAAATTCCACGGCTAACAACGTCTTAACCCCCCGCCGAACCATGAATTCCCGTAGACTTTCGAGTATTATCTGCGGCCAGGTACACAAACTGGTTACTTCGCCATGGCAGAGAACAGTGTTTTAAACTACCGGGGTCGCAAGACCAGCCGTGCCCGCAGCGAGCAGCGGCGGCGGGCCATCCTGGAGGCCGCATTGCGTATTGTGGTGCGGGATGGGGTGCGGGGGGTGCGACATCGGGCGGTGGCCCGGGAGGCCGGCGTACCCCTGTCCGCCACCACGTATTACTTTGATGACATTTCCGCATTGATTGCGGACACTTTTACCCTGTTCGCGGAAACCGCCATTCGTGAAGTGGTGCAGCCCATCTATCAATACCTGGCGGACTGGATTCATCAGCACCAACAGGAAATGCAGGGGGCTATAGTCAGTGATCAGTTGTTGGATGAGCTGGCGGCTCTGATCGTGAATCTGGTACAGCAGGAGCTTACCGAAAATCGCCAGCATTTACTGGCGGAGCAGGCCTTTAAGCACGAATGCCTGCGGGATGCGGGGCTGCGGGCGGTGGCACAAACCTATTTCGATCATCTGCTGGAAGGCCTGGTTGCCCTGTGCCGCCATATTCAGGTGGACGATCCGGACACCGCCGGGGAGTTACTAATGGGCACCGTGTTCCGGATTGAGCACGAGGCCCTGATGGTGCCAGTGGAGGATTTTGATGCCGCCAAGGCCCGGCGTATGATTCGCCGCCTGCTGGCGGGCTTTCTGCCCATTGCCGGCCCACTGCCACGGAACTGATGATGACTACGCCACAAATCAAACTGGAACCCAGTTGGAAACAACACCTGTTGCCGCAGTTCGAGCAGGAGTACATGAAAAATCTGCGCCGGTTTCTGCTGCAACAAAAACAGGCCGGGAAGGTGATCTTTCCCAAAGGCGATGAGTACTTCAATGCCTTCAATCTGACCCCCTTTGACCAGGTCAAAGTGGTGATCATCGGCCAGGATCCCTACCATGGCCCCGGGCAGGCCCATGGCCTGTGTTTTTCAGTGCGAGCGGGGGTGACACTGCCGCCCTCGCTGCAGAATATTTTCAAAGAGATTCACTCGGATCTGGGGCTGCCCATCCCCAAAACCGGCTGCCTCACCCACTGGGCGGAGCAGGGCGTCCTGCTGTTGAATGCGGTACTGACGGTAGAACAGTCCCGGGCCGCCGCTCACCAGGGCAAGGGCTGGGAGCAGTTTACCGATGCCGCCATCCGCCAGTTGAGTGAACAGCGGGAAGGCATTGTCTTTATGCTCTGGGGCAGTTATGCCCAGAAAAAAGGCCAGATCATCGACACCAGTAAACACTGTGTGCTGAAAGCACCCCACCCATCGCCGCTTTCCGCCCACCGCGGTTTCTTTGGCTGCAAACACTTCTCCAAAGCCAATGCCTACCTGAAGTCCATCGGCAAAACCCCCATTGACTGGTCCGTGCCGGAGCCGGCAACCGCCACCGGCTAACCTTTCTGCAGGCGGCGGTAACCGGAAGGGGAGAGGCCGGTGACCTTTTTGAACAGGCGGGAGAAATATTGCGGGTCGCCATAACCCAGCTCCGCGGCCACTTCGGCCACGGATCGCTGACTGATGTCCAGCAGGTAGCAGGCCCGTTCCATCTTCAGATGGATAAAATGCTGAATCGGGGAGTAACCGGTGAGTGCCCGGTAACGCTTGGCAAAATGATACTTCGACAAATGAGCCGCCGCCGCCAGCTTATCCAATTCCAATTCGCCGTTAAGGTGGGCGGTCATCAACGACTGAATCCGGTCCAGATCGATAGGCTGGCGCGCCTGCTGGGTTTCCCGGGTGGTGAGCAGCGCCAGGTAGGACAGACTTTGTTTCAGCTGTTGCGAGGCATGAATCAGCGCCTTCAGGTTGTAGCCGGTGTGCTGGACACTGAACAGGGCATCGAAGTCAGTGATGATCTTGGGATGCAGACCCAGCTGGATACAATACTGTTGTTCCGGTAATCCCAGATTCGCAATATAGTCCCTGGCCCGCTGACCGGAAAAGTGTACCCAGCGCAGGGTCCAGGGGGTTTTGGGGGCCGCCTGGTAGCGATGGGAAACCCCGGCCGGCAACACCACCAGATCACCAGCCGTCACTTGCGCCTGCGTTGCCCCCACCAGCAGCCGGCCACTGCCGGCACTGCAGTACATAATCAGGTTATCCTGGTGATGGGAACGGGTCATGTTGTGGCCCGACGCTTCCGGGTAGTAGCCCATGCCGTTGACGTAGAGGGATTCCGTCAGCGGGTGGCGGGCCAGTTGCTCGTTGGCGAAATGGGGGACAAAGAAGCGAATCGCCCCCGGGGTCAGGGGCCAGCCTGATGATACCGGCACTGTGGATCTCCCAAAAAACAATATAGTCCATATTATTAGCAAGATCGTCAATGGTGCCGGGCGCCCGCCTGTGTTAAAAATGACAAAAGTAAGAATTCCAATAAAGCGGCTAAGCCACGAAACACAGCAATAACGCATAAAGCATCAAAGAAAGTAGTCAATGTTCACTCCCAGTGGTCTCCAAGCCCCAGTGTCTGTAGTCCATGGGAACCTGAAATCAGATCTGAAATCAGAGGGAAGCCCCATGTCAGCACCGATTCAAGTGCAGCAACTCATTGCCGGAGAGTTCCAGCACAGCGCCAGCAAAGACCTGATCGATGTCACCAACCCCGCCACCCAGGAGGTGATCGCCCGGGTACCCTGTACCACCGACGCCGAAATGCGTCAGGCCATCGACTCCGCCAAGGCGGCATTCCTCAGCTGGCGCAACACCCCGGTATCGCAACGGGCCCGGGTGATGCTGAAGTATCAGGACCTGCTGAAACAGCATCATGACGAATTGGGGGAAATTCTGGCCCGGGAGACCGGCAAGACCTTTGAAGACGCCAAGGGCGATGTTTGGCGCGGTATCGAAGTGGTGGAGCATGCCGCCAATATACCCAGCCTGCTGATGGGCGAGACGGTGGAAAATGTGGCCCGGGGCATTGACACCTATTCCTACACCCAGCCCTTGGGTGTCTGCGCGGGGATCACCCCGTTCAACTTTCCCGCCATGATTCCTCTTTGGATGTTCCCCCTGGCCATAGCCTGTGGTAACACCTTTATTCTGAAGCCTTCCGAACAGGATCCCCAGACCCCCATGCGGCTGGCGGAGCTGTTCCTGGAGGCCGGTGCCCCCCGTGACGTACTGCAAGTGGTGCACGGTCGTAAGCAGCAGGTGGATATGCTGCTCACCGACCCGGAGATTAAAGCCATTTCCTTCGTCGGCTCAGTGCCGGTGGGTCAATACATTTACCGCACCGGCACCGCCAATATGAAGCGGGTGCAGGCCTTTGCCGGCGCCAAAAACCACATGGTGGTGATGCCCGATGCCAACCGCGAGCAGGTGGTGAATAACATTGTTGGCGCCTCCTGTGGCGCCGCCGGTCAGCGCTGCATGGCCATCAGTGTGGCGGTGCTGGTGGGCCAGGCCAGCGAGTGGATCGATGATATCAAGACCGCACTGGGTAATATCCGCCCCGGGGCCTGGGATGACGACCAGGCGGCCTTCGGGCCGTTGATCAGTCCCCAGGCCAGACAGCGGGCCCTGGATCTGATTGCCAAAGGCAAGCAAGAGGGCGCCACATGCCTGCTGGATGGCAGTGACTGCACCGTGGAAGGTTACCCCGATGGCAACTGGATTGGCCCCACGCTGTTCACCGACGTCACCCCGGAAATGAGTATTTACAGCGAAGAGATTTTCGGGCCAGTACTCTGTGTGATCTGCGTGGACACCCTGGA
This sequence comes from Pseudomonadales bacterium, assembly GCA_002701845.1. Classification (GTDB taxonomy): domain Bacteria; phylum Pseudomonadota; class Gammaproteobacteria; order Pseudomonadales; family Ketobacteraceae; genus Ketobacter. The sequence continues at coordinate 104,294 of NZXG01000048.1, forward strand.
AGACGCCATCGCCCTGATCAATGCCCACCCCTGTGGCAACGGCACCTCCATCTTCACCGCCAGCGGCGCCGCCGCCCGCAAATACCAGCATGAAATCGAAGTGGGCCAGGTGGGTATTAATGTACCGATTCCCGTGCCGCTGCCGTTCTTCTCTTTCACCGGCTGGAAGGCGTCGTTCTACGGGGACCAGCATGCCTATGGCAAGCAGGCCATCCGTTTCTACACCGAAACCAAAACCATCACCGCCCGCTGGTTTGAATCGGACATTGCCGATGTGGGCCCCAATATGACCATTAACCTGAAGTGATACGCCATGAATTTTGATCTGAATGAGGATCAGCTGGCGTTTCAGCAGGCGGCGCAACAGTTTGCCGCCAGCGAGCTGGCCCCCAACGCCGCCCAGTGGGATGCGGAAGCCACGTTTCCGGTGGATGTGATCCGGGCCGCCGGGGAAATGGGCTTTTGCGGGGTGTACGCACCGGAAGCCGCCGGCGGCATGGGCCTGTCCCGGCTGGATGCCCATCTGATCTTCGAACAACTGGCCTGGGGTTGTACCTCCACCGCGGCCTACATCACCATTCACAACATGGCCACCTGGATGGTCACGCAGTTCGGCAGCGCCGAGCTGGTACAGCGCTGGGGGCAGGATCTCTGCTCCGGCGCCAAGCTGGCTTCCTATTGCCTGACCGAGCCCGGGGCCGGTTCCGATGCCGCCTCCCTCAAAACCCGGGCGGAGCGGCAGGGGGATCACTACCTGCTGAACGGCAGCAAGTGCTTTATCTCCGGTGCCGGTTCCACCGACGTGCTGGTGTTGATGGCGCGCACCGGTGACGCGGGGGCCGGGGGCATTTCCTGTTTCCTGGTGGAAGCCAATCTGGACGGGATTGAATACGGTCGTAAAGAGGAAAAAATGGGTTGGAACTCCCAGCCCACCCGTACCATCACCTTCGACAATGTGAAAGTGCCGGTGGAGTGTCTGGTGGGTAATGAGGGCGACGGTTTCAAGTTTGCCATGAAGGGCCTGGATGGCGGCCGTATTAATATCGCCACTTGCTCATTGGGTACGGCGCAGGCGGCCCTGGAAGCGGCGCAGCGATATCTGCAGGAACGCCAGCAGTTCGGCCGCCCAATTGCGCAGTTTCAGGGCCTGCAGTTCAAGTTGGCGGATATGCTCACCGAGCTGGTGGCCGCGCGGCAGATGGTGCGGCTGGCGGCGGTAAAGCTGGATCAGCAGCACGTGGACGCCACGGTGTATTCCGCCATGGCCAAACGCTTTGCCACCGATGTGGGCTTTGCGGTCTGTAATGAGGCCCTGCAGATTCACGGTGGCTATGGCTATATCCGCGAGTATCCACTGGAACGGCACGTGCGGGATACCCGGGTGCATCAGATTCTGGAAGGCACCAACGAAATCATGCGGGTGATTATCGCCCGTCGGGCATTGATGGAAGGGGCAATGGAGGTGATTCAGTGACGGAGCCGGTAATTTACGAGACTCTGGCGGCGGGTAATGGCAAAGCCATTGGTGTGGCCACTCTGAACGCGGAAAAAAAACTCAACTCGTTAAACCTGGACATGGTGATGTCATTGCTGGAGCGACTGCCCCGCTGGGAGCAGGACGACAGCATCAGTTGCATCTGGTTGCAGGGGGCGGGGGAGCGGGCCTTCTGCGCCGGCGGTGATGTGCTCTGGCTGCGGGAGCAAATGCTGAAACCGCGGGATCAGGCGCTGCCCGGGCTGCAATCATTCTTCGAAAATGAATACCGCCTGGATTATCTGATTCACCGTTATCGCAAGCCCATCCTGTGTTGGGGCCAGGGCATCGTGATGGGGGGCGGTACCGGCCTGATGTCCGGGGCCTCCCATCGGATCGTTACCGAAGCCTCGCGCATTGCCATGCCGGAAATCAGCATCGGTCTGTATCCGGATGTGGGCGGTACCTGGTTTCTCAACCATGCCCCCGGCCGTACCGGCCTGTTCCTGGGCCTGACCGGCGCCAACTTCAATGCCGCCGATGCGTTGTTCGTGGGCATGGCGGACCGCTTTGTGGCCAGCGAGCACAAGCAGGCCCTGCAGGACAGCCTGTGCCAGCAGGAGTGGAGCGACTCCCTGGCGCAAAACCATAGCCTGGTGAACAACCTGTTGCGTCGCTTCGAGGAGAAAGGACAGCTGCCGGCCAGCAAAGTGCGGGAGCATTATGATCTGATCCAGGATCTGACCGATGGCGATACCGCGCCCCAGGTGGTGGACAATATTCTCAGCCTGGACACCGATGATGCCTGGCTGCAGAAAGCGGCGGCCACTCTGAAAGTCGGTTGTCCCACCAGTGCCCATCTGGTGTTTCAGCAGCGGGTACGGGGCAGCAAGCTCTCTTTGCCCGAAGTGTTTCAAATGGAGCTGGTGATGGCCCTGCAATGCGGCCTGCATCCGGACTTTAAAGAAGGCGTGCGGGCGCTGCTGGTGGACAAGGACGGTGCCCCCAACTGGACCTATCCCTCGGTGGCGGAGGTGGAACCGGGCTGGGTGGAAGAGCACTTTGTGCCGCCCTGGCCGGATGGGGTGAACCCCCTGCAGGATCTGGGGAAACCCTGAACAAGCCTGAGTGGCTCCCGCGGGGCCGCAAGCTGAATACAGTCTCCGGTGTCGGCAGAGCGACAACGGCAATCGGCACTGACATAATCATAAGGAGAACATCATGGCGAAGGTTGGATTTATCGGTGTGGGTAACATGGGCGCGCCCATGGCCATTAATCTGGTGAAGGCGGGGCATGACGTGGTGGCCTACGACCTGATGCCGGAGCTGTTGAAACCCGTGGTGGAGGCCGGTGCCACGGCGGCGGCAAGCCCGAAGCAGGCTGCTGAGGGGGCTGAGTTTCTGGTGTCCATGCTGCCTTCGGGCCCCATTGTGGAATCTTTATATATTCACGATGAGAAGCTGCTGGATGCCTTGAGTACGGAGACGCTGGTAATCGATTGTTCCACCATTGCGCCGGAAAACGCAAAAAATCTGGCCACCGCGGCTGGCGAGCGGGGCATCAGCGTGGTGGACGCGCCGGTGTCCGGCGGCGTGGGTGGTGCCGTGGCGGGTACCCTGACCTTCATTGTGGGGGGGGAGCAGGCGGCCTTTGAACGGGCCCGTCCGCTGCTGGAAAACATGGGTAAAAACGTATTCCACGCCGGTGCTTCCGGCGCTGGCCAGATGGCCAAGATCTGCAATAACATGCTGTTGGCGGTGCATATGATCGGCACCGCGGAGGCGTTGCAATTGGGTGTGGACAATGGTCTGGATCCGAAAGTGCTCTCGGAAATCATGCTGCAGAGTTCAGGCCGCAACTGGTCCCTGGAGGTTTATAATCCGTATCCGGGGGTTCAGGACGGGGTCCCCGCCAGCAAGGATTACAGCGGCGGGTTCCAGGTGGCGCTGATGAACAAGGATCTGGGGCTGGCGCTGGCGGCGGCGGGCAACAGTCAATCCACCGCCCCCATGGGTCACCTGGCCCGCAGCCTGTTTTTGCAGCATCAGCGCAACGGCTGGGCCAAAAAAGATTTCTCCAGTATTCAACAGTGGTTTAACAAAGAATCCTGACAGCCGGCAGCCGCCCGGCCCGCTCAGCTGTTCTGCAGCATGGCCATGGCGGCTTCCATTTCCGCGTTCAGGTCCTCGTCCTCATTGTCCCCAATGTTGGGGTCCAGCCCCACCCGTTGAAACGCGGTGACGTCGTGCCAGTTTAGCTTGGTGATGTAGGGGTGATCGGGCTTGTTCATATAGGTCTGCAGGTTCGCCACCATCACAATGTCCACGTAGTCCGGTTGCTCCTGCTGGGTGTCGCGGTTGAACTTGCGGTAGTAACCCGGCACTTCCACCAGTTCGGTTGGGAATTCCCAGGATTTCAGAATTTTCACTCCCACCTTGGGGTGGATGGAGTGGATCACTTTCTGCAGGGTGATCGGGTCATTGAGCCGATCCGACTCCTCTGCGTAGGTCAGAATCGGCAATACACCGATTTCGTGGACCAGCCCCGCCAGGGTGGCCTGATCCGGCTTCAGCCGGGTGTAGTGCTTGCAGATCACATTGGCGATACCCGCCACCTCGGTGCTGTGATGCCAGGAGCGGCGCATGGTTTTATCGATCAGGTCGGAGGTGGCCTGGAACATCTGCTCCATAGCCAGCCCGGTCACCAGATTGGAAATGCAGGTGATACCCAGCCGCGCAATGGCCATCTGCACATCCTCGATTTCCTTGGCACCGCGCATAATCGGGCTGTTGGCCACCTTGATAATGCGGGCGGTCATGGCGGCATCATTATTGATGACCTTGGCCAGATCGGCGGCAGAGGCGTTGGGGTCCTCGGCGGTCTCCCGGGCCCGCAGAGCCACCTCCGGCAGAGTGGGTAACACCAGTTTGTCGTTATCAATCAGCTCGTTGATTTCCTGCAGAGTGACTTCTTCCACGCTCGCCATCAGCAGCTCCACTTCCCGTGCAAACAAAGAATTTAATTGGCTTCTTTAAGTTATAGCATAGGGCAGGGGAAGCACCCGGATTTTAGCCTCATCGTTGCTGTTTAGACGCAGATCGCCGTTCTCGGCGTCTTCGATTTTTAACGTGCTAAGCACATTGAATGTGGTCTCGCTCACTCTGGCCACCTCCAGCACCGTGCCCTGGCCGCCGGCACCCGTGATTTTGGCGCCAATGGCCAACGGCCCGCCGCCCCGGACCTCCAAGGCGAAGGTGCGTACTTTGGTCTGGCCGCGATAATGAATCCGGGCCACGATTTCCTGGCCCTTGTAACAGCCTTTTTTGAAATTCACCCCCTCGATCAGGTCATAGTTCAACTCCTGGGGAATCCACTGTTCGGTCTGGGCCTGATAGATCTGGGCAATGCCCAGCCGGATTCGGTTCAGGCGCCAGGCATTGTCCCCCACCACCGGAATCCGCCGGGTGGAGAGCAGCTCCAGGGCCAGTCGGGCGGACCCCTCCGGGATCAGTGCCAGCCACCCCAGGTGGGGGATATGAAAACACTCAGCCCCGACGATGTCACCAACCCGGTCGGCGCTGGTGGTCAGGTCGTCGCCAGCGGTGAAACCCAGTACCAGCAGCTCCTGGGCGGCGCTGATGTCCACTTTGGAAAACATGGCGAATTTGCCCAGGGCATCGATGGTGGGCTGCTGCTGATCCCGTGGCAACAGCAGCAGCAGGTCGTCCCCCTGGCGGCCGCAGATAAAGGTGGCCTGGGCCCGCCCCTTGAGATTGCAATGGGCTCCCAACAGCCCCTGGCCCGGTGCCAGCTGGTTGATATCACAGGTCACCTGACCCTGCAGAAAATCCGCCGCGTCCGGCCCGGATAGCCGGATCACCGCCAGGTGGTCCACCAGGGCGGCACAGGGTGTTCCCGCCTGCAACAGGGCGGCTTCCGAATCCAGGGGCTTGATATGAATACCCCAGGTGGCATCCCGGCTGGCGGTAATCTGATCTGTCCACATGAGTCCTTGCTCCGTACTGCGTTGAGTTCCGTGACTGATCCCTCATCATAAGGCCCGTGGCGGCAAAAGTCAGTGCCGGTGCTGGGGGATCAGTGGTGGATTCTTTATAATGCCGGCACCGAGTATCCACCCACCACCATCCGTTACAGGGAGCCCGCAATTATGACCCATCCGTCCGCCAGTGAGCAGGAACACTACCGGCGATTGCAATGGCATTGCCGGCGTGGAATCAAGGAAGTGGAGGTGCTGCTGTTGCCGTTTTTTGAGCGCCATTACCGGCAGCTGGGCGCCGCCGATCAACGCCTGTTCGAGAAGCTGTTGGAGCAACACGATGTGGAGATGTTCGAGTGGTTTACCCACCGCGCCACCCCGGAGGACCCGGAGCTGGCGCGAATAGTGGGGATGGTGCTGGGCCGTGTGGAGCCCTGATCTGTCACTGCGGGCGGATCCCGGCTACGGGTTGTTGCTGGTAGCGCTGCATCTGGTGGCCGGTGTGGCCCTGTGGCAGCTGGCGCCCTGGGGCCTGGCTCTGCTGCCCCTGTTGCTGTTGGGCATGGGGGTGACGGTGGCAAAACACAGTCTGCGGGTGCTGGCCCGGTCTCCGGTGCGGGTCCGCCTGGGGGTGGATGGCTGGTATCTGCAGGCCCGCAACGGGGCCGCCACCGGCCCCCTGCGGCTGCACAGCGACACCCGGCTGGGGGTGGGTTTTATTCGGCTCAGTTTTACCGCCGGCGGCTGGCGCCGGCGCCACCTGTTGCTGACCCGAACCATGTTAGGACGGGAGGACTTTCGCCGCTTGCAGGTGTTTCTGCGCTGGTGTCCTGAGCTGCAGCAGGCCCTCGGCAGTGCCGGTCAGCCGGCATCCGCCGGCTCCTGCTCTGACCAGGCATCGGCCCCGTAGTTACCCGGCACCAGAATGGTATCACTGGGGTCCGGCAGAGTATCCGGATAATCCAGGGTGTGGTGCAGGCCCCGGCTTTCCCGCCGTGCCAGGGCGCAGCGGATAATCAGTTCCGCCACCTGCACCAGATTGCGCAGTTCGATAAGGTCGTTACTGACCCGGAAATTACTGTAGTACTCCAGAATTTCCTGCTTCAGCAGGTTAACCCGGTGAGTGGCGCGCTGCAGCCGTTTGTTGGAACGCACAATGCCCACGTAGTCCCACATAAACCGGCGCAGTTCATCCCAGTTATGGGAGATCACCACCGCCTCGTCGGAATCGGTCACCTGACTTTCATCCCAGGGCGGAATATCCGGCAATGGCGGGGCCGTGGGCAACAGGCCGTGGATGTCCCGGCTGGCGGCGATGGCAAATACCACGCATTCCAGCAGCGAGTTGCTGGCCATGCGGTTGGCCCCGTGCAGGCCGGTGAAGGCGGTTTCGCCAATGGCGTAGAGCCCCCCCAGGTCCGTACGACCGTTGAGGTCGGTCAGGACTCCGCCGCAGGTGTAGTGAGCCGCCGGCACCACCGGAATGGGCTGGCGGGTGATATCGATACCCAGGGCCAGACAGCGCTCATATACCGTGGGGAAGTGCTCGCGGATAAAGTCCGCGGGTTTGTGACTGATATCCAGGTAAAGACAGTCCACCCCCAAGCGCTTCATTTCATGGTCGATGGCGCGGGCCACAATATCCCGTGGCGCCAGTTCCCCCAGGGGATGAAAGCGATGCATGAAGCGCTCGCCGGCGGGCAGTTTGAGCTGGCCGCCTTCGCCGCGAATGGCCTCGGTGATCAGAAATGAACGGGCTTCCGGATGATACAGACAGGTGGGATGGAACTGATTGAATTCCAGATTGCCCACCCGGCAGCCCGCCCGCCAGGCCATCGCAATCCCGTCGCCGGTGGCCACGTCCGGATTGGAGGTGTAGAGATACGCCTTGCTGGCGCCGCCGGTGGCCAGCAGCACAAACCGGGCTTCATGCACCTCCACCTCGTTACTTTCGTTATTCAGCACATAGGCGCCGAATACCCGTTTCCCCCGCAGTCCCAGTTTCTGACTGGTGATCAGGTCAATGGCCACCCGGGACTCGAACAGGCTGACGCTGGCCTGCTGCCGCACCTTGTCGATGAGAGTGCTGGAAATCGCCAGACCGGTGGCGTCCGCGGCATGAATCACCCGGCGGTGACTGTGGCCGCCCTCCCGGGTCAGGTGATACTCCCCCCGGGCCGGGTCCTGGGAATCGCGGGTGAACCCCACGCCCTGCTGAATCAGCCAACGGATGGCGTCAGGGCCGTTTTCCACGGTAAATCGCACCGCCTGTTCCCGGCACAGCCCGCCGCCAGCCACCAGCGTGTCCTGGATGTGGGCCGCCACCGAGTCTCCTTCGTCCAGTACCGCCGCCACGCCGCCCTGGGCGTAATAGGTATTGGCGGCGGTGAGGGAGCCTTTGCTGAGTACTCCCACTTTACAGAAGGGGGCCAGGTGCAGGGCGGCGGTGAGGCCGGCGGCGCCGCTGCCGATGATAAGAATGTCGTGCTTGAATCTGGTCATAGGGGTGACGCGGGCGCCGGCGGCGGCCCGCAACTGTCTCCATGGGTGTATTGCCTGGCCAATCGCCAAAGCCTGCTATTATAACGATTTCCGGCGGTTGGCGTGAACGCCCACTGGCGCCGGGGCCGATTGTCTGGATAATGCAGCCTGTCCATGATCGAAATCAACGCTTGGCACTACCTGTCGAAGGAACTTCGGGCCGCCGGGCTTGTCTTTGCTTATATGCTCCCGCAGCCTGAAGTGGGGAGCCTGAATGGGGAGTTTGTAGATGGCTGAGCGTCATCCCGATCAGCTGTTGGTGGAACGTGTACAAAAAGGTGATAAACGGGCCTTTGACTTACTGGTAAAGAAATATCAACACAAGGTGCTGGCGGTGATCAGCCGCTTCGTGCGCGATCCGGACGAAGCGATGGACGTGGCTCAGGACGCTTTTGTAAAGGCGTATCGGGCATTGGACCGGTTCCGTGGCGACAGTGCGTTTTATACCTGGATTTATCGCATCGCCGTGAACACGGCCAAGAATCATCTGGTGTCCAAGGGCCGCCGGCCGCCGGACACCGACGTGGAAGTGAGTGACGCGGAGTACTACAGCGGTGGCGATGCCTTGCATGAGTCCGCCGATCCGGAAAAGCAGATGATGCGGGATCAGTTGGAGGCGGTGGTGTTCGAGGCATTACGGGAGTTACCGGATGATCTGCGAACCGCGGTAACGTTACGTGAATTTGATGGTCTGAGTTATGAGGAAATCGCCGAGGTGATGGACTGCCCGGTAGGTACCGTGCGGTCCCGGATCTTCCGGGGTCGTGAGGCGATTGATAAACGGATTCAGGCGATGCGGGCTTAGGCCGCCGTTCTGAAGATTAAAGCAGGTGACAAGCAGGTTAAAGGTGTGAGTATGGGTAGCAATGACCTGGACAGAAGCGCAGAAGAGCTCTCCGCCCTGATGGATGGCGAGACCAGCGAGCTGGGGCTGCGGCGGGTCCTCAATAATATCGAGCAGGACCAGGCTCTGTGCCGCAAGTGGACTCGTTTCCACGTGGCCAGCGCCGTGCTGCGCCGGCAAACCGGCGGTCAGGGGGCCCAGTGGCTGGACTGCGACATTTCGGCCCGGGTCGGGGCCGCCCTTGCCCGGGAGCCGGCACCGGTGGCGAAAGCCGGGAAATCCAGGGTGGTGGGGCTGCTCAATCGCCCGTTCGCCAACGTGGCGGTGGCGGCCTCAGTGTCGGCGGCGGTGATCCTGGGCTGGCAGAATTTCCAGTCCGGCTCCAGCGCCTTGCCAGCGGCGGGTACGCCCAGCGTTGCCATGGCGCCGGTGGTGGCGGGTAACAGCCCCCTGATGGCCGTATCCCAGGGGGGTGCTGAATCCAGCACCGTATTGCAGCCGGAAATGATCCGCTACAACCCGGCACTGAAAGATCGGCTCAATGATTACCTGCTCTCCCATTCCTCCAACGCGGCGCTCAACACGGCCACCGGCGTTACCCCCTATGCCCGGGTGGTGACAGTGAAGCCGGTGGCCTCCGGATCCGGCGCCGCCGGGCAGTGAGCGCATGAAGCAGTGGTTGCTCTGGACACTGGCGGTGCTGCTGGGCTTCACGGTCCAGGCGCCAGCGGTCACCGCCGCCGAGGAGTCTCCTGAACACTGGTTGCAAACCATGCTGGCGGCCTCCCGCCAAACCAGTTTCAGTGGCTATTCCGTGCATCTCTCTGGCGGTCAATTGAATTCCATGGCGGTCTACCACGCCCCCATCGATGGTGAGGTATGGGAAAGGGTGGTGCACATGAGTGGCGAGCCGGCGGAAATTATCCGCAAGGGCCGCCAGGTATACTGCCTGCACCCCAGGCAATCCCGGGGTATGGCGGTGAGCCCGCCACTGGGCCGCTGGGGGGCGTTGGAAGAGAGCGCCAAAGCGGTGTCCCGATATTATCGGTTCCAGCGGATGGGTGAGGAACGGGTGGCCGGCCGCGACAGCATACGCCTGAACGTAGAACCCCTGGACGAACACCGCTACGGTTACAGCCTGTGGCTGGACCGGGAATCCGGGGTCCTGTTGCGGGCCCAGACCGCGGCGGTTGGCGGCATGCCGCTGGAGGTGTTTGAATTTGTCAGCATCCAGATGGGTGCCGCCCTCGACAAAGCCAGCTTCGAACCCAGCGCCGGACTGCAGCGGCGGCGGCCTACACGCGGCGATCAGCCACCGCCGACGCGCTCCCCGGCCCAGCATTGGGGCCCCCAATGGTTGCCGGAGGGTTTTGTGGAGTCTGACCAAGTGGTCCAATTCAGCGGTCAGGGCGACGTCACCTCCCGGGCCTATACCGATGGCTTGACCTCATTCACGGTGTTTCACGAGCCCGAGTCCGGGGTTGGCTCCAACACCGTGAGCGCCCACGGCGCCACGGTGGCGGTTCATCGCCAGCTGGCGGATGCCCGTATCACTGTGGTGGGGGAGATTCCAGTGGCCACGGCGGAACGCATTGCCGCCAGCGTAAAGCCCTTGGATTAACACGGGCGATTGGCTAAAGTGACAGAATTCCGTTGTTGAGCCTGCCATTATGATTGAAGAGAACGGGCGGGTGGTGGCTGTGAACCCGGGCCTGGCCTGGGTGGAAACCACCCGTCACTCCGCCTGCGACAGCTGTTCCGCCAAAAGCGGCTGTGGCCACAGTGCCCTGGCCAAACTGGGCCAGAATGCAGTGCATCTGGAAGCCCGCTGTGACATTGAGGTTACCGTGGGGGATCAGGTGGTGGTAGGGGTGCCCGAGGAAATCATGCTCAAAAGCTCCCTGCTGGCCTATCTAATGCCGCTGGTGGCGATGCTAATTGCGGTATTGGCGGCGGATTCCCTGTGGCAGCAGGATTTGATCACCGCCCTGGCGGGTCTGTTGGGCCTGGGTGCCGGATTCGTGGTGCTGCGCTGGCACTTCCACCGCAACCGCCATGACCAGCGCTACCAGCCGGTGGTATTGCGACGGCTGGGCGGGGTCGCCTGCGGTCAGTTTCCAGCCGCCTGAGGCACCGCTCGAGGGCCCCATTCTGCGGATGCAAGTCCGAGCGAAAATCGGTAGAATTGCCGCAGATTTTGTCCCACCCACCCCCGACAGTGAAGTACCCAGCGCCTGTGACCGACATCAGCCACATCCGTAATTTTTCCATTATTGCCCACATTGACCACGGCAAATCGACGCTGGCGGATCGCTTTATTCAGGAATGTGGCGGCCTCACCGATCGCGAGATGGCGGAGCAGGTGCTGGATTCCATGGACATCGAGCGGGAGCGGGGCATCACCATCAAGGCCCAGAGTGTCACCCTCTACTACAGTGCCCGTGACGGTCAGAAATACCAGTTGAATTTTATCGATACCCCCGGCCACGTGGATTTCTCCTATGAGGTGTCCCGTTCCCTGTACGCCTGCGAGGGCGCGTTGCTGGTGGTGGATGCCGGTCAGGGGGTGGAGGCCCAGTCCGTGGCCAACTGCTACACCGCCATCGAGCAGGGTCTGGAAGTGATGCCGGTGCTCAACAAAATCGACCTGCCCCAGGCGGAACCGGACCGGGTGGCCCAGGAAATTGAGGACATTATCGGCATCGAGGCCACTGATGCCGCCCAGGTCAGCGCCAAGACCGGGGTGGGGGTGGCGGATCTGCTGGAACGGCTGGTGCACACCATTCCCCCCCCCAAGGGTGACCGGGATGGCAAGCTGCAGTGCCTGATTATCGATTCCTGGTTTGATAACTATCTGGGTGTGGTGTCCCTGATCCGGGTGATGGATGGTTGTATTCGCAAGGGAGAGAAGATCCGGGTGAAATCCACCGGCAAGGATTACGTGGTGGACGCGGTGGGGATATTCACCCCCAAGCGCACTGAAACCGACATCCTGGAAGCGGGTGAGGTGGGCTTCCTGGTGGCGGGCATCAAGGACATTCACGGCGCTCCGGTGGGGGATACCCTGACCCACGCCAAGACCCCGGAAGTACCCAGTCTGGCGGGTTTCAAGCGGGTCAAACCTCAGGTCTACGCGGGCCTGTTTCCCGTCAGTGCCGATGATTACGAGCAGTTCCGCGATGCCCTGGGCAAGCTCAGTCTGAACGATGCCTCGCTGCAATTCGAACCGGAATCCTCCGATGCTTTGGGTTTCGGCTTCCGCTGCGGGTTTCTGGGCATGTTGCATATGGAGATCATTCAGGAGCGGCTGGAGCGGGAATACGATCTGGACCTCATCACCACGGCGCCCACGGTGGTGTATGAGCTGCTGCTGAAATCCGGGGAAACCATTTACGTGGATAATCCGTCGGCGTTGCCGGATCTGTCCAAGGTGGAGGAATTCCGCGAGCCCATCGCCGATGTCACCATTCTGGTGCCGCAGGACTACCTCGGTAACGTGATCACTCTGTGCGTGGAAAAGCGCGGCGTGCAGCGCAATATGCAGTTTATGGGCAATCAGGTGTCCCTGCAGTACGACATGCCCATGAGCGAAGTGGTGCTGGATCTGTTCGACCGACTGAAATCCACCAGCCGCGGTTATGCCTCCCTGGAGTATGGGTTCAAGCGCTTCGAGGCCAGCAGTCTGGTGCGGGTGGATGTGATGATCAACGGCGATAAGGTGGACGCTCTGGCCATCATCTGTCACCGGGATCAGGCGGAATACCGGGGCCGGGCCCTTACCGAACGCATGAAAGAGCTGATTCCCCGCCAAATGTTTGACGTGGCCATTCAGGCGGCCATCGGCAGCAAGATTATCGCCCGGCAGACGGTGAAGGCGCTGCGTAAGAATGTCCTGGCCAAGTGCTACGGCGGCGATGTCAGCCGCAAGCGCAAGTTGCTGGAAAAACAAAAAGAAGGCAAGAAGCGTATGAAGCAGGTGGGGCGGGTGGAGATTCCCCAGGATGCGTTCCTGGCCGTGTTGAAGGTGGACAAATAAAGCATGGATTTTGATTTTGCGATCATTCTGGTGGCGCTGGTGGCGTTTTCCGGTTTTTTCTATCTGTTGGACCTGTTGATCTTCAAACCCCGCCGCCAGGCGGATGAATCACCACCGCAGTGGTTGGAGTTTCCCGCGTCGTTCTTTCCCGTGCTGGTGGTGGTGCTGGTGCTGCGCTCGTTTCTGGTGGAGCCGTTCAAGATTCCCACCGGTTCCATGATTCCCACCCTGCTGGTGGGTGACTATATCCTGGTGAACAAATTTGCCTACGGCCTGCGATTGCCCATTCTCGGCTACGAGATTGTACCCATCGGCAAACCGGAAACCGGTGACATCATGGTGTTCAAGTACCCGGAACAGCCCAGTATCAACTATATTAAACGAGTGGTGGGGGTGCCGGGGGATGTGGTGCGCTACGAAAACAAAACCATCTATCTCAACGGCGAACCGGTGAAACAGGTGCTGGAAGCCCAACTGCCGCCGGCCCATCCGCAGATTAAAATCTATAATGAAACCCTGGGCGGTGTGGATCACGACATAATGATTACCCTGGAGCGGCCCACTGAACCGCCCATGACCTGGACCGTTCCGGAAGATCATTATTTTGTGCTGGGCGACAATCGGGATAACAGCCGTGACAGCCGGTTCTGGGGCTTTGTGCCCGACCGCTATGTGGTGGGCAAAGCGTTTGCCATCTGGATGAGTATGCCCGGGTGGGTGCCCAGCTTCGAACGCAATCGCTTCGTGGAATAAGACCACGGGGCACGAGCAGAGGTGAAGAACATGCAGGCATTCAAAAACAGACAAACCGGATCGTCCATGTACACCACTCTGTTCATCATCCTGGTGCTGATCTTTGCAGCAGTGACGGTGATGAAACTGTGGGCTCCGTACTTCGAGGATATGGCGGTGAAAACCGCCCTGAAAAATCTGGCGGAGGAAGACGCTACCCGCGCCATGAGTCCCAAGGAAATCCGCAGCACCCTCAACAAACGCCTGGATGTGAACGGGGTGGAACTGGCCAAGGATGAAGTGCTGATCAAGAAAGAGGAGGGCACTATCCTGATCGATGTGATCTACGAGCGCCGGGTGCCCATGTACGGCAATGTGGACGCCGTGTTGAAGTTCTCCCACAGCGCCAACCTCAGAGCTAAATGACGGCAGACCTCGCGAACCTGGCCAGTAGTTTGCCGCACCGGTTTCAGCGGCCGGAATTGCTGGAGCTGGCGCTCACCCACCGCAGTGTCGATGGTCGACACAACAATGAACGGCTGGAATTTCTGGGGGACTCCATCCTCAATTTTGTGATTGGCGAGGCCCTGTTTCAGCGCTTTCCCGATGCCCGGGAGGGTCAGCTGAGCCGGCAGCGGGCCAACCTGGTGAAGGGGCCAACGCTCACCAGGGTGGCCCGGCAACTGGCCCTGGGGCCTCATCTGAAACTGGGCCCCGGGGAACTGAAATCCGGCGGTTCCCGCCGGGATTCCATTCTGGCGGACGCGGTGGAGGCCATTATCGGTGCGGTATACCTGGATGCCGGAATGGATAAGGCCCGGTCGATGGTGCTGTCCTGGTACCGGCAGTGGCTGGCCAAGCTATCGTTGGACGATGTGGTGAAAGACAACAAGACCCGGTTGCAGGAGTGGCTGCAGGCCCGCAAGCTGGCGCTGCCGGTGTATGAGATTGTGGCAGTCAGTGGCCAGTCCCATGCCCAGCATTTTGTGGTGGACTGCCGGGTGCAGGAGCTCAATCGGGTGGCCCGGGGCGAGGGTCAGAGCCGGCGTCAGGCGGAGCAGATCGCGGCGGGTGAGGTGCTCGCCGCGCTGGAGGGGGAAGACGGTGACCAATGACACCCGTTGCGGTTACGTGGCGATAGTGGGGCGCCCCAATGTGGGCAAATCCACATTGATGAACCATCTGTTGGGGCAGAAGATCAGTATCACGTCCCGCAAACCCCAAACCACCCGGCATCGGGTGTTGGGTATTCGCACCGGGGACAATGTGCAGGCGGTGTACGTGGATACCCCTGGCATCCACCGTCAGGAACCCCGCGCCATCAATCGCATGATGAACCGCGCCGCCACCACCTCGGTGCGGGACGTGGATGTGATCGTCATGGTGGTGGATGCCCTGAAATGGAATGAAGGCGACGAGCATGTGCTGCAGAAACTGGCCGGTAACCCTGCGCCGGTGATTCTGGCGCTGAACAAACTCGATACTATTGACGACAAAGCCGCGCTGCTGCCTCATCTGGAGGCCCTGGCGCAGAAGCGGGATTTCGCCGCCATCGTACCGGTGTCCGCCCTCCGCAACCGCCAACTGGATCAACTGGAACAGGAAATTTTCCAGCGCCTGCCGGTGAGCGAGTTTTTCTACCCCGAGGATCAGGTAACCGACCGCTCCATGCGCTTTATGGCGGCCGAGGCGGTACGGGAGAAACTGATGCGGCAGTTGGGCAAGGAGCTGCCTTACGCCTGCAGCGTGGAGATCGAACAGTTTGAACAGCAGGGTACGGTCTGGCATATCAGCGCCCTGATCCTGGTGGAAAAAGCCAGCCAGAAGCGCATCGTGATTGGCGACAAAGGGGAGCGGTTGCGCAAGGTGGGCACTGAGGCCCGCCAGGACATTGAGCGCTTGCTGGATGCCAAGGTCATGCTCAAACTCTGGGTCAA
The DNA here is from genome assembly GCA_002701845.1 of Pseudomonadales bacterium. Taxonomy (GTDB): domain Bacteria; phylum Pseudomonadota; class Gammaproteobacteria; order Pseudomonadales; family Ketobacteraceae; genus Ketobacter. The sequence goes on from NZXG01000048.1 coordinate 119,856, forward strand.
GGTGAAGAGCGGCTGGTCAGACGACGAACGGGCGTTACGCAGTTTGGGCTACGACGATGGCCAGCACTGACCTGGGCTATCTGCTGCACAGCCGGCCGTACCGGGATACCAGTGTCATTGGTGACTTTTTACTGCAGCATTACGGCCGGGTATCGCTGCTCTACCGAGGCGTGCGCAAAGCCGGCAAACAGGGGGCCCGGGGCCGGCTGCTGCAACCTTTCAACCCCCTGGCCGTGAGCTTTGATGGCCGTAATGAATTAAAAACCGGGCGCCTGTTGGAGCCCGCTGGCACGGCAACGATGCTCACCGGTTTTGCGCTCTACAGTGGCCTGTATCTCAATGAATTGTTGGTGCGTCTGCTACACCGGGAAGAACCGCTACCGGCCCTGTTCCAGGATTATGTGGCGGCCCTCGGGCAATTGCGGGAGGGCCCCCTGGAAGCCACCCTGCGCCGGTTCGAGCAGCGGCTGTTAGCGGAACTGGGCTATCAGTTAATCTTGGATCAGGACGTGGACGGCCGCCCCATCGAACCGGACCTGTGGTATCTCTATCAGGCGGATCTGGGGTTTTCCGTACTCCGCGAGTCACCCCGGGCCGTGGGTGCGCAGCGCGGTTGTTTCCGGGGCGCACACTTGCTGGCCATGGAGCAACAGCTTTATGATGACGACGCCGTGGCTCAGGCCGCCAAGCAACTCAGCCGGCTGGCGCTGGCCCCCCACCTTGGGGACCGGCCCCTGCGCAGCCGGGAACTGTTCAAGTAACCTGAAACTCGCAACGTTCAGCTTATGAAAGGCAAAGGGTGCAATGACTGATAACAAACAGCGGGTATTGCTGGGGGTTAATGTGGATCATGTGGCTACCCTGCGCCAGGCGCGGGGCACCCGTTATCCCGATCCGGTGCAGGCGGCACTGTTGGCGGAAGAGGCCGGTGCCGACGGCATTACCGTGCATCTGCGGGAGGATCGCCGGCATATTCAGGAGCGGGATGTGGCGCTGCTAATGCAGACCCTGCAGACCCGCCTTAACCTGGAGCTGGCGGTCACCGAAGCCATGCTGGAGTATGCCGTTGCGGTGGTGCCGCCCCATTGCTGTCTGGTGCCGGAAAAGCGCGAGGAACTCACCACCGAGGGCGGGCTGGACGTGGCGGGGCAGTTACCCCGGATTCAAACGGCGGTGCAGCGGCTCGCCGCGGCCGGCATTGAGGTGTCATTGTTTATCGATGCCGATCCCCGCCAGATTCAGGCGGCGGCGGACAGCGGTGCGCCGGTCATCGAGATACATACCGGCGCCTACGCCGACGCCGGCTGCCCCCAGGCCCGGGAGCAGGAGCTGCAGCGTATTCGCCGGGGTCTGGACCAGGCCCTGGCGCTGGGGCTGGTGGTCAACGCCGGCCACGGGCTGCACTATCACAATGTGGAGCCGGTGGCGGCGCTGCCGGGCATCAATGAACTCAATATCGGCCATGCGTTGATCGCCCGGGCGGTGCTGTCCGGTATCCCGGAGGCGGTTCGGGAAATGCAGCGGCTGCTATGGCAGGCGGGACGATGATCGTCGGCATCGGCACCGATATGGTTACCATCGCCCGCATGGCGGAAAAGCTGCAGAACACCGGCGATCGCTTTGCCCGCCGCCTGCTGACCGAGGCCGAGTACCGGGAGTTTGCCGGCAAACGCAACGGGGCCGCGTTTCTGGCCAAGCGTTTTGCCGCCAAAGAGGCGGCGGTCAAGGCCTTGGGCACTGGCTTCGCCGACGGCATTACCTGGCAGCAGGTGGCGGTGAGCAACGATGATCGTGGCGCACCACGGCTGCAACTCAGTGGGCCGGCGCTGCAGCGGGCGGAGCAGCTTGGGGTGCAGCGGCTGCACCTTTCGCTGTCAGATGAGCGTGAACATGCTCTGGCGTTCGTGATTCTGGAACGTTGACAGCCGGGGTTACAGGGTCACCATATCCTGATTCTCCTGGCACCATTCGATGACCCGGTCAATCTCCCGCAGCAGCTCCTGGCACAGTGCCGGTACCGTCTCCTGGCGTTCCAGCTTCAGACTTTCCTCCAGCGCCAGAGACGCCCGCTGCAGGGCCGGCACCCCGGTATAGCGGGTGGCGCCGTGGAGTTTGTGTACCGCTTCCTGCAGGGTCTCGTGGTCCTCCTCCCGCAATAACAGTGGAATGGTCTCCCGGTCCCGCTGCAGTGAGCTGTACAGCATTTCCAATAATTCCCGGGCCAGCTCCGGCTTGTTATTCGCCAGCTTCAGCCCCAGGTGCAGATCCACCACCGGGTCGGGATGCTCGGTGTTGGCGGCAGCAACCTGATCCATAGGGGGCTCCGGTTGCAGATTGACGCCGGTCCATTTGTAGATGATGTGAATCAGCTGGGCTTCGTTGATCGGCTTGGTGACATAATCGTCCATGCCGGAGCTGAGCAGGTTGTGCTTTTCACTGGCCAGAGCGTGGGCGGTGACGGCGATAATCGGGGTGTGCCGGCGACCCTCCTCCAATGCCCGAATATGGCTGGCGGTTTCCACACCGTCCATCACCGGCATCTGAATATCCATAAGCACCAGATCGAAATGCTGATCGCGCATGATTTCCAGCGCTTTGATGCCACTGTCGCAGGCAGTGACGGAAACCTGCAAATCCTCCAGCAGCGCGCACAGCAATTTCAGATTGGCGGGAACATCATCCACCGCGAGCAACTGCAGATCCTTGGGGCCCAGTTGGCTGGCCACCAGTGGCAGCTCCATATCCGGACGGGCGCGTTCGGTGACAAAGGCATCCGACTCCAGTATCTCCCCCAGGGTTTCATAGGCCTTGTACTGACACAGGGGCTTGTTGATCAAGGGTAGTTGCGGTCCCCCCAGCAGCTCCGCCAGGCTGGTCTGATCCGCCGGGTTGCCGTGCAGCACCAGGGGAATCCGGTGATGATTCAGTTTGTACAGTTCTACAATGTTGGCGTATTGCGGATTGCGGGCATTGACACCGACAATCACCGCGTGGGGCAGTTCGCCCTCCTGACTGCGTAACACATTGGTGAGGGCGCCAATGTCCTGGAATTCCACCACCTCGATTTTACGACGTTGCAGTGTGTTGCGCAGGTTGGCCCGCACCGTGGGATTGGTATCGAAGATGGCGATGCGGCCGCTCTGGTTGATGATCAGTGGCTCGAAGGCCGTGTTTTTGTTATGCACCTTGGCCCGGAACGTGAACCAGAAGGTGGAGCCCTGGCCCGGTTCACTTTCCAGCCCGATCTCACCGCGCATCTGCTCCACCAGGTGCTTGGAGATCACCAGGCCCAGCCCGGTGCCGCCGAAGCGTCGGGCGGTGGTGGTGTCCGCCTGGCGGAAGGCACTGAACAGGGCCCGCTGCTGTTCCTTGCTGAGGCCGATGCCGGTATCGGATACCGTCACCTTGATGGTGGCCAGATCCTCCTTCTGATCATCCAGCATCACCCGCACCACCACTTCCCCCTGTTCGGTGAATTTGATGGCATTGTTCACCAGGTTGGTGAGGATCTGCTTCAGACGCAGGGGGTCGCCAATGACTCCGGTGGGCACATCGGAGTAGAACAGGCTCACCTGCTCCAGCCGTTTGTCGTAGGCCATGGGCGCCAGCATGGTGAGTACGTCCTCCACCACGTCCTGGAAGTTCAACGGCACCTGATCCAGCACCAGTTTACCGGCCTCAATTTTGGAGAAATCCAGGATGTCATTGATGATCGAAAGCAGGCTCTCGGAGGACTTTTGAATCGTGTCCAGGTAATCCCGCTGGGTCAGGGAAATGTCACTTTTCAGCAGCAGATTGGTGAAGCCGATGATGCCATTGAGCGGGGTACGGATTTCGTGGGACATGTTGGCCAGAAACTCGGATTTGATGCGGCTGGCTTCCAGCGCCTCCTTACGGGCCAGATCCAGCTCAATGTTCTGAATCTCGATGGTTTCCAGCGTTTCCCGCAGGTCCTCCGTGGCCTGGTCCACGTTTTGTTGCAGCTCCTGCTGGCCTTCCAGAATGGAGGAACCCAGGCGATTCAACGCCACCTGCAGTTCCCGCAGCTCGCCGTAGGCGTCCTCTTTCAGCCGCACTTCCAGATCGCCTTCACTCATGGTCTGCAGGGCGCTTTTGATGCCATCCACCACCTGACCGATGCGGCGGGAGAAGCGGGCCGCCACGGCAATGCTGATGGCCAGAGCCAGCACCAGTAGCAGCAGGGTATAGAGCAGGCTGCGGTACTTGGCGATCACCAGGCTGGAGCGGTCCAGTTCCACCTCCAGCCAGCCGGCGCTGCCCTGTTCGTCCGCCAGCGGATGATAGCTGGAGGCCGGGTAAATGGGATGAATGATGCGCAGGGTGGAATCGGTAAGCCGGTAGCTGGCGTGAATCTGGTCAGGGGCGGGTAACAGTTCGGTACCTTCCGGCAGCGGTCGCATTTTAGGCCCCGCCCGCACCAGCAGTTCGCCATCGGGGTGGTGGATGGCCACCGAGCGTACATTGTTCTCCTCCAGAATGCGCTGGGCATAGAATGGCAGCACATTCTCGTCCCCACGGGTCAGGCTTTCATAGATACCATGGGAAAACGCCGCCGCAATACTCTCACCCTGCTGCTCCAGGGTGTGCTCCAGTTCCTGAAATCGCTGCAGGGTAAACATCGGCGCCAATATCACACCGATAGCCAGCACGGGAACCGCGCTCAGCAACAGTGCCCGTGAGCGCAGGCCCAGGCGTCTGAGAGGGCTGGAAAGTGGCTTTGGTTTCACGTTATATGACCGATGACTTTCCAATCAGTATAAGTCATCGCCTCCTTGTATCCCCGATTCCATTTTGGCGGTGATCGGCGACCGCCGCCGCCGCGGACCCTGATAAATCATTTACAACATTAGGCGGTCGCATCCGGGCAGGGTACAATACTCCCCCGATTCAGCAAATCACCCATCGGAATCATGCATTATCCCACGATTGAAGACTTTGTAGGAAACACGCCGCTGGTGCGCTTGCAGCGCCTGCCCGGAGCCACCAGCAACACCTTGCTGGTGAAGCTGGAGGGCAACAATCCCGCGGGGTCGGTGAAAGACCGTCCGGCGCTGAATATGATTCAGGCGGCGGAGGACCGGGGCCAGATCAAACCCGGGGACACCCTGATCGAAGCCACCAGCGGCAATACCGGGATCGCCCTGGCCATGGCCGCCGCCATCAAGGGCTATCGGATGGTACTGATCATGCCTGACAATATGAGCGCGGAGCGGCGCGCCGCCATGGCGGCTTATGGCGCGGAGCTGGTGCTGGTGTCCAAGGCCCAGAGTATGGAGGGCGCGCGGGATCTGGCCCAGCAGATGCAGGTGGAAGGCAAAGGGGTGGTACTGGATCAGTTCGACAATCAGGATAACCCGGAGGCCCACTACCGTGGCACGGGGCCGGAAATCTGGCGTGACACCCGGGGTACGGTGACTCACTTCGTCAGCTCCATGGGCACCACCGGCACGATAATGGGCACCTCCCGCTATCTGAAAGAGCAAAACCCAGAAGTGGAGATCATCGGCCTGCAACCCCGGGAGGGGGCTTCTATCCCCGGCATTCGCCGCTGGCCTGAGGCCTATCTGCCGAAGATCTTCGACGCCTCCCGGGTGGACTGGGTGATTGATGTGGGCCAGGAGGACGCCGAAGTGACCATGCGCCGGCTCGCCAGCGAAGAGGGCATTTTCTGCGGCGTCTCCTCCGGCGGGGCGGTGGCCGGTGCCCTGCAACTGTCGCAGCAGGTACAGAACGCGGTGATTGTGGTGATCATCTGCGACCGTGGCGACCGCTATCTTTCCACTGGCGTGTTTGACGCCATCTGATTGCGTATGAACGTGTTGGTATTTGACATTGAAACCGTGCCGGATGTGGCCAGCGGCCGCGATTTGCTGGCGCTGGAGGGTCTCAACGACGCCGATACCGCCAGCGCCATGTTCAATTTGCGGCGCCAGGAGGCGGGCCATGACTTCCTGCGTCTGCACCTGCATCAGGTGGTGGCCATTTCCGCGGTGTTCCGGTCCCGGGATCAGATTGCGGTCTGGTCTCTGGGGGAGCCCGAAGACCCGGAGAAAATCCTGCTGGAAAAGTTTTTTCATCTGATTGAGCATTTCAGCCCCACCCTGGTGAGCTGGAACGGCTCCGGCTTCGATCTGCCGGTATTGCATTACCGGGCCCTGCTGCACGGGGTGGCGGCGCCCCGCTATTGGGATCAGGGGCAGGATGACCGCAATTTCAAATGGAATAATTACTTGAGCCGCTACCATGAGCGGCATACTGACCTGATGGACCTGTTGGCGCTGTATAATAACCGGGCTTTCGTGCCCCTGGATCAGCTGGCCACCCTGCTGGGGTTTCCCGGCAAGATGGGGATGAGCGGCGCGGCGGTCTGGGAGGCCTGGCAACAGGGAGACATCAGCGGCATTCGCGACTATTGTGAAACGGATGTGTTGAATACCTGGCTGGTGTATTTGCGCTTTCAGCTGATTCGTGGCGCGCTGCTGGCGCCCGACTATGAGGCCGAACTGGTGCTGGTGAAAGACTATCTGCGGCGCGAGGCGCATCCCCATTTCCTGGCCTTTCTGCAGCAGTGGGAAGACCGGCACCGGCTCAGGCAACCGGGTCAGGCGACCGGGCCGGACGCTGGGTCCCGGCGATAGAGGTAGGCAAATATGGCAAGAAGAAGACGTGCCGCCAGGCTGCCGGCGGACCCGGTGGCCATTGAAATCACCGCCCTCAGTCATGATGGCCGGGGTATCGGCCGGGTAGAGGGCAAAACGGTCTTTGTGGACGGCGCCCTGCCCGGGGAACAGGTGAACTTCCTGTATACCCAGCGTCGGGGCCGGTTTGACGAGGGGCGTGCCCTGGAGGTACTCCGCGCCAGTCCGGAACGGGTGACGCCGCGCTGCCCCCACGCCGCTGTTTGTGGGGGCTGCAGCCTGCAGCACCAGGCACCCCAGGCCCAGATTCTCACCAAACAGGGCGTGTTACTGGAGCAACTTCAGCATTTCGGGCAGGTGCAGCCAGATACCCTGTTACCCCCCCTTACCGGTCCGGAATTCGGTTATCGACGCAAAGCGCGGCTGGGTGTGAAGTACGTTTTCAAAAAGGAAACGGCGCTGGTGGGGTTTCGGGAAAAGCGCAACAGTTTTCTGGCGGAGATCGATCAGTGTCACGTGTTGACTGAGGACATTGGCCTGCGCATCAGTGAGTTGCGCAGCCTGGTGGCCTCGTTGGAGGGCCGTGAGGCCCTGCCGCAGATTGAAGTGGCCCGGGGCGACGACGCCACCGCCCTGGTGCTGCGCCACCTGGCCCCCCTGAGCGCGGCGGACCAGGCCCGGATTCAGGATTTTTGCGTGACCCACGGCTTCCACCTGTACCTGCAGCCTGCCGGCCCGGACAGCGTGCACAAGGTCTGGCCGGAGGGGGCGGAACGCCTGCATTACCAGCTGCCGGACTTTGGTCTGACCCTGGCTTTCCACCCTTTGGATTTCACCCAGGTGAATCAGGCCATTAACCGCCGGATGGTGGAACTGGCACTGGCCTTGCTGGATGTACGATCCGACGAACGGGTGCTGGACCTGTTCTGTGGACTGGGGAACTTTACCCTGCCTCTGGCCACTAATGCAGCGGAAGTCATTGGGGTCGAAGGGGAAAAGGCCATGGTGGAACGGGGTCGCGAAAATGCCCGCCTGAACGGACTGAATAATGTGGCGTTTCATGCCGCCGATCTGACCCGACCGCTCACTGAAACGCCCTGGGGTCAGCTGGGCTTCGATAAAATACTCATTGACCCACCCCGTTCCGGCGCCCTGGAGGTGGTCACCCGAATGACCGAGTTAAAGCCCCGCCGCATTGTTTATGTGTCCTGTAACCCGGCCACCCTGGCCCGGGATGCTGGCGTCCTGCGGGAACGGGGTTATGGTCTGCGCCAGGCCGGGGTGATGGATATGTTTCCGCACACCACCCATGTGGAATCCATTGCCGTGTTTGAGCCGGACTAGCCTATGGTCACCGTACGCAACCAGCAGGTGATCAGGGCCGACGGCAGCGTGGATCTGGATGCCTGGATTGATCGCCTCAAGGATAAAGTGGAGCTCAGTGACGAAGCCGGGCTGCGCCAGTTGGCGCTGTATGCCGCTGAACTGGCGCAGCCCGTGCCGCCGGGGGATGACGCCCGATGGGAAAGCGGCAACAGTTTTCTCACCGGGTTGGAGATTGCCGAAATTCTGGCGGAGCTGCATCTGGACACCGACGCCCTGAAGGCCGCGGTATTGTATCGGGCGGTGCGGGAAGGCAAGGCCACCCTGGGTACCGTGAGCAAGCTGGCCGGTGGCAATATCGCCAAACTCATCGAAGGGGTGCTGCGCATGGCCGCCATCAGCACCGTGATGAATCCCGAGAACAAAGTGGTGCTGGGTCAGGCCACCGATCAGTTGGACAATCTGCGCAAGATGCTGGTGGCCATGGTGGATGACGTGCGGGTGGCCCTGATCAAGCTGGCGGAGCGCACCTGCGCCATTCGCGCGGTAAAGAATGCCCCGGAGGAGAAAAAACAGCGGGTGGCCCGGGAGGTCTTCGACATCTATGCGCCCCTGGCTCATCGTCTGGGCATTGGCCATCTGAAATGGGAGCTGGAGGATCTTTCCTTCCGCTACCTGCAGCCTGACGCTTACATGCGCATCGCCAAACTGCTGGATGAGAAACGACTGGACCGGGAGGAGTATATCCGCCGGGTGGTGGACCATCTGCACGATGCCTTGGCCCGGGTGGGGGTGGACTCGGACATCAGCGGCCGGGCCAAACACATCTACAGTATCTGGCGCAAAATGAAGCGCAAGAATATCGATTTCTATCAGGTCTACGACATCCGCGCGGTGCGGGTGCTGGTGCCGGATATCCGCGACTGTTACGCCGCCCTGGGGGTGGTGCACAATATCTGGCAGCACATTCCCCGGGAGTTCGACGACTATATCGCCACCCCCAAAGAGAACGGTTACCGCTCCCTGCATACGGCGGTACTGGGGCCGGAGGGCAAGGTGCTGGAGGTCCAGATCCGCACCCACGATATGCACGATGAAGCGGAGCTGGGGGTCTGTGCCCACTGGCGTTACAAAGAGGGAAGCACCGGCCGCAGCGACAGCTACGACGGCAAAATCGCCTGGTTGCGGCAGGTGCTGGAGTGGCAGGAGGAACTGGGTGATAACGCGGTCACCAGCGTCCTCACCCAGTTTAATGAAGACATCGTCGATGAGCGGGTTTACGTGTTCACCCCGGAGGGTCATGTGGTGGATCTGGCCCAGGGCGCCACGCCACTGGACTTTGCCTACCACATTCATACCGAAGTGGGGCACCGCTGTCGCGGGGCCAAAGTCAATGGCCGTATCGTGCCGTTGAATTATCAGTTGCGCACTGGGGAGCAGGTAGAGGTGCTGAAGGGCAACGAATCCCGCCCCAGCCGCGACTGGCTGCAGCCTTCCCTGGGGTATCTGGGCACCAACCGGGCCCGGGCCAAGGTGGCACACTGGTTTAAACTGCAGGATCGCGATCGCAACATCGAGGGTGGCCGTGATCTGCTGGACAAGGAATTCAAACGGCTTGACGTGGGCCGGCTCAATCTGGACCGGGTGGCCCGGGCGCTGAACCTGAAAGCTGCCGAGGATATCTACGCCGCCGTGGGGGCTGGCGATTTGCGGGTGAGTCAGGTGTTGAATTCCATTCAGGAGCTGCACCATGAAGGGGAACAGCAGGAACTGATCCCCCGGGATATCCGCAAGCCGCGGGTGAATCCCATTACCTCGGAATTCAGTATCAACGGCGTGGATAATCTGATGACCAGCATCGCCGGCTGTTGCAAACCGGTGCCGGGGGATGAAGTGGTGGGCTACATTTCCGTGGGCCGCGGGGTGACCGTGCACCGCAAGCACTGCAAAGAGCTGCAACGATTGCTGGAAATTCATGGCGATCGGGTGGTGGATGTGAGCTGGTCGGCGGAGGCCGGGCGTACCTACCCGGTGGAAGTGTTTATCAAGGCCTATGACCGTCAGGGGCTGCTGCGGGATATTACCCAGGTCCTGGCGGCGGAACGGGTGAACGTCACCTCCATCAATACCAAATCCGACCCCACAGATCACACCGCCACCATGTCACTGAGCATGGATATTGGCAGTCTGGCCGGCCTGGGGGACGTGCTGGCCCGTATCAATCAACTCTCCAATGTTATCGAGGTGCGCCGTTCGCACCAGGGTTACAGTGATGAACAGTCACGACATTGATCCCGCCGGCGCCGGGCCGGTGGATCGCATTCGCTATCTGATGGCGCGCCTGCGGGAGCCGGAAACCGGCTGCCCCTGGGACTGCCGGCAAAGCTACGTCAGTATTGCCCCGTTCACCATTGAAGAAGCCTACGAAGTGGCCGACACCATCGCCCGGGGGGATTTTGATCACCTGCGGGAGGAGCTGGGGGATCTCCTGTTCCAGGTGGTGTTTTACACCCAGATGGCGGAAGAGGAAGGACGTTTTCAGTTTATTGATGTGTTGCAGGAGCTGGAACAAAAGCTGGTGCGGCGGCATCCCCATGTGTTTCCCGCCGGCACCCTGGAAAGCCGCGTGGAGCCGGATCGCGAGATCTCCGAGACGGAGATCAAAAGCAATTGGGAGCGTATCAAACAACGGGAAAAGGCCGCGAAAAACCAGTTGGGGGAATCCCTGCTGGACACTGTGCCCACGGGCATGGCGCCCCTGAAGCGGGCCTATAAAATGCAGGCCCGGGCGGCGCAGAAGGGCTTTGACTGGCCGGAGCCCCGGGCGGTGCTGGACAAACTGCTGGAGGAAGTGGAGGAGCTGACGACGGAAGTGCGGGCCGGGTCCTCGGCAACCACCACCGACCGCATTGCCGATGAACTTGGCGATGTGCTGTTCTGCTGTGTTAATCTGGCCAGACATTTCAAACTGGATCCCGAGTGGGTCATGATCGAAGCCAACCGCAAGTTTGAACAACGATTCCGTGCGGTGGAGCAGGCGGTGATGGCCGGGGGGGAAAGCCTGGAGGACGTCTCTCTGGAGCGCATGGAGCAGGAGTGGCAGGCGGCCAAAAGCCGGTTACGGGCAGCATCCCGGCAGCGGGACGGGGAGTAGTATGAACAGCAGCGCGCTGGTGGATAAATTCGGCCGGCAGGTCAATTATCTGCGGATCTCGGTGACTGACCGTTGTGATTTCCGTTGCGTCTACTGCATGGCTGAGGAAATGACCTTTGTGCCCCGGGAGCAGGTACTGAGCCTGGAGGAGATCGAGCGAATTGCCGGCGCCTTTGTCGCACTGGGGGTGAAAAAAATCCGGATCACCGGCGGCGAACCGTTGATTCGACGTCATGTACTCAGTCTGTTCCGCAATCTGGGGCGGATGCTGGGGCTGGAAGAGCTGGTGATGACCAGCAACGGCTCGCAACTGGCCAAAATGGCGGCTCCGCTGCGTCAGGCGGGGGTAAAACGCATTAATATCAGCCTCGACAGCGTGGACCCGGACCGGTTTCGTGAACTGACCCGAACCGGTGATCTGCGGCGGGTCATCGCCGGCATTGATGCCGCCCGCCAGCAGGGCTTTGCCGGCATCAAACTCAATGCGGTGATCCTCAAAGGCCGCAACGACGAAGAGATCCTGCCACTGGTGGCATTTGCCCGGGACCGCGGACTGGACCTCACCTTCATCGAGGAAATGCCCCTGGGACAGGTGGATGAACATGCCCGCGACGCCTGTTTTATGGCCTCCCAGGAGGTGCGCAAGGTGATAGAGTCGCGCTATTCCCTGAGCCCCTGCACCCACCGCAGCGGTGGACCGGCACGCTATTACCGCTTTGATGACAGCCCCATTCGGGTGGGCTTTATTTCGCCCCACAGCCATAACTTCTGCAGTGACTGCAACCGGGTGCGGCTGACGGCGGAAGGCCGTCTGCTGCTGTGTCTGGGCAATGAACATTCCGTGGATCTGCGCCAGGTGGTGCGGCAGACCGAAGACGATGCCGAATTGCGCCAAGCGATTGTCGACGCCATGGACCTGAAACCGGAGCGGCATTACTTTGATCTGCAGGAAGCACCGCAGATCGTGCGGTTTATGAATATGACCGGGGGCTGAGGGCCGCCGGCACCGGTTTACCATGCCGGTTTACCACAGCGAGGACAGGACCCGTTTTATGAGTGCAACAGCCGAGTTTATTCCCGTACACGTGGCCGTACTCACGGTCTCCGACACCCGCACCGCCGACACCGACACCTCCGGCAATCTACTGACCGACAGCATCACCAGCGCCGGCCATGAGGTGGTGGACAAGCAAATCGTCGCCGACGACATTTACCAGATCCGGGCCGTGGTGTCGCGCTGGGTGGCCGATCCCGGTGTGGAGGCGATCCTGGTGACCGGGGGGACCGGGTTCTCCGGCCGTGACACCACACCGGAGGCCGTGTTGCCCCTGTTCGACAAGAACATCGAAGGTTTCGGCGAGGTGTTCCGGCAGATTTCCTTCAATGAAATCGGCACCTCCACTATCCAGTCCCGGGCTCTGGGGGGGCTGGCCAATAACACCGTGATTTTTTGCATGCCAGGTTCCACCAATGCCTGCCGTACCGCCTGGAACGGTATCATTGCCCAGCAGCTGGACGCCACCCACAAACCCTGCAACTACGTCAAACTCATTACCGCCCGGCGTCTGTCGGGTCAGGATTGCGAGAGTCGCGGGTGATGGGCGGCAAACCGGGATTGATGGCGGTGGAAACGGCCCTGGTGGAGCTATTGGATTCAGCAGGCGCGCCGCCGGATGCGGAAACAGTGCCTCTGAGCACGGCTCGGGGCCGGGTGTTGGCGGAGCAGGTGTGTTCCGGGGTGGACGTGCCACCGGCGGATAACAGTGCGGTGGACGGTTATTGTCTGGACCACCGCTATTTCCAGCCCGGACAGCGACTGCCTGTTTCCCAGCGAATTCCCGCCGGCTTGGCGCCCACTAACCTGGCGCCCCACACGGTGGGCAGAATATTCACCGGTGCCGAGGTGCCTGCCGGGGCCGACGCGGTGGTGATGCAGGAAGACTCTGAGGCCACCGACGATGGCGTGCTGCTACAGCAGGCGCCGCGGGCGGGTCAGAATATCCGCCCTCGCGGTCAGGATATCCGCAAGGGGCAGACGGTGCTGGCTCAGGGTACCCGGTTGCGGGCCCAGGAATTGGGGCTGCTGGCGTCAGTGGGGGTGGATAAGGTGCGGGTTTACCGGCCCCTGCGGGTGGCCATTCTGGCCACCGGTGATGAACTGGTGGAGCCCGGTGACTCTCTGGGACCGGGGCAGATTTACAATTCCAACCGCTATACCCTGATCGGCCTGCTGCAGGGTCTGGGTCTGGACATTCTGGACCTGGGGGTGGTACCGGATGAGTTGGAAGCCACCGAGGCGGCTCTGATCAAAGCCGCGGCGGAAGCCGATGTGGTATTGAGCAGCGGCGGTGTCTCCGTGGGCGAGGAAGATCACGTGCGGGTATTGTTGGAGCGCATGGGTGAGCTGCGGTTCTGGCGCCTGGCCATCAAACCCGGCAAGCCTTTCACTTGCGGCCAAATTCTTGGCACACCCTTCGCCGGCTTGCCGGGAAATCCCGCCGCGGTATTTGTGACCTTTCTGGTGCTGTGCCGACCCTGGCTGTTGAAAATGCAAGGGGCCTCGGCGCAGCGGCCAGACCTGCTGCGGGTAGTAGCGGGGTTCAGTCTGGACCGGGCCGGAGTACGACAGCAATACCTGAGGGCACGGTTGGTGGCCACGGACAGCGGGCCTGTGGCTGAGATTTACCCCAACCAAAGCTCTGGCATTCTGTATTCCGCAAGCTGGGGCAACGGTATGGTGGTGATCCCCCCCGGGGTCACCGTGAGCGAGGGGGATACGGTGGACTTTCTGCTCTATGAACAGATGTTGTACTGAGCCTGGAGACGTCTTGGGGGGTCCGTTCTTTCAGCGGTACTGGTCCAATTTGGCAATATACTGTTCCATGGCCTGATCGGCGCTCATGCCTTTCTTTCCCTCCCAGGCACTGTACTTGGCTCGTCCGACAAAGTCGGTGAGGCCCGGTTTCTTGCCTTTCACATCCCCTTCGGTGGCCTGTTTGTACAGGGCATAAAATTCTAGCTTGAGATTATTGTCGGGTTTAAAATCCCCCTCGCCGGATTGCACGAAATTGACGGCCTCGTCGAAACGTTGTTTCAGATCGCTCATGGCGGTTCCCTTAATGTGATGCGTTTAATGTGATGCGTTAAGAAATCAGTGAAGCAATAAGATTGCCGATTATGGTTATTATCGGAGGGTCATCGCAGACGCAGTGAAGCTGGTTTCTTATTGATATTATGCGCGTTTTATATTATCTGGTCCTGAGCATTTTCACGGCAAGACGCAACCCAACAATGTAAATTATTATACACAAGTTAAAGAAAGGCACCATCAGTGAAGTTCTCCTGGGACCTATGGCCTTATTTGGTTTTGTTCAGTACTGGAATCAGCTTGTCGTGGCCATTAGTGGCTGAAGACACAACCCCCGTAAATCCGGATCAGCAAATCATTCGCCAGCAAGAACGGGAACGGGCGCTGCGCGAAGCCCAGGAAAGCCGGCCTGATGTGCGCTTGCAGCCCGATGTGGCACATAAGCCGGGTCACTTGCCCCTGAACGAAACGCCATGCTTTGAAATTCGCAGTATTGAACTGGTGGAACACCGGTCGTCGTCAGCCAACAATGAACGTGGCAATGGGCGCTGGAAGCCGCTTTTCTGGATGATGACGGGCAAAGGGATTTGACCTTGCCCCAGTGCTTGGGTGGCAACGCCATAAACCGGATTATGAGCCGGATTTAAAACGCCATTATCACCAAGGGTCTGGTCACTACTCGGGTATTGGCCGCACCGCAGGATCTAAACTCGGGTCACTTGCGGCTGATTATTGTGCCGGGACGAATTAGCGCCATTCGCGGGGCCGACGATGCCAACCCCCGGTTGCAGTGGCGCACGGCCTTTCCAATGCAGCCCGGGGACGTGCTGAATCTGCGGGACTTGGAACAGGGACTGGAGAACCTGCGGCGGCCACCCACCGTGACGGCGGATTTCGAAATCGAGCCCAGCCAGGGAAAGGATGCCGGGCCCGGTGAGAGTGATGTGATAATAAATTGGCAACAACGTTTTCCCGCACGATTCACCCTGGCCGTAGACAATTCCGGGGCCGAAGCCACAGGCAAATATCAAGGCAGTGTGACTGTTTCAGCTGATCACTGGTTGGGTTTGAACGATTTATTCTACATCAGCTTAAATCACGATCTGGACGGTGGTGGCTCTGGTGACAGTGGCACCAAAGGTGGCACGGTCCACTATTCCGTTCCAATTGGATATTCGCTAATATCCGTAACGCGCAGTGAATACCAGTATTTCCAAACCATCGAAGGGGTTAACGAGCCTTACACCTACAGTGGCGAAAGTAACAATAGTGATATACGGCTTTCCAGGGTTTGGTTTCGTGACAGTCGTCGCAAATTGTCGATGTTTATTGGTGGTTGGTCCCGCTCCTCACGAAACTATATTGATGACACGGAAATACAAATTCAAAAGCGTCGTATGGCGGGGTGGAAACTGGGGGTCGATCACCGACAGTTCTGGGGTGATAAGCTGCTTGAGCTGAATCTGGAATACACCCGTGGCACTGGCGCCCGGGGTGCGTTGCCCGCGCCAGAAGAACCCATTGAACAGGGCGTATCCCGTCCTGAAATTGTGGATGCGGCAATTGGGTTTAATTGGCCATTTTATATCGGTAATCAGTTCTGGCGTTTTAGTAGCGAATGGCGCGGCCAGTGGAATAGAACACCATTGATGCCTCAGGATCGTTTTTCCTTGGGTGGACGCTTCACTGTACGTGGTTTCGACGGCGAGCGGGTTTTGGCCGCCGAGCGTGGCTGGCTGATTCGCAATGACCTGGGGTGGCAGCCCTGGCCCCGTTTCGAACTGTACTGGGGGTTGGATTATGGCAAGTTGAGTGGCGCTGAGGTCGATCAACTGGCCGGTGATCATCTGAGCGGCACTGTGCTGGGTGTCAGGGGTCGCTATTTTGGATTGTCTTACGATCTGTTTGCCGGTGCACCCGTTAGTAAACCCGATAATTTTGAGACCGATTCGACGGTGACGGCATTCAGTGTGAGTGCTTCGTTTTAATTGCTATTTGCAGCATTGTTTGAACCAATGAGTATCAACGCATTGAAAACGCGTTAGGAGTTAAAAAGTCGATGGAAGGGAATCGTTTCAATCCGTTTTTATTGGGGCTGATGATTGTATTCAGTTGCGCCTATGCCCGTGCCGATGTGATAGCGGATGGTTCTGCTCCCCCATCGCAACAGCCCGACATCACCTCCGCCAGCAATGGTGTGCCCCTGGTGAACATCCAAACCCCCAGCAAAGCTGGAGTCTCACGCAATCATTACCAGCAGTTCGACGTTGAACGGCAAGGCGTCATTTTAAATAATGCGCAGACCAATGTGACGACCCAGCTGGGTGGCTGGGTGCAAGGCAATCCCAATCTCAGTGGTGGTACCGCTCGCGTTATATTAAACGAAATCAATGCCAATGATCCGTCCCGTTTGAACGGCTACGTGGAAGTTGGCGGCGACCGGGCGCAAGTCGTGATCGCCAATCCGGCTGGAATCACCCGTGATGGCTGTGGCTTTATCAACGCCAACCGTGCCAGCTTAACCACCGGCCAACTGCGCGTTGAAGATGGGCAATGGCAAGGCTACGACGTGCAAACGGGCACTTTACGAATAGAAGGTCAGGGGTTGGATTCCCGCACCGCCCAATATACCGATCTAATCAGCCAAGCCGTGGAAGTTAATGCCGGTGTTTGGGCGGAAACCCTCAATGTCGTTGCCGGGCAAGGTGTGGTATCTGCCGATACACAATCTGTTAACGCCAAAGCTAACCCCGCCGGCGCGCCGGTGGTGGCGATTGATGTTGCCGAGTTGGGCGGCATGTACGCCAACAGCATTCGGCTGGTGGGTAATCAATCCGGAGTCGGCGTACGCAATGCCGGGCAAATTGGCGTGGCTGCAGGCCAGGTTCAGATAAGTGCCGATGGCCGGATTGAGAATACGGGTTTAATCAGTGCCGGATCGGTGGCGGCTCGCACCGATGACGCCTTGCACAATGCCGGTGACCTGCACGGAGTAACTCTGAATTTAACGCAGTACAGCTTGCAAAACGATGGCAATATTAAAACCACCGACCTGACCATAGCCGGTGATCGGGTTACCAACAACGCCGATATTGATTCAGGATCCGGCCAGATCAACTCACAAACACTCAACAATACGGGGGCGATTCGTGTTCAAGCACTAGCCGCCGAGAACACCTCCACCATCAATACCGGCACCATCGATGTGGCCGATTTAACCCTCAACACCGCATCCCTGGATAATCAGGATACCTTGACTGTGGACCGGGCCACGGTGAATGCAACAGAGTCCCTTGCCAATAGCGGTGTGATGCAGGGCGGTTCTTTTACGGTCGCAACGGAAAACCTGAATAACAGTGGCGCCATCACTGGAGCCAGCCTGAATGCAGACACCACCCTGGCTACCAATACGGGTGTGGTGAACACCGATACGTTATTCTGGCGAACCACGGCGCTGGACAATATCGGCAGCGGAAAACTCTACGGCGATCAACTGGCGTTGGCGGCGGCCACCCTCAACAATACCGCGAATGGCACAGACGCCCCGGTGATTGCCGCTCGCGAAACGCTCGCGCTTGGTGTGAACACCCTCAATAACCAGGATCATGGGTTGATCTTCAGTGCCGGTGATTTACATATCGGCGGTGATATCGACAATCGAGGGCATGCTGTAGGGCAGGCCAATACTTTGAATAATCTCAGCGCCACCATCCAGGCTCAAGGGGACATGGCCCTGGCGGTGGAGCAGATTATTAATCGAAACGAGCATTTGGAAACTGAAGTTTTTGAGGTGTCCAGGGAGGACCGTTATGAATACAGAGGTTCCGGCTCACCTAATCGGTATAACCGAGATGAAGTAGGATTTCGCCGTCATGACAAAGCTCAATACCTGCGTACGCCAGAGGACACTTATCGCAGCTATTATCGCTATATTTATACTCGTACCATAGAGGAGGAACAGGTCACTCAAAGTGATCCGGCCCGGATCTTGGCCGGTGGTGGCATCCATCTCATCAGTAACGGGATCAGCAATGAAGACAGCCAAATTCTCGCTGGGGGTACAATCAGCGGTGATTCCGAGAACCTGAACAATATTTCCACCCCTGGCTTTCGTCGAATAAGCGACGCCGGTCAGGTGACCAGCTACTGGCGCTATAAGAAAAGGCACGCAGGCGGCACCAAAACCAGCTATAACACGCGCAGTAGAACCAGCGCCTACCTCCCCGCCGATGTAATCACCAGGCCGAGCCTTGATCTGGCCATTGCCACCGAATACGCCAATGTTCTAAACCCCGCTATTGATTTGCCCTATCGCGCCGATGCCAGCGTCAATTTACCCAACA
Source organism: Pseudomonadales bacterium (assembly GCA_002701845.1). GTDB lineage: Bacteria > Pseudomonadota > Gammaproteobacteria > Pseudomonadales > Ketobacteraceae > Ketobacter. The sequence continues at coordinate 138,423 of NZXG01000048.1, forward strand.
ACAGCCTTTACCGCATCCAGCCTGGGGCTCCGCAAGGTTATCTGGTAGAAACCGACCCTCGCTTTGCCGATTACGATTCATGGTTGTCCAGCGATTATATGCTGGATCAACTGGGGCTCGACCCAGCATTGACGCAAATGCGTCTGGGCGATGGTTTTTACGAGCAACAACTGATTCGTGAACAAATGGCTGACTTAATCGGCCGCCGCTTTTTTACCCGTTACGCCGACGACGAAGCACAGTTCCGCGCATTAATGGATTCGGGTGTGGCTTTTGCGCAAAGCCATGATATTCGTCCTGGCATTGCACTCACTGCTGATCAAATGAATCAATTGACCGAACCCATGGTCTGGTTAGTGCAAAAAAGCGTTACCTTGCCTGATGGGAATAAGGTGCAGGCTCTTGCACCCCAGCTGTATCCCGCCAGAGGCAATGCCACCAGGCCAGCGGGTAGCCTGGTGGCTGCCAATCAAATCAAGCTGGACATGAGCGGCAATTTCAACAACAGCGGCACAGTGAGCACCGAACAGGATCTTACTCTGAGCGCGCAAAACATTAACCACGAAGCCGGAAGTCTCCAGGGCGATGCAATTATATTGAGCGCCCGTGAGGACTATACTCAGCAAGGGGCCGATATCACGGCCAACAACGGCGTTACGATCACTGCGAATAACAACCTATCCGTTGCCACGTCCACCAACCGTAGCCAAACGGACCAAAGTCAAAAAACCCATGTGGATCAAGTGGCGCATATCACCGTGGCTAGCGGCGCAGTAAATGCCTCCGCCGGTAATGACCTGTCTGTTACTGGGGCACAGGTCACCGCAGACGGTATTCAACTCACTGCTGGCAACGACCTGATTCTGGGCACCGTCACCGGTGAGGAAACCAGCCAATTAAAATGGTCGGGAGATAACCACTACCAGGAGTCTACTATCGAACACGTTGGCAGCCAACTCGATAGCCAGGGCTCGGTGCAACTGCAAGCCGATCGCGATTTAAGCGTCACCGCCACCGCGATCACCAGTGCTGAAGGTGCAGTAGCACTCGATGCCAGCCGTGACCTGACCATTGCCGCCGCCAAAAACCAGCAACACATTGATGCCCACACTCCCACCAGTGAGCACACCGCACGCTACGATCAACATGCATTAGCCACTATCCAAAGCGCCACGGGCAGCACGGTTAGCGCAGGGCGGGATCTCACGCTCACCGGTTCCGACCTTAATTCCCAAGGCACCACTGAACTCAGTGCCGGCGGCGACACGAAAATCAGCGCCGTGGTGGACACCCAATACCATTATAACCACGAAGAGCAAGACGATAGTTTTGGGCGCAGCGAAGCCTGGACCGATGAAACCCTGGAAAGCACAGTAGTGGGGGGCAATATCACCAGCGGCGGTGATCTCCTAATCAACGCCCATAAGAATAGTGACGCTGAAATTGTCACCCGCGGGAGTGGCGAAACCACTTTGATCGGTGCCACATTGAACAGCGGCGGCGATATCGCCATAGCCGGTGACGAAGGGGTGACGATAAGTGCACTGCAAACTCAATCCATGGATTTTCACCAACATAAAAAAAGCAGTACCTTCGGTCTGGAAAAAACAGACCGGGGCCAAGCCGCCCAAAGCACTCAATTACACGCCTTTAGCAGTACCAGTGGCGGCCACACTCAGCTGTATTCCGGCCGTAACCTGAAACTGATCGCCGCCGATGTTCAAGCGCAAGGCGACATTAATCTGGAAGCGGTGGATCAACTGCTGATTGCCGCCGGTGAAGTGCTTCACAGCCATGACCAATGGAGCGAAACCAGTAAAGCGTTTAGCGGCGGTCACGTCTACGAAAGCGAACAACACCGCAGCGGCCAAACCGTGGCCAGCCATCAAGCCTCCACCCTGATAGCGGGCGGCCAGATCAACGGGCAAATGGGGGAGGGGCATATTGCGGGTTCCGATCTGCACGGCTCCCAGGGTATCGACCTGCTAGCCGATAGCGCCAACATCCGCGTGGAAGCGTCTCAAACTAACGTGAGTCGCTATCAATTTGATAGAACCATCACTGTCGGCTTTGGGGATGTGGCCGAAAACCTTTCCCGTCCGGATGAATGGGTAGAAACCAAAGACGGTCGCGCCACTGTTAAACTGGCCAATGCTGACTACGCTCAAAGTCAATCTGATAACACGGCCTTGAGCCACCGCAACGCCCAACTGACCAGTGATGATTCAATAAATCTCAACGCGCAAACCGGCGCTATTGAGCTGGTGGGAACGGATATAATCGCTGATACCGACCAAAACCAAAGGGGCGATATTGCCTTGAGTGCCGCCCAAGGTATTACCCTCACTGATACTATCGACACCCAATCCTTCCGCAGCGAATCCACCGTTGGTAGCGCTGAACTCAGCGCAGTAGTACAACATCAGGCAGTGGAAGTGGCCACCGCCGCCCACAACCTGGAAGAAGCTACCGAAGCCCTGCACAGTGCAAAGCGGGAATATAAAGACTACCAGCGCAACCTCGATCAACTGAAAGAAAAACTCACTCAACTGGAAAACGATTACCGAGCCGGTGAACCCGGCATCACTCAGGGTGATCTGGTGGAATTGCGCAGCGTTATCCAGGACGTCAAAGACGGCGAAGACTGGTATAAAACCGGCATCGCACTGGCCGCCGCCAATGTGGCCAGTGCCACCACCAATCTCTTGGCGCAAACCGCCGCCGCGGCCCAAAGCGCGGGCAACTATGGGTTTAACGCCGGTCTTCAGCTGGACATAGATGCCCAACAATCACAGCAGGAAAGCCTGACCACCACCAGCGTCGCCTCCAGCCTTGGCGGCGAAAATATTCGGTTGCAAACCGATGGCCACACCACAATCCGAGGCAGCCACCTCCAGGCTAACAACCAATTGGCCATTGATACCGATACGTTGGAAATCGTTGCCGGTAAAAACACCCACCAAGCCAGCGAGCAATCCCGGCAAGGCCATGTTACTGCCCAATGGATGGTATACGGCAACGGCGGTCCCAGCGTTACCGCCAGCTTCGACCGCCGCCAGGCAGACAACAAAAGCACCACTTATACCAATAGCACCTTACTGGCCAACAACGTAGCCATCTTGTCCCAAGGTGATGCCGAAATTACCGGGGCTACCGTTCGTGGCGACGATCAGCTCACCGTCAGTATCGGTGGAGATCTGAACCTGGAATCCCAACGAGATCGCGCCAGCAGTGACAACATCAGTGAAGGTATGAGCGCTGGTGTTGGTTTAAACGGTGGTCTTGGCAGTGTTAACGGGGGGGCACGCCAAGCCAACGGCTATACCCGCACCACTAAAACGCTGCTCACCAGCTTAACCAGCGGTGGTTCGGCAGCGGTGATGGTTGATGGCCACACCGAACTGACCGGTGCGCTCATCGCCACCACGGATGAAAACGGCAAAGACTTAGGTCAACTGAACTTCCAGACTGGAACTCTGAGCTTCAGCGACCTCAACAACCGCACCATTGTCAGTCAAACGGGTGGCGGAATTACCACCAGCGTGGGCATTGGCACCAACCCCACTGGCCCCTTGGATGCCAATTCGGCCCAAGACAACAGTGGCGACGAACTCAACCCCCAATCCACCAACATCAGCTACAACAATAACCAGCAATACGACGCCAGTAAAACCCTGGCCACCTTGGGGCGTGGGAATATTACGGTGGGCGGCACTCAGCTTGAACAGGATGGGGAGCTGACTGAGTCAGGGCAACAAGAGAGCAGCGCCCTGACTCGACTCAACCGCGATACGGAAAATACCGAGAAAGAACTGTGGAACAGTCAGTACGAACAAAACACCGATGTGACCATTGATAATCGGATGTTCACGGAAGATGGTCGTGAACAAATCAAACAAGATTACCAAGACGCCAAAGCCGTGGTTGAAAGTCCCGGTGCGTTAATCGTTGATCAATACCAACAGGTAAGCCGAACGTTGGCCGCGATGGGTGAAGATGTTCCCGACCATCTGCAAGAACAGCTCAATACCACCGGTGAACAGTTTGTGGATCAACTGCTGCTGGCAGGAGTTGAACGGGATACGGTGGATCAATTACTGAAAGACGAGCAGTTGATCAGCGGTTTAACCGAGCTCGCCACCGCCAATGTCCTGTGTGACAGTAATCCGAATTGCCTGCAACAAGTACAAGCGACAAAAGTAGAACAACCAGTATTACCAGCCCCCACGGGCGAACTCGTTATTGAGATTACTGAAGGAGTTGGTGAAAAGCCCCTGGAAATTGCGGTGCAAGGGTTAGGTAAGGTTCAAGGGCGTATTAATGCGCTTATGGAAGTCGATCCTGACACCGCTAAAGCGGTGGAAATGGCTATTGGTATAGCCACCGGCGGCCCCACAAAATACGCCATTGGCGAAGTGGTGAATCGAGGAATCCTCGCCATCGCCGGAGAGGCAATGGAGGAAACCGCCACCAAAGTCACCCATTACGTGGGTGGTGAAATACATGAAATCGGTGAATTCGGTTTTAAGAAAATGCTAGAACGTGAAGGTCAACTGGTTGACCCAGAAGCCGGTGATAAATATTATGAAACCACCGTGGATGGCATCCAGCTTGGGGCAACGATTGTTGGCTTGGGTGGCGTTGCGGGCAAGGTGGTTAGTCGGCGTTCGGGTGGTGAGAGTGATTCGGATTTAGGACGTCAGAGTAGTGGGTCAGCCCAAGAGACAAACTCAGTTCCAAACAATGATGCTGTTGAAGGCCTGACCTTACGCGCTGAATTTAAAGAGGGGATGGATCTCAAGGAATTCAATCGTAAAATTAATCGTGTTGAAAACGCGATTAATGATGGTAGGGCTACATCAAACATACCTCATAACATTAGCGACGCAGAACGGCGGTCGCTAACTCGGAAGTATAGAAGAGACTTAAAAAATCGAATTGACTCTTTCTATGCTAATGACTCTGTTGCCCGTGAGAATGCGTTAAAACGTCTGCGTAACTCTGACATAGACCATATGTTAGATTTGCAATTAGATGGACAAAATGTCCGTTACAATCTGAAAACTTTGGACTCTAAAGTTAACCAAGAACTAGGTAGACAGTTTTCAACGCAGTTGCCTCGTGGTGAACAAGTGCCAATTATCAGAATTGACGTGGATGGTTTACCGGAGACACCATGAGTTCAGTAACTATTATTGAGAAAGCTATTAAGTCAGGCGTTCTTATCGAAGGCTTGGCTGTGATCCCCGATAAGGGGGCAACTAATGAAGAAATAACCCAGGAAGAATCTAGGTTGCCTCGAAGGCTCTCTGATCAACATAAAGCCTTGCTAAGGCGTTGGAATGGTATGAATATGGATGTTATGCGTTTATACGGGTGTGCAAACGTTCACCCAGAATTACGTCAATTATCTGATGCGCAAACAGACATGTTTACAGGTGTTTGCAATTATATTGTGTTTGGTGATGACCCGTCAGGCTTTATGTATGCAGAAGGTGACGATGGTGTTATTTATTCTGTTCAAGTGTCGACGGGGAATGTTAAAGAGTTAGCCAGCAGTTTAGATGATTTTTTCGAAAGGTTAGTTTTTGGAAAAGATGCCAAAGATTTCGGCGGTACAGATTGGGAAGAAGAGCTTAGGGATGTAGGGTTGCTCTAATTCTCTAATACCCACTTTACTAAAAGCCCAGCCCTTGTGCTGGGCTTTTAGTGTTATGAAGCCTGCTGTTGTTGGATTAAGGCATCAAGCATTTCACTAATGAATTTCTGCTTAGAGCGGGGCAGTTTATGGACCTGTTCTATTTGCTGTTCAAGCTTCGATTTTGGCCCGCGCTTTCTCTTAACCTCTGATGTCGTTGATTCCCCCATTAACTCCACGACCGTAGTCCCAAAAAATTGTTTGCGGCGTTTTCTGCAGACCTTGCTGATCGGTGGCAGAAAGTTGCCCCATGACTTTAACTATCTGCGTTTGTTCAAGCGTAGCAATCAATGGCTTGAGCACGGATGGTTTAACAGACCAGCTTGCTGCCAGTCTTTTAAAACATATTCACCAAAAGCCAACGGTTGGCGTATCTGGCTGGTGATGGCCATCAAGATGACATCCGGTCGCCCTTGTTGGTAGGTGGTATCGCTGATCACCACGGCAGGGCGTTTCTTGGTGGCTTGCAGGTTGGTGAAGGGAAAACCCACCAACACCACATCACCAAATTTACATGTATTAGTTCAGATATTGAAAAAACAATAATTGATGAAGTCAGAGGCTCTATTGAAAGAATTATTCATCAGTCAATTCTTTCGTTAAATAACTCTGGGTTCAATTTTGAAGCGGATAGGACTCAAGTAGGAATCTGGATAGATAAACAAAAGAATATTGAATTGAACATACAAACTATTGTGTCAGTCTCGTGCCAGGAAGTAGCGGCACATTCTGTTCTGTTAGAAGACAATGAGCAAATCGACATCGAAAACAGTTTTTATAAGATGGTGGAAGAAGGGGTGGATGAAAAGGCTTGTATGCTGGCTTCGCTTGAGGGAGATATTGCTAATGGCGGCTTTGAACAACTCTTTTTGAATAAAGATTGTGAATTCATCAATTCAGCACTTAATCTTTTAAAAGCTATCGGAGTGCATATTCCGGCGAACTTGATCAGTCATTCTGGAAGTATTTGATCACCTCAACCACGTAATGCATTGGGTCGGATATTAGCAACCTTACTGATCAAGTGCAGCAGATTCACTCAATGTTTTTCTCATTGATTCTCCTTTCAGTTTGAGCTTGTGGCTGTTATGCAGCAGTCGGTCCAGAATGGCGTCAGCCAACGTGGCATCGCCGATGGCCTTGTGCCATTGCGTGATGGGTAACTGGCTGGTGATTAGGGTGGATTTCAGGCCATGGCGGTCTTCCATGATCTCCAGCAGATCGTTGCGCTGGCTGAGTGTCATTTTTTCCAGCCCCCAGTCGTCCAACACCAGCAGGTCCGTCTTTGCCAGTTGCTGAATCAGCTTGGGGAAGCGTCCATCGCCGTGAGCGATACTGAGGCTTTCCAGCAAGCGCGAGGTGCGGAAGTAACGCACCGATAAACCATGGCGGCACGCCTGCGTGGCCAGCACACAGCCAAGATAGGTCTTGCCGCAGCCGGTGGGCCCTGTGATCAGCACGTTATGATGCTGGTGTATCCATTGGCTACTGAGCAGGTCGGCGAACTGGCCTTTGATCAGCCCACGCGGGTGACGGTAATCGATATCTTCCGGATAGGCCTGAAGCTTGAGCTTGGCCGCCTTGAGTAGCCGGCTGATCTTGTTGTTGTCCCGGTGGCAGGTTTCCCGGTCGACCAGTAGGGCCAGGCGCTCCTCGAACCCCAACTCTTCGTGGGTGCCGGGTTGCGATAGCTGTTGCTCCAGGCCGTCGGCCATGCCGGTGAGCTTGAGTGTCCGCAGTGCTTGCAGGGTTTGGTTGTTCATCATGGTATTGCTCCTTAGGGTGGGTGTTAGTGGTAGTAGGTTTCGCCGCGCAGGTTTTCGTGGTAATCCAGGCTTAACTGCTCTTCTTGCACAGCATCGGTGTGGCCCTGCTCCAGGGGCACTTGATCCAGCCCTTGCTTGAGGATGGATTCCACGCTACTGCGAGTGGGTGAGTTGATCATCAGTGCTCTCCGGCAGGCGTTGTTCAGTCGCTCCCGCCCGTATTTTTTGGCGTTACTGAGCAGCGCCAGCACACGACGGTAGCTTTGCTCTTTGTGGCACTTCTCCTGAAGGATCTGATCGGCCACGGCCCGGGTGGCCTCGCCAATATCACCTGCCCAGTTAAGGAAGCGCTCAGGCGTCCACTCACTCATGGCGCGGTGGTGATGGGGCATGTGTTCGGCACAGGTGCTGTGGGCGCCCTGGCGATAACTGCGCGGATGGCAGACGACCCGTTGCCCATGGCGGTAGATAGCCACCGTTGTCGCGGTGGCCTGCACCTCCACTTTCTCTTTTACCAGGTGGTGTGGCACCGAGTAGTAGTGCTTGTCGTATTCGATGTGGTAGTCAATATGCACGCGGGCCTGTTTGATGTCGGCGTACTGGTAGGGATGAGCGGGTAAGGGTCGCAAGGCCGGCTGATCCAGCTGCTCGAACTGACTGCAACGCGTACCCGGCAACCGCTTGAAGGGGCGCTGGTTCAGGTCATCCAGCAGGACGCGAATGGCCTGATTCAGACTGGCCAGCGTAAAGAACGTTTGATGGCGCAGCCGTGCCATGATCCAGCGCTCGACGATCTGTACGGCCACTTCGGCTTTGGCTTTATCCTTGGGTTTGTAGGGCCGCGCCGGTACTACCGCCACACCATAGTGAGCCGCCAGTTGCTGATAGGCGGGATTGATGTCCGGCTCATAGCGATGGGCTTTGCTGACGCCGCTTTTTAAGTTGTCCGGCACCACCAGCTCCGGTACGCCACCGAAGAACTCGAAGGCCTGCACATGGGCATTGAGCCAGTCGGCCTGGCTCTGGGTCCAGTGGGCACAGGCAAAGGTGTAATTGGATGCCCCCAATACGGCCACAAACACCTGAGCAGGACGCACCTCACCGGTATCAGGATTCACTACCGGCAGGGTAAGGCCACAGTAATCCACAAACAGTTTTTCAGCGGCACGATGCAGCTGGCGCATGCTGCGCTGTTGTTTGCCGAGCCATTCCTGATATCGGTGGCAGAACTGGGCATAGCTGTAGCCATCGTCCGGGTGCTGTTGCCGGTATTCCTGCCACAGCAGCTGCTTGGTCATGCCTTTACGTTTCAGTTCTTGATGAATCGCCCCATAGTCTGGCTCGGTAAAGCGGCGCTGCCCGGTCAGTGGCTGGCTGGGGAACAGCAGCCGCCCCAGGGCCCGTTCATCCAGATCATCAGGAAGTGGCCAACTAATCCCGGCCTGCTGGGCGCGGTTCAGGTAATTCACGGTACTGCCGTAGCTGATATTGAGGGCCTGAGCGACACCGCGGCGGCTCAGACCGGACTCGTAATGCAGGCGTAGCACGTCTTTGATTTTACGCATTGATAACCTCTTGGATCTCATCGGCCTTGTCGCTCCCGGCAAAAAGCCAGGAAGACTAGCCGAATTGTTATAGATATCAATGCATTACAGAGGATTCTGGAAATGCTTGATCACTCATTCTGGAAGTTGATCACCGATTCTGGAAATCCAGAAAAAGTGATCAAAAAAAACCAGAATGGCCGATCAAGTAAGTTCAGAACGGGTGATCAAGTAAAACCAGAATGGGTGATCAAATTGGGCCGGAATATGCACCACCCGCTCAGAGTAAACGGACGCTGTGCCCGGCACATCGTTTAAGACCTGCTCCAGGCGCTTGCCAATTTTTTCAATTTCTTTCAGGTCGGGGCCGGCCACTTTGATGCCCACCGGGGTTTTGATGCCAGTGGCCAGCATGTCGATACGGGTTTTGATGGGCATCACCCAGGCATTCGTCAGCCCGGGAAATTTCACCAGCGCATCCAACTCTTTTTTGAGCTTGTCGGTGGTCATCCCTTCACGCCATTCATCTCTCGGTTTGATCTGGATAAAAGTTTCGATCATGGTTAAGGGCGCGGGATCGGTGGCTGTCTCTGCCCTGCCGATTTTGCCGAAAACACTTTTTACTTCGGGCACCGTAGCAATCAGCTTGTCGGTCTGTTGCAGAATCTCCCGCGCTTTACCGATAGATAGTCCAGGATAGGTGGTTGGCATGTACATCAGGTCACCCTCATCCAGCGGCGGGATGAACTCGCTGCCGATCTTGTTCACCGGCCAAAACCCCACCACCGTGATGATTAGCGCCAGTACGAGCGTGGATTTGGGGTATTGGAGTACGGTTTTCAATACGGGCATATACACAGCAATCAGCGCCCGGTTCAGCGGGTTTTTGTGTTCAGGCAACACCTTACCACGGATGAAATACCCCATCAGTACCGGCACTAGGGTAATTGCCAGCGCGGCACTGGCCGCCATCGCGTAGGTTTTGGTGAATGCCAGGGGCGAAAACATGCGCCCTTCCTGGGCTTCCAGGGTGAACACCGGCACGAAACTTACCGTAATGATCAACAGGCTGAAAAACAGAGCCGGCCCCACTTCCGCAGCGGATTCTGCGACAATTTGCCAACGATTCTCTTTCGTTAAGGGTGTTCGCTCCATGTGTTTATGCATGTTTTCGATCATCACTATGGCGCCGTCGATCATCGCACCGATGGCAATGGCGATCCCGCCTAATGACATGATGTTGGCATTGAGCCCTTGGGCATGCATGACGATAAAAGCCGCTAAAATGCCGACCGGCAGACTGATGATAGCCACCAGGCTGGAACGGACATGAAAAAGGAAAGCCACGCACACCAAGGCAACAACGATGAATTCTTCCAATAACTTATGCCAGAGGTTGTCAATGGCACGCTCGATCAGGCCGGAACGATCATACACGGTCACGATCTCAACGCCTTCAGGCAGCCCGTCTTTAAGGGTTTCCAACTTGGCTTTGACACCGTCAATGGTTTTTTGCGCATTCTCGCCAAAGCGCATGACCACAATACCGCCAACGACTTCGCCTTCACCGTTGAGTTCAGCGATGCCCCGTCGCATCTGTGGCCCGACTTCGATATCAGCAACGTCTTTTAGCAACAACGGTGTCCCGTTCACATTCAGACCAAGCGGGATATTGGCAAGATCCTCTTGCCCCTGAATATAGCCGGAGGCCCGAACCATGTACTCAGCTTCGGCCATTTCCACCACCGAAGCCCCTACCTCCTGATTTCCCCGCCGGATCGCCATCTGAATGTGGGACAATGGGATGTTGAAGGCTCGCAACTTGTCCGGGTGCACTTTCACCTGGTATTGCTTTACCATGCCCCCTAACGCGGAGACTTCCGACACGCCGGGTACCGTTTGCAATTCGTACTTGAGAAACCAGTCCTGCAGACTGCGTAACTGGCTGATGTCTTGTTGACCCGTGCGATCCACCAATGCATAAAGGTAAACCCAGCCCACGCCGGTGGCGTCCGGCCCCAGTTGTGGTCGTGCGTTGGGAGGTAAGGTTGGCGCTACCTGCGACAGGTATTCCAACACTCGCGAGCGGGCCCAGTAGGCGTCGGTGTCTTCGTCGAAAATCACGTAGACATAAGAATCCCCGAAAAAGGAATATCCCCTTACCGTGACGGCCCCTGGCACGGAGAGCATGGCGGTGGTGAGCGGATAGGTGACTTGATCTTCCACCACTTGCGGTGCCTGGCCGGGGAAGCTGGTTTTGATAATCACCTGTACATCGGACAGATCGGGAATCGCGTCAACGGGTGTGTTTTTGAGTGACCAGCCGCCAATCCCCACCAGGATCAATGTCGCCAGTAACACAAAAAAACGGTTGTGGACGGACCAGCGAATAATACCTTCAATCATGGTTTGTCCTCCATGTTATGGCGGCCGTGATCCACTTCCTTACTGTCATGCTGCATGGATTGATGTTGGCTATGATCCATGGTCATACCCTGGTGATCCCTGTCCTGATGCTGACTGTGGTCCATAGGTAAATCAGCTTCGGGCATGGGCATGCTATTAGCACCGTCAGGGCGGTGGATCTGGCTGATGATATAGTCGTTACCACCCTTCTTGGTGACTTCCACATGCAGGCTCATACCGGGCTTCAGGCCCGTTAAGTCAACATTTTCTGCGGCGGCAAAATCCATGGTCATGGCCGGCCATTGCCAGTCGTCAATGGGTTCATGTTTGAGCGTGAGCATGCGGTGGCCAGCCATGATGTTTTTAACATGAGCGCCCACCCATACCGATTTCGGCTGTGCGATGCCGCCTTCATCGTCAGAGCCGTGGTTCATGCGGCGGAAATCCGATGTTTTACTGGATTCAGAATCAATCAGGAACTGAGCCGAAGTCACAATGCGATCACCTGCATCGAGCCCCGAAGTGATTTCCGCTTGTTCGTCAGTGATATGTCCCACCTTAACGGCAACAGACTTGAAACGTCCTTCTCCCAACGCCAACACCACCCGGGATTGGTTCCCGGTGCGAATCAGAGCCTCTCGCGGAATTAATAAGGCGCCTTCCATGGGTTCGGCCTGAATGCGCATCTGAGCAAACATACCTGGCTTTAAATAGGTGTCAGGATTGTTGAAATGAACCCGAACCTGGGCCGTACGAGTGGTGGTATTGAGCGATGGGTAGATATAGTCTACCTGCCCCAGCCATTCACGACCGGGTAGATAATCCAACCTCATCCGCACGGCATCACCGACGCGCACCAGGGAAGCCTGCCGTTCAAACACTTCACCAATCACCCAGATATGCTCCAATTGAGCAATCGCCATCAGGCTCATGCCAGGTTTAACAAACATGCCTTCTCTCACCATCAGGTTGTCCACGACGCCCGTTTGCTGCGCACTCACCTTAATGGTCTGGCTGACCCGCCTTGTTTTTCTTACGCGGTCGATTTCCGATTGGGGAACCTGCAGCGCGGCCAGGCGTTCGATGGCTGCTTGTATCAGGGTGGGGTTATTGCGTTTAAGCGCCAGTAGCAGTTCTTCCTGAGCATTTACCAATGTGGGCGCATAGAGTTCATAGATGGGTTCGCCCTTTGCGACCGGATCGCCCGCTGCTTTGACGTAAAGCTTTTCAATCCAGCCCTCCACTCTGGGATGGATATGTAGCAAACGGTCTTCGTCGTACTGCACGTATCCCACCGTCTGTACGGTGTTGGTCATTTTACCGCGCTGAACTGTTGCTGTGCGCACACCGAGGTTGTTAATCACATCGGGATTAATCGTAATTGTGCCTGGCGAGTCGTCTGCCCCTTGCTCCTCATAGACTGGAATCAGATCCATGCCCATGGGGGACTTGCCCGGTTTATCACGTTTGTAGTTAGGGTCCATGGGGGCGACCCAGTAAAGCGGTTTACGGTCATTGGCATCGGCGCTGGTGTTGGAGGGCTCGCCTACGCCTAAAAGCCAGACGCCCGAAGCGCCGAAAAAAGCACCGATAACAACGCCGGCAAGTGTTTTGTTTAACGCGTTCATGATTTGCTCCTGTGCATTCATTTAACCGTGGGGGCGTTGGCATTGGTCTTACCCGCCAGTAAATATTTCATGTGGGTAATCACTTGCAGGCGCTCTACTGCAATACCCAGCGCATCGATCTTGGCGTTCAGTTCAGCGATACGGGAGCGCACGGCTTCGGCAAAATCGCCGTCGTCATTGTTATAGGCTGTGAGGGAAGCTTCAGCTTGTTCCGCCATTTGCGGCAATAGCTGCCGGTCATACAGTGCGAAGCGTTCGTTCAAACGCTGTAGTTGACTGATCGTAGTATCCAGCTCCGCCACCAATCGACGCGCTATCAGCTGTCTTTCGGTTTTAATGGCCTCGGCCCGTGACACTGCAGCACGGACCTCCTTATCCTGCCGGTTGGCGGTAAAGACTGGCAGATCGAAACTGATACCAACCGAAAATAAATCCGCCCGTTCACGCCCCATGGGATCTTCATCGCGATAGCCATATTGGGCAGTTAGCCCCCATTCAGGCTTGTACTTCTGATGTGCCAGATCCACACCGGTTTCCATGGCATCAATGCGCTGATCCACCGCCCGTAAGGCGGGGTGCAGGTAGACTTGCTCGTAAAGTGCCTGCATGGAGCTTTTTTCCCTCACCGGGAGAGTGTGGGCGCCCAATTCGGGGAGATTGGCGGGAAGCCTGACGTTGGGTAGGCTGCCAACCCACTCAGACAGCCGCTGTAGATTGGCTTCCTTCTGCTGTCGCAACCCGGTGAGTCGATCATCTATCCGGGTCAGTTCCAGTTGCGCTCGCACCAGATCCTGTTGCCGCGCCCGTCCAATCGCTGAGGAATAACTGGCTTTAGCTGCATCCACCAACTGCTCGAACAAGGAACGATCCTGCTCAATCAACCGTATGCTTTCCTGGGCTTTAAAGACTTCCAACCACAGACGCGTAACGATGGATTGTACTTTGGCCATACGATCCTGGCGTAAAAATGGTTCTTGGAGGGACAGCTTCCGTTTTTGTTGGCTCGATAGCGCCAGACTGCTGCCCCTTGGAAACATTTGACTGATGCCAACAGACAGTTGCGTCATGGCTTCCTGGCTGAGGTCAAAAGTGTCTACCGGGAAATTGCCTGCACTCAGGCTGACCCTGGGATCAGGAAGGCTGGCCGCTGACACAGACTCGGCCTTAAGAGCTTCTTGCCGGTGATAGCTTCCGCTTAACCAGGGGTCATTAGAAATCGCCTGTTGAATGGCGGCTTCGAGCACCAGAGGACCATCAATGTCCTGTGCGTTTGCTAAAACCGCATAAAAACTCAGCAACAGAAATAGGCATCGTTTCATGGCTGATCCGCCTCTTCATATTGCTGTGCCGCGTTTTCAACAGCAGCAAATACCTCGGTGCTGCCGTCCTTTTTCAACAACAGCACTTGATACGGCATGAATCGCTCATTCACCTCCATTCCCGGGCTACCGACCGGCATCGCCGGTACGGCTAAGCCAAACGCCCCTTCCGGGGGATTAGCCAAAAATTGCTGTATATAGCGTGCCGGGATATGCCCTTCAAACACAAAACCTTGCTTCGATACCGCGGTATGACAGGACCGGATTGCTTGAGCTACTTGAAACCGTTCTTTGACCGCACCTAAATCCTTGGGATGCTTATATTGTGTATCAAACCCAGAATCCTCCAGGTGATCGATCCATTTCTTGCAGCAACCACACTTAGGGCTTTTATAGACAATCAGTTGTTCAGCGGGGCTACTTTGTGCCGTCTGATGAGATTCGGCTGATTCATTTGTGTCCGTACAGGCAGTCAATAAAGATAATAAGAGCAAACCCAATAGGGTTCTTAGACGCTTTAAAATGTCCATGTAGATGACTCCGATGGTGATGTTAATGGATTAAGAGGTCAGAAACGGAAACGGTTCAATCACGCACGCCGCTATCGGCCACAGGATGTGGTTGTCCTGAGAAACGTGATATCTCAATTTAACTAAGCGATCGGAGGACGAAGGATAGGAAAGTGAAATGCAACAGGACTGGCTGATAAGGTGGCCCCATCGTATAAGGTCAGAAAAGATGCATGGAATAGTAAAGCGGAGATCGGCAATGTCACCATAAAGCAACCCGCCATCGAACAGTCGATACCGCAGCCCCCTTCGTCGCAGCATGCCAGCTTGTTACTTGATATGGCGTTTTCGTTACTCATGTCGCAGTGTTCGCCGTCGTGAGCGGCGCTGACCGGTGTATTGGCTACAGAGAGGTCTATGTCAGGTGTAAAATCGCTCACCGGTGCTACCGCGAACACCGGTCTCGCAAGGAGTGTTATCAGCAAAAACCATAAGACCCAAGGACTTCGTTTCATTGATATCCCATAACCCACGTTCGTGTCATATCCGTTATGGAGAGCATACCGCTACAGCCTGACAGCAACATGACCCCAAGATTACATGGGTGTAATCTTGCTCATCCTCTCAGTTTTGTACGAGAGTCGGGCAACGGTTGGTGTGGCTGAGGGTCTGGTAGCATAGATCGCAAAACACATACAAGGGTAAAAAACAGTAGCCATCGTAAAACCCCTTGAAATACTTACCCACCTGACCCCCATAAACAGGGTTGTCAGTCGCATCAAAGTCCAGGATCAATTGGTTCGGCGCTACGGCAAAGCTGCCAATGAATTGCTCGACTAAAACCTCGTGCAGGGCGATCGCTGTCTTCCGGTCTGCCCGTTGCGCCAAGCGACATAATGTAAGGGCGCTACTGAGAAACTGATCGCTCTCAACGGCCGTCTGGAATCCGACATCTTTGGATAATGCCTCATGGTCATTCAGGTCTTCATGGCCTGCCTCCATGGCGTAAATCCGCTGGCGTAAAAGCGTTAGCTGCTTGTGTTTACAACGACCCTGAACCCGAGGATATTTCAGTACCCTATCCAACGCCTTGGTCAATCCAATTTTGCGATCTACGCTTCTAAACAGCAGCATTCCCCCATCAAAGGTGATCTCCCCGCCTCCAAAATTCACCTTAATATTCGACCGTTTAACACGTGGAAATTCCAGGCCTCTCTGGTAACATTCTGTCATGGCAGGACCGTCCTTATTCTTTGGCTAAAGCACCTACATTATAAGGGCTAAACGGTTCCGCCTCCTTCTTTTGGTGAAATATTCGGCTAGCGGGGGATTTGAACATTATATCTAGCCTATTTTAGCGATCAAAACGCTCTGGCAACCATGTTATCGAATCAAGCATTTGTTTAAATTGAAGATTATAGATATCTTCAAATTGGTCAGCTTTCTTTCCAATCAACTCAAGCTCCGGCATGTCGCCTTTAACAGCCAAAATAACGAGGTTGGTATATCCTTTGATTTCCATGACGGCTGTCGTAGTAAATAGTTTCCGTAGCTCTATCAGAGTTTCTATGAGTTTACTTTGACCTTCAAATGCGTACTTGATTGCAACTATACCGAGCTTAGATAAGCATCTCCATAAATAATTAATGAAGTTACTTGTGACAGGCTTATTGAAGTTGTTACGTATATCAAACAAATCAGAGTAGATAATATCCTGTGAATTCACTCCCTGTTGGCCCAGTACACTCTACCGTGCGATAACGGCCAACTTTCTGATCAATAAACAACCACCTCATCTATCAACAATTCTTGAGTACTTCTTCCTAATATCAAATCTATCAATAGAGTGTACCTGTATGATAGGTTTGGGTTATGATTAAAAATACTATCATATAAATTAAATAATAATTTATGGTAGTTAAATATCACTATATTTAGATATATATGATAGTTAAATCATCTATAAGGTAAATTCTCATGGCAATTATTGGGTATGCTCGGGTTTCAACGATTGACCAGGATTTAACCCTGCAAAAAAATGCACTCAAAAAAGCCGGATGCCGCAAAATATTCTCTGAAAAACAAAGTGCCACTAAAACAGAAGGCCGAAAAGAATTAGGAGCCTGCCTGGATTACCTTAGAGAAGGTGACACATTAATAGTAACCAGAATTGATCGACTTTCTCGAAGTCTGCGAGATCTTCAAAACCTTGTGCATGATTTGAACAAAAGCGGGATTTATATAAAAACTATCGAGCAGCCCATCGATACATCTAATGCAGCGGGGAAAGCATTTTTCGACATGTTAGGCGTATTTGCGGAGTTTGAAACAAACCTTCGCAGAGAAAGACAGTTAGAAGGTGTTGCCAAAGCTAAGAAAGATGGCAAATACAAGGGGCGGCAGCCAACCGCTCGCGCAAAGTCCTATGAAGTTATCTCTCTTATAAAGGATGGTTTAACCAGGGACGCCGTTTCTAAAAAACTCGATATAGGTATCGCCAGTGTTTACCGTATACTAAAGGAATATCAAGAGAATAATCCCGACTCTCCGCTACCTGGCTCAAGGTCCAAAATCAAAATTGCCACTTTAGAAGTTTCGCTGTATATCGAAAACAACAGCAAATTTGTACGAGGAAAGAAAAAAGCGCGAGAAGACATCGAATATGAATGGTCAAGATACTATCAAATGCGCAAACTACACTCGGATGGGCAAGACTATTTGCTTAAAGTGACCTACGAGACCGCTGAAGAACTAGATTCCTCTGTGGACGATATTATCACTGAAGCGCAGTCTGCCGCAGATTTACGAAATTGTTATTCTGAAGTCAATGTTAAACACAAGGAGACCAACAACTATTGGCCTTGGTAGTAAATTTGTCTGTCTGCCCTACCTATTCGCAGTGGCATTAAAATATGCCTTTTGAGGCATATCGTTTCTCAATTTGCATAGTTAATTAATGCTCTGAGATTTACTTGTTCGAATAGATGCTATGCGAAAAGAAACATAGGAAGCCAACGCTATATACTTCTTCAATAATAGATAAGGCAGCGGACATTAGAACTGAACAAATATGGGCATTGACTTTGAATGGCTAGCAGAGCAGGTTTATTGGTAATCGCTTGCCCCATATTCAGGGTATGATCACGATCCAGAACAACAAGATTTGTCTTTCTGGATCGGTGGACATGGCTCTGTGCCATAAGAGCAAAATAGCAACAGTCACCTGTCTTGGGCTTGAGTAAAGCATGACAACTCTCACACTCATAGTACCATTGACAAGCGTCGGTAGGCATGACCTCCGTTTTCTTGTGCCCACACTTCGGGCATGTAATTTCTGACTCAAGAGTAATTTGTATACTCATGCACAGCTTTCAACCTTTGGTATCTGATGCCTGGGCAAACCAATAGAAATTATTGCCGTTAAAAAGATAAAACCGGCAGAAACCCACAGACATACTGTACTGGTCAACTCCAGCCGGACACTTTTATTTGAGAATTTTCAAACTCAATGGGTGACTGATCCCCGTTCGATGAATGCAGCCGCTCGAGGTTGTAATACCTCATATAAGCGGTCACATCCTGCTTCATAAAATCTCTTGTTGGCTGATGCACCTTGAATACCCAATCGTGCTTCAGACTACCGAAGAATCGCTCAACAACCGCATTATCCCAACAAGCACCAACATCACCCATGCTCGCACGCATATCATAGCTGCTGAGTAGTTGAAAGCGGCAGGTAGATTTGACTCCGACATGCTGTCACCTTCGATCTTAACAAACGCAGTCCCTGGCATCGAGAACATCAAAGGAACATAAGACTCAGAACGAGTAGGGCCACCATGCCATCCCAGATAACTATCTCCTGGATTATCAAGTGCTAGATTAGACCGGCTTGGGTTGGTTGAGGGGTACAGCAATTCTGTTCCTATGGCCGGTTAGTCAAAGGCCAGAAAGAATCAGCCGGTAAAACCGCTGGCAAATGCAATCCCAAGATCGGCAATCGTTATCTTAAATGGGCCATGAGCGAAGCGGCCATTTTATTCATGCGGCGCAGTGACACCGCCAAGCGCTACGTGGAAAAGCAATCGAGAAAGCACGGCAAGGCCAAAGCCATTTCCATCCTGGCTCACAAGCTTGGACGTGCGGTTTATCATATCTGGTTACGTGAGGATTCGTTCGATGAAGACTTCTTCTGGCGACAATTGAATTTCAATTGACGGTTTTGGCCGTTGAGCTTGTTTGCATAACGGTAACGATGTGACTAAAAACCCCAGTCTATCTCTATTTCATGGTGACTACGATCCCAACGATAGACGGTTTGCCAAGTCCGATTACGTGCAATTTGAATAGACAACGGCCATCCCTTTAAACACTAAACGATTTGGCCTGCCCCTCAGCTGAGCTTACGTATAACTAGACACCTTCGGGTGAGCTCGACTTTTGAATGGCCAGTACGAGGGCAACTGATTGGCTTCTAGTAGCGCAGACGCAGCTGCGTTTGCATCCGCTGCCAACCAACATACCTAATCCGTATGCCGGTTAACAGCGGACTGACTCTCAATAGGTGTTTGGTGCAGGTTCATTCCTGACTCCGGACTATGAATAAATCAGCGCGAGAGCCATAGGTTTGGTGTGTTTACTTCAGGCTGGTTGGATAACCTGCTTGTTTCTGGCTTTTTGTGCTTGACAGGGAACGGGCATATAGGTGTTATGCTTTTTGGCTAGGGTCATAGCTAAGAATATCATCTAGTTCCTTTTTAAACTGACGGGGCCTGCCCTTAACCAAATATGAAACACCAACTTTTTCACATGCTGCAGAGACGCTTTCAGCGTCATGTACAGAATATACAACCACCTGGCGCCCCCTATGCCCTTTCGTCCTAGCTACTTCCGCGACATAAAGCCCCCGGTACTCCATATACAGATCTCCCTTTGATTTTAGCTTCACAAGGTATTCGGGTGATGCAGGTACGTTTAAATCCAGTACAACCATGCGATATTTATTCGCATCAAGCTTTGAGATGGCATCCTGAACATTAGTCACTTGGTGTACATCGTATTTTTTACTTTCTAAATACTCGACAAGCCAATCTAAGAGGTGTGGTTCATCATCCATAACCAAGACACAATTCGAAAGTTCATTCATTAACGACTCTCCGTAACAAAACCATTTGGCATTCGAATTTCAAATACAGAAACTTTTCGTCCTGAGATATATTCAGCACTGATTTTTCCAAAAAATAGCTTCTCTATAATTAGCTTACATATATGAAGGCCCAAACCTGATCCTGAGGATGTTTTTCCTTCAGCATCTTTCCCTCTTACCCCAAGCTCAAATATCCTCTCCTCCGAACTAAACGGAATGCTTTCACCCTCTATTTTTATTATGAGATCGTTCGTTTTCTTTTGAATCCAGTGATCAACAAAAACCGTGGACCCTTCGT
Source organism: Pseudomonadales bacterium (assembly GCA_002701845.1). Taxonomy (GTDB): domain Bacteria; phylum Pseudomonadota; class Gammaproteobacteria; order Pseudomonadales; family Ketobacteraceae; genus Ketobacter. Next base: position 158,737 of record NZXG01000048.1, read on the forward strand.
TTCCGTATTTAATATAATTATCCACAATATTCATAAAAACCTGCCTAAGGAGATCGGGGTCACCTTTAATCGCGTTCTGAATATTCTTATTTTTTACATAAACCTTCATTCTTTTGTTGTCAGCCTGCTCTTGAAAGAACATAGCCCCCTCAATAAGACACTGTGGAATCACTGTCGTTTTTACCGAAGCCTTTTGGATTTGGGGATCATCTCCACCATACTGGGCGAAATAAGCAAGATTGCGAATTAGCGTAATCGTATATTCTAGCTGAGCACGCGCACTACCTAGTCTCTGATTTCGCCTATCATCAGAAATAGTGCCATCAATAATATTATCAATGGTTCCTAACACACCATTTAAAGGATTTATTGCCTGATGAGTGATGTTGGCTATCAAGTGTTTTGTTTCATCATTTTTATTCATTAGGTATATCTGACCTCGTTAGCTCAACTCCATTCTCTTGGAATGATACTTGAAAATTAGAAAGAAGGGATATATCAATTAGGTCGTCCTGAGCCTGTGTTGGAATCGAAGAATCCATTTCAACACAAACAACATTATTACGTTCCGAAATATTTAGATCATTTTCAGAGGAAATTTCGTAAATATAGGATGACAATGCTCTAAACGTATATTTATCGAAACCATATTTTTCGATTACATCACCCCCTCTCATCCAATCGAACGAATCATCGGCGGCCTTGAAATCATAAAATGAAATACACTTATTTCTATCTAGGTCACTTAACCTATTGGCGATAAGCTCTGAAATTGAATATACGACATCAAGCTTTCTCTCCTTCTGGCCATGCCCAAATACTTGGCAAGAATATGCAGAGTTCGAAAACTTCAAAAGAATTCTAGTTAATGGAAGGATCGCTAGTCCTTTTGATTCTTCTGGATTATGTGAGAGCCCATATTTAATTGCTATTTCTGGGAATAATTTTATCCTAGCCTCTAGGTCAACAGAGTTCCAAAATCGAATAGAAAGTCTAGTTCTCTTATCATTCCATTTATTCACCTCATCGACTGCCTGAGGAGATAGAGATGAAGTTGTAACAATCAAAAGTATGTCTGCTGAGTTTGACTCCGCGAAACTAATTTTCTCCCATACCGTGGGCCAGCTGACAGAGCTTGTATAGCGCTTACAATCGACATACCAACTTTGGCGATGTGTGAAACCGGAAATATCCTCTACGAAGTGTTCTCCTTGCACATCACGACCTCCATCCCGCCCAGGTGTCCTCCAAACCAGATTTTTTAGCCCTAGCTTCAATAGAAGATCGAAACATAAATTTTCTAGTTCTGTAGGCGATAAATCCACTATTTTTTTATTCATTGCGACTCTTTTCGTAAGGGAGCATAACGCCTTGGTCAGTGGACCAGTGTAGTGGAGTAAATTTTATGGTAAAAAGAGCGAAGCGATACCATAAAATTTGCGTAGCGTAACTGGTTCCACTGCACCAAATTGTTAAATGCATTCTTACCAATCAAGGTACATTTTATATTCGGCTAGTTGTTTAATAGACTTAAACTGAGCCAGCCACTCTGGAACTTCCTTTTTCTTATTGAGAAATGGAGAACCCAATAAACGGTGACTAAATATAAATTCCTCGATCTCTTTCAGCAAAGCAGACAAATCGTACTTCCTGCCTCTTTCCAGATCGAACTTTATTTTTACTGTGCGGTATTTTCGCGGCTGCAAGTACTGCCAAAATGAGGTATAACCTATGTTCTTAGCCCCAACAACCTTCCATTCCTGACCCGAAGCATCAATGTAGCGCACACCTTTATACCATTCTTCAGCCATATTAAGCTCGCCAGCAATCTGAAAGTTTTTTTCGGAAATGCCTCCGATAAAATATTTCCGGTGCGATTGAATTACTGGGAACTCGATATTCATGTGCTCATTTAACGCCAAGCTCACCGGGACATTTTACGGAGAGCGTTTTTGTGAAAAAATGAAGCGCAGCGGAATTCACAAAAACGAGCGTAGTAAATGGGTACGCTTCTGACTCATGTTGACACCTCAATCAATTGACAGATATTGTCTCTCAATTAAGTGTCCGGTTCTATTAGACCACTACACCTTCGTGCGTTCGACGAAGCCACAAGGGAACATCGCGACTTCAATCTAGCCCGCATTAGCACCGCCGAACCAGTAGAAAAGGATACGCCGACGCCGCTAGATGCCGATTGGGAGGAATATGTGATTTTGCAACTGCGTCCACATCCACTCTTGAATTCCACCCAGGAACAACTCATAAGAGATGAGCTGTTCAATGGTGCAGCGGGACGTCAGGTAAAGACTCGCCGGGCACTTGTGACCTATGTATTGAGAGACCTTGAAGTCGCTGAAAACACCGATATTCAGCGACCACCTGAATACCAGTTATACCTATCGAGAATAGAAGAGTACCCAGAAAAAGTCGG
>NZXG01000049.1 GCA_002701845.1 Pseudomonadales bacterium
TGTCACTGACCTCAACCTCTGTTATTGCATATTCCGGCGAACTTGATCAGTCATTCTGGAAGTATTTGATCACCTCAACCACGTAATGCATTGGGTCGGATATTAGCAACCTTACTGATCAAGTGCAGCAGATTCACTCAATGTTTTTCTCATTGATTCTCCTTTCAGTTTGAGCTTGTGGCTGTTATGCAGCAGTCGGTCCAGAATGGCGTCAGCCAACGTGGCATCGCCGATGGCCTTGTGCCATTGCGTGATGGGTAACTGGCTGGTGATTAGGGTGGATTTCAGGCCATGGCGGTCTTCCATGATCTCCAGCAGATCGTTGCGCTGGCTGAGTGTCATTTTTTCCAGCCCCCAGTCGTCCAACACCAGCAGGTCCGTCTTTGCCAGTTGCTGAATCAGCTTGGGGAAGCGTCCATCGCCGTGAGCGATACTGAGGCTTTCCAGCAAGCGCGAGGTGCGGAAGTAACGCACCGATAAACCATGGCGGCACGCCTGCGTGGCCAGCACACAGCCAAGATAGGTCTTGCCGCAGCCGGTGGGCCCTGTGATCAGCACGTTATGATGCTGGTGTATCCATTGGCTACTGAGCAGGTCGGCGAACTGGCCTTTGATCAGCCCACGCGGGTGACGGTAATCGATATCTTCCGGATAGGCCTGAAGCTTGAGCTTGGCCGCCTTGAGCAGCCGGCTGATCTTGTTGTTGTCCCGGTGGCAGGTTTCCCGGTCGACCAGTAGGGCCAGGCGCTCCTCGAACCCCAACTCTTCGTGGGTGCCGGGTTGCGATAGCTGTTGCTCCAGGCCGTCGGCCATGCCGGTGAGCTTGAGTGTCCGCAGTGCTTGCAGGGTTTGGTTGTTCATCATGGTATTGCTCCTTAGGGTGGGTGTTAGTGGTAGTAGGTTTCGCCGCGCAGGTTTTCGTGGTAATCCAGGCTTAACTGCTCTTCTTGCACAGCATCGGTGTGGCCCTGCTCCAGGGGCACTTGATCCAGCCCTTGCTTGAGGATGGATTCCACGCTACTGCGAGTGGGTGAGTTGATCATCAGTGCTCTCCGGCAGGCGTTGTTCAGTCGCTCCCGCCCGTATTTTTTGGCGTTACTGAGCAGCGCCAGCACACGACGGTAGCTTTGCTCTTTGTGGCACTTCTCCTGAAGGATCTGATCGGCCACGGCCCGGGTGGCCTCGCCAATATCACCTGCCCAGTTAAGGAAGCGCTCAGGCGTCCACTCACTCATGGCGCGGTGGTGATGGGGCATGTGTTCGGCACAGGTGCTGTGGGCGCCCTGGCGATAACTGCGCGGATGGCAGACGACCCGTTGCCCATGGCGGTAGATAGCCACCGTTGTCGCGGTGGCCTGCACCTCCACTTTCTCTTTTACCAGGTGGTGTGGCACCGAGTAGTAGTGCTTGTCGTATTCGATGTGGTAGTCAATATGCACGCGGGCCTGTTTGATGTCGGCGTACTGGTAGGGATGAGCGGGTAAGGGTCGCAAGGCCGGCTGATCCAGCTGCTCGAACTGACTGCAACGCGTACCCGGCAACCGCTTGAAGGGGCGCTGGTTCAGGTCATCCAGCAGGACGCGAATGGCCTGATTCAGACTGGCCAGCGTAAAGAACGTTTGATGGCGCAGCCGTGCCATGATCCAGCGCTCGACGATCTGTACGGCCACTTCGGCTTTGGCTTTATCCTTGGGTTTGTAGGGCCGCGCCGGTACTACCGCCACACCATAGTGAGCCGCCAGTTGCTGATAGGCGGGATTGATGTCCGGCTCATAGCGATGGGCTTTGCTGACGCCGCTTTTTAAGTTGTCCGGCACCACCAGCTCCGGTACGCCACCGAAGAACTCGAAGGCCTGCACATGGGCATTGAGCCAGTCGGCCTGGCTCTGGGTCCAGTGGGCACAGGCAAAGGTGTAATTGGATGCCCCCAATACGGCCACAAACACCTGAGCAGGACGCACCTCACCGGTATCAGGATTCACTACCGGCAGGGTAAGGCCACAGTAATCCACAAACAGTTTTTCAGCGGCACGATGCAGCTGGCGCATGCTGCGCTGTTGTTTGCCGAGCCATTCCTGATATCGGTGGCAGAACTGGGCATAGCTGTAGCCATCGTCCGGGTGCTGTTGCCGGTATTCCTGCCACAGCAGCTGCTTGGTCATGCCTTTACGTTTCAGTTCTTGATGAATCGCCCCATAGTCTGGCTCGGTAAAGCGGCGCTGCCCGGTCAGTGGCTGGCTGGGGAACAGCAGCCGCCCCAGGGCCCGTTCATCCAGATCATCAGGAAGTGGCCAACTAATCCCGGCCTGCTGGGCGCGGTTCAGGTAATTCACGGTACTGCCGTAGCTGATATTGAGGGCCTGAGCGACACCGCGGCGGCTCAGACCGGACTCGTAATGCAGGCGTAGTACGTCTTTGATTTTACGCATTGATAACCTCTTGGATCTCATCGGCCTTGTCGCTCCCGGCAAAAAGCCAGGAAGACTAGCCGAATTGTTATAGATATCAATGCATTACAGAGGATTCTGGAAATGCTTGATCACTCATTCTGGAAGTTGATCACCGATTCTGGAAATCCAGAAAAAGTGATCAAAAAAAACCAGAATGGCCGATCAAGTAAGTTCAGAACGGGTGATCAAGTAAAACCAGAATGGGTGATCAAATTGGGCCGGAATATGCACATTGAGCATTATCGAGATTTACGAGGCTTGACATGCCTGAAAAGGCTTGCACAACATCGGAAATTTCTATTCTCAATTTAAAATTGGCATTTGATTCTGCAAACGTGCTGGCGTTTCCAGTAGTGCTATGGTTTGGTAAATTGCCCATAGGTGTATCAAGGCACTGGTAATAGTTGGGTTGATTGGGGTCGCAAGGCCCAGAATTTAACGAATCGCTAATATCGTCCAGTTTAAAACCAAGTGCATCAATGCTGTTGGTGATCGCGTTGGTATTGTTTTCCCCTGACTGTATTGAGTCTCTAACGGCGGTCTCGACTTCATTTACCGCGCCTTCCAATGTTTCTGTATTGATTTTGCTTTGGTCTATGTCATCACGGACTGCACGCTCAATATTACTTAAATCTGGTCTTAGCTCATTACCAAGTATTTCAGCCAATGAATAGGGGTCGATGCTGCCGCTATCTGAAATAGAACCATCGCCGGAAGTAGGGGTGTTTGGGTCATTGTAGGGATTACCATCTTCGTTGCCCCCATTGCCTGCATAATCCGGGCTATTGGAATCAATTGAGGTGCAGGAAAAACTGAAATTCTCAGGATCGGTATAACTGAATTCAAAATACTGAGAACCAGCACAACTGGAATTTGCCAAGGCATAGTTGTAGCAACTTAAGTAATCGCTGCAAAACGTGGAGCAAATACCAGTATCTGACCGTACATAACTCCCATCTCCACATTGTTTAAGTGCGGGACGGTCACAACCGTAGTAACCAGCAAGGTTTGGTGGTAATCCATCTTCACAGATCTCTGGCTGTGCATCCAAACAGGCTTGAAGATCATTAAGATCACACTGGCCAGTAGAAAAATTTAATTCATATCCGACAGGGCATTCTTTTGTAGAATAAGCAAGATACATACAATGAATACCCATGCCATCATCATCTAATGCCTGGCAGCCATTCAGCGAATAACCAGCGCTTGAGCCATCAGATTTTGAAGAATATGAAGGAACGTCTGGAAAAGTAACCTTTTCTGCGTCCCAGTATGACAATATTAATCCCGTGGATGCGTTTGGATTGCCTTGGAATTGGTAAAAGCCATCACCATATCCGTTAAGAAAATCGGTGATGTTAGGGAGAGTGTCGGTAGGGTTTTGTACGGTTATCGTAGTTGAATCACATTGTGCAAATGACTTGAGTGAGAACGCAATAAATACCAGTGCTATCCATAACCTGTTCATGAATAACTCCCGTCAGAATAGGCGAAAGCACATTACCGCTGTGGTAAATCCGCTTACAAAGAATGTCCAATAATACAAATCAAGCATTTGATTTTTCCTTATGTTTTCTATGAACCCAGGCGGCTATATCAGGAGAAAATACGACACCGAGTATGATTCCGGTAAAGAAGGCTACAAAATCAATAGCCCACATCGAGACTAGCAACGCTGATTCAACGGACTTAAATGCGGTGACTAAATCTTCAGGCGTTAAACATTCCATAACTCACCTCAAAAAACGGGGCCGAAGCCCCGTATGGATTTAGCCACCACGAACCATGGAAAGCAGGAACTTGGCACCTTTGACAGAGACCAGAACCACCACCACGGCTGCTGCCACGGTTCCAATTCCAGTGATGATGGTGGCGTAGTCTACTGCGCCGGTAATGGTTGATACGGTTGTTGCATCCATTTTGATTACCTCAAAAGTTTTATAAGTTGTGAGAGGCCCCAGGCGGTTGCCCAGGGTGTAATGCACAGGGCAAAGCCTGCACCGAACATAGCCGTTGCAACCGAAGGGTCGATCTGGCTAAGGTCAAACGGAACGGATGCCACTTGGCTAGCCCATCCCGTTGAACACGTTGGAGAGCCATCAGCTAATAAGCTGATCACTCCCTCACATACAACGACAGAAGACATTAACCAGCCTTTGCCATTGGCTTCTGGTTCTGAACCAATCGCAGTTCAAATGGGTTCAGTTCCAGGTTTTTAAATCGACCAACCTGGAAGGTAGAAAGATCAAGGGTGTAGTCGCCCATCGGTTTTGCATCCACTGGACTTTTAAGCGGCACTTCAATTTGTTGTGGGAATGCTCCACCCAAATGCACATAGGCTTCCTGGTAATAGCGGATACCGTTTTTGGTAGAGCGTGACTGTGGCTGGTTGTGACCTTCAATAATGCTAATTTTCAACATTTTTATTTCCTCGTTGGTTGGGGTTAGAGCTTGCCTTTCATTCTTAGCAATGCGTCATCAATGAATCGTTGGATTTGCTTTTTCCCTTCAGGAGTTAAGCTATCAATGCCGTAGTCGTAGGCTTTGATAATGGCTATTTCCATTTCGCGGCTTTCAATTTCAACCTGTACCAGGGAGCCTGCTTTTACATAGCCAGGCGTATATTCATTGCTGCTGAAAAATGGATTTATATTTCTCGCTTTACTGGCGTCTAAAATTTTGGCCGTTGTCATTAGTGTGATTACCCATTGCGTAGAGTTATTGAAACAAGTCCAAGGCAGCAGGCTTCGCCTGCTGCAAATAGCCGCTCTGCACCGGCATAGGTAGGTGCTGATTTTGCTCCTGGATCTCTTCGAGAATGTCGGCAATTCCATCCATGATTTTCTGGCGAGCGTTGATGACCTTTTCGTTCTCTCGGATTTGCCAAAAGTGAGTTCGACTTAAAATGGTGATTCCATGAATAAGTATTCCAACTACGCGCTCTTTAGCTTCATCGCCATAACAGGTATGAGTAACCTGTGTAATCTCCCCGGTATCAAAATCCAGGCTTTCTGACAGTGCGTATGTAGGTCGAGCCAAGTATTCGCCACGAGGAATATTCGGCCCGCCCATTGCTTTTACGAATGACGCCCAATCACCAGAATCCGCGGCTTGTCTTACTTGCTCTACAATGCCTTCCTGCTCAGTAAGACGTCTCAGTTCTCTCCATACGGTCACGCTTGGGCCTCCTATGGGCTGAAACTGTCGTATTCGATTTGTTCTGGCCCATGCTTCGATCCGTTCTGCGGTTTCGTATGGGTCTTTGCTTTCCCAATCAGTGTTTTGAGCCACTTTTTCGCCGTTATTTATTCCGTGGCCGTCGATGTTTTTACTGATGTATTTGATGATGTAACCCGTAGCGGAATATTCGCGCCCGGTATTGGGGTTTATACCCGTTTTGATCTTTTCAACCTTTACTCGGTGCTGAGTGGCGCCCTTCTCATCAGGGGTGTCTTTCAAGGCCCAGCGTTGAAAAATAGAGATCATTTCCTCTGAGTGGTCTTTTTCTACAAACAACAGAAAATGCCAATGCGGTGTGCCGTCATGATGAGGTTCTGCGACCCTGAAACCATATGGGCGGATTCCTTCACGATGAAACTTAGCCTGAATCTTTGCCCAGGTAGCACAAAGGTAGCTCTGTGCATCTTTTGGAGTTGAGCCGTCGAATTTGCTATTTGGAACGACCTTTATGACTTTGCCGGATTCGCCTGAAATTTTGGTCATTCGGTGAAATCGTGATGGGGCGGTAAAGGTGATAAATAGCGCTTCATGGCCAAGCTCTTTGGCCAAAGCCTCATATCCTTTACAGCGGGTAATTAATTCGAGTCGGCGAATTGCTGGGTTGGAGACCCCCAGGTCAGAGAGTTCTGCCAATGTGTATTCCTGATTTTCTTCATTAACGGCCAGCTTGCTTTCCAGATATTTACGATTGACGATTTTTTGCTGTTTATGACGTTTAAACGAAAAATTGGAGCAATAGGAAGCTCTATGGCTATGAACTTGGCGAAGCTCACGAGAAACAGATTCAACGGTGAATTTCTGCTTTTTGGTTAGCTGGCGCTTCCACCATCTTTCACAGCAGAACCGATTAATACAGGGAACTACGTCATTGCCGTAGTCTTCTGGGTTAGGGGCCTCTATTCGGTATGAGTCTGCTAATTCCTGAAATAATGTAAAAACGCTTTTTGAATCCTTGACCCTTTCTTTAAGCCTTCGGCAATGATCAGCTTGCCTTTGAGCCAATTCATTAATCTCTTCTCTATCTGAAAGTAAATTAAAATCACGAATTCTTAGGCGTTCGTCTAACTCAAGAAAGCGCAGATTTGCTTGGACATAGGATTGCTCTTGCGCAATCGACAGATATTCAGCTCGCATGGCCGAAGCCAGCCCGGAATAACGGGAAAGGATACGCTCACGGTAATCAATGCATTCATAGGTTCCGAATGCATTAAGTTCCTCGTTCTTGTATATGCGGCCATCATAGCCAACAAATTGATCTCGACCGGCAGGTTGAGCTACCATCGGGCGGTTCCTCTTTTAGCGAAGCTGGGACAATCCTGGGGTGTTAGCGCACCCCACCTAGCCATACCAGTTGGCGCTGGTATGGCTAATCTTTATCGTTCAAATTCTGTTTCGAGTGCATCTTTGGTAATCAGGGCGACGTTCACCATTCGGTGCTTTCCGATCTTTACGGTGGGGAGATAGCCCCTTTCAATCATTCCCCGAATAGTTTCCTCAGTAAGCCCGGTGAGCTGTGAGAACAGGCGTTTTGTGACAATTGGGCCAGCGCTTACCAGCCCTGGCGATGTACTGTTGAGTGGGGTCTCGTCCATATCCATGCTCTTTTTCCACTTTGTTGCACTTTTCTAAGGTTTATGTAGAATCATGGAATAATTCCCTAATAATTTATGTGTCAGGATTGTGGCTGTCAAGGAATAATTCCATGAAAAAGGCAAAGCAAGACGAAGACGATATAGTTGATCGCTTAAAACTTTTGTTAAAAACAAAGAAAATTTCCCGGCCCAAGCTGGAAAAACTGACTGGTGTTAGTGCAGAAAGGTGGGCATCCGTAGTGAACAGAAAAGTCAGTGTGCGTATTGATGAGATTATGGCTATCTGTGAACTTTGGCCAATGTATCGTCACTGGTTGTTTTTTGGTGTTGAGCTGCCTGAGTCCGGTCAAATTAGTCCCGATACAGAGATGGTGGCCCTTGATTATCTGCACGAAGCAATAAGCAGCCAGGATGATCCTGAATTCTATCGAGAGACAATACTTAAACACGTTCCCAGTCTGGGATGGTTGCAAGAGTTGAACACTGGTGAAGAGGGAGTATTCGTTAGTCGAATTTTAGGAACCAATGATTTTTACAATTCTGATTCGTATAAAAAACTGTATGAAAACGAAGATGAATTGAAGGTTAAACGACTCAATAGCCATCATAAGCAGCTACTGAAAAAAGAGCCTAAGAAAAAGCTGGAACTTGTTGATGTAATGGCCTTGGAATGGCTTGAATTCCTAACAAAAACTGCGATCAAGAGAAGTAAGATTCTTAAATGACAGTCAAAAAAGTAGAATCAAAATGGCTGGTGGATCTTTACCCCAATGGGCGGGGAGGTAAGCGCGTCAGGAAGAAATTTGATACAAAGTTGGAAGCTCAACGGTTCGAAAAGTATGTGCTAAACGCTGCTCATTCTTCGAAAGTTTGGAATGGAGGCGTGCAGGATCGGCGGACATTAAAGGATCTCATTGAATGTTGGTATGGTACAAATGGGTTGCACTTAAAAGATGGTATTCGCAGAAAGCGATGTTTGAATGATATTGCAATTTTCTCGGCAATCCTGTCGCTAAATCTCTAAAACCATCTGAATTTATAGGCTATATGCAGCACAAAAAGGAAGAAGGTTGTTCAGAGAAAACGATTAATAACCACCTCGGTTATATGAATGCTGTTTTCAATTGTTTGGAAGATGTTGGAGAACTTGATTATTCGAACCCGCTATCAAAAATTAAAATGATTAAAATTGATGAGCGAGAACTGTCTTGGTTGACGAAGGAAGAAATTGCACACCTTTTGAATACTATTAAGGCGTTTAATCAGAATCCGCATGTACTGTTGATTACTAAAGTTTGCCTTGCTACAGGAGCTAGATGGGGGGGAGGCTGAAGGCCTTAAGCTTAGGAATGTTCGAGATGGAAAAGTCACCTTTAATGGTACTAAAAGTGGAAAGTCTCGGAGCGTACCTGTTGACAATGGATTGTTCGAAGAACTGGTCTGTCATTTAAAAAAATATTCTGAGCTTAGCTCTTCGATAGGTGCTTTTCGTCGCGCATTAGCAAAATCTGGAATTGAGCTTCCTAAAGGGCAGGCTGCACATGTTTTGCGGCATAGTTTTGCAAGCCACTTTATGATGAACGGAGGGAATATTTTAACCCTTCAAAAAATCTTGGGGCATTCGTCGATTAATATCACTATGAGATATGCACACCTATCACCTGATCATTTGAGGGATGCTGTTTCACTAAACCCTATATCTACAAGGCTTTAAGTTTTTTCTCAGAGATTTCTTTAAAGACTTTTATCTTGGCTTGATCATACTTTTCCAAAAGGTGTTTCTTGATTCTGCTTGTATTTAGATGTTTGTATTGCCGATCAAGTGTGATTGAGTCAATATCAATACCAAACTCAGCCGTGTTCCTTTTTGATCGGGCATAATTATAAAATTCAAAATTTACTTTACAGGTGCCTTTTGATTGGTGATCGTCAAAATCAAATGACGCTTGCATCTTCCAAAGGACTAGATAAGGGTGGCAGTTAGGATCTTGAATAAAAAATGTATTATGCAGTTGATCGCCGCTTAAGTGCATTCTTGATATCTTTTTTGCCATCCAATTTATATCAAGGTTGCTTGGAATGGTTTTTTCGTCATCAGGTTTTATATCTATATCGGTTATCTGATTGAATGTTAAAGTGGGGTCGCTCAAAGACCCTGTTAACGACCAGAAAAAAGCTATTCGTTCTTCATTGGTGAAAAAATCGAATGATATTTTTTGCTCTTTATTGGATATTGCGCCTTTAGATCTTAGTTCGCTTTTTAGCTGAGATAGAAGTTTGCCATTTATCTTGTCAGTATGCTTGGATGTATGGTTGCTGGTTGCAACTAAATCTACCGAACCGTTCTTAACTTCTATTTGAATACTTCCTTTGTAGGTTTTTTGCTTGTCGTTCCAGTTGTCCATCAAGTTATAGCATTCTATTTCATATTCATAGATTAACTTGTTTGGGTTGCCATCTACTGGAAAAAACTGGGGATCTCCAAGGAATTGGTAATTGTCGTATTCTGTAGGGCATATTTCTCTAATATTTAGAGCTGGTGCTTCGGTTAGTAAGTTGTTTGATGAAGACCAGGTTAATACTTCTGACTTCCTTTTTGTGTTGTCTTCCTTTTCGTTTCTGTGTTCTTTGATTTTTTCGTATTCGCTTGGTGTAAGTAAACAGGCACATAATAAGGGTACGGTATCTTCCTTGTTAGTTTTTCCGAAGAAAATTCCCTTGGATCTGAGTGTCTTATGAATGTAGCTCTCTGTGATTTCATTTTGCTTCAATAGAGTCTTGAGGTCTTCGCCGTAAGGAAGTTTGGAATCGATTGGAAGTTCAAGGCTCATGATAAAGTCCTAATGTATTAACTATTCTTTGGCGAAGGGTTGTAATTGTGAACGCTAATGCGGCTAACGAAATTATTATCCTCGAAGCCGGATTTTATATTTTCAACATCATTGCTGTGTCGCAGTATATTGTAGTCAGGAAAACAGATTTGAATTTTGCTCGGAAGATTGGACGTGATGTCGTGTGCCAGGCCAAACAATTTTTTTAAGCTAGATTGGCTGAAGTTTTCTAAAGTGATAAATATGCATATTCTGGCGAACGTGAACACCCATTCCGGTCCATGGTGAACACCTGAACCAAGACAACGCATTGGGTTGATATTATCAGGTTGAGTGTTCACCTTCAGTGGTTTGACTCAATGTTTTTCTCATAGATTCTCCTTTCAGTTTGAGTTTGTGGCTGTTGTGCAACAACCGGTCGAGTATGGCGTCAGCCAACGTGGCATCGCCGATGGCCTTGTGCCATTGCGTGATGGGCAGCTGACTGGTAATCAGGGTGGACTTCAGCCCGTGTCGATCTTCCATGATCTCCAGAAGATCGTTGCGTTGACTCAAGGTCATTTTTTCCAGCCCCCAGTCGTCCAGCACCAGCAGATCGGTCTTGGCCAGTTGCTGGATCAGCTTCGGGAAGCGTCCATCTCCGTGAGCAATACGGAGCGCCTCCAGCAAGCGCGAAGTGCGGAAGTAACGAACTGACAGGCCATGGCGGCAGGCTTGATTTGCCAGTACACAACCGAGGTAGGTTTTACCGCAACCGGTGGGACCGGTAATCAGCACATTGTGGTGCTGGTGTATCCATTGGCTACTGAGCAGGTCGGCCATCTGGCTTTGGTTGAGACAGCGCGGGTGACGGTAGTCAATATCCTCGGGGTAAGCCTGGAGCTTAAGTTTGGCCGCCTTGATCAGGCGGCTGATTTCATTGTTGTTACGGTAACTGGTTTCCCGGTCTACCAGCAGCGACAGTCGCTCTTCGAAGCCCAGCTCAGAGTGGGTGGCCGGTTGTGATAGCTGCTGTTCCAGTCCGTCAGCCATACCCGTGAGTTTTAGAGAACGTAACGTTTGCAGAGTTTGGTTGTTCATTCAGGTCTTCCTAAAATGGGATTCAGTGATAGTAGGTTTCGCCGCGTAGATTTTCGTGGTAATCCAGGCTCAATTGGTCTTCTTGAGCAGAGGCCGCTTCTGTCTCCAGCGGCAGTTGATCCAACCCTTGTTTGAGGATGGATTCCACGCTGCTGCGGGTGGGTGAGTTGATCACCAGCGCCCGGTGGCAGGCGTTATTCAGGCGGTCTCGCCCGTACTTTTTAGCATTGCTGAGCAGGGCCAATACCCGGCGATAGCTTTGCTCTTTATGACGTTTTTCCTGAAGGATGCTGTCGACCACTGATCGAGTAGACTCGCCAATGTCTCCGGCCCAGCTGAGCAGGCGTTCGGGTGACCACTCATTGATTGCGCGGTGATGGCGTGGCATGTGCTCTGCACAGGTGGTGTGGGCCCCTTTACGGTAACTGCGTGGGTGACTGGCCACACGCTGACCCTGGTGATAGATGGCGATGCTGCTGTCAGTAGCCTGGACCTCAACCGAGGCCTTCACTATTAACCCGGCTTAGTAATATCTCTGATATAATGCGCGGATGACTAAAAAAATAGATACCCGCAAATTACCTTTTGAA
>NZXG01000050.1 GCA_002701845.1 Pseudomonadales bacterium
TAATTGGCTCCACAGGCAGGGCTCGAACCTGCGACCCAGCGGTTAACAGCCGCTTGCTCTACCAACTGAGCTACTGTGGATCAGCTCTTGAGGACGCGTATGTTACGGACATGATTCCTGTGGGTCAACTACTTTTTTCTGTCATTCAATCAGACAGTTAGCTGTCAGTAAGCCAGGCCCGGGGGAGTGGGGGCGGGGCATTCTATTGCATTCGGATTGCAACGCTCTATAGTGTCGGATTCGTAGCGTCCTCACTATTGGTATTTCAAGGGGGTACACCTTGTACGTTGACCAGGCTTCTCCGCAAGAACTGCAATCCCAACTGGTGGAACTGGAGCGTCAATACGCCGCGTTCCAGGCGTCGAATCTGAATCTGGACCTGACCCGGGGCAAACCCAGCCCGGCGCAACTGGATCTGTCCAACGGCCTCGACGGCATCCTGGGCGGTGACTACCGGGCGCCGGACGGTACTGACTGCCGCAACTATGGTGGGCTGGACGGCATTGCCGACGCCAAGGCGCTGTTTTCACAGGTGCTGGGGGTAAAGCCGTCGGAAACCCTGATCGGTGGTAATGCCAGTTTGACTCTGATGTTTCAGAACGTGGCGTTCGCCCATCTGTTCGGGGTACGGGGCCCGGAAACCGCCTGGAGCCGGGAGGGTAAGGTCAAGTTCCTGTGCCCGGTGCCCGGCTATGACCGCCATTTCGGCGTCTGCAAGGAACTGGGTATCGACATGATTCCGGTGGCTATGGATGAGAACGGTCCGGTGATGGATGAGGTGGAGGCCAAGCTGAAGGCCGACCCGCTGATCAAGGGCATCTGGTGTGTGCCGCGCTTTTCCAACCCCTCCGGTATTGTTTACAGCGATGAAGTGGTGGCGCGCATGGCGCAACTGGCGAAGATCGCCGGTCCCAATTTCCGCATCTTTTGGGATAACGCCTACGCCATCCATGCCCTGCACGATGGCGCGCCGGAGCTGGCCAACCTGATGGACGCCGCCCGCCGGCAGGGCACCGAGGACTCGGTGCTGATTTTCGGTTCCACCTCCAAAGTCACTTTCGCCGGTTCCGGTTTGGCCTTCCTCGGCACGTCGGAGGAAAACCTCAAATATTTCAAACAGCATCTGGGCATGACCACCATCGGCCCGGACAAGGTGAACCAGCTGCGCCATGTGAAATTCTTTGGCGATTACCAGGGCCTGCTGGCGCATATGAAAAAGCACGCGGAATTGCTGAAGCCGCGCTTCGATGCGGTGCTGGAACACCTGCAGGCGGGTCTGGGGGACTCCGACCTGGGCAGCTGGACCGTGCCGGAAGGGGGCTATTTTGTTTCCTTCGATGCGCGCCCGGGCCTGGCCCGGGATATTGTCCGGCTGGCCGGTGAGCTGGGGGTAAAACTGACCCCGGCGGGGGCCACCTTCCCCTACGGCGATGATCCCCAGGATCGCAATATCCGGTTGGCGCCCAGCTTCCCTTCTCTGGAGGACATCAATCAGACCATGGAGGTTTTTGTGGTTTGCGTGAAGCTGGCGGCGGTGCGGCAAAAACTGGGTCAATAATACGATTGTGAGCCATTGTGGAAACCCCCGCCCCAGGCTGGTGCCGTGGGTTTTTCACATATCCGCCGTGGCAACTGTGGTATAGTCCTGATCAATTGATAGCTGGATTTAAGGATCCCTACGCATGATTCCCGTGATATTGTCCGGCGGCAGTGGTTCCCGTCTGTGGCCGCTTTCCCGCTCCGCGTACCCCAAACAATTCCTGCCTTTGTGCTCCGGTTATTCGCTGGTGCAGGACACCGTGTTGCGGCTGGCCGACAGCGTGGCCAACGAGCCCCCGATCTTTGTCACCGCCAACGATCAGCGTTTTCTGCTGGCGGATCAGGTACAGGCACTGGGCATCGATAATGCCGATATTATTCTGGAACCGGCCCGCCGCAATACCGCCCCCGCTATTGCTTTGGCCTGTCTCGACGCCTGCGAGCGGGCCCCGGACGCCATCGTGCTGGTGTTACCCTCGGATCACCATATCGAAAACAAAGCGGCATACCAGAGTGTCCTGGCCACTGCCCGGGAGGCGGCCCAGGCCGGTAAACTGGTGACCTTTGGCGTTGTGCCCAACAAGCCGGAAACCGGTTATGGCTATATCAAGGCCGCCACTGGTGGCGATCAGGGCTGGTATCCCATGGCCGCCTTCGTGGAAAAACCCGATCTGGAAACCGCGCAACAATATCTGGACGCCGGCGACTACTACTGGAACAGCGGCATGTTCGCGTTTCGCGCCGGTGTGTATCTGCAGGAGCTGGAACGTCTGAATCCCGCTATGTATCAGGCGGTAAAAACCGCCTGGGACGGCCGTGCCGAGGATTTGGATTTTATCCGGGTGGGGGAGGAGGCCTTTGCCGGCTGCCCGGAGGATTCCATTGATTACGCGGTGATGGAAAAAACCGATAAAGCGGTGGTGATTCCCCTGGATTCCGGTTGGTCCGATGTGGGTTCCTGGCAGTCCCTGTGGGAAGTGCAGGCCAAGGACGAGTGCAATAACGTGCTGGTGGGTGATGTGGTGGCCCAGGACACCCACAACACCATGGTGCATGCCAACAGCCGCATGGTGGCCTGTCTGGGGGTGAAGGATCTGGCCATCGTGGAAACCACCGACGCCGTGCTGGTGGCGGACATCAACCAGGTGCAGAAAGTCAAGGACATCGTCAAACTGATTGAAGGCAGCGGCCGCAGCGAACACGAATTTCACCGGGAAGTGCATCGTCCCTGGGGCCGCTTTGACTCCGTGGACGGCGGTGACCGTTATCAGGTCAAACGCATTACGGTAAAACCCGGTGCCCGCCTGTCCACCCAGTTGCATCATCACCGGGCGGAACACTGGGTGGTGGTGCGGGGCACGGCAAAAGTGCGGCGCGGCGAGGACTCCATTCTGCTCACCGAAAACCAGTCCGTGTACATTCCCCTGGGGGAGGTGCACTTTCTGGAAAACCCGGGCAAGATTCCCCTGGAAATCATCGAAATCCAGACCGGTGCTTATCTGGGTGAGGACGACATCATTCGCCTCAACGACCAGTACGGACGCAGTTCCACAGAATAATGGCGCGCAAGTTTCAGGTACATTCCAAGTATCAGCCAGCCGGAGATCAACCCACGGCCATTACTGAACTGGTGGAGGGGCTCAATGACGGCCTCTCCCATCAGACTCTGCTGGGTGTGACCGGCTCCGGCAAGACTTTCACCATTGCCAACGTGGTGGAACAGATTCAGCGGCCCACCCTGGTAATGGCCCACAACAAGACCCTGGCGGCGCAGTTGTACGGGGAATTCAAAGAATTCTTTCCCAACAACGCGGTGGAGTATTTCGTTTCCTATTACGACTATTACCAGCCGGAAGCCTATGTGCCGGCGTCGGACACGTTTATCGAAAAAGATTCCTCCATTAACGAGCACATTGAGCAAATGCGGCTGTCCGCCACTAAGGCGCTGCTGGAGCGGGAAGATGTGCTGATCGTGGCTACGGTATCCTGTATTTATGGTCTGGGTGACCCCGGCAGCTATTTGAAAATGGTGCTGCACCTGGATCGCGGTGACCAGATCGATCAGCGGCGGATTGTGCGGCGGCTGGCGGAGTTGCAGTACACCCGCAACGATCTGGAATTCCACCGTGCCACCTACCGGGTGCGGGGGGAAGTGATTGACGTGTTCCCGGCGGAATCCGAGCGCGAGGCCCTGCGCATCGAGCTGTTTGACGATGAAGTGGAGAATCTGTCGCTGTTTGACCCCCTCACCGGCGAAGTGCTGCAGCGGGTGCCCCGGTTCACCATTTATCCCAAATCCCATTACGTGACGCCACGGGAAACCGTGCTGGACGCCATCGACAATATCAAACTGGAACTGAAGGACCGGCTGGAACAGTTTTCCGAGGAGGGTAAACTGCTGGAACATCAGCGTCTCAGTGAGCGCACCCGTTTTGATATCGAAATGATGCAAGAGCTGGGGTATTGCACCGGCATCGAAAACTATTCCCGGTTTTTGTCCGGTCGTGCTCCCGGCGAGCCACCCCCCACCCTGTTTGAATATCTGCCGGACAACGCCCTGGTGGTGATCGACGAATCCCATGTCACCGTGCCGCAGGTGGGCGCCATGTCCCGGGGCGACCGCTCCCGCAAGGAGACCCTGGTGCAATACGGCTTTCGTCTGCCTTCGGCCCTGGACAACCGGCCCCTGAAGTTCGAGGAGTGGGAAGCCCTCTGCCCCCAGACCATTTTCGTGTCCGCCACCCCCGGCCCCTATGAAGCAGAACACCAGCAGGCCATGGTGGAGCAGATCGTGCGACCCACCGGCCTGGTGGATCCGGAGATCGAGGTGCGCCCGGCCTCCACCCAGGTGGAGGATCTGTTGTCCCAAATCCACGACCGGGTGAGCCGGGAGGAAAGAGTGCTGGTGACCACGCTCACCAAACGCATGGCCGAAGATCTCACCGATTACCTGACCGAACACGGTGTGCGGGTGCGCTATTTACACTCCGATATCGATACCGTGGAGCGGGTGGAGATCATCCGGGACCTGCGCCTGGGTCATTTCGACGTGTTGGTGGGCATCAATCTGTTGCGGGAAGGGCTGGACATGCCGGAGGTGTCCCTGGTGGCCATTCTGGACGCCGACAAAGAAGGCTTCCTGCGTTCCGACCGCTCATTGATTCAGACCGTGGGGCGGGCGGCCCGTAATCTTAATGGAAAAGCCATACTTTACGGCGATACTGTCACCCAATCCATGCAGCGGGCCATGGACGAAACCGAACGCCGGCGGGCCAAACAGGTGGCCTTTAATAAGGAGCATGGTATTACGCCCCAGGGGATCCGCAAATCCGTGGAGGATATTCTGGAAGGAGCCCGGGCGCCGGGGGGCGGTGGCCGCCGCAACCAGCGCAAGGTGGCGGAGAAGCGGCGGGATTACAGCGCCGATGTGACGGCCATGGAGCCACGTCAGGTCTCGGCGTTGATCAAGGATCTGGAAGGGCGCATGTTCGAGGCCGCCAAAAACCTGGAGTTCGAGGAAGCGGCCCGGCTGCGGGACGAAGTGCAACAGATCAAGACCCAGGCGTTCATACAGTAGGGTAAAAAAACAGATGAAGGTATTGGTCACCGGCGCCGCCGGTTTTATCGGGGCAGCCATGAGCCACCGGCTACTGGACCGGGGCGACGAGGTGGTGGGGCTGGACAACCTCAACGATTATTACGATGTGAGCCTGAAGCAGGCCCGGCTGGATCGCCTGCAGGACCGGGAAGGTTTCAGCTTCTACCGCTATGCCCTGGAGCAGCGCGAGGAGCTGACGGAACTGTTTCGTCGGCAGCAGCCCCAGCGGGTGGTGAACATGGCGGCCCAGGCCGGGGTGCGGTATTCCATCGAAAATCCTCACGCCTACGTGGATTCCAATCTGGTGGGTTTTATGAACCTGCTGGAGTGCTGCCGCCAGTTCCAGGTGGAGCACCTGGTGTATGCCTCCAGCAGCTCAGTGTACGGGGCCAACACCAAAATGCCGTTCTCGGTGGATGACAACGTGGACCACCCCCTGTCCCTTTACGCTGCCACCAAAAAAGCCAACGAGCTGATGGCCCATACCTACAGCCACCTGTATCAGCTGCCCACCACCGGCTTGCGTTTCTTCACCGTGTACGGGCCCTGGGGGCGGCCGGATATGGCCCTGTTCAAGTTCACCCGGGCGATTCTGGAAGGCCGCCCCATTGATGTGTTCAATTACGGTAAGCACCGGCGGGATTTCACCTATATTGATGACATTGTCGAGGGCATGTTGCGGACCCTGGACCAGGTGGCCCGGCCCAGCCCGGATTGGAGCGGGGATGCCCCGGAACCGGCCTCCAGCCTGGCCCCCTATCGACTTTACAACATCGGCAGTAACCGGCCGGTGGAGCTGCTGCGTTATATCGAGGTGCTGGAGCAGTGCCTGGGGCGCAGCGCCGAGAAGAATCTGCTGCCCATGCAGCCGGGGGATGTACCGGATACCTACGCCGATGTGGATGCCCTGGCCCGGGATGTGGGCTATCGACCGGAAACCCCGGTGGAGCAGGGGGTGGCGCGGTTCGTGGACTGGTACCGGGCCTTCTATCAGGTGTGATTTTTGCTATCATGACTTGCACTTGGCGGTGGGCAATGGTATTTTTCCGCGCCTGTATACAGCAGGCACGTAGCTCAGTTGGTTAGAGCACCACCTTGACATGGTGGGGGTCGTTGGTTCGAATCCGATCGTGCCTACCAAATTTCCCGCTGGGGCCCTCTAAGTGATTCTGTAGCTTGAGAATTTCCCGTTGCAGCCTTAGAATCCTTAGGCAGGCGAACTTGAGGGTTCCAGCAGCAGATAACCGGAATCAGGCAGCCCGGCGCCACGGGCTGGCTGATTTTTTTGATTAACGGGCTTGGAGGAATAACTATTAAGCAGCGTAGCAAACGCCCCGTAGCACAGAGCAAAAAGAACCGGATCAACAACGACATCACCCACAGCGAAGTGCGGTTGATTGGTGAGGACGGCGAGCAGATCGGTATCGTCAGCCTGGATGAGGCGCTGGGCGCTGCCTCCGAGGTTGATCTGGATCTGGTGGAGATCGCGCCGGATGCCGAGCCGCCCGTGTGCCGGATCATGGACTACGGAAAGCACATCTTCGAAGAGAAGAAACGCCAAGCTGAAGCCCGGAAGAAGCAAAAACAGACCCAGGTGAAGGAAATCAAGATTCGCCCGGGGACGGAAGAGGGGGACTACCAGGTCAAACTTCGCAACCTGAGACGGTTCCTCGAGGATGGCGACAAAACCAAGATCACCTTGCGCTTTCGCGGGCGTGAAATGGCCCACCAGGAGCTGGGTATGGAGATGATGAAGCGCATCGAATCCGACCTGGACGAACTGGGTGCCGTGGAACAACTGCCCAAAATGGAAGGCCGACAGATGACCATGGTGATTGCGCCGAAAAAGAAAAGGTAAGCCCTCTGGCCTGCCTTGATTCACCGCGAATGCGCGGGGTTGGCGCCCCGTGATGTTCTTAATTGCTACAATGCGGAGCAAAAAGCTATGCCAAAGATGAAAACCAACCGTGGCGCCGCCAAGCGTTTTCGAAAAACCGCCCACGGTTTCAAACGTAAGCAAGCCTTCAAACGTCACATTCTGACCAAGAAGAATTCCAAGCGGATTCGTCAGTTGCGACCCATGACCATGGTGCACAAGGCCGATGTGGCCCTGGTGGCCAGAATGATGCCTTACGTGTAAGGCCCCACCGGGAATTTGGAGGTTTAAATTATGCCAAGAGTTAAACGTGGGGTCATTGCATCCCGTCGTCACAAGAAAATCCTGAAGCAGGCCAAGGGCTATTACGGCGCCCGCTCGCGGGTATTCCGCGTGGCCAATCAGGCCGTCATCAAAGCCGGCCAGTACGCCTACCGCGACCGCCGTCAGCGCAAGCGTCAGTTCCGTCAGCTGTGGATCACCCGCATCAACGCGGCGGCCCGCATGAACGGACTTTCCTACAGCCGCTTTATCAGCGGGCTGAAAAAGGCGTCTGTGGAAGTGGACCGGAAAATCCTGGCGGACATCGCGGTGCACGATCAGGCGACTTTTGCAGCGTTGGCAGAGAAGGCGAAGGCCAGTCTTTCCAACTAAGCGTCGCGATCTGTCGCCGTCACATTCAGGTGACAAATCAAGCACAGAATAGGGGAAGGGCTCAGGCTCTTCCCCTTTTTGTTTATCACTTTCCATTGTTGACCGATTGCAGAAGCGAACTTCACCATGGACAACCTGCAAACCATACTGGAACACGCACTGGCGGCGGTGGCCGGCGCCGACGACCTGGCGGGGCTGGATCAGGTCCGGGTGCAATACCTGGGCAAAAAAGGCGAGATCACCGGCCAATTAAAGACCCTGGGCAAACTGGCGCCGGAGCAGCGCAAAGCCGCCGGTGCTGAAATCAACCGGGTTAAGGAGCAGGTGCAGGAGGTCATCCGCCAGCGCCAGGAGGATCTGGCCGCCCGCGCGCTGGAGCAGCAGCTGGCCAGCGAAACCATCGACGTGACCCTGGCGGGCCGCCAGCGGACAGTGGGTGGCCTGCACCCGGTGAGCAAAACTTTGCAACGCATTGAACGCTTCTTTGCCGGCATGGGGTTCAGCGTGGTGGAAGGGCCGGAAATCGAGGACGACTTCCATAATTTCGAGGCTCTGAATATTCCCGGCCATCATCCCGCCCGGGCCATGCACGACACTTTTTATTTCGACGCCGGCACCCTGCTGCGGACCCACACCTCACCGGTGCAGATCCGAACCATGGAAACCACTGCGGCCCCTTATCGCATTATCTGCCCGGGGCGGGTGTACCGTTGCGATTCCGATCTTACCCATACCCCCATGTTCCATCAGGTGGAAGGCCTGCTGGTGGATACCGACATCACCTTCGCCGATCTCAAGGGCACTCTGGCGGCGTTTCTGCGGGACTTCTTCGAGCAGGAACTGGACGTGCGGTTCCGCCCCTCGTATTTTCCGTTCACCGAACCCTCGGCGGAGATGGATATTCAGTGCGTGATCTGTAACGGTCAGGGCTGTCGGGTGTGCAAGCATACCGGTTGGCTGGAGGTGCTTGGCTGCGGCATGGTGCATCCCAATGTATTCGCCCATGTGAATGTGGATGCGGAGAAATACACCGGCTTTGCCTTTGGCATGGGCGTGGAACGGTTGACCATGCTCCGCTACGGCGTGAATGATCTGCGGTTGTTCTTCGACAACGATATGAAGTTTCTGCGTCAGTTCCGGTAACGGCTGCGTCAGCCCCGTTCCCTGCGCAATCAGATTGGAGAGAGACAAACATGCGTTTCAGCGAAAACTGGCTTCGCGAATGGGTGAACCCTAAAATCAGCACCGAGGCACTGGTGGCCCAGCTCACCATGGCGGGCCTGGAAGTGGACAGCGTGGAGCCGGTGGCCGGTGCCTTCAGCGGCGTGGTGGTGGCGGAAATCCTCAGTGCCGAACCTCACCCGGACGCCGGCAAACTGCAGGTCTGCAGCGTGGAGGCGGGGCAGGGTGAACCGCTGCAAATCGTTTGTGGCGCCCCCAATGCCCGCCCTGGCATCAAGGTGCCCTGCGCCCTGGTGGGCGCCCGCCTGCCTGGGGATTTCAAGATCAAAAAAGCCAAACTCCGGGGGGTGGAATCCTTCGGTATGCTCTGCGCGGAACAGGAACTGGGCCTGTCAGATGCCTCCGACGGCCTGCTGGAATTGCCCCTGGACGCCCCCGTGGGCGAGGATATCCGCCGCTACCTGGGGCTGGACGACAGCGCCATTGAGGTGGATCTGACCCCCAACCGGGGCGATTGCCTGGGCATTGCCGGACTGGCCCGGGAGGTAAGCGTGCTGAATCGGGCACCCGTGGACCCGGCGCCCTGTACCGAAATGACCCACGCCATCGAGGATCAGTTCCCGGTGGAGATCCAGGCCCGGCAACAGTGCCCCCGTTATGTGGGGCGGGTGATCCGTGGCGTGGATATGAGTAAGGCCACTCCGGTATGGATGACCGAGCGTCTGCGCCGCAGTGGTATTCGCAGCATTGATCCGGTGGTGGACGTCACCAACTATGTGATGCTGGAGCTGGGTCAGCCCATGCATGCGTTCGATCTGGGCCGGTTGCAGGGGGGTATCCGGGTGCGCCTGGCGGAGGCCGGGGAGGAACTCACACTGCTGGACGGTCAGACCATTCAATTGCAGCCGGACACCCTGGTGATCGCCGATCATGCAGGGCCCCTGGCCATGGCGGGCATCATGGGCGGTGAACAGTCCGGCGTCAGTGCCGAGACCCGGGATCTGTTTCTGGAAAGCGCCTTCTTCGAGCCCGTGGCCATTGCCGGCAAGGCCCGCCGCCATGGACTGCACACCGATTCCTCCCACCGCTTCGAACGGGGGGTGGACTTTGAACTGCAGCGCAAAGCCATCGAGCGGGCCACCGCCCTGCTGCTGGACATCGTCGGCGGTCAGCCCGGGCCGGTGACCGATGTGGTGAGCACCCCGGACCTGCCCCATCTGCCTTCCATCCAGCTGCGGCGGGAACGGATCAACCGGATTCTGGGCTGCCACCTGCCGGACGGCGAGGGGGAAAACATCCTGGACCTGCTGGGGATGGACACCGTGGCCACCGACAGCGGCTGGCATATCGTGCCCCCCAGCCACCGTTTCGACATTCGCCTGGAAGCGGACCTGATCGAGGAACTGGGGCGCGTGTATGGCTACAACCGGCTGCCCACCACCCTGCCCATTCTGGAAGGGATCACCCCGCCGCAGACGGAAACCCGGGTGCCCGTGGCCCGTTGCAAGCAACTGCTGGTGGATCGGGATTACCAGGAGGTGATCACCTACAGCTTCGTGGATCGCCAGGCTCTGGAACTGCTGACGCCCGAACAACAGCCGGTGACCCTGGCCAACCCCATCTCCGCCGATATGTCAGAGATGCGCACCACTCTGTGGGCGGGCCTGTTAAAGACCGCCGCCTACAACCTCAATCGCCAGCAAAGCCGGGTACGGATCTTCGAAACCGGGCTTACTTTCATCGGCAATGGTGGCAACGGCGGCAGCGGCGCTGACATCCAGCAGCAGCAACAGATTGCCGGCCTGATCACCGGCCCGGTGGCGGAGGAAAACTGGCACGCCAAGGGCCGCGCCGCGGATTTCTATGACCTGAAGGGGGACGTGGAAGCCCTGCTGGCTTTGTCGGCAAAACCCGGGGAATATCAGTTCGAACCGGCCCAGCATCCGGCCCTGCACCCGGGCCAGACCGCGGTGGTGAAACGGGATGGCCAGGCCCTGGGGTATATCGGCGCCCTGCATCCCCGGGTGCAAAAGGCCCTGGATTTGAGTCAAAAAGTCTACCTATTTGAATTAGGTTTGTCTGAAATCCGCCTGGGAACCTTGGCCCAGTTCAAAGAATTGTCGAAATATCCGGAAGTTAGACGCGATTTTGCAGTAATAGTTGATGAAAAGATTTCTGCAGAAGCTATACTGAAATCTGTGCGCGAAACAGCCGGTTCGCTGTTGACTGAACTTGTGCTGTTCGATGTGTATCAGGGCGATAACCTGGAGCCGGGCAAAAAGAGCATAGCCTTTGGGCTCACCCTGCAGGACTCGTCCCGGACTTTGCAGGATGAAGACATCAATCCATTACTGGAGAAGGTGGTCGCCAACCTGAAAGAAACGTTCAATGTCACATTGAGGGAATAAGCATGGGTGCGTTAACCAAGGCTGATTTAGCTGAAAAGCTATTTGAAGAACTTGGGTTAAACAAACGGGAGGCCAAGGAAATGGTGGAGCTCTTTTTCGAAGAAATCAGAGCCTCGCTTGAGTCCAATGAGCATGTCAAGCTCTCAGGTTTTGGCAATTTTGATCTGCGCAACAAGCGGGAGCGTCCAGGCCGAAATCCCAAAACCGGAGAGGAAATTCCCATTTCCGCTCGTCGGGTTGTGACCTTTCGCCCGGGCCAGAAGTTAAAGCAACGAGTGGAAGCCTATGCTGGAACCAAGCAACAATAACGAACTGCCAGCGATACCGGGCAAACGGTATTTCACCATCGGGGAAGTGAGCGAACTCTGCGACGTAAAACCCCACGTTTTACGTTACTGGGAACAGGAATTTGCCCAATTGAAGCCGGTGAAGCGGCGGGGCAACCGCCGTTACTACCAGCGCCAGGACGTGATCATGATCCGCCAGATTCGCAGCCTGCTCTACGACCAGGGTTATACCATCGGTGGCGCACGGCTCAAGCTCACTGGCGACGATGCCCAGGAGGACGTCACCAAGTCCGCCCAGTTGATCAAACAGATGATCTCCGAGCTGGAAGACGTGTTGTCGGTACTGCGGGATCACTGAGCTGGACAGGCACAAAAAACGTTTGCTAATTCATCCCAATCATGTATCATTTGCGTCCTCCTGCCGGGGCCAAATGACTGTCTAAGCCTTTGAAGTGCAAAGGAATAGATGAGTCGATGAGTTAAGGGCGCGGGCAGGAGAGGTCGGCCAAAACAGAATCGGGGCGTAGCGCAGTCTGGTAGCGCACCACAATGGGGTTGTGGGGGTCGAAGGTTCAAATCCTTCCGTCCCGACCAATATTCAAGCGGTTCTGAAGAAAGCTCACCACTGGGTCGAAGCAGGAGGCCTGCCCGTCCAAATTCTTCCGTCCCGACCAAATTTCGAAGCGGTTCTGAAGAAAGCTTGCCAGGGGGTTGATAGTAACCCCATTACCCACCACCACAACGATTCTCGATTTACCAATGGCCGCGTCACGGCAGCGCCTTATACGCCACTAATGTCACTGTACTGGCACCCGCGCCATAGCGAATCCCCACCCTTATGGGCTAATATAGACAAAAATAACAACACCTTGTGGGCTGCGCGCCAACCCTGTTTGGGCGGCTGTTGCTGGTGTCTTTCAGTCTTAAACTCAACGGCTTAATTCACCGGCACCCACTCAATCGTTACGCCAGCACCATTAGTTCTTAAGGAACACAACACTTCATGCCCCTCACACTCACCCAACTGGAACGCCATCTGTTCAGTGCCGCCGATATCCTGCGCGGCAAAATGGATGCCTCGGAATTCAAGGAATACATCTTCGGCATGCTGTTTTTAAAGCGCTGCTCGGATGTGTTTGAAGAGCGCCGCGAGCAGGTCATCAAAGAGCAGCTCGACAAAGGCAAAAGCCAGGAGGAGGCCGCCGAGGCGGCCGAGAGCAAGTTCTGGTACAAAAACGCCTTCTATGTACCGCCCACCTCCCGCTGGGACTATCTGGTTAAAGAGGCCCACAAAAACGTTGGCGACTTTCTGAACGAGGCCCTGGGCGGGCTCGAGCAGGGCAACACCAGTCTGCAGGATGTGCTGGAGCACATCGACTTTAACCGCAAGGTAGGCCAGAGCAAGCTGCCGGATATGAAGCTGCGCGGCCTGATCAACCACTTCAACAAACACCGCCTGCGCGATCGGGATTTTGAATTCCCGGATCTGCTGGGCGCCGCCTACGAATATTTGATTGGCGACTTTGCTGACTCCGCCGGCAAAAAGGGCGGCGAGTTCTATACCCCGCGCCCGGTGGTGCGCCTGATGGTGCGGCTGTTAAAGCCCCAGGTGGACCAGCGCGTGTACGACCCCTGCTGCGGCAAACGTTACATACCTACTTTTGATCCCACACCATACGTTGCTTGCTGGTGACATTTTTCCAAAGGAAATCATTTCTTCCATCAGACCCTATCCATCTGCTCGGCAAATACCAAGGTTTTAGATAGACTTAAAAAATCCGAAAACCCAAAAGCAATCCCCCTCTTTTTATACACCCGAACAGTAAAAGCCCTATCAAAAGAAAAATATTGACGCTTTATCGCCAGATTCCCGTCAGCTATCTGATGCTTGCTGCTTAAACTTTCCTTCCAACAACTCGATCCAAGAGAATTTGACTAATTTTCAACTCTATCTCAAACCTCAGTACCACAATTTTTTTAATTAAATAGAATGCTGTCATCAACATGTATGTAACTGGTGACAGCTCAGTGGCAAGCCTGGAACACATTTATTATCGTCCGCAGAATGCACGAATAAACGAGGATGTGCTGGACTGGGAATATATAAACCGAAAGCCAATCTCCCGACTGCCTCAGATTGTTTGGGGCGACAATACAACCTGGGCAGAAGCCAACATCTGGTCGCTGGAGCAAGCGACATCGTCTAAAAAGGACTTAAAAACCGTTCACTCGAACATGTCTCATTTGCTGGCCTATGCAAAGTGGCTGGAGTCTGAATCCATTACTTGGTGGCATTTCCCGGAAAGAGAAAGTGAACGGTGCCTCGTGCGTTTCAGAGGGGCATTGGTATCAGCACGAAATAATGGCGATTTAGCGCCAAGTACAGCATCGCAGCGAATGGCTGCCGTTATTCGCTTCTACAAGTGGATGCATTCCCGGAGATTGATTTCGCCCGAATGGCCAATGTGGGAGCAACGTTTTGTGGGCATTAAACTCACTAATGCGTTTGGTCTTGAGCACACGATGCGCGTGGCAAGCACGGATCTCGCCATTGCAAATCGTAAAGTGGCTGGCGCAATTCAGTTGGAAGATGGCTTGCTGCCCGTCTCTGTATCAGCAATGAAAGAAATTATTGCACTTGCAGACAAGGAGTCCAGCGAGGAGCTCGCACTGATGCTTAGGTTAGGATTTTTCACTGGTATGCGTCTTGGCACCATCACTGATCTAAAGGTTCAGACACTCGAAAATGCAACTCACTATCCCAATGCAGGATGGAAGCGATTGGCTGTTGGCCCAGGAGCTAGGCCGCCTGTTGCGACTAAATTCAGCGTGTCCGGCGCAGTGCCAATTCCGTCAGAATTGCTCGAATCATTGATCAATTATTCGATGAGTACCAGGCGGCTGAAGCGCCAGGCATTGGCACGAGAAGAAGACAGAGGCCTACTATTTTTAACCCGCTACGGCAACGCATATAACAGCGATCAAAGTCGGGCTATCAATGTGGAGATGTCACGTTTACGGCAGGCGGGTAAACGAACTGGCTTAAAAATTATGCGTGGATTTCACTTTCATAGGACACGCGCAACCTTTGCCACAGAACTGATGAGAATCTCTCTGAAGTTCATGCCTGTAGGTGATGCCATACAGTTTGTCCGAGAAGCCTGCTTGCATAAGGATGAAAGCACAACGCTGAAATACATCAAATTCATTGAGTCAAACAAGGCGATGGCCGACGCCGCTGACGCTTTTACCAAGCTGTTTATGGGGCTAGTACCGGAAGAGACCAATGAATAATTTAAAACTGGATTTTCCCGCATTCCCACTAGGAACCCATCAAACACCCTGGGACATGAGTGAGCTCATGTATCAAGGAGCCGCTGAAATCCCGCGCCACAGAGTGCAAGAGGCAATAACGTCTGGATCGTTGGGTAAGTCAGTTAAAGCTCGAATGGCCATGCTGATTGCCTTGCACGAGTCAATTACCGCGTTCATAGCCCAGGGAAGGAGTCGGTCATCCATCGTGACCTATTTCGAGCTGACATGGCGATTTTATGCTTGGGCTGATAAGCAAGGCCATACCATTCAGCCTGCTACAGTTGTCGATATTTACAAAGAGTGGGCCGAGTACCTTATCGATCGTTCGGTAATTCACAAACAAATATCGGAGGTCTTTGCTTACAGGCAAGCCGTTACGATGGCAAACATTATCGCCAAAGCCATTCACCTTCCTGGCAGCAAACCAGGAAGAAGTTTGGTAATGCGAACCCGCATAAGAAAACCACTTGATAAGAAAAAGGTTCTATCAAAAGAGGCAGACAAGCAAAACCTTGAACAGACTTTTGATTTTGGAAGAACGCTAACCGCGATTACCGATCAGCTTGATGTAAAAACCGTGCGCGGATCACTGCCCATCTACATAAACCTTGCCAATGAAAAAGTGATTACGCTACTCGGCAACATCATGAGTCCAGATTTGGATCTCGAAACCATAAAAGATGCCACGGTACGGCGAAGGGCCGAAGACGCAAGAAAGCCACTAAAAGACCACGAAAGTTTATTTGACAGACATAAGCGTTCCGGAATCATAAACCTTCGGGTAGAAGCTGAATTGCTCATCTTTCTAGCACAAACAGGTATGAACTTGCGGCAAGCTGCCGATATGGAGCGCGATAGTTACCGCTGGAAGTCAGATGGTGACGAGCTGGAGGTCTTTCGCGTGTACAAAGGCCGCCGCAGTGGGGATGCGATATTCAGGTGTTATAAGGCCTACAAGGATCATTTTCAGCGCTATTTAACATGGTTGGATAAAACCGGTCTGTCAGAAATTGATGGCCGACTGTTCCCTCAGCAAAGCCGGAGTATGATTACCGTTAAAGGGCAGAAAGTCAGGTTCTATACAACCAAAACGCTCTTTGAAAAAGTGGAAATCCCATTCATTAATCCACAAGAGATCCGCAAAACACGAGTGAATTGGCTGCTTAGGCGAAGCCATAATCTGGAGCTCACTGCCGACCAGATGGCGCACGACAAAGAAGTCTTGCTTAGAGACTATGAAAAGCCACACCACCAGTCGGCCTCTGCGGAGATCATTCAATTTCACAAGGCAACTGACCCCGTGATTGCTTCCCCAGGGCCTGGTAATTGTGTGGATGGTTCGCACAACCCGACACCAATATCAGGTATAGCTCATGAGGCACCAAAGCCAGATTGCATTAGCCCTGAAGGCTGTCTGTTTTGCACCAAACATAGAGACGTTATGAGTGCTGACTATTGCTGGAAGCTCGCCTCGCACGCTCGGATAAAACGGTTGGAAACCGACCTCTATAAATCACCCCAAAAGGGCGCTGAGCACCCCGCCTACCGCGTGATCGAACGGATAACTGCGAAACTCGACGCGATCTCAGCAGGCAGTGCAGTCAGGGCAACCTGGGTGCAGGACGCCATAGACGCCGTTCGCTCCGGCAGGTATCACCCGCACTGGGATGGTCACATTAAACTACTTGAGGCGATTGCATGATCCTTGCTGAACTGCCTGGCTTAAATATTGATGCACCGACTACCACGCCAGAAGCGCCTAATTTCAAGCCAAACCGTTGGCCGCCGCCCGCTGACTTTCCTGTGGTGATCGATGAAAACCAGAATGTAGTGTCACGTTATGGTGATGTGCGTTGGGATTTGACGCCTTGGGCTGGCACCACCTTAACCATGTTTTTTGGCGATGGGCCTGGCCAGGGTAGTCGTGTTAGTCCAGAGAACGCGGCTTTGCTTAGGCAAGTTGTAGCATGGTGGCTGTGGGGTGTGTCTCGCATGCGCTCACCAAGAGCGTTAGTGGCAAAGTTTGAAACCTTAAAACCGCTCTTTGTGGCCTGCACAAATAACAATATTTTAGCGTCTGACCTGTACCGCTTTCCAAGGGTGATTAAAGAGCTAACCAACTTCTACGGATCAAAGGGCGAGCGGCTGATCAATTACCTCACCGAGTTAAATTACGCCAAAGACGTGCTCGGTTTTACCATTCTTGATGCCAAAGGCTTGGTGCTACTCAGTCAGTGTCTGCCTGACAGAGAAGAGGCACAAACGGCCTATATCCCAACGCGAATCTGGAGCTACCAGGTCACGCGTCTGCGTGAATGCATCGAAGACTATATTTCCAACAAAGAGAACCTTGAAGCCTGCTACAAGTTTTGCCTGGATGCGGTTGCCGCCAATGCGGGCGGGAAATTGAAAGACGCATTTGGTGGGTTAGGCGTCAACGGGCCGTTTAATGGCGCCAGGCCAAAAGGCGCAAGATCCTCCGGTAAGATCTACTATGGCTCGTTCCGCGAGACCGCAGAGCGCTTTGAGATCGATTGGCTACTCGAAAAATGGTGCAACACTGAAAACAAACTTTCACCAGGTACGCTCTCCAGTTTTTTCAACTTGGTGAGCATTGCAGGGCTGGCCTATACGCTGAACTTCACATTAATGCGCATAGACGAAGGCGCCAAGCTTCGCGCAGACTGTTACGAGGTAGAGAGGGATGAATTTGGTGATGACATCCACTTAATCAAAGGAGTTACCACCAAAACAGTACAGGACGGCAATGCCCGCTGGATAGTATCGCCAACAGTGCAGCCCGTGATAGCAGCCATGATTCAGATCGCGAACCTGCGGTTAATTCCAGCGCTTGCCAACCCCTATACCCAACTTTCCGAGCAAGACATCAGCAACCCACTGCTCCAATCCTTTACCTTCGAGCCTTGGAGTTCCAATCGAAGTATCAAAAACTCCACGAAGAAGTACAAAAAGCAAAGAACCTATGCCGACATCTGGCACACATGGCCAAAACTCTTCGACGCAAATGCGATGACCATCACCGAGGCCGATTTCGAGCTGGCGAATCGCATGACCTTTGGCCTTGATCCTGAAAAATTCGCCATTGGTAAAGTCTGGCCCATAGCCTGGCACCAATTGCGCCGTACCGGCGCTGTTAACATGCTGGCAAGCGGTTTAGTGACTGAGGCTTCGCTTCAGTACCAGCTCAAACATGCCAGCCGTGCCATGAGTCAATACTACGGCAAAAACTTCTACCGCTTGAAAGAGCCACTGAATGAAGAAGCCAAAGGCTATTACCTGCGCGAAATGTATCAAACCATGGTGCGCGAATTTACTGATCTGCAATCCGATCAATACCTGTCACCACACGGCCAGAAACGTAAAGAACAATTACTAGCCGAGATTTCCGAACAGGATCACCAACAGTTAATCAGCGCAGCCAAATCTGGCCGCATCAGTTATCGACAAACCTTCTTGGGAGGCTGTGCCAAATCAGGGCCGCCGTGCCCACTGGGCGGTATCAGCAACATCAGCGCCTGTATGGGTTTTAGTAGCAGCAGCCCGTGTGCATCAGCCTTGTTGGATAAAGCCAAGCTGCCGTTAATTCAGCAGCTCACATCAACAATAAACCTGCAACTACAGGGGGCTGAGGTCGATTCGCCGCTATACGAATCCCTTCAGGCGCAATTGGAATCCGCAGAGCGAGCCATCCATGTCATCGAAAGTAACTGAACCAAGAAAAGTGAGTAAGGCCGAGCTGAAGTTTCGCGAAGCCTTCGAGCGCCTCAAGGCAGGCAAGCCTGACATCCTGCCCAAAGGCACACCGCTCAGCCAGAACAATGTCGCCAAAGAAGCGGGGGTAGACCCGTCCGCCCTACGCAGAGCAAGGTTCCCAGGGCTGGTTGCCGACATCCAAGACTGGATAGAAACCCACAAAGGCGAATCCCCCCAGAAATCCCCAAGGCAAATGATGCTGGCTCAGCGATCAAGAAACCGGGATCTTCAGGAGCAGAACCATGCCTTGAAGGAGCAGCGCGATAAGGCCCTCAGCCAACTACTGGATGCCCAGGCACGCATCTTGGAGCTTACCCTGGAGAACCAGCGCCTGCGTGCCCAGCTTCCGCAGAGCAACGTCCGTCACCTCTCAACACCGCCCAAACGCTGATCTACCTAGCTGGGCGGTACAGCCCCTGTAGTCGTCTAATGGGTGTCTCAATTACGCGCAATTACGCATGGTTTGCGTAATTACGCATACGGCGCGTAACTCCGCGTAATTTGCCCAACTCCTGGCCTGATTTTCAGAATTAAGCCCTTATAATTTAATTTAAACTCGCAAAATGCTAGGTAAATATCAAAATTGTGGTAAGCTCCGGTGTTAATCGAAAACCAGACCCTTAGAGGCACAGCCATGATCCGCTGCCATCTCGCCCGCATGATGGGTGAACACAAGATGCGTATTGCCGACGTCGCACGAGAAACCGGCCTTAGCCGCGCCACCGTCACGCTGCTCTATAAAGAGACGGCCCAAAAAGTGGATCTCGAAGCCATAGAAAAGCTTTGCCTGCTGTTTGAATGCCAGGTGGGCGACCTGCTTGAGCTGACGCAAGCATCATCACAGTCGCTGGCATAATGCTAGGCCAGCCAAAAGTCGCCCTTACACGATGCAAATGAATTAAAACAGGAAAAACGCATGACAAGTTCACAACAACGCGCTGCCCTGCAACGCCAGATCTGGGCCATTGCCAACGACGTACGCGGCGCGGTCGACGGCTGGGATTTCAAACAATACGTCCTCGGCACCCTGTTTTACCGCTTTATTAGCGAAAACTTTGCCGCCTACATTGAAGGCGGTGACGATAGCGTCAACTACGCCGAACTGCCCGATAGCGTGATCACGCCCGACATCAAAGACGACGCCATCAAAACCAAAGGCTACTTCATCTACCCCAGCCAGTTGTTTGCCACCGTCGCGAAAAATGCCAACACCAATGAGAGCCTGAATACCGATCTGGCGGCCATCTTTGCGGCTATCGAGGCCTCGGCCAGTGGTTACCCTTCCGAGCAGGATATTAAAGGCCTATTTGCTGATTTTGACACCACCAGTAACCGCCTGGGTAATACGGTAAAAGACAAGAACAAACGCTTGGCCGATGTGCTCAAGGGCGTAGCCGGGCTGGAGTTTGGTGACTTTGAAGGCAGCCATATCGACCTGTTCGGCGATGCCTATGAATTCCTTATCTCCAACTACGCCGCCAATGCCGGTAAATCGGGTGGTGAGTTTTTTACCCCGCAGCATGTCTCCAAACTTATCGCCCAACTGGCCATGCACAAGCAGACCAGCGTCAATAAAATTTTTGACCCGGCCTGTGGCTCCGGCTCACTGCTGCTGCAAGCCAAGAAACATTTCGACGCCCACATTATTGAAGAAGGTTTCTTCGGCCAGGAGTTAAACCACACCACCTACAACTTGGCGCGTATGAACATGTTTTTGCATAACATCAACTACGACAAGTTCAACATCCAGCTGGGCAACACCCTGACAGACCCGCACTTCGGCGACGACAAACCCTTCGATGCCATCGTCTCCAACCCGCCGTATTCGGTAAAATGGATAGGCAGTGACGACCCAACGCTCATCAACGACGAACGCTTCGCCCCCGCCGGTGTGTTGGCACCCAAATCCAAGGCCGACTTTGCCTTTGTACTGCATGCGCTCAGCTACCTTTCCAGCAAAGGCCGTGCGGCGATTGTCTGCTTCCCCGGTATTTTTTACCGTGGCGGTGCCGAGCAGAAAATCAGAAAGTATCTGGTGGATAACAACTATGTGGAAACCGTGATTTCACTAGCACCCAACCTGTTCTTTGGTACCACCATCGCCGTGAATATTCTGGTGCTGGCAAAGAACAAAACCAACACCGATACCCAGTTTATCGACGCCAGCGGCTTGTTTAAGAAAGAAACCAACAACAACATCCTCACCGATGACCATATCAAACAGATCATGGCGGTATTCGACAGTAAAGAAAATGTCGAACACCTAGCCCGCTCGGTGTCGTACGAAGAAGTTGCAGGCAACGACTACAACCTGTCGGTAAGCAGCTATGTCGAAGCCAAAGACACCCGCGAAGTGGTGGACATTACAAAACTCAATGCCGAACTGAAAACCACCGTCGCTAGAATCACCCAGCTGCGCCAAGACATTGATGCGATTGTGGCTGAGATTGAGGGCGAGGAGTAGAACGTATGAGCAACATAAGCTTTATGGAAAAGCTGCTGGATGGAGTTGAGGTGGAGTGGACGACTCTAGGCAATGAGCGCTATGTTGAGATCGCCAATAGTGGAAGAAAGCCGGTAAAAGCTTCACTGCGAGCAGCGGGTAAAACGCCATATTACGGCGCAAACAACATACAAGATTATGTTGACGGCCATACTCATGACGGAGAGTATGTTCTTATCGCTGAGGACGGTTCGGCGAGTCTTGAGAGATATTCCATCCAGTACGCAACAGGAAAGTTTTGGGCAAACAACCATGTTCATGTCGTACGAGGCAAGGAAGGTCTCAGTTCACGCTTCCTATACCACTATCTCTGTATCGTTAACTTTATTCCATTTCTGTCTGGTGGTGGACGTGCAAAGCTGACCAAGGGAAAACTGGTTGACATACCTGTCCCCATCCCCTGCCCAGACAACCCCAAAAAATCGCTGGAAATTCAGGCCGAAATCGCCCGCATACTGGACGCCTTTACCGCCATGACCGCCGAGCTGACCGCCGAGCTGACCGCCGAGCTTGACCTGCGCAAAAAACAATACAACCACTACCGCGACCAGTTGTTGAGTTTTGAAGAAGGGGAAGTGGAGTGGAAGACGTTGGGGGAAGTTGCTGTCATCGGTACAGGTAGTCATGACACTAAAGACGCCATTGAGGATGGTGATTATATTTTTTATGCTCGCGGTCGAGAACCGTTAAGTCTAAACGCATTTGACTTTGATGAAACTGCAATCATCACCGCAGGAGATGGTGCTGGGGTAGGAAAAGTATTTCATTATGCTCAAGGTAAATATGCACTGCATCAGCGAGCATACCGTATCGTTCCAAGCGAAATGATGAATCCGAGATTTGTATATCACTGCCTAAGATCATATTTTTATGAATACATACAAAAGGCATCGGTGAGCTCATCTGTCACTTCACTTCGCAGGCCAATGTTTTTAAATTTTCCGATGCCAGTTCCATCGCTAGCCGAACAAGCCCGTATCGTCTCCATCCTCGACAAATTCGACGCCCTCACCAACTCCATCACCGAAGGCCTACCCCGCGAAATCGAACTGCGCCAAAAGCAATACGAGTATTACCGCGATTTACTGCTGAGCTTTCCCAAGCCAGATGACGAGGCGGCGGCCTGATATGAGCAAGACGCTAAAGGAGGTTGCGGAGCAGTTAAATGCACCAAGAAGGGTGAAGAATAAGAAGGCCACTGAAGTCGAAGTGGTCACGCAAGTGCCCAAAGTGCAGCTAATTTACGCATTCAACGGCACGGGAAAAACTCGCCTGTCTCGTGAGTTCAAGCAGCTGGTTGCGCCTAAAGGCAATGGCGAAGACGACGAAGCCATCTCGCCGCGGGAAAAAATCCTCTATTACAACGCCTTCACCGAAGATCTATTTTATTGGGACAACGATTTAGAAGGGGATGCTGCCCCTAAGCTAAAAATTCAGCCAAATACCTATACCGATTGGTTGCTTACGTTGCTGAAAGACCTTGGGCAAGATGCGAATATTGTTAAGTACTTCCAACACTTCGCCAATGACAAGTTAACCCCCCATTTCAGTGAAGACTATACACAAGTCACCTTTACCCTGGAGCGAGGCGACGATAAAGGCACAGAGCCTCTTAAAATATCCAAAGGTGAAGAAAGTAACTTTATCTGGAGTGTTTTTTACACGCTTCTGGATCAGGTGATTACCATCCTCAATGTCGCAGAACCAGAGAATCGTGAAACCCGGCAGTTTGATCAGTTGGAGTATGTGTTTATTGATGACCCGGTGAGTTCATTGGATGAAAATCACCTGATCGAATTGGCTGTTAATCTGGCGGGACTGATCAAGTCCAGCAAGTCTAATTTGAAGTTCATTATCACTACCCACAGCCCGCTTTTTTATAACGTGCTCTACAACGAGCTAAACAGTAAAGCTTGTTATTTGTTGGAGCGGTTTGAAGATGGCACCTTTGCGCTGCTGGATAAACACGGCGACTCCAATAAGAGCTTCTCCTATCACCTGTATTTGAAGCAGACACTGGAAAAAGCCATCGCCGACAACACGGTGCAGAAGTACCATTTCACGCTGTTGCGAAATCTCTATGAAAAGACCGCCAGCTTTCTGGGCTATCCAAAGTGGTCAGAACTTTTGCCCGATGACAAGCAGGCGTATTTAAACCGCATTATTCAATTTACCAGTCATTCAACATTGTCGAATGAAGTCGTCGCCGAACCCAGTGGGCCTGAAAAGAACACAGTAGGCTTGCTACTGAACCACTTGGTCAGCAATTACGGCTTTTGGCAGCAGGAAGAACAAAATGGTTGATTACACCAAGCCCATCGCCGAGTCGAACCGCTTTATCGTACTCGATAAATACAACCAGGAATGGAAGGTAGCCGAAAGCTACCAGAGCGAAGGCGACCTGGAGCGCGAGCTGATTCAGGATTTGATCAATCAAGGGTATGAATACCTGCCTGCGCTGAATAACCCGGAAGCCATGCTGGCCAATGTGCGGGTACAACTGCAAGCACTCAATAACGTGGAGTTCTTGGAGGGTGAATGGAAGCGCTTTGTCGAAACGTATCTGGATAAGCCCAGCGATACCATTGTCGATAAGACCCGAAAAATTCACGATGACTATATTCATGATTTTGTGTTTGACGATGGCCGCATCAAAAACATCTATCTGGTGGATAAAAAGAACATCGCCCGCAACAAGGTGCAGGTGATCAAGCAGTTTGAACAAACCGGCAGCCATGCCAACCGCTACGATGTGACTATTCTGGTGAATGGCCTACCGCTAGTGCAGGTTGAGCTGAAAAAGCGCGGTGTGGCCATTCGTGAAGCCTTTAATCAGGTGCACCGCTACAGTAAGGAGAGCTTTAACAGTGAGCATTCGCTGTATAAGTACTTGCAGTTGTTTGTAATCTCCAACGGCACCGATAGCCGTTACTTCGCCAACACCACCCAGCGCAACAAAAACAGCTTCGACTTCACCATGAACTGGGCGAAGGCCGATAACAGCCTGATTAAAGACCTAAAAGACTTTACCGCCACCTTCTTCCAAAAGAACACCTTGCTGAATGTGTTGCTGCATTATTCGGTGTTTGACGTGAGTAATACGTTGCTGGTGATGCGCCCCTATCAAATAGCGGCCACCGAGCGCATTTTATGGAAGGTGAAAAGCTCGTTTGAAGGGAAAAACTGGAGCAACCCGGAGAGCGGTGGTTTTATCTGGCACACCACAGGCTCTGGCAAGACCTTAACCAGCTTTAAAGCGGCACGCTTGGCCACCGAGCTGGAGTTCATCGACAAGGTGTTTTTTGTGGTGGACAGGAAAGACCTCGACTACCAGACCATGAAGGAATACCAGCGCTTTTCACCCGACAGCGTGAATGGTTCAGATAGCACCGCTGGCCTCAAACGCAATCTGGATAAAGACGACAATAAAATCATCGTAACCACCATTCAAAAGCTCAACAACCTGATGAAGAGCGAAGGTGATCTGGCTATCTACAACAAGCAGGTGGTGTTTATCTTTGACGAATGCCACCGCAGCCAGTTTGGTGAGGCGCAGAAAAATCTTAATAAGAAGTTCAAACGTTTCTACCAGTTTGGCTTTACCGGCACGCCTATCTTCCCGCAAAACGCCTTGGGGGCGGAAACCACCGCCAGCGTATTTGGCCGCGAATTACATTCCTATGTGATCACCGATGCCATCCGCGATGAGAAGGTGCTCAAATTCAAGGTGGATTACAACGATGTGCGCCCTAAGTTCAAGGAAATTGAAACCGAGCAGGATGAGAAAAAGCTAAGTGCACTGGAGAACAAGCAAGCCTTGTTGCATCCGGAGCGTATTCGGGAAATTTCGCAGTATGTTCTGAATAACTTCCGTCAGAAGACCCATCGCTTACAGGTAAACGCCAAGGGCTTTAATGCCATGTTTGCGGTCAGCAGCGTGGATGCGGCCAAGCTTTACTACGAATCGCTCAACACGTTGCAAGCGAGCAGCGACAAACCTCTGAAAATTGCCACCATTTTTTCCTTTGCTGCCAATGAAGAGCAAGACGCCATTGGTGATATTGCGGATGAGAGCTTTGAAGTATCGGCGATGAACAGCAGCGCTAAGGAGTTTTTAAGCGCCGCCATTGGTGACTATAACGCCTTCTTTAAAACCAATTTCAGTGTAGACAGCAACGGCTTCCAGAACTATTACCGCGATTTGGCCAAGCGGGTGAAGTCCAAGGAAATCGATTTGCTGATTGTGGTAGGAATGTTCCTGACCGGTTTCGACGCGCCCACCCTGAACACCCTGTTTGTTGATAAAAATCTGCGCTACCACGGTTTAATGCAAGCCTACTCGCGCACCAACCGTATTTATGACGCCACCAAGACCTTTGGCAATATCGTGACCTT
This sequence comes from Pseudomonadales bacterium, assembly GCA_002701845.1. Classification (GTDB taxonomy): domain Bacteria; phylum Pseudomonadota; class Gammaproteobacteria; order Pseudomonadales; family Ketobacteraceae; genus Ketobacter. The sequence continues at coordinate 25,532 of NZXG01000050.1, forward strand.
CCGCGATCTGGAGAGGGCCACTGTCGACGCCATTACCTTGTTCGGCGATAAAAACACCAAAAACGTCGTGCTGGAAAAAAGCTACAAAGAATACATGGACGGCTTTACCGATGTGGTCACCGGTCAAGCCCAGCGCGGGTTTATGGAAGTGGTCAGTGAACTAGAGCAAAAGTTCCCAGACCCAAGCGCCATCGAAAAAGAATCCGATAAGAAAGAATTCGCCAAGCTCTTTGGCGAGTACTTACGTGTTGAAAACATCCTGCAAAACTACGACGAGTTTGCCAGTTTGAAGGCGCTACAAAGCGTGGATATGAGCGACCCGGAAGCCGTCGAAGCTTTTAAAGCAGAGCACTACCTGGATGATGAAAAGCTGGCCGAGCTGCAAACCATCCGCTTACCTGCCGAGCGCAAGGTTCAGGATTATCGTTCGACCTACAACGACATCCGCGACTGGCAGCGCCGCCAAAAATCAGCCGAGGATAAAGAGAAGTCCACCATCGACTGGGATGATGTGGTATTTGAGGTAGACCTGCTCAAATCGCAAGAGATCAACCTCGATTACATTCTTGAGCTGATCTTTGAGCACAACAAAAAGAACAAGAGTAAAGCGGACCTGGTAGATGAAGTGCGGCGTGTGATTCGTGCCAGCCTAGGCAACCGCGCGAAAGAAAGCCTGGTGGTAGACTTTATCAACCAAACCGATCTGGATCAGATAGGCGACAAAGCCAGCGTTATTGAAGCCTTCTTTGCCTTTGCTCAAGCCGAGCAGCAGCGCGAAGCGGAAGAGCTGATCCATGCCGAAAGCCTCAATGCAGAAGAAGCCCGGCGCTACATCACCACCTCGCTCAAGCGAGAGTATGCCAGCGATGCAGGCACAGAACTGAATGCCATACTGCCCAAGATGAGCCCGCTGAATCCGCAATATTTGACCAAGAAGCAGAGTGTGTTCCAAAAGATCGCCGCGTTTGTAGAGAAGTTTAAGGGTGTGGGCGGCAAGGTTTAATGGTGGGAAAAGAGACTTTTGTCGTCTGCCAACACCACAACGTGTCGTTTGAATTGTGGTGACAAAAACACGTAAATGTCACCACTAAGAATGGTTACCTATGGACAATATTGGAATCGCCTACAATGCAGATAAATGCTGGCCTGTAGCCAATGTCACCACTGGTGAATGTTACGGTGGAGTCGGCTCCGGCGGTATGCTGATTGCCGCCAAGGAATGGATCGATGAGCACGGCGGCGAGGGCTACCGGCTGGACTGCTACGGCCAGGAGGCCGCCGGTACCGTCTGGTCCATTGCCCGCATGAATATGCTCCTGCACGGCATCAAAACCGCCAACCTGCAAAACGACGATACCCTGGAGCGGCCCCGCCACCTGGACGACGGCGGTACCCTGCGCCGCTTTGACCGCATCCTCACCAACCCACCCTTTTCCATCAACTTCGGCAGCAAGGATAAAGACGACAGTGGCCAGGACGTGTTCCAGCCGCAGTTCCGCAGCGAGCGCTTTAAATACGGCGAAGTGCCCCTGGGCTCCAAAAAGGCCGACCTGATGTTCCTGCAGCACATGCTTGCCGTGTGCGCCGAGGGCGGCATGGTGGCGACCGTTATGCCCCACGGTGTGCTGTTTCGTGGCGGCGACGAGCAGAAAATCCGCAAGGGCATTATCGATGAAGACCTGCTGGAAGCCGTCATCGGCCTGCCACCCAACCTGTTCTACGGCACCGGCATCCCCGCCTGTATTCTGGTGCTGCGCCAGCGCGTCAGCGATGGCGCCCGGCAGGTGAGCAGCAAGCACCCCAACAACCGGGGCAAGGTGCTGTTTATCAATGCCGACCGGGAATACTTCGAAGGCCGGGCGCAAAACTACCTGATGCCCGAGCACATCGAAAAAATCGCCGCCACCTATGAGGCCTTTGCCGACGGCAACGGGCGAAGCATCGACGGCTTTGCCGACATCGTCAGCATCGACACCCTGCGCGACAACGGCTACAACCTCAACATCCGCCGCTACGCCGACAACGCCCCGCCGCCGGAGCCCCACGACGTGCACGCCCACCTGGTGGGCGGCATCCCCGAGGCGGAAATTGACGCAAAACAGCCCCTGTTCTCCGCCCAGGGCCTGGACCCGGCCGAGCTGTTCGAGCCCAAACCCGGCGACCCCGGCTACCAATTGTTTCGTGAGCGCATCGCGGATAAAGCCGCTATCAAACCCGCCATCGAGCAAAGTCCCAAAGTACAGGCCCAGGAACAGGCCCTGCGCGATGCCTTTAACCGGTGGTGGCAAGAACACAGCCAGAGCATCACCGCCCTGCCGCAACAGCGCCGCTACGCCGCCCTGCGTCAGGAACTGCTGGCGAGCTTTGGCGAGCACTTACAACCCGTGGGCCTGCTGGACGACTTTCAAATCAGCGGCATGATCGCCGGCTTCTGGCACCAGCAAAAATACGACTTCCAGACCCTGATGGCCCGGGACTGCCTGGGCGTCATCGACGCCTGGCGCAGCTCCATCCTCACCGGCCTGGAAGACAGCAACAGCAAAGACGACCCGTTGGAGCACAAACTGGTGCAGGGCCTGCTGCAGGATTTTCTAAGCGAGCTGCAAGCACTGGAAAACCGCAAAGCCGAGCTGGACAGCCAGATCAAAGCCGCCGAGGAGCAACTGCCCAAAAGCGGTGATGAAGACGACGACAGCGAGAGCGATGACGAGCCGCTAAGCGACGCCGATATCGAACAACTGCAACAGCAGATCAAAGCCTGGAAAAAGCAGCGCACCGCCAACGCCAAAGCGCTCAAGGATAAACAGGCGCAATTACCCGAAGAACTCAACCGCCGCGTCGATGCCCTGGACAACACCCGGGCCGCCGAACTGTTACTGGAAATCCTCCACCGCGATATGCAAACCATTGTCGAGCGCGCCATCAGCGCCCAGCGCCAGCAGGTGATCGCCGCTGTGGAAAACTGGTGGGATAAATACAAAGTGACCCTGACCGAAATTGAGCAGGCGCGGGATAAGGCGGCGCAGCAGTTGGCGGGGTATTTGGAGGGGTTGGGGTATGTCTGAATGGCGTGAGTTCCGGTTGGACCAGCTAATGGATTTCAGGAAGGGTATTAACTATACCTCGTCTGACTACGGTGATGAATCCTCTGACTGCCCATTCATAACAATTAAGTGCTTCGTCAAAGGCGGGGGGTACGAGTCGACAGGCTTGAAGTATATAAGAGGTGAGTTCAAACGGGAGGATCAGCTTCAGGCCGGTGATGTTGTCTTTGCGGTTACTGACTTGACGAGAGCAGGAGACATAGTTGGTAGTCCACTGCAAGTGCCCTTCTATGGTGAAAATGTATATGCCGTGGCGTCAATGGACTGCATGAGAGCAATTCCCTACGAGGCAGTGTGTGATAGAAGCTTTCTTTATTATAGGATGATGTTGCCGGACATTCGAGGACAAATGGTAGCTTACTCTGCAGGATCAACCGTGTTGCACTTGGATACCAAACAAGTGCCACGAATCACCTGTCTTTTCCCGGAAGACATTCCAGAGCAGAAAGCCATCGCCAATATCCTCGACACCCTGGATACCCAAATCCGCCAAACCGAGGCCATTATCGCCAAACTGCAACAGGTCAAGCAGGGCCTGCTGCACGATCTGCTCACTCGCGGCATCGACGCCAACGGCCAACTCCGCCCACCCCGCGAACAGGCGCCAGCGCTTTATAAAGAATCGACGCTGGGGTGGATTCCGAGGGAGTGGGAGGCAGCCCCAATTGGTAGTAGAGCAGAAATCTCATATGGCATAAGTGATGCCATAGATACAGCTCTTGAAGACGGCGTAAAAACGATCACATTACCTTGCGTGAAGGCCAACGGTGACTTAATTTTATCGGAAGATGCTTTGGCTTACACAAGCCGCGAGAAGGTAACCTCTCAGTTGATGTTGAAGAAGGGAGACTTACTCTTCAATTGGCGAAACGGAAGCCAGAACCACCTTGGAAAGACCGCACTTTTTGATCTTGATGGTGAGTACACACATGTAGGTTTCTTGCTTAAAGTCAGGGCTATAGAGGGGCAGTGTGAGCCGACGTTTCTTTATCAGGCAATCAAATATGCCAAGGAAACAGGGGTGTTCCTGAGGGCTAAGATTCAGGTCAACAATACGTTTAATAGTGGCGAGTTGCGGGCTCTCAGGCTAGCGTTTCCACCCCTACATGAGCAGATTGGCCTATCAACTAAGCTGGCTAGCCTGGAAGATCAGATTTCATCCGAGCACCGCAGGATCAACAAGCTAAAAAAACAAAAATCCGGCCTAATGGACGACCTCCTAACCGGCCGCGTCCGCGTCAATCGATTATTAAAGACCGCTTAACCGCAGGAGCTACCCTATGGGCCCGGAACTGACCCACAGCGAGCAACCTTTTATTGACCAGCTGGTCGCCATGGGCTGGACCTTTATGCCCGGCAGTGTGGACGACCCGGCGGCCAGCGGGCGGCGTCAGTTCAGCGAGGTATTGCAGACCGGCGTGCTGCGCGAGCGTTTAAAGGCGATTAACCTGCGCACATTGGAAGGGGGTGAGCAGATCCAATGGCTGGACGAGGAGCGCATCAGCGGCGCGGTTTCGGCCCTGCAGCGTATTGCCGCGCCGGGGCTGATGGAGGCCAACCAGATTGCCACCGAGTTGTTGACCGAGGGCTTTGTGGTGGATGGCCTGGCGGATTGGGACGGCGGGCGCTCGCGGACCATTCATTATATCGACTGGGCCAACCCCGCCAACAACCAGTTTACGGTGGTCAACCAGTACAAGGTGCAGTGCCCACCGGGGCACGACAGCGTCAAGCAGCACATTATCCCGGACCTGGTGCTGCTGGTGAACGGCATCCCGCTGGTGGTGGCCGAATGCAAAAGCCCCACGGCCGCCGAGCCCATGGCGGCGGCCATCGACCAGTTGCGCCGCTACTCCAACCAGCGCTTTGCCCAGCACGAGGTGAGCGACAACGAAGGCGCCCCGGCGCTGTTCAACACCAACCAGTTTCTGCTGGCCACCTGTTTTGATGAATGTTTGGTGGGCACCATTGGCGCGGGGGCGGCACACTTTCTCCCCTGGAAAACCCTGGCCCGTTGCAATGAGCCCTACCTGACCGAAGCCGAAGTGGCCGAGCGTTTGGGCGTGAAGACGCTGTCCCCTCAACAGCGCACCGTGGCCAGTATGCTGGATAAAGCCACGCTGCTGGATATTGTGCGCCACTTTACCCTGTTTATGACCGGCGGCGGCCAGACCATTAAACTGGTGTGCCGCTACCAGCAGTATCGCGGCGTGGTCAAAGCCATGCACCGGCTCAAGACCGGTAAAACCCGTAAAGAGGACGGCGAGTACGACCGCCGCGGCGGCATTGTCTGGCACACCCAGGGCTCCGGCAAAAGCCTGACCATGGTGTTTACCGTGCGCCGCCTGCGCACGGACCCGACCCTGCGCCGCTTTAAAGTGGTGATCGTCACCGACCGCACCGACCTGCAAAACCAGCTCTCCAGTACCGCGACGCTGAGCGGAGAGACCGTGCAGATCGCAAATAACAGCAAAGCCCTGAAAAACATTCTGCGCGACGACAAACCCGGCCTGGTGTTCGCCATGATCCAGAAATACCGGGACGAGGCCAGCAAGCTCGGCGACTACGAGCAACTGAACACCAGCGAGGACATTCTGGTGATGGTGGACGAAGCCCACCGCACCCAGGCCGGCGACCTGCACGCCAACCTGCTGTCCAGCCTGCCCAACTGCGCGCGCATCGGCTTTACCGGCACGCCGATTATCATGGGCGAGAAAAAACGCACCCACGAAATCTTCGGCGACTTCATCGACAAATACACCATCCGCGAGTCCGAGGCCGACGGGGCGACGGTTCCCATACTTTACGAGGGCCGCACCGTGCAGGGCGCGGTGAAGGACGGCAGCAGCCTGGATGAACTGTTCGAGGATTTCTTCGCCGATAAAACCGAAGAGGAACTGGAGGCGATCAAGAAAAAGTACGCCACCAAGGGTAATGTGCTGGAAGCGCCGCAACTGATTGCCGAAAAAGCCCGGGACATGCTGCGCCACTACGTCACTAACATTCTGCCCAACGGCTTCAAGGCCCAGGTGGTGGGTTACAGCCGCCTGGCGGCGGTGCGCTATAAAGCGGCCTTTGAACAAGCGCGGGACGAATTATTAGCCGAGGCGGCGGCCCTGAGCCCGGAGCTGAAAGCCCTGGACGACGAAGCCCTGTGCCGCAAATCTCCCAAAACCCAGGCCCTGGTGCAGGCCTGGCGTTACCGGGAGCTGATTGGCGATTTGCAGTTTGCCACCATTATCTCCAGCGACAACAACGACGGCGCCGACTGGGCCGAACACACCGACCGCGCCACTCAGGACAACGCTATCGAGCGCTTTAAAAAGCCGCTGCTGCCAAAAAATGAAGACGACCAAGCCAGTACCGATCCGCTGGCGTTTTTGATCGTTAAATCCATGCTGCTCACTGGCTTTGACGCCCCCATTGAAGGCGTGATGTACCTGGACCGTTCCATTCGGGAAGCGGAGCTGCTGCAAACCATCGCCCGGGTGAACCGCACCGGTTTCGGGAAAAAAGCCGGTATCGTGGTGGACTACTATGGCGTGGCCAACCATTTAAAACAGGCCCTGGCGGCCTACAGCGACGAGGACGTGGACGGCGCCCTGCGCAGCCTGAAAGATGAAATCCCCGCCCTGCGCGACCGCCATCTGCGCGCGGTGGATGTGCTGCGCGCCCGCGGCGTCGAAGACCTGGAGGACATTGAAACCTGCGTGCAGGCGCTGGACAGCGAGCGCCTGCGCCAGGAATTCGGGGTCAAGCTCAAAGCCTTTATGCAGAGCCTGGATCTGGTGCTGCCGCGCCCGGAGGCGCTGCCCTTTACCCAGGACGCCAAACAACTGGCCATGATCTACGCCGCCGCCCGCCGCCGCTATCGCGACAGCACCGTGCTGGGCAAGGACATCGGCGCCAAGGTGCGCAAGCTGATCGACGATCATGTGATCTCCTTAGGGATAGACCCGAAGATCGCGCCGGTTAACCTCACCGACGCCAACTTCAGCCAACAGTTGAACCAAGTGCGCGAACAGGCGGCCCGTTACAACGCCGACCCGGAAAAGAGCAAGAAGGCCGTGGCCTCGGAAATGGAGCACGCCATCCGCAGCCATGTGCGGCAAAAGCTGGACGAAGACCCGGTGTACTACGGCAAGTTGAGCGAGCGCCTGAAGGAGATTCTGGAGGGGTTTGCCGGCCACTGGGACGAGCTGATCGCCGAGCTGCAAGCCATTATCGATGAGGTCAACAGCGGCAGCACCAAACACGACGCCGACCTGCCCGATGTGCCGGAGCATTACCTGCCCTTCTACCGCATGCTGCGCGCGGCTAAATGCGGAGACGCCCGGCCGGATATGGCCACCGAGGCGGATCTAATACAGCTCACCGAGCATCTGGTGGAACACATCACCCGCGAGGTGAAAACCCCCAGCTTCTGGGAGCCCCACCGCCGCCCCATGCAGGAAGCCCTGGAGCAGGAATTGTTCGAGCGCATTCACGACAGTGATTTATTGGCCATCAGCCAGATCGAACCCCTGGTGGATAAGCTGCGCGATCTCGCCAAAGCCAACAGCTACAAGCTGGAGCGGGAATGATTGTCACCGTCGACGATTTAACCATCCCGGTACGGGAAAGCCCCCGGCGCAAAACCCTGCAACTGACGGTGGAGCGGGACAGCTCGCTATTGCTGACCACCCCCCCCGGTGTGGATGTTGAAACGCTGGAAGCCTTCGTGCGCCAAAAACAGCCCTGGGTGTATAAAAAACTGGCGGAAAAGGCGCTGATGCAAAAGACCATCCGCCACAAACAGTTTGTGCAGGGCGAGGGCTTTCTGTACCTGGGCCGCCACCATCGCCTCAACCTGGTGGATGACGAACAGACCGAGCCGCTCAAATTAACACACGGCCGTTTTCACCTGCGCCGCGATGCCTTGCCCCAAGCCCGCCAGCATTTTATCCGCTGGTACAGCCAGCGCGGCAAAGCTTGGCTCTGGCAGCGCGCGCAGGACTTCGCTACCCGTCTGGAAGTTGCACCCGCCGCCCTGAAAGTGCAGGACCTGGGCTACCGCTGGGGCTCCTGCGGAAAGGGCGATATGCTCTATTTCCACTGGAAGACCATCTTGTTACCGGCACGCATTGCCGAGTATGTGGTCGTCCACGAACTGGTGCACCTGCACGAGCCCAACCATTTCGCCGAATTCTGGCGGCGCCTGGAGCGCGCCATGCCGGATTTTGAAGAGCGCAAGCTTTGGCTGGCGGAACATGGGATGGATGTGGAGGGGCTTTAGAGAAGCCGATCAAGCAATAGAGCTGTGCCTGAAGCAGGCGGAAGCACCTGGTCAATGTTGGAGCCATTAATCCCGCTGGTGTGGGCATAGACAGAAATGAGTTCCCCATTGCCAATCCCGTCATCTGGTTTGCTGAAGTCCGGCTTTGACGGGCTGCGGCCGACTAATGGAAATCACCAGTGACTGGGAGTAATCGACGATATAGCGCAGCAGGGCATAGATGAAGATAGCCACCCCCAGCATTTCCAGCAGCTCTTCACAGGTGTAGTAGATCTGATGCAGTGTGCCTTTGTCCTTGGTCAGTTCGTCGTGGCGGCCTCCCAGCATTTCAAAGCCGATGGCGCCGGACACGAATACCACGCCTGAGATAATAAACAAGGCCAGTGTTGGCTTGGGTAGTGCCATCAAAAAGCGAAAGTAAACCGCCGCCAGTATCAGTAAAGCCACGCCGTAGGGGATGACCCAGGCAAAATAAAACAATCCGGAGGCACCGAACGCCTCCCGCGCGGGCAGGGTGAAGTGCTCATGAATACTGCTGATTTCATCCACCCCCAGGAACAGAAAAATCAGGCTTAGCCCCAGCCAGGCCTTGGGAAAGCCGCCCTGGGCTTTTTGATTCACGGCAATAATAAACAGCAAGGTGCTGGCAGTCAGCAGCAAGAGGGTGGAAAACAGCGTGGGTACGTTGCGCTCGGAGTTGAAATCCACCAGTTTCACCACGCCGTCCACGTAACTGTGTTCGAAGCGGGGTTCCAGCAGAATGCCCAGGATATTGAGACACAACAGGCCGATGATAATCAGGATATTGGCGGAAAGGATTTTGCGAGGATACAGATTGATTCCCACGGTGTGTCTCCCTACGTAAAGATTAGGCCCGATTGTCCTGCGGGCACTTCAAACCGCACCAATATGCTGCCAGTTTTGGTTGATTTGCGCTGGCATGGTGCAGCACGGCTGCAAATAGGTCGCTAGCAACGTCCCTGCTTCATACTTTCATCACATTACTCAAAAACAGGGCTCATTGAAACATAATTGACACATAAACAGGGTTATAGTTCGTGAGAAAGTTCTGTCCCTGTATTTTGCAGTGGCTGAGAGTGGCGGCAGTCGTCGAACCCGAGGCCGCCCGGGCTGGAAAAACCAATCCGGGCGCGCCCCGTGTACAGGGTATTTACGAGATTTTTTGAAGGTTTTTTGATGGTGATTAAAAGGTATAACGAACCCGCCCCCAGATTTGCCGGCCGGGCTCATTCACCAGCACCGGCTCGGGGTTGAAGGGATCCTGGTTGGCACGATTCACATGATAGGCGTAAGCCTTGTCGAAGAGGTTATCCACTCCCAGTTCCAGCGTGGCGCTGTCCTCGATCCGGTAGCGGGCAAACAGATTGAGAATGCCCCAGCCTGGCGAATCCCGCAGATCCTGGCCGCTACCGGTAGTCAGGTCGGCTCGCCACTGATTGGCGTTGGCCAGCACCTGGTAGCCGTAATCCCACTGTTCCCCCTGGCGTTCGGTCAGCCAGTTCAATTCCAGGGGCGGGGTCTGGGCGATGGGACGGTCGTCGCTGGTGTTCTCCGCATGAACATAGGCCAGGCTGGCCTGGGTGCGCCAGCGGTCATTGATCTGCAGTGCCAGTTCCAATTCGGTACCCAGCAACTCCGCATCGATATTGCGATAGATGGTGGCGGTGCCGTTATTCACCAGAATACTGTCCTGGCCCCGGGCCAGATCCCGCAAAATGTAATCGGTAACCCGGTTATAGTAGACGGCGGCGGACAGGCTCCAGCGTTGCTGTTCCTGTTTATAACCCAGTTCCAACTGGTGATGCTGCTCCGGCTCCAGTTGTGGATTGCCCACCCAGCTATTGTCCACGCCGGTCATGCCGTTGCGGGCGAAGCCCGCCAGATAACGTTCGCTGGCGTCGGCGGTACGTACGCTGCGGCTCAGGGTGAGGTGGCCTTCACCGGCGCCCAGCGGGCGTTGGAGGTGCACGAAGCCGCTGACATTGTCTTCCCGGGCGCTGTCCGCGGTGCGGTCGTAGTACTGACTGTAAAGGACATTCGGGGTGGGGCTGGGGCCCAGGTCCGGCTTTTCATCGCCGCGGCTGATGCTGGCATCCACCCGGTCGTAACGTAATCCCAGTTGCCAGGTGTAGGGGCCGTCGGTTTCCAGCAGCCATTCCCCAAACAGGCCCATCTGTTCCAGTTCCGCGTCGGGCCAGAGGATGGCCTGCAACAATTGCGGATACTGGCCCTGGGGACCGCTGAAGCGGTTGGCGTTGCGGTCATTCTTCTGATAGTCCATCCCCAGGGTGAACACCTGGCGGTCCAGGGCGATATCACCGTACCAGCGGCCACCGGTGGTGTCGGAGCTGGAGGGTACCCGCATGGCCATGGGGGCGGTGGCCTCCCGCAGGGAATAGTTGTCCATCAGGTGATCCACGGTGCTTTGGTAAATCTGACTGTGGATATTGGTGAACGGCCCCACGCCGGATTCGCTGTTGTATTTCAGGCGCACGGTATCGGCGTCGCTGTAGGGGGAATCCATGCCGGCACCGGCGTACAGCAGATCGTCCTCACGCTGGGTTTCCAGGTTCAGTTCCAGCAAAGTGCCCGGCTCCGGGGTCCAGCCCAGCATCAGATTGCCGCTGGCAGAGGTGTAGGCGGAGCGGACTTCATCGCCGTTCCCGTCCTCGTAATTGTTGGCATCCTGGTATTCACCCAGTAGCCGCAGGTAGCCGCTTGCATTGCCGGTGGCCAGGTCCGCTTCCAGGGACTGGGTGTCGCTGTTGTCGGCGTAAAAGCCGGTAATGGAACCCAGGTAGTTCGCATCCGCGTCAAATTGTGGAGGCTTACGTTCAAACAGCAGGGTGCCGCCGCTGCCCCCGGGACCATGGATCACGGAGTGGCTGCCCCGGATCACGCTGATCTGATCGTAGCTGCCCAGGGCGCTGTACACCGTGGGAGGATCCATGCGGTTGGGGCAGCCGCCATGAATAAAGGCGCCATCCAGCAAAATGTTGAGCCGGGTCTGGTTTTGTCCGCGAATAATGGGATCAATGCCACGGCCCCCCATCCGGGTGCCGCTGACGCCGGCCTCCTGCCGCAGCAGGTCGGCGGCGTCACTGTGGTAACCGGTGGCCGGTGCCGGCAGGCTGAGATCGGTGGTGGCGGGATCGGTGAGTCTGTCTCCAGTGACGATGACCGGTGTCAGGGACTGGAGCGGTGCCGGCTCCGCGGGGGCCTGCGGCGCCAGCCCCAGCAGAGGGATGACAATACTACTGCTGAGCAATCGGCGTTTTGGCATGGGTTACCTCGTCTGTTCCACTGCAAAAGCCGGCATGCTAGCGAATTCGGGGCGCTTGAGGTATGTGACAAATTGTCGCAGCGTGAGGCTGGGGCGGGAAGCAGAAAGGGAAGGGTGACAATCGAATCAGACGGGCCAGGGTGGATAAAAACAGGCAAAAAAAAGCCCGGGAGTAGGTGGGACCCGGGCAAGGCTGCTCAAGGGAATAAGGTCGGCACTAGAATTCCGGTTGTTCCGTAAGTATCAGCTTGTCGGTATTAAAACCCTTATCCTGCAACTGTTGAAGGATGTCTGCATAAAGTTCAGGTTCCATCTGGGGCGTGCGACTGAGGATGAACAGGGTGTAGCGCAGAGGGTCGGTGACCACCGCATATTGGTAGTGCTGGTCGTCCAGAATAATGATCAGGTAGTTGGCCCAGGGGAAATTGGGCGTACCGGGGAAGCTGACTTTGAGGCGGGCATTGGTGTTTTCATCGACCACTACCGCAGTGCCCAGTATCTCGTCCAGGGGGCCATCCAGGGAATCCTGAAAGCCTTTGTTGTAAACCTGTACGGTACCATCCGCCAACAGGGTGTACTCGGCGGTGACGCCCACCAGCCCTTCGTTAAAGAAGGTTTCATAGGCTGAAATCTGATACCAGAGCCCCATGTAGCGCTCCAGATCCACGAAGGGGACGGTCTTGGTCTGGCAGCCGGCCAGAACAAAGGCCGTTACAGCAATCAACAGCGAGCGGGGATAAAAAGATTTCATAGCTATCAGCCTCGTTATATCTCGCTATAGAGGCATGAACCTATCACAGCTGGCGTGAACGCGGCGTGAAAAGGGTGCTGTTTCTTGCCGGGCGGTTCAGCGTCTTCCGCCGCACCATCTGCCCTGATGAGGTTGCCAGGGCAGGGTGGCGGTCAGAGACAGTTGGCCGCCGTGGCTTGCTCTTAGTTGGCTACCAGGGTGGCAAAGTTAAGATTGAAAACCTGCAACCGCTTGCGCTGCATCTTCAGCATGTACTCCATTTCTTTGAAGCGGGTGCGCACGGAAGTGTGATGCCAAAGGGTTTGCAGCTCGTGCTTCTTCTCCGCCAGGGCTTCACGCTTTTGCTGTACCCACTGGCCGCGCAGCAGTTTCCACTCCGCCAGGGTATCCATGAATTGCTGGTATTCCGCCTCCAGGGCCTGACGCAGCGCCTCCACGTTGGGCAGGGGGCTGTGGTTGAGGTGTGTGCGGGCTTTTTCAAACTGCACCTGCAGCAGGGCTTCCTGAATTTTGAAGCTGGGCACCCGCTTCAGGTTGCGGGCCAGACCCAGCCAGGCCAAGGTGGCGATCAGCCATTTGGTGGGATCGAACTGCCACCAGCGCACACCGTTGCGGTAATCTGTCTGAAAGTAGTGGTGGAAATTATGGTAACCCTCACCATAGGTGAACAGGGCCAGCCAGGGGTTGTCCCGGGCGGTGTTGGTACGGGTGTAGGGGCGGCGGCCCCAGGCGTGGCACAGGCTGTTGATGAAAAACGTCACGTGGTGGTTAATCACCAGGCGCAGTACCCCCGCCAGCAGGAACATGCCCCAGATATCGCCGTTGAGGAAGCCCAGTAAAACCGGTACCCCCACATTGGTGGCCAGCACCAGGGGCACATAGAAGCGGTGCTGAAAGCGAACGATGGGATCCCGCTGCAGATCCTGGACGTTGTTCAAATCCACGGCGCCGCTTTTATAATCCCGGATCATCCAGCCGATATGGGCAAACCACAGGCCCCTGCGGATGGAGTAGGGGTCCCGTTCCACTTCGTCAACGTGCCGGTGATGGCGGCGGTGGCCGGAGCACCAGATCAGGATGCTGTTCTGCAACGCGCAGGCGCCCCAGAGGGCGAACCAGGCCCGCACCAGGGGGTGGGCCTCATAGGTACGGTGGGACCAGAGCCGGTGATATCCTGCGGTAATGGATAAACCGCAGAGTACCAGCATTGCCCCGAAGGCCAGCCACTCCACGGCATCATAGCCATGGCGCCAGCCGTACCAGGGGACAGCGGTGATAGTGATCAGGAATGTACTGGAAAAAATCAGGGTGGGGGCCCAGTTAATGGGCGCCTGTTCTCGGACAGCCGGGGTAGAGCTTGGCATTCGCTACATTCTCGCTGGACTACTGTTGTAATGATGCTTCACATTATAGTGGCGCGGGCCACGAATGGGGAGAAATTTCACCCCAATGGTCCCGTGGAGTGTACCCCAATTTTCAGGGCAATTGTATGTCAGCAGGGCCGTCCAGCACGGCCCGGCTGACAGGTATACAGTGTAACCGGGTTTATTCACTGGTGGCGGCTTTGGCCTGCTGCTTGGCGGCAGTGGCCCGCTTGCGGGTTTTATTGGCAGCCACCTTGGCAGTGTCGGCCACTTCCCCGGCCTTGGCGGAGCCCAGGGTCACCAGCTCATCGAAGTAGCTCTCGCCGCGGTTCCGTGCCTTGACCACCAGCCCCACGGAAGCGTGTTTCAGTTGGTCCAGGGTGCCCTTCATATCCTCAAACGGAGTCAGGAGGTCCTGTTGCAGTTGTTTGATAAAAGGCTCTTCGGCATTGAGCTGCTTTTCGCCGGTTTTCACCAGGTCCTCAAACTGTTTGTTGCCTTCTTCTCTGATTTTCACATAGAGACCACGGGAGGCATGTATAAACTGGTCAAACGATTCGTTGATCTGATTCATTTGTGTCTTCACTCGATCGGATAAATCACTCATATATCATCCCTCAATTATAGAGTTTATGGCTTGACCTCAAAGTGCAGCTGGCCTAGCCAGCCCGAGGCGTGTGCCTTGTTTGGCACTGCAGCCATCCAGCTGTGGCGTTACCGTATACAAAATAATTAGAATGTTAACCCTAATAGATCAGTAAAGGTCGCGGCCTGTTTTGTCTGGGGCAGGAAATGAGCAACTGGCAATTGACCAACGGTTTGCAGGCGCCAGAGTCAAGGGGCGTGGACGCGCGCCATGATTTAATGGCGTTGTTGTTGTGGGAGGACCGATGATGAGTGACAGTAACTGGTATCTGGGGTTTGGTGCTTCACCCACGTTGTACGCCTTGTACGAGGCCTATGGCGAAGCATTAGCGGCGGGCAGTGATCGGGAGCAAACTGAAAAGCTGTTGGCATTGCTCAGCCAGTTTGCCGATGAGTGCCTGAATCAGTACTTCATCCAGCCCATCGAGCGGGTCAGGCTAAACCCGGTGGGGCGCAAGATTGTTTCCGGTGGCGTGGCCGCCATGAAAAAAACCATTCATCTCACCCTGCGTCAGGTGGTGAAGAAACTCAGCCGCGATGATCGCCAGCAATTGGCGGCTTACTTCGACGGGCTGTTAAAGCCACTGCGGCAGAGTCAGCGCTATCCCACCTATGTGGCTGTGGCAATCAGCCCGCAACTGCGCTCACGGCTGAGTCAGGCGGTGGCCACCGGGCGCACGGAGGGCGTGGAGACGGTGACAGAGGATTATGCCGGGGCCCTGTGCGAACTGGTGGATGTGGCGCTGCAGGGGTATATGACGGAACCGCTGCGAATGCTGCGATTGGGGCCGGTGCTGGGACGGATTACCAAAGTGGCGCAGGATGCCATCCGCAGCACGGCGCACACGGTGATTCGGAAAGTGATCCCCGCCATGAGCGACCAGGAGATGCAGGGGTTCTTCGAGTTTTCCGAGTCCATTTTGTACCCCCATCCCCGTTGATCAGCTGCCATCACCGACTGGTGTCGCGAGGCGTCACAGGCTTCGGTGCGCCGTTGGCGACCATCTGCTGCACCTTGTAAATATCAATCACATTGCCCTCCAGCATGCGGGCCATCAGGCTGGAGTCCGGCTGCGAAGGGCGTCGGGGCTGACGCAGGTGCTGCACCACCGCGCTATTCGTGGGCAGTCGCTGGCGCAGGGTGTCATCGATGTTCAACAGGTAAGAGATGCGTTCCAGGGTGTCCCGGGGAATGGTGCCGGTTTTGCCGTTCTTCCAGTTGGCATAGGTGGAGGTGGCGGTCAGCCCCAACAAGGTCATGGCTTCCCAGCGGGACAGCTGCCAGCGGCTGGCCAGATTGAAAAAAGCCTTTAGCGCCAGCTGGGCAATGCCCCGGCGCGCCTGCACATCCGTGTTTTGCATTGGTTCCAGGTCATCCCTTTTGCACCTGTAATGTTTATAGCAAAACTCAAGCAAAAGGCCAGCACCAGGCTGGCCTGTGGCAGTGGATAGCGAACCTGTTTAGTAGCGATATTCCCCGCTATGGATGGCCGCCAGAGTGGCGTCGTCCATCAGGGTGTAGGTATCACTGCCCGGCAACAACGCATAAACCGGTTCGCCGTGGGTTTTGGCCGGATCAAAACCCTCTTCTTTCAGGTGCGATTTTTGATACTTGAAGGTGCCGGTGGTGTCCATCTGCTGCTTGATCCGCACAAACAGGGGCACGGCGTAGGGCGGCAGATTGGCGTTGAGGTAGCGGGCCAGATCCTTGAAATCCAGTTCTTCCGGGGGCACCGCCGGTGTGATGGCGGCCATTCCGGCGCGGCCGTTGGTATTGGGGATTTCCACGCCGTAGACCACGGCCTCCGACAGTTGGGAATAGCCGGAGACGATATTTTCCACTTCCGTGGTGGAAACGTTTTCACCTTTCCAGCGGAAGGTATCCCCCAGCCGGTCCACGAACTGGGTGTGGCCGAAGCCGATATCCCGCAGCATATCGCCGGTATTGAACCAGCGGTCACCTTTCTCAAACACGTCGGTGAGAACGACCTTTTTGGTTTTCTCCGGGTCGGTATAGCCGTCCAGGGGCGCTTTGTCGTTAATCTCGGCAATCAACAAACCCTGTCCCCCTTTGCTTACCTTGCGCATAAAGCCGTCGGGGCCCCGCACCGGCTCTTCCTTTTCTTTATCGTACTCTACCAGGGCCCAGCTCATGGGAGAGAAACCCACGGTGTTGTCGAAATTAAAGATATTGGTGAAACCGATGTTGCCGTCAGAGGCGGCATAGAGCTCGATAATGTCCTCAATCCCGAAGCGTTGCTTGAACGGCATCCAGACATTGGGGCGCAACCCGTTGCCGATCATTTTGCGCACCGGATTGTTGGCGTCATCGGAGCGTACCGGCTGATCCAGCAGGTAGCGGCACAGCTCACCCACATAACCGATGGCGGTGGCGTTGTATTTGCGTACGTCACGCCAGAAGTTGGTGGCGCTGAACTTGCGGCGGATGGCAAAACCGGATGCGCCGGCGATGGCTGAGCCCCAGCACACACAGAGGCCGGTGGCATGATACAGTGGCAGGGTGGAGTACAACACATCCCGGGGGCCCAGGCGCATGGCCATGATGCCAAAGCCGCCGTAGGACTTCATCCAGCGGCCGTGCTTGAACACCCCTGCCTTGGGCAGGCCGGTGGTGCCGGAAGTGTAGATGTAAAAGCAGGGATCGTCGTAATAGATGCGGTTGGTGCTGTCCGGGTTGTGGGTGGGCGAGGGCGCGGATTCCTGCGCCAGGTTACGGTAACCCTGGGGCGCCTCACCGGGATCCTTGGTGGTGTCCTGATCCGCCAGGTAGTAAATCTGATCCGGTTCCACCTGCAGCTCGGCGCGCACTTCGTCAAACACCTCGCTCAGCTCGCCGCCCACCACCGTGGCTTTGGGTTGCACCAGGTTGAAACTGTGCACCAGCACTTTGCCGGACTGGGAGGTGTTAAGCATGGCGCTTACCGCGCCGATCTTGGCCAGACCCAACACCGTGGCCAGCAATTCCGGGCGGTTCTCGATTAACACTCCCACCACGTCGCCTTTCTTGATGCCCTGACTCATCAAGAAATGTGCGATGCGGTTGCTCCACTGGTTAAACTCGTCGTAGCTGAAGCGGGTGTTCTCGTACAGGATCGCGCTGCCACGGGGGTTGCGCTTGACCGCCTGTTCAAAGGTCCAGCCCAAACCGCAAGGCTGAGTGGGGTCCTTGATATTGCCGACGCGTAGCCCCTTTACCAGCTTGGGCAGATTGCGCACGATGAACGGCGTCTTTTTGAGCATCATGCTCCAGGTAATCACATCGTTTTTACTACTTGTCATGTTACCCCCAGCAGGCAATCAAGCCGTGATTTCTATTGGAATCCAATGGTTATCCACAACCTTTATTGTTGCCGTACGATAACCGTATGGGTGAGCGGGTTCAAGCCTTTGTGGGAGTGTGCAGGAACTCCCGCAGGGGCGTTCGCAATGGCCCTATGAAAAGGGGCGTCGACCCGTGACCGACGGTTCACGGCATCGCTCAGCTCCCGCTGTCGTCCCCGGTCTCGGCTTGCGGTTCGATACTCAACAACAGGGCCCGGGCTTTCACCTGCTGGCCCGGGATGGCGGTCAGCTCCGTGACCCTGCCGCTGACCGTGGCTTTAAGTTGATGCTCCATCTTCATGGCTTCCACCACCGCCACCACCTGTCCGGTTGTCACCGAATCCCCGGGTTGCACCCGGATTTCCAGCAGGTTGCCGTCCATGGGGGCCAGTATGGCGCCGTCACCGGAGGCGGCGTGAGGGCTGGGTGGCTGATGCGTGAGATCCCGCAGCACACTGACCCCAGGGCCTTGATCCAGCCAGATTGCGTCGTCCTCGTGGTGAATCCACAGTGGTGTGCGGCGAATCCATGCCGCTGCATCGTCGGTCTCCGTGGAGGGGGTGGTTTCCATGATGTAGGGGGGGGCAGTGCCCTGGAAGCGATAGCGGCGGCTGTGGCTGTCCAGTTGTGTTTGCCACCAGCCGTTGCCGTCCTCGGTCACCTGCAGGTTCAGCTGTTGCCCGCTAGTGGCCAGTGTCAGATGGGAGTGACCGGTGAGTCGAGTGGCCGCGGAACCGCGTCGTCGGTAACACAGCCAGGCCGCTGCCAGACAGGCGTGCTCCCGTAGGGTTTCGGCGTCAAGGGGTAGCCAGTGGTGGCGTTGTTCTTCAATCGTGGCCGTGGTAGCCATCCCGGCTTTGAAGTCTTTATGCTGCAGCAGTTGGCGCAGAAACCGCTTATTGGTGCGAGTGCCCAATACAATGGTTTGATCCAGGGCCCGGTCCAGTTTGCGTAATGCGGTGGCCCGGTCGGGGCCGTGGGCGATTACCTTGGCCAGCATCGGGTCGTAATAGGCGCTGATGTCGCTGCCGGTGACGCTGCCAGTGTCCACCCGGGTGCCTGGGGACTGTTCAGTGCGCCACACCCACACCGGACCGGTCTGGGGCAGGTAATGGTCATAGGGATCCTCGGCATACAGTCGCGCCTCCATGGCATGACCCTGAAACCGGATTTGCTCCTGGGTGAAGGGCAGGGGCTCGCCGGCGGCCACCCGCAATTGCCATTCCACCAGATCCAGGCCAGTGATCATTTCCGTGACCGGATGCTCAACCTGCAGGCGGGTGTTCATTTCCAGAAAATAATATTGGCCCTCCGGATCAACCAGAAATTCCACGGTGCCGACCCCCTGGTACTGACATAAGGCGGCCACCTGGATCGCTGCCGCCCCCATGGCTTCACGCAACGCGTCAGTGACAAACGGGGACGGCGCTTCTTCCACCACTTTCTGGTGTCGGCGTTGCAGAGAGCAGTCCCGCTCTCCCAGATGGATAGAGTGGCCGTGATGGTCCGCCAGCACCTGCACCTCAATATGACGGGGTGAGTTTACCGCCCGTTCCAGAATCAGCTCATCGCTGCCGAAGGCGTTACGGGCCTCGGTACGGGCGGAGCCCAGTTGATCCTCCAGCTGGTTGAGATCGGTGACCAGGCGCATACCCCGGCCACCACCCCCGGCGGAGGCTTTGATCATCAGTGGTGTACCGATGCGCTGTGCTTCGGCGGTAAGCCGCGCCAGATCCTGGGCGCTTCCGGCGTAGCCGGGTACGGTGGGCACGCCGACCTTGGCCACCGCCTGCTTGGCCTGGCGCTTGTCGCCCATGAGGGCAATGGCTGCCGGCGGCGGGCCGATAAAACACAGGCCCTGGTCCAGACAGGCCTGGGAGAAGGCGCTGTTCTCCGATAGAAAGCCATAGCCGGGGTGAACCGCCTCCGCGCCCGTGATCCGTGCGGCAGCCAGAATAGCGTCCGGGTTGAGGTAGGAATCCGTCACCGGACCGGTGCCGATTCGCACCGCTTCGTCGGCGGTTCGTACGTGCAGGGCATCGGCGTCGGCGTCACTGTATACCGCCACCGTGCGATAACCCATGCGTTTGGCTGTCTGCATGATGCGTACCGCGATTTCGCCGCGATTGGCCACCAGCAGGGATTTAAAATCACTCATCGTCGGTACTGTCCTAAGATCATTGTGCCCACGCCGGTAACCGCTTGCCCACAAAAGCCAGGGTTCCCTCGCTACCTTCCTCACCGATCACCGCTGCGGCAAATTGTTCAGCCGCTTTATCCAGCAGTGGTTCCATATCCATCTCTCCCACTTGATGCAGCAGCCGTTTGGTGGTGGCGGTGGCTCCCGGGGCCACCCGCTTCACCTGGGTCAGCACCTGCTGCAAGCGCTCCTCCAGCTCTTCCGCGGAGGCGCACAGATAGTGGGCGATGCCCAGACGCACCGCCTCGGCGCCATCGAAGCGCTCCCCCAGCAGGGCCAGGCGCCGGGCCTGGGTCAGTCCCACCCGGGTAACCACAAAGGGCGCGATCTGCGCGGGTATGACTCCCAATCCGGTTTCCGGCAGGCCAAACTGAGCGGATTCCAGTGTTATGGCGACATCGGATACGCAGGCCAGGCCGAGACCACCGCCCAGGACGGCGCCTTCCAAGACCGTGATCACCACCAGTGGCAGGCGATCTGCCAGGGTGATCATTTCCCCGAAAGCCCGGTTCAGCCGGTAATAAGGATTCACGCTGTCGTCTCCGGCCCGGGCCCGGGCATTGGCCATATCCTTGATATCGCCTCCGGCACAGAAATGTCCTTCCGCGCCCCGCAACACCAGGGCGCGTACCTCGGTTTGCCGGGACAGGGATCGAAACAGGTCGGTGAGTTCGTTCACCATTTCCAGACTCATGGCGTTGCGGACTTGAGGCCGGCTTAGCCTGACCTCAAGGATAAAACCCTGTGCGCTGATGTTCAGTGTCTGATAGTTCATGGCAGGCTCTTGCATATTGATGGGCGGTGGCAATCACTGGCGGCTGGGAAAAATTCCCAGGGTTTTGCAGATGATCCCCAGCATCACTTCATCGGCGCCGCCGCCGATGGAAGCCAGCCGGCTGTCGCGATAGGAGCGCGCCACCAGGTTGTCCCACATGTAACCCATACCACCCCAGTATTGCAGGCAGCTGTCGGTAATCTCCCGGGCCAAACGGCCGGCTTTCAGTTTGCACATGGAGGCCAGTTGCAACAGATGCTGCTGGTTGCCGCCGTTGATGTATTGTTCGCAGGTGCTGTACACCAGAGCCCGCAGGCATTCCAGTTCAGTCTGCAATTCCGCCAGGCGGAAATGCACCACTTGATTGTCGATCAGTCTGCTGCCGAAGGCTTCACGTTCAGAGGTATACTCGATGGTGGCCTTGATGACAGTCTCCAGCCCACCGATGGCGTTGGCGGCACCCCACATGCGTTCTTCCTGAAACTGGATCATCTGAATCATAAAGCCCTGACCTTCCATGCCGATCAGGTTGCGACGGGGCACTTTGACGTTATCGAAGAAAACCTGGGCGGTATCGGAGCTGCGCATGCCCAGTTTGTCCAGTGGTGAAGAAACCGAGATGCCACCGGCGTCCCGGGGCACCAGAATCAATGACTTGTTTTTGTGCCTGGCGTCGTCGCTGGTGTTGGCCAGCAGGCAGAACCAGTCCGCCTGGGTGGAGTTGGTAATCCACATCTTACTGCCGTTTATAATGTAATCGTCCCCCTGGACTACGGCTCGGGTTTTTATGTTCGCCACGTCGGAGCCGGCACCGGGCTCACTGACGGCAATGGCAGCCACCATTTCGCCCTGGATCGCCGGAACCAGGTACTGCCGGCACAATTCTTCACTGCCAAACCGTCCCAGGGCCGGGGTGGCCATATCGGTTTGCACGCCAATGGCCAGCGGCACGCCGCCACAGTGGGCGCGACCGAATTCCTCGCCGGCCACCAGGTTGTAGGAGTAGTCCAGCCCCATACCCCCATATTGTTCCGGTTTGCTGATACCCAGCAGGCCCAGATCACCCAGCTTCTTAAATAATTGACGGGCGGGAAACGGCGGTTGCGATTCCCACTGTTCCACATGGGGGTTAATCTCCTTAGCCACTACGTTGCGAACGGTCTGGCGCAGGGCTTCGTGTTGTTCGGTGAATTGCATAGCGTATGCCTCTTGGAAATTGCACGGGGTGTAGACAGTCCCTAGAGTCTGGCCACACCAAAACTGTTGGCCTGCAGGGTTCGGGCACGGGCCTCGCGCTGGCAATCAAGTACAAAAGCCAGTATGTCTCGGGTATGTCGGGGATCAATGATTCCGTCGTCCCAAAGATGAGCGGTGCCATACAGGGCAGTGGACTGTTTTTCCAGGTTAATGGCCGTGGTTTGCTCCAGCATCTCCAATACTTTTGCATCCGGTTCCATACCTGCCGCCCGTTGCTTTTGTTCGGCCACGATGCGCAGTACCTTGCCCGCCTGAGCCCCGCCCATCACCGCGGTTTTGTTATTGGGCCAGGCGAAAATAAAATGCGGGTCCAGGCCGCGGCCGCACATGGCGTAATTGCCGGCGCCGTAGGAGCCGCCCACCACCACGGAAAACTTGGCCACCCGGGCATTGGCCACCGCCTGAATCATTTTGGAGCCGTGTTTGATAATGCCGTTGCGCTCTGATTCGGTACCCACCATAAAGCCGGTGGTGTTATGCAGGAATAACAGCGGTACCTGTTTCTGGTCACACAGCTGAATAAACTGCGCCGCTTTGGTGGCGCCGGCGGTGGTGATGGGGCCGTTGTTGCCGATCACGCCCAGGGTGTGTCCGCAAAGCTCCATCCAACCGCAGAGCGTCTGACTGTCATAACGGTCTTTGAAGTCCAGGAAATCGGAATCATCCGCCAGGCGCATGATAATTTCCCGACAGTCGTAGGGCGTTTTAGGATCCCGGGGCACCACCCCCAGTAGTTCTTCCGGGTCATAGCGGGGCGGACGATAGACTTTTTCCCGCAACAGTGGCAGTTGTTCCTGCCAGGGGATTTTAGCCATGATTTCCCGCGCCAGCCGGATTCCGTCAGCATCGTTTTCCGCCAGATATTCAGCGGTGCCGGCAATGTCGGCATGCAGTTCCGCACCGCCGAGGGACTCGTCGTCGGCGATTTCACCAGTGGCGGCTTTCAGCAACGGTGGCCCCGCTAAAAACATTTTGCTGCGGTTGCGCACAACCACGATGTAATCGGAAAGCCCGGGCTGGTAGGCACCACCGGCGGTGGCATTGCCATGCACTACGGTAACCTGGGGAATCCCGGCGGCGGAGAGGCGGGCCTGGTTGGCAAAGGTGCGGGCGCCCTCCACGAAGATTTCACCGGCATAGTTGAGGTTGGCGCCACCGCTTTCCGATAGCGTGACCACCGGCAACTTGTTTTCCAGGGCAATCCGTTGCAACCGTAGTGACTTGTGCAACCCGGCCGGGGAAATAGTGCCACCCTTGATGGCGCTGTTATTGGCGATCACCAGGCAACGGACACCGCTGACGTAACCAATCCCGGCGATGAGACCGCCGCCGGCGGCACTGCCGTCTTTATCATCATGCATCCGGTATCCGGCCAGGGACATCAGCTCCAGAAACTCCGCGCCTGGATCCAGTAATCGCTGCAGGCGTTCGCGGGGTAACAGCTGGTCACGCTTTGCAAACTTGGGGCGGGCCTTTTCTTCGCTGGCCTTTACCTTGTCTTCGACGCCGCGAAATTCGTGGATCAGCGCCAGCATATGCTCACGATTGGCCTGAAAGTCCTCGTGCTCGGGATGTAATCCGGTTTCCAGGATAGGCATGGTTATTGGTTCCCGTCGGTTTTGAACAGGTCGGGAATGGTTTCCCGGTGAAATCCGGCAAACGGCTTGCTGCGGTTATGGGCCTGCAGTGGCATCACCGCCACATTGCCCTGGGAAGCCGCGCCATCCACCCGGATGGTGGTGCCACTGATAAAGGCTGCGGCGTCACTCAGCAGAAAACAGATGGCGGCACTGACCTCCGCTTCATTGCCCAGGCGGCCCAGGGGCACCGCCTGGCGCAGGGTTTTGAGCATGGACTTAAAACTGTCCGGATAGGTTTCCATGCCGCTGGACATGATCCAGCCCGGCGCCACCGCGTTGACCCGCACTCCCGCACCGCCCCACTCATAGGCGGCGGTCTGGGTGAAGTTCACCATGCCGGCCCGGGCGGCGCCGGAATGGCCCATGCCGGGCATCCCGTTCCACATGTCGGCCACAATATTGACGATGGCGCCGCCCTGTTGCGTCATGGTTTGATTAAAGCATTCCCGGGCCAGCAGAAACCCCCCGGTCAGATTGGTGGCCACCACGGCGTCCCAGCCTTTTTTGCTGATGGCCAGTAGGGGGGCCGGGAACTGACCGCCGGCGTTGTTGACCAAACCGTGCACCCGGCCGTACTGCTGCACCACGTCGGTCACCAGCTGCCGCACAGAGTCCTCATCACGAATGTCACAACAGTGATAAGCGCAGCGACCGCCGTCTTCCATGATCTCGTCTTGCACCCGTTGCAGTTTCTCTGCCTTACGTCCCACCAGAATCACTGTCGCGCCCAGGGCCGCCAGTTCGTGCGCGGTGCAGCGGCCGATGCCACTGCCACCACCGGAGACAATCATCACCTGTTCTTGGAACAGGTCGCTGCGAAAAATAGAGGCATAGCCCATGCCGTTTAGTCCTCACTTGAGTTGAGTGCCTGGTAGAGTTCGGCACTAATTGGAATCGGGCAGGCCAGCAGTTGCTGGGCATAGGCCTTGCCCTGGGGGTCGATACGCAGACTGCAGACACCGCCCCCTCCCAGACTGTTCTCCAGCAGATAATTCACCCCGTGAATGCCCGGCAGCTCCCAGCCCCGCACCCGGGGTTCGCCATCGAACAAATGAGCCAGATAATCCGCCACCGCCGCCGGGGTCAGGGCTGCCTGGATATAAGGCAGATAATCCGGCCGCCGGGCGATGACACCGATATTGGCGTGGTTGCCTTTATCGCCGCTGCGGGCCCAGGCCAATTGGATCAGGGGCACCTGGTGGGTTCGTTCCGGTAGTTCAGGCGCCGGCCAGGCGGGATGGGCGGGTGAAGGTGGTGGGGTTTCCGCTGGGTTCGCACCAGCGGTACGCACCGCAACGACTTGCGTGTCGCCGTCAATGTCAACCGCCACCCTGGCATCGGTTTTGGGCAACAGAAAAGAGAACAGCCGGATCACCGGGGAGGCTTTGGGACGCCCCCCCACGATACCGGTGATACCCGGCGCCATGCCGGTGGCGGCCTGGGCGATTTCCCGCGCCAGCAATTGGAGGGCTTTTTTATCAGCGTGGCGGGCGGCGATTTTTACCACCACTTCCCGTGGTTCAGTGACCCGCCGGTGGGGTCCGTAGGTGGCCTCCGTGCCGAGAATTTCAACATGGGTCTGACTGAAACCGGGCAGCCCTTTTTGTTCCAACAAGGCCCCGGTTTTTGTCATCAGGGCGGTGCTTACCCGGTGTGCCTTGGCCTCCGCCGCCTCACCGGCCAGCAGAAACGTCGCGGTAATGCGGTACCCATCGGGATAGGTGGCGGAAACTTTGTAGCTGTCCGTGGGCGCGGTGCCTGTGGCGCCCTGCACCTGCACCCGATTGGGCCCCACTTGGCGCAGGCAAACCTGGCTGAAATCACAGATCACGTCCGGCAGCAGGTATGACCCGGGATTGCCGATCTCATACACCAGTTGTTCTGCTACGGTGGCTGGGGTCACCAGGCCCCCGGTGTTTTCCGGTTTGGTGACAGTAAAGTTACCGGAGGCTTCGCATTCGATCACCGGGAAGCCCATGTTGTGATAATCCGGCACCTGTTCCCAATCGGTAAAGTTGCCACCGGTACACTGCGCTCCGCACTCAATAATGTGTCCCGCCAGGCTCCCCATGGCGAGCCGGTCACAGTCGGTCCAGGACCAGCCGAATTCATGTACCAGCGGCGCCAACACCAGGGCACTGTCCACCACCCGGCCGCTGATCACTATATCCGCTCCGGCCCCCAGGGCTGCCACCAGGCCTGGTGCCCCCAGATAGGCATTCATGCTCACCAGAAAGGGTGGCAGAGGCGCTCCGCTGTACATCTCGCGGACACCCCGCTGTTGAAGGTCACTGGCCTGAGGCATCAGGTCGTCCCCCAGTACCACAGCAACCTTGAGGTCGAGGCCGGCCGCGGCAATCCTTTCCCGCAGCGCCCGGGCGCAACTCTGTGGGTTGACACCGCCGGCGTTGGCCAGCACCCGGGTACCCTTGGCCGCCAGCTCCGGCAGCAGGGGTGTCATCACAGTGACGAAGTCAGTGGCGTAGCCGGCATCCGGGTCTTGCATCCGCATGCCGGCCATTATCGACATGGTTATCTCGGCCAGATAGTCGAATACCAGATAATCCAACGGCGCCTGCCGCAGCAGCTGGCCGGCGGCGGTTTCGGTATCGCCCCAGAAGGCCGCGGCGCAGCCGATTGTAATCACCTTGTCTGCCATGAAGCGCTCACATCTGTTATCAATGGTGGGGTCAGCAGTGGCGGGGTCAGCAGCGCCCAGTGGATGGCCACTCCGCTTGGTTTCAACCCCGATAGGCGCCACACTACCAAGCAAGCGCTTGGTTTGTAAAGCCCGCAGCGGTCTCTCACTGGAAAGTGTCCAAGGCTTAAGGTAGAAAGACGCAGCGTTTTGCGCCAGCCGTCAAACCCATTACTGACAGGTGACCCGACATGACTGAATCCAGCGCCTCCCCCGCCCGCAGCGGGGGCGATTCACCCCGGGGCCGTTTGCTGGCGGCGGCCGCGCATCTGTTTCGCACCCGGGGTTTTGAGCGCACTACGGTTCGGGATCTGGCCCAGGCGGTGGGCATTCAATCCGGCAGCATCTTCCATCACTTTAAGAGCAAGGAAGAAATTCTGCGCTGTGTGATGGAGGAGGTGATTCGCTTCAATACCCTTCGCATGGAACAGGGGCTGGCCGCCGCCGACTCCCCCCGGAACAAGCTGCTGGCGCTGTTGCGCTCGGAACTGACGGCCATCAATGGCGATACCGGCGAGGCCATGGCGGTGTTGATTTTCGAATGGCGGAGCCTGACCCCGGAGAGTCAGGAGTATCTGTTGGATTTGCGCGCCCACTATGAGCGGCTGTGGCTGGATACGTTGGCGGAAGCCCAGAGAGCCGGACTGATTGCCGAACATCGCGATCTGTTCGTACTGCGGCGGTTTCTGGCGGGAGCCACCGGCTGGTCACATTATTGGTATCGACCTGATGGCACGCTGGATATTGAAAAACTGGCCCGGCAGGCCCTGTATCTGGTGATACCGGAATAGCGAAAGTGGTCGGAAAGGACCGAATATAGGCCTGATTTTGCAATTATCCGGAGGGTTCGGGGCTATGTTGGTATGGTGGTTGCCTAACGACACAAACAGGCTGAATAAATTTACAAAACCATAATCGAGTGTGATTTCTTGATACTGATACTATGGGTAAGTGACGCCTAACTCGCTCAGTGTGTGACCCGGAGGACAGCTTATACACCGGACTGCAAGGGGAAACCTGTGGCGATATAACCAAGAAGAGTGCCGGGGCAAGGTTCTACAACAAAAAAAACAACACGTGACCAACAGGTGGTAGAGTATGAACACATCGGATACGAAGCCGGGAAACCAGGGTTTTTCGGTTGAGCGGGGGCCCGATGCGCGGGAACGGATTTTACAGGCGGCGGAATCCTTATTCGCTGTCAGAGGGTTTGAGGGGGTATCCACCACTCAAATCGCCAAGGTCGCTGGTATCACCCAGCCCTTGATCCATTATCACTTCAAGAATAAAGAAGCCCTGTGGAAGGCCACCATTTCACGCTTGTTCGCCCGCCTGGCGGACGAATTCGAAGCTGAAGTGCGCAAATTGCCGCGCCAGGACAGCCGCCGGTATCTGATTGAAATGATAAGGTGTTACGTGGCCTTTGTGGCTCGTTACCCCCAATACGGCCAGTTTATTCTGCGGGAGGGGGTGCAGGAATCCGAGCGCCTGGACTGGCTGGTGGAAGAGTGGCTTAAACCCATGCTGGACCGGTTTCAGGTGGTTTATGAAGAGGGGATCGCGGACGGCTGGATGAAAGATATTCCTTTCCCCCAGCTGATCATGATGATCACGGCATCCGCCAGCCAGTTTTTCTCTATGGCGCCGCTGGTACGGGCCCTCTATGATGTGGATGCCAATTGTCCGGAACAGACCCTGGCCCACTCCGACGCCGTGGTTGAGGTGGCGGTGAACGCTATTCTCAGACAACCGGTGACGCAACAATCTGAAGCGGCACCGGTTTGAAACCCGGTGCCAGTGGGCTCCCTTTGCGATTACCGCTGACGGTACTGGGCCTCCACTGATTGGGTATCTTGGCCGCCTCCGCTGATACGCGCCTACGGCCATGTCAGTTTCGGCGCAGCGAATAAAGAGGGTGGTGAACTCAAATGATTGGCAACGGCTACCCCTATGGCAGCAGCGGATACGTCATCCTGGAGGAGGGGGACATCAATCCTGCGACGCTGCAATTGGATGTGCGCCACTACCTGGTGGTGAAGCCCGACGGCGAGCAAGTGTCAGGTTGCTTTTCCTTCGCCGATGCCCAGCGCTTTATTCACGAGCAGGAATCAAAAGGCCAGGAAAAATAATAACTTATATGGGTGTGCACAGAAACTGGGCGAAGCGTCCGTAGTGCTCACTAACATGGCGGATTTATTTCAGTAATTTTGAAAATTAACGTTGACTCACCATCGGATTTTCGTACAATGGCGCCCACTTCTCGGGTGGTTAGCTCAGCTGGGAGAGCATCGCCCTTACAAGGCGAGGGTCACAGGTTCGATCCCTGTACCACCCACCATATCCGGAGCGGTAGTTCAGTTGGTTAGAATACCGGCCTGTCACGCCGGGGGTCGCGGGTTCGAGTCCCGTCCGCTCCGCCATTATTCCGCTGCCCCCGACAGGGCAATCAAGCTAGCGATCGTTGTATCTTCCTTTTCAGTTCATATAAATGTCACGGTCTTGGGTTTAACTGAGTCTACCCTCACAACCGCCTGGCTATCTTGGCCTGGATTTTGAATGTTATGGTGAGGGAAAGCGCAGTAATATGGAGACAAGACCATGGAACATTATCAGGATGAACTGCTGGAGAAGCAGGAATTCGAGTTTGATGATGAAGTGGATGACGCCTTCGAGATGTGATCTCAAGGCGTCATTTTTTGTTATGGTCCAGTAAGTTTCTGAATTCCCCCGGGGTTTGTCCCGACCATCTCTTGAAAGCTCTTTGAAAGGTACCGGGGGTGGAGAATCCCAACAGATACGCGATTTCACCAAAACTCAGTTCCGTATTTTTCATGTAGCTGAGGGCTACGTCCCGCCGCATCTCGTCCACCAACGCCTGGTAGGCACAATCTTCTTCCTTCAACTTGCGTCGCAGCGTCCAACTGGGTATGCCCAACTGTTGTGCAACCTGCTCAATGGAAGGGGTCTCTCCGTGCAGCATGGTCCCCAGTACCTTCAGTACTTTATTACGATAACTGTTGGCCAGAGCCACCCGGTTCAGCAGATCCTCGCAGGTGTGTCGCAGGGATTGATGCAGGCCGGGGCTGGATTCCGGCAACGGTTGTGTCAATGACTCGGGCCGGAGGATCAGTGCATTACGGGGGGCTTCAAACTGGATTGGGCAGGAGAATGTTTGCCCATAGGCAGCCAGGTAGTCCGGCGCCGGAAATTCGATTTCCACCCGCAGCACCGGGGCCGGCTGTTGCAAAAGACGTTGCATCAGGCGCTGCCAGCCACTGAGCACGGCGTCCACCACAAAGCGGTTATAGTCGTTGTAAGGTGCGATGGAGTAGAACATCAGGGCGGCGGAGTCGGTGCCGCGCACTAACTGGCTGCTACCACGATAACAACGGCTGAGCAGCGGTTCGTACCGCATTACAGCGGCCAGGGCCTGGCCCAGATCCGGGGCGGTCATGGCGGCCAGCCCGGGATAACCATAATCGCCGAGTGTCTGGTTGCGTCCCAGGACCAGCCCCAGGTCCGGGCGTGCGGTCTGCTGGATCACGCCGCGCCCCAAGCGCATCAGATAGATGAGGTCGATCCGGTTTTCGTCGTCCCGCAACTGTGCGGGTTCCAGCTCCGCGTCTGCCAGCAACCGCTCCACGTTGGCACCCAGCCCCCGGGCCAGGGTCAGTAATTGATTGATGTAAAGCGCGGAGGTGTCGCCGATTTTCATGCTTGACTGGGTTCGCCCGGGAAATCCTGCAAGCAGGGTATTATATAAGCTGCGCGGAGAATGATAAGTGCCAACTCTGATCGCTTTTTGGGCGGATGATCACACATTAACCGTAGCTCCAGTCACTTAAGCGTTTATTGGTGGGGGCTACAATGGGGCCTCATTGAGAATAGTGACTACACTGAATTTATTTGGGCTCCAACCCATTTTTACCCAGTATTCAGTTTTCCAGGTGGACCTGTTGGACCGGAACCATGCGTGACCCAGCATACTCGAATGAGGCTGTCGTGTTTTTTGAGGATGGCGCCGTCTCCAAGGAGATGACCTATTCCGAATTTGAGGCCATCCTGGATGGGGTGGTGGGCATGGAGGATTTTGCCGGCGAAACCATCCACTCCGCTTTTGTGGTGGTGAATGGTCAGTTGAAAATCAACGCGGTGGTACTGTTTAAAATTGGCTTCGACCGCCAGGGTTACGCGGATCGCAGCTGGAATCTGCCCCTGCGTCACCTGGCGGACACGGGCGGCAGTGGCCCCGATTTGGGGGCCGGGGCGATCCGGTTGGCCTGTAAATCCCAATGCTCGGTAGCCTGGCACGCATCGTCCCTGTGGGATCCGGATATGTCCCCGAAATCCAATACCTTCGTGCGGTTACGGGATACCATCGCCGGCAACCGTCTGTGTCTGCCCACCAGCAGTGAGCCGGAGCCGCCGGTGGTGCGATCGCCCCCGGCCCCGGTGCCGCCCAATTGGGGCATGCCGCCCCCGGCCCATCCGTCCCCTCAGTCGCAGCCACCCTGGCAATCCAGTGACCCCATCAACAGTGGCTGGGATACGCAGGATTCCGGGCTCACCGACAGTCAGCTGGCGGCCCTGGAAACCGAGCACCGGAACAAGATTGCCGCCCTGATCAAACAGCAGCGCCTGCACATTCAGACCCTGAAGAATGAAGCCGCCCAGACCCTCCGCAACACCCGGTTGGAGTTGGAAAAGGAGCTGGAGCTGGCGCGTCAGGAGGTGATCCGCCTGCGGGGCGAGCACGAGTCCCTGCATGCCCAGAACATCGCCTTGCGGGAACAGAATGAGGCCCAGCGCAAGCAGATCAGCGCCATGAAGAAGGCGCGGGAGCTGGAGGTACGTAATGCCCAACAGAGCGGGCGGGCGGAAGTGGAAACTCTGCGCAAGCAATACGAAGAACAACTGCAACAGCGTATTCAGGAAGAAACGGCGAAGCTGAGGGAGGACATCGAGCTGCGCAATATGGAGCTGATGTATCGACACGATGTGGCCAAACAACTGCGGGAAGAGCTGACTCAACTGCGTAAGGACAAAATCCGCCTGGTGCATGAAGGGGGCGATAAATTTCTGGAGCGGCTGGAGGCCCTGGGCATCAGTTTTATCGCCTTCCACCCCGGCGCCGGGCATGTCTCCATCACGCTGGCGGAGATGCCATCCTACATGGAAAACCCCATTGCTTATGCCGCCAACAAGTGTCTGGTTTCTGAAGAGCACTACCGTAAATGGCTCAGCCATTATCAAAAGCCCGAGTGTCAGGCGCCATTGACCGCGGAGAAAATCTGCGCCTGCCGCATACCGCGGGTGGATGTACCCAGTCAGTTCGTGGTGGGCGCCTCGGATCGTTGCGAGAAACACAAGCCCCGCAGTTATGGGGACAATGTGGTGACCTTGCGCGGTTGAACTGACGTGGGTTAACCATTGGTAAAACAACCGGCTCGATCTACCCCCGCCAAAGTCGTTATCATGGGGATGACCCGGTTTGAGTCTGCGTGCCATGCCCCTGCCGTTATCCATTCTGGAACAGCTGCTGCGATGGGAACAGGAGCTTGATAACTGGCCGCCGCTGCAGCCTCTGCTGCAACAGCGGGCGCTGCCGGTGGAACCCTTGCGTCACCCTGAATTTCAACGCCACGGCGTCAGCGTCGAGGTGTTACGTGGCGATCGCCTGCATCCGCTGGTTTCCGGCAACAAATGGTTCAAGCTGAAATACAATCTGTTGGCGGCCCGGCGCCAGCGATCCCCGGCGCTGCTTTCCTTCGGCGGCCCCTGGTCCAATCACCTGCATGCGCTGGCCGCCGTGGCCCGCTTACTTGACTGGCCATTGCGGGGCGTGGTGCGGGGTGAGGAGCATCATGCCCGCAGTACCCCCATGTTGCGGGAGGCGTCCGCCTGGGGCATGCGCGTGGAGACGGTAAACCGGCACCGTTACCGGCAATTGCGCGGGCAACCGGATCTGGTCGGAGCGGCGGCGCATTACGTGATTCCCGAGGGCGGCGATAATTGGTGGGGATTGCTGGGGGCCGCCTCCATGGCCCTGGCCATCAGCGGCGATCCGCAACGTTTCAGCCATGTGCTGGCGGCGGTGGGAACCGGCTGTACCCTGGCGGGGTTGCGCTTGGGGCTGCCGGCCGGGGTTGAGGTGCTGGGGATATCAGCGCTGAAAGGGGCCTGGCAGCTTCCCGCCATGGAGCGGCGCATGGCGCAATTGCCCGGGCCGCCAGCACCGTGGCACCTGAGTCTGGCGCACCACCGTGGCGGTTTCGCCGTGGCGGATCCCGCCCTGTTGAGTTTCATGGCTGAATTTAGCGACAATACCGGCTTGCCTCTGGAACCGGTGTACACGGGCAAGGCCATGCTGGCGCTGCTGGATTATCTTGCGCGGGGCATCATTCCATCGGGCAGTCGGGTGCTTTTCGTTCACAGCGGTGGCTTGCAGGGGCAACGGGGTTTCCGTCCGCCTGAGTCCACCCCCAATCTATCCCGGTGAGAGGCCGCATGCAGATAACAGATTCCTTCCGTAACGTGGGCCTGATCGGCCGCCCGGGTGCCAACCATCAGGTGGCGGAAACCCTGGCCGCCCTGGTGGCCTATCTGGATCGCAAGAATATTACGGTGGTGTTGGATGAAACCACTTCACCGCAGCTGGCCACTGACGGGCATCAGCGTGCCACCCGCAAGATTATGGGGGAAACCTGTGATCTGGTGATCGTGGTGGGGGGGGATGGCTGTCTGTTGGGCGCAGCACGGGATCTGGCCCGCTATAAGGTGCCTTTGCTGGGGGTCAACCGGGGTCGGCTGGGTTTTCTCACCGATATCATGCCCGGTGAGATCGAGGCCCGCATGGATGAGGTGCTGGCGGGGGAATATACGGTGGAGCACCGCTTTTTGCTGGAGGCGCAAATCAAGCGCGACGGTAAGATGATGGGGGAGAACGCCGCCCTTAACGACGTGGTGTTCCATTCCGGCAGCTCGGTGAAAATGCTGGAGTTCGAGCTCTACATTGACGGCGATTTTGTCTATCGACAGCGTTCCGACGGCCTGATCATGTCCACTCCCACCGGCTCCACGGCCTATGCCCTGTCCGGGGGCGGCCCCATTATGCACCCGCGACTGGATGCCATCGTGCTGGTTCCCATGTTTCCTCACACCCTCAGCAGCCGGCCCATCGTGATTGACGGCAACAGTGAAATCAAGGTTTACGTTTCCTCCGCCAATGATTTCAAGCCTCTGCTCAACTGCGATGGGCAGGGCGGACTGGTGGTGGAACCGGGCGACTGGTTGTATGTGCGCAAGCGCTCCCATCCACTGATGTTGCTGCACCCCAAGACCCACAGTTTTTATGAGGCCTGTCGCTCCAAACTGGGGTGGAGTGAAATCCTCTGATGGTGGATGAGCCCTGGATTGAAGGCTATGACGTCATTGGTGACGTTCACGGCTGTGCTGATTCGCTGGAGCGCCTGCTGACCAGGCTGGGATATCATCCGGCCGCCGACTGTTGGCGTCATCCCCGGCGCAAAGCGGTGTTCGTGGGGGACATTATCGATCGTGGTCCGCAGATTCGGCGCGCCATGCGCCTGGTGCGGGCGATGGTGGATCGGGGACAGGCTTATCTGGTGCTGGGCAACCATGAGTACAACGCCGTGATCTACTCCCTCCCGAC
The DNA here is from genome assembly GCA_002701845.1 of Pseudomonadales bacterium. GTDB lineage: Bacteria > Pseudomonadota > Gammaproteobacteria > Pseudomonadales > Ketobacteraceae > Ketobacter. The sequence goes on from NZXG01000050.1 coordinate 59,559, forward strand.
CCAAGCGGCAGTGCCGGAGCCTCTGCGGCGCTACTATCGGCGCCTGCGTTATCAACTGCACGCCACTTTGGAGGATTACCGGTTGCACCTGGAGGAGTGGCGGGATCTTATCCACTGGTTGCGGGAGCGGCCCATATTTCTCGAGTTCCCCCACTTCAGAGTGGTGCATGCCTGCTGGGATCCCCGGCGCATCGCCCAGGCGGCGGCCTGCCATGAGGGCCGGGTATTACAGGACGATGAGTTTCTGGCCCAGAGTGTGATTCCCGCCACCGAACCCAACCGCGTGGTGGAGCGACTGCTGAAAGGCACGGATCTGGCGTTGCCCGCCGGCAAGACCCTGGTGGGCTCTGATGGGGTACGGCGCAGCCGCTTCCGCACCAAGTTCTGGAGTGGCTCACCGCAGACCTACGGCGATGTGGTGTTCCAGCCGGATGCCCTGCCCGCAGAGCTGGCCAGTCAGCCCCTGTCCGCGGCCGAGCGTCAGCGCCTGTTGCAATACGACCGTGACCAAAAAGTCCTGTTCGTAGGGCATTACTGGTGCCAGGGCCTGCCGCGCATTATCCATGAAAATATTGCGTGTTTGGATTACAGTGCGGTGAAGCACGGTCTGCTGGTGGCCTACCGCATGGGCCCTGAGCAGCGTTTGAACAATGAGCAGTTTGTCTGGGTCCAGAGTAATCCCCCATAAACCGTGGCGGAACAATCCCAGGTTATCTCCTACACTTAGCCACTAACCAACGACAATCATAATAAGGCAAGAGCGGTCTATGCAGCTCAAGGGGAAGACACTAGCGCTTATATTCTGGGCTTTAATGACGCTGGCTTTGGTACTGATCAGCGCCTGGGCTCACCGGTTGGCCACCCACACCCCCTCCACCCGGGAGGCGCAGCTTATCCAGCGAAACTTCGAAGTGATGCTGCAGTCCCTGGAGCAGCGTTTGCAATGGCTGGCGGCCCATCCGGAATTGACCCTGGAGCAGTTGCCGGCCGCGGTGGACGTGCGACTGGTGGTGGATCGTCAGGACCTGCTGCAATACGACACCCGGCTGCAGAATGCCGATGCCCGGGACAGCCTTTTGTCCAGTCTGGTGAACTTTCTCAAGGTGCCCCGGCAGGGCAACACCGGCGTGACTTATTGGCGCGACAAGGTGCTGCTGATGGTGGTGGAGGAACAGGATCAGGTGATTTCCATTGCCGCCACTTTCCTGGGGGACTGGTTGCTGCAACTGTCGGCGGAATTGAATTACCGGCTCAGCCTCAGCGCCGATCCCCTGGACCCTACCGCCACCGACAACACCACGGCACTGATCCGGTTGTCTTCCATGGTGGGTCAACCGGTGTATGTCACCGCCACCGCGCTGTCTGATGAACAGGTGCTGCCGTTTCTGTGGTGGCTGTCAGTGGCGGTGAGTGCGGCGGTGAGTGGAGTGATCGTGTGGACGCTCTATTACCGGCCGATCTGGAAACGGCTGCAGAATCTGTTGCTGCAGACCCGGCAGATCATGAATTCCGGCCAGTTTCATGAGCGCGTGCTTTATCAGGGGCGCGACGAAATCGCGGAAACGGCAGTGCAGATTAACGGTGTTCTCAGCTCACTGGAATACTGTTACAACCTGATGGCGAAAACCAATATGATCACCACCGAGCTGCTGGAAAAAGTGGATCGGCAGTCAGCGCCAGCCCTGGAATCGGAGCTGACCGAGGAGGGGGAACTGAAATCCTCACTGGATGTGGTGGCCCGCCTGAGTGAAGCCTTCCAGACCGATGCTCTGGATCTGTTTGTGCAACCGGTGTTTGCGGAGGATCGGCAGCGGGTGGTGGGTTATGAGGCTCTGGCGCGCTGGATGGATCCGGAAGTTGGAATGGTGGCACCGGCGGAGTTTGTCTCCATGTGTGAAAAAGCGGGGCTGCTGGATATGATGACCACCCTGGTGCTGCGCCACGGCTTAAATGCGTTGCATCGATTGCGGGAACATCGGGGCCAGCATCTGACCATGTCCATTAATCTCAGCGCGTCGCAGTTCTTTTCGCCGGCACTGGTCACTGAGCTGAGCAGTCTGGACGCTGAGGACAAGGCATTGCTGCCGGCGCTGGAGTTTGAAATACGCGAGGCCACGGTGACCCACGATTTCGAACAGGCAGTGCTCGTGATCCGCAAACTGAAACAGTTCGGCGTGCGCATCTGTATCGATGATTACGGCCTCAGCCGCTATTCATTAATGTACTTGCAACGCCTGCCGGTAGACGCCATCAAACTCTCCGCGGCCTTTACCGAACGCCTCATCTGGGAAGACCGACAGTCTGCGTTTATCGACGGGATCGCGCGCTTTGCTGCCGGTCTGGGGGTGCGGGTTATTGTCAAACACATCGAAACCGAGCAACAGTTGGAAACCCTGGCCCCGGATCTGCCGGTGGAGTATCAGGGGGTGGCGCTGGCCCCGCCGGCGCCGCTGGATGTGGCACTGGAGCGGTAGCCCCCGGGTGCCCCGGGCTATGATATAATGCACCCTCGTTGACGTAGCGGGTACAGCAGCATGGCGATGGATTTTGACGCACTGATAGAATCAATTACTCCACAGACATATCAGGCCTTGCAGCGGGCGTTGGAACTGGGTAAGTGGGCCGATGGCACGCGTCTCACCCGGGAACAGAAAGAGCACGTTATGCAGGCCATTATTGCCTATGGGGAACGCAACCTGGACCCCAGCCAGCGGGTGGGCTTTATTGATCGGGGTACCAAAGAGGAAGGGGAAACCTGCAGCGATTCCGAGGTGTTGCAGACCATCCGGTTTCTGCAGTAAACGTCGGGTCTACCAGCGGTACTTGTCCCAGTTTTCGGGGTTGGCCCAGAATCTGGGATTAAGCCAATCGGGGACGGGTTTGTAGGTTTTAATGTCAAACAAATAGTAGACATGATCCTCGGTCACCGCGCAGCGCACGAAGCCCAGGGCCAGATAGTGGGGGTCGTGGGTCGGCTGGTGGTGGTGGCTGGTTTCCACCACCACCCGCGAAGTAAGCTGGTCCCGGCACTTGGCAATCAGGCGGTCACTCTGGCCCTCACTGTCATCGAGCGCCCCTTCGCTCAACCAGATCAAATCGAAGCGTTCCTGAAAATCCGGCTCCAGCACCTGTTTGACGCTGGCGGTGGCGTCCGCTTCCGGGGCCTTTACCACACCCAGTACCTGCTTTATCTGTTCTGTCTTGATCAACGCCGACACTGGCGCGGGCAAGGACATAAGCACCTCTCTCTGAGTCGCACCCCTGTCGAAACCGCAGTAGCCCCTTCGGGTGCCATAACCGTCTGTTGTGAAATGCAATGCAGTCATACATACTGCAGCACTGGTACCCAATTCACAAGCGGGGCGAGGTTGATTGCCTTGGCACCGCCATTGTCTGGCCCACAGGTTTGGTTCCAATGAGAGATAACAACGCCCCCAAGACCATTCGCCTATCCGAATACAAAGCCCCCGCTTATCTGGTTGATCACATCCATCTGGATGTGCGTATTTACGAGGGTTATACCGATGTGGTGGCCCATCTGCAGATGCGGGTGAACCCGGCGGTGCCGGATGCCGGTGGCCGGCCCCTGGAGTTGATGGGGGCTGATCTTGAGCTGTTGGCCATTGAACTGGACGGCCGGCCTCTGGCTCCGGAGCGTTACCGGATCGACGAGGAAACCCTGACCATCACGGAGGTGCCGGCAGCCTTTACCCTGCTCACCCTGACCCGGATCGATCCCCAGCGCAATACCTCCCTGGAGGGGCTGTATGTGTCCAAAGGCATGTACTGTACCCAGTGCGAGGCCGAGGGGTTCCGTAAGATAACCTATTATCCCGACCGGCCCGATGTCATGGCCAGATTCACCACCCGCATTGAGGCCGATAAAGCCGCCTATCCGGTGCTGCTTTCCAATGGTAACCCGGAACAAAGCGGCGACCTGGCCAATGGCCGGCATTATGTGATCTGGGAGGATCCGTTTAAAAAACCCTGCTATCTGTTTGCGCTGGTGGCGGGCGATCTGCAACAGAAGCAGGATGAGTTTGTGACCGCCAGCGGCCGCAAAGTGGCGCTGCAGTTGTTTGTTGAACCCCAGGATCTGGACAAGTGTGAGCATGCCCTGGCCTCGCTGAAACGCGCCATGCGCTGGGACGAGGAAACCTACGGTCGGGAATACGATCTGGATATTTACATGATTGTGGCCGTGTCCCATTTCAATATGGGCGCCATGGAGAACAAGGGCCTGAATATTTTCAACACCTCCTGCGTGCTGGCCAACCCCGGTACCACCACCGATATGGGGTTCCAGCGGGTGGAAAGTGTCATCGCTCATGAATATTTTCACAACTGGTCCGGTAACCGGGTGACCTGTCGCGACTGGTTTCAGTTGAGTCTGAAAGAAGGCTTCACGGTATTCCGTGATCAGCAGTTCTCCGCGGACATGGGGTCGGCCACGGTCAATCGCATCGACGATGTGTCCATGCTGCGTACCGTGCAGTTTGCCGAGGACTCCGGGCCCATGGCTCACCCCATCCGGCCTGACAGCTACATCGAAATCAATAATTTCTACACCGCCACGGTTTACGAAAAAGGCGCGGAAGTGGTGCGCATGCTGCACCGTCTGTTGGGGGCGGAAAAGTTCCGCAAAGGCTCCGATCTCTACTTCCAGCGGCACGACGGGGAGGCGGTCACCTGTGATGATTTTGTGCGGGCCATGGAGGACGCCAACGGTGTGGATCTGGCGCTGTTTCGGCGTTGGTACTCCCAGGCGGGGACGCCGGAGCTGCAGGTGGAAACCGAGTATCGCCCCGCCAGTGCCGAATTCGCGTTAACCCTGAAGCAATCGACCCCGCCCACCCCGGGGCAGCCCCGCAAGCAGCCCCTGCATATTCCAGTGGCCATAGGGTTACTGGGGCCGCAGGGTCAGGATTTGCCGTTGACGTTGGCCGATGGTACCGGGCTGGATCCCGCCACGGCGGTACTGGAACTGACCGAAGCAGAACAAACCTTCGTGTTCACCGGTGTCACCTCGACTCCGGTGGCGTCGGTGTTACGGGGATTCTCCGCCCCGGTGAGACTGGTCCAGGCACAAAGCCGGGAGCAACTGGCGTTTCTGATGTCTCATGACAGCGACGGTTTCAATCGTTGGGATGCGGCTCAGCGCCTGACGATTTCCGTATTGCAGGAGCTGATGGAGCAGTATCGGTCGCAGCAGACCATGACGGTCGATACGCAACTGGTGGAGGCCTTCCGTCGACTGCTCAGTCAGCGGGGACTGGATCAGGCCATGGTGGCCCGCATGCTGGAGCTGCCTTCCCAGCAGTATCTGGCGGAACTGCTACCCCGGCCGGTGGCGGTGGATGCCATCCACCAGGCCCGCCACAGCTTGCGCCATTCCCTGGCCCAGGCATTACGCAGTGATCTGTTGCAGGTGGTGCAGGAATATCCGCCACAGCCGCAATATGAGTTCACGCCGGCGGCGGTGGGGCAGCGCAGTTTGCGCAATTTGTGCCTGAGTTATTTGATGGTGTTGGAGGATGACGATGTCACGGAACTTTGTTTGCGACAGTTCCGCCAGGCCAGCAATATGAGCGATCAGTTGCCGGCATTCCGGGCTCTGGTGCATTCTGGCAGACCGGAGAAGGCGGAAGTGATCACGGCTTTTTATCAGCAGTGGCAGGATGAGGCCCTGGTGGTGGACCAGTGGTTTATGGTGCAGGCCACCTCGCCCCGCCCGGAAGCCCTGGAAGAAGTGCAAAGCCTGATGCGGCACCCGGCGTTCGAGCTCACCAGCCCCAATAAGATTCGCGCGCTGATCGGCGCCTTCTGCAATAACAACCCGGTCAATTTTCACCGCATCGACGGAGCCGGCTACCGCTTTCTGGCGGATCAGATTATCACCCTAAACCGGCTCAATCCCCAGGTGGCGGCACGGATGGCCACGATAATGACCCGCTGGGCCAACTACGATCAAACCCGTGCCCAGGCGATAAAACAGGAGCTGCAGCGGATTAAGTCCGAGTCGTTGTCGCCGGATGTTTACGAGGTGGTTAACAAAGCGCTTAATCAGTGATCATAAGAAAGGCCCGGATTAGCAGTATTAAGTATTGGTGTCCGGCATCGCCATTGGTTAATTTATGGCGATTTTGTGTCGGTTCCGCAGTCAAAAACACGTCGATTTCAGGACAAAATCCGGAATATCAGCTTAACTGTTGAATAATAAGGTCGTTATCGTTGCGGTCCGGGATACTGGCGGCCAGGTGGATTCTGGTTGCAGGCTTAAAGTCCGACTCAGTCGGTGTAAGGTGTTATGGGAATGTGGATGAGTAGACAGGGGTTGTGGGCGGCCCTGGTTTTTCTGTGCTGGTGGGGTACGGCGGCAACGGCTGAGTTACCCGAAGCGCTCACCCCATTGGGGGCGGAACGGGCCGCCGGGGTGGAAGGTCGTATCCCTGCCTGGGATGGCGGTCTGACACCTGCCAACAGCCCCCCGGTGACAACCGGATTGACCGACCCCTTTGCAAAGGAAGAACCTCTGTTCGTGATCGACGCGGACAATATGGCGCAGTACCTCGAATATCTTCCCCTGGGCCAGCAGGCTTTGCTGCGCCGCTATCCCGACACCTACCGGCTACCCATATACGCCAGTCATCGCACCGCCGCAGCCCCGCAACGGGTCTATGACGAGACCGCCCGCAATCATCAAAGGGCCCGGTTGGTCAATGACGGTAACGGGCTGGAGCAGGCTTACGGGGGTGTGCCTTTTCCGGTGCCGGAAAAGGCGGCCGGGGAAGTGGATCCGATCCGCTTGATGTGGAATCACCTGACCCGCTGGCGCGGTGTTTATCTCAAGGCCTCCCTATCGGAAGCGGCGGTACAAAGCAATGGCACCCATACCCCGGTGACCACCCAGCAGGAGGCTTACTTTGTCTATTATAACCCGGACAAAGGCCCTGACGCCCTGGACAACAAGCTCGCTTACTACCTGGCTTTTATCAAAAGCCCTCCGCGCCTGGCCGGAGGTGGCTTACTGGTGCATGAGACCATCGACCGGGTAAAAGAACCGCGCAATGCCTGGGTTTATAATGCCGGTACCCGGCGGGTGCGGCGGGCGCCTTCAGTAGAGTACGACATGCCCGTACCCAGTTCCGACAATCTGATCACCGCCGATGATGTGGACATGTTCAATGGCGCACTGGATCGGTTCCTGTGGCGGTTCGTGGGCAAGCAGGCCCTGTATATCCCGTATAACAGCTACCGGCTCAGCAACGCCACCAGTGCTGACGAGCCATTGTTATTGCGGGGGCATATCAACCCCGATCTCACCCGTTATGAACTGCATCGGGTGTGGATCGTGGAAGCCGTCACCAGGCCGGGAGTGAGGCACCTGTACAGCAAGCGGCGCTTCTATATTGATGAAGACACCTGGGGCATCGTGCAGGCGGATCAGTATGATACCCGTGGCGAACTGTGGCGGGTGCATCTGGCGCATACGGTGAATTATTATCACGTGCCGGTCACCTGGGCGGCGTTGCAGGTCAGCCACGAACTGGATTCAGGTCGCTATTTTGCCGGCTACCTGGATAATGCCAGCGGCATGGCCATTGAATTTCAAACAGAGGCGCCATCGGAACGATATTTCAGTCCACAGTCCCTGCGGCGGATGGGCCGTTGAATGGCCAATCCGGCGGCGAATGTGGTCATAGTGATGCAATCGACTCATGAATCCGTAAATGAAGTGGTTTAATGATTTTTCTACAGCACACAACTCAACAGAACAGGCGGTTCAGTAAGCCAATGGCAAGACAAGTAATAACAAGCATTCTGGGGCTGATAGTCACGGTGGTACTGACCACGGCAGTGGCCCGGGCCGAGGATTTCAAACAGTATCTGGATTTGCGGCCTGCCATTCCTTCACAGCTGGCCACGGATTCTCTGCTCACCGATGTGGAGCCGGCGGGGGATAAACTCATAACCGTGGGTGAACGGGGCCATATTCTGGTGTCCGGCGACCAGGGTCAGAGCTGGGATCAGGCGCAGGTGCCGCTGCAGTATCTGTTAACCGCGGTGGATTTTCCCACCCTGGAGCTGGGCTGGGCGGTGGGTCACGAAGGAGTGATTCTGCACACCGCTGACGGCGGCGCCACTTGGAGCCTGCAGTGGGCCAACCCCCATCGCCAGCTCAGTGACGAGGAATTGAGTCAGCTCACCGACGAGCAGTTTATGAAATTACCTCAGCAGGGTTCGCCGCTGTTGGATGTGTGGTTCCGGGATGCCCGGGTCGGTTTTGCCGTGGGCGCCTACGGCATGTTTCTGGGTACCACTGACGGTGGTGAAAGCTGGACTGATATAGCCGGGCGCATCGAAAACTACGATGGCTGGCATCTGAATGCCATCGAGGCGGGCGACAACGGCGTGGTGTATATCGCTGGAGAAAAAGGCGTGCTGTTCCGCTCCGATGACCATGGTGAAACCTGGACCACTCTGGCCGGACCCTATCAGGGTTCGTACTTCGGTGCGTTGACCGGACCGGGTACCGACGATGTACTGTTGTTCGGGCTGCAGGGTAATATTTTTAAATCCTCCGACCGGGGTGAAACCTGGGTGAAAGCCAAAAGCAAGGCCAGCGACGGTCTCATGGATGGTGTGCGGCTGGACTCCGGAGGAATCATTCTGGTGGGCAATTCCGGTGTCATTCTTAACAGCGACGACGGCGGATTGAACTTTTCCATGAGGATCACGCCCTCACGGGAGGCGATCCTGGCGGTGACTCCCTTACCGGACGGCAAACTGCTGATGGTAGGGCAGGGTGGGGTGCAAATCGATGGCGCCCGGCAGCGGTAATCCGCATTCAGAATTGAGTTAAGGTAAATTATGTCAACGAAAAACAGTTCTCCCCTGGAAGCGATCATTTTTAAGGTACGGCCCCTGATACTGGTGGCGTTCGCGTTGCTGACCGCGTTTTTTGCCACCAAGGCAGCGCAGGTCAGTATCAGCACTGAATTCGAAAAGATGGTGCCACTGCAGCACGAGTTTATTCAGAACCTGCTTAAGCATAAGGATGAGTTGAGCCTGGGGAATGATATCCGCATTGTGGTGGAAGCTCGTGAGGGCGATATTTTTACGGACGAATTCCTGCAGACACTGCGTCAGGTTACCGATGAAATCTTTTATTTTGACGGCGTGGACAAGGCCAAGATCCAATCCCTCTGGACGCCCAACGTGCGCTGGACCGAGGTAACCGAAGAGGGCTTCCGTGGTGGCGAGATTATCCCCCCCACTTATGATGGCTCGGAGGAATCCCTGGAGCAGGTGCAGGCCAACGTTTTGCGCTCCGGTCAGGTGGGCCGGCTGGTGGCGGATGATTTTCGCTCCGCCATTGTCCATGTGCCCCTGTTGGACGCGGCGGCCGCGGAAGAGAAGCTGGACTACAAAGCGTTTTCCGATGCCCTGGAACGGGACATTCGCCAGAAGTATCAGAGTGATACCGTTAACATACGCATTGTCGGTTTTGCCAAGAAAATCGGTGACCTGATCGAAGGCGCCACCGACGTGGCCCTGTTCTTCCTGATCGCCATCGGCATTACCCTGGTATTGTTGCTGATCGATTCCAAATGCATTCGCAGCACCTTGATCGTTATTATTTGTTCAGTGATCGCGGTTATCTGGCAGGTGGGTATCCTCAAACTGTTGGGTAAGGGTCTGGACCCTTACTCCATGCTGGTGCCGTTTCTGATTTTTGCCATCGGGGTCAGCCACGGGGTACAGCTGATCAACGAGTTCGCAGTGGAATTCCAGCGTTTGAGTTTCAAGCTGGAGGCAGCCCGGCTCACCTTCCGCGCCCTGTACATTCCAGCCCTACTGGCACTGATCAGTGACGCCATCGGCTTTATGACGCTGTGGACCATTGAGATACAGGTAATCCGCGATCTGGCCATTGCGGCGGGCCTGGGAGTGGTGGCGTTGATCTTCACCAATCTGGTGATGATTCCCATACTGCTGTCCTATTCCGGTGCCAGTTCCAGCGCCATTAAAGCCATGGATAAAAAACTTCATGCCAAGCATGCCGTGTGGGCAAAGGTTGCCGGCTTCGCCACGCCCAAAGCGGCGGGTATATCCGTGGTGATTGCCGCACTGGGAGCCGGTCTCGGACTCTATATCAGCAAGGATCTGAAAATTGGTGATCTGGATGCCGGCGCCCCGGAGTTATGGCCGGATTCCCGTTACAACCTGGATGACAAATACGTCAATGACCACTATTCGGTAAGCGCGGACGTGCTGGTGGTGATGGTGGAGACACCAGCGGAATCCTGTACCAAAGCCGCCGCCATGCAGAAAATCGACCGCTTTATGTGGCACATGGAAAATGTGCCGGGAGTGCAATCCGCCTTGTCAGTGGTGACCGTATCCAAGCGGGTGATCACCGGTTTCAATGAAGGTAACTGGAAATGGGCCACCATGACCCGGGTGCAGGACATTATCAACAACTCGGTGCAGACCGTGCCTTCGGGCCTGGTGAATACCGATTGCAGCCTGGCGCCGGTCATCGTGTTCCTGGATGATCACAAAGCCGAAACCCTGGAACGAGCTGTGGCCGCGGTGGAGGAATTCGCGGCCCGCGAGGATGACCCCGAAGTGGCGGAGTTCGTCCTGGCCTCCGGTAACGCAGGGGTAGAGGCGGCCACCAATGAAACCATCGAGCATGCTCAGGTAATGATGAAAATCTGGGTGTATGGTGTGGTATCCATTCTGTGTCTGCTGACCTTCCGTTCCATTCGCGCGGTGATCTGTATCATTGTTCCTCTGGCCCTCACGTCCATTTTGTGTCAGGCCCTGATGACGGTGCTGGGTATTGGCGTGAAAGTCGCGACGCTGCCGGTTATCGCTTTGGGGGTAGGCATTGGCGTGGACTATGGCATCTATATTTATTCCCGGCTCAAGGGCTTCATGGAGCAGGGCATGGTGCTGGAGCAAGCCTATTTTGAAACGCTTAAGGTCACCGGCAAAGCCGTGTGTTTCACCGGCCTCACCCTGGCCATCGGGGTAGGCACCTGGATCTTCTCGGATATCAAGTTCCAGGCCAACATGGGTGTGCTGCTGACCTTTATGTTCCTGTGGAACATGGTGGGTGCCATCTGGTTGCTGCCGGCCCTGGCCAACTTCCTGATTCGGGATCGGATTCCGCAGAAGAGTCAGTAACGGCCCGGTCGCAAAAAACCCCGGTCACTTTACGGTGCCGGGGTTTTTCGTGTCTTCAGGAAATTTGCCCTGGGGGTGTTCCGCTTTATCAAAGCTTTTATTGGACTCTAGCCCCAAGCGGCCGGATCTACTGGCCGGCTGCAAGGTGTTCTTTATGGGCATTGGCAATACCGCCACCTCCAGCCTGAACGGCGAGCAGAATGCGTTGGTGACGCGAAAATAGAAGCAGTGGGTGAGCCAGGCCGGTGGCGCATTCGAGGCCATGGGTCGAATGTAGCAGGAAAAAAGCAAGGCGGCCTGTGCCGCCTTGTTTACTCGCCGCCGCAACCTTGAAAGAGCGGCGCCCACGAACTCGACACAGCCGCGCCGCATCGACCGTTTGCCGCACCAATGCAGCCAACCCATTGTCACTGGCACCGTTCTTTGACAGCGTGAATTGATGAAGGCGACCAAACGATTTATGACCGTTTTGCTACCGCTATTGTCTGCGTGATACTCACTTGACCCGAAAGTGATTAGGACCCATCAGGGTCAGTCATTCTAAAAAAGATGTTCAATGAACACTAAACCGTGATAGATTTTTTACCGGCACGATCTGATGATAATGACAAGAAACAGCATCGCGAGCCTTAAGAACAAAAAACACGGAAATATCAGGACGATAACATGGACTTCGATTCTATCTTGGGGGCCGGACGGCGCAAAGTCGCCCACAAAGGTCAATCTCACGCTATCTTATCACTCAATCAGTTTTCTCGATCCCTGGCATTGCTGGTGCTGGCCTTACTCATGCCAGTGGCAAGCCAGGCAATGACCTTCCAAAGCTTGGTACATGAAACCTGTAAATTTCGTGGGGAGCCCCTGGAGAGCTATCGAGAGGAATCACTGAGTACATGTATAGATTTAACCAGCGGATCCATCGAAACGACAAATCTAGAAGGGTGTGGCTATTGGCATGTGCGATACGCCGCTGAGCGCTGGTGTCGCAACGCGCAGCCTGATGACACCTGCATAGGTAACCCCATTCAATTGTCTACCCTGACCAAGGTCCAAACGGAAACGGACTATCAGACAGGCGGCCTGTTTCCGGTTTCCATTCGGCGCACCTATAGCAGCGACAGTTCTGTGGGGGCCGGCGCCTTCGGGCCAGGCTGGCACGGCGATTACGAGCGCTACATGATGCTGTCGGTGCTGGATAATGGTCAATATGTTCTGTACATACGCTCGGCCAATGGCTCAGAAATACGCTTTAATCCGTCAACCGGTGCGTTTGTCACCCCCGGCGTAGAAGGCAAAGTGTACGCCAGGCCCCAAGTCAATAATCAACAGGAATGGGTGTATCAAAAGCCCGATGGGTCGGAGGATGTCTATCTGTCCGATGGACTCATCCTGGATCAAAAAATGCTGCTGATCGAGTCCACCAGTCCCACGGGGGACCGCAAAACATTTTCTTACAGCAATGGGCGGTTGGCGACGATGACCGGTGCCGGGGGCCGGACCTTAACCTATACGTACGACGCACAGGGCCGCGTCCAGAGCATTACTGTGCCCGGGGGTGCGGTATACCAATATCAATACGATCCGGTGTCGGGCAATCTGCAATATGTTGTCTACCCGGATAATGATCCCGGGCAGCCCAATCCGCGCCGTGAATACCTGTATGAAAACACCGATTTTCCTCATGCGCTCACGGGCATCGTTGATGCCAACGGTGACCGGTTTGCCACTTGGGGGTACGACGCTAACGGCAGGGCCGTTTTAAGCGAACACGCCGGTGGCGCAGAACGCTTGGAGGTGATTTCACGAAGTGATTATCAGGCCGGGAGAACGATTGAGGTACAAAACGCCAAAGGTCTGGTAACCACCTATGAATTCACCGAATCCATCAATGATACGGGGTTGGGTGATACCGCCAGTGGCGCCATGAGGTTAACCAGTGTGACCGGCGCGAGCGCACCCAATTGCCTGCCCACTGACACCTCGATGACCTATGACGGCAACGGCAATCTGGATCTGAAAACCGATGCGCGGGGATATGTGACCGATTACGACATCAATGATCTGGGGCAGGAGACACAGCGAATTGAGGCCAAAGGGACCCCTGAGCAGCGTATTATCCAGACCGATTGGCACCCTGAGTGGTATAAGCCCAGTGAGATTCGTGAGCCAGGTAAAACCACAGTATTGACCTATACGATATCCTTTTGTTAAACGTATATATTTATACATTGAGGAATGTGAGGAGCGAGTGGAAAAACGAAAGTTTCTTGACCCGCCTTCTGGATTAAATCCGTATGCGATGGCAATCGCTTCCAGTAAAGTAGATTTCCCGCAACCATTTTCACCTATAATGAAAGTCACATTTGGATGGAAATCGATGGTGCCCATATTATGAACGGCTGGAATTGAGAAAGGATATGAATCAAATGAGGGGACTTTATCTCTAATTAATTTCAAATGCCTAAGATACTGAGAACTCTTTATGCCAGTCATTTTAAAGCAACCTTTTTCCTCACTTTAGACGACCACTGTTGGGTTCTACCCCGATTTTTCGGACACTTACGAAATGCCCGATAATCAGGCGGAGTGTTTATCCAAAAGCGAAGCAAGGTTGTTGGGTCGCTTCGCGAGCTGCATACGGACAGCCAGGGCAGCCTCTGAGCACCATGCACGAAAACCCGGCGTTCTCAGCCTTTGCAGCAGCCCGTCAGACTCGTAGTTCAAGCCACCGGATAAAGCGGTTCAAGCGCACCGGACGAAGTCTGCCGGCTCTGCTTTTTTAATTCATTATCCACCGCCGTCAGCAGGGAGTCCGGTTGCCAGCGGGTGGGCGATTGCGGTTGATAAAGGTGGGCGTCCAACTGGCGTAAGGCGGCCTGCAGTTGTTCCGATTCACTGCGCTCACCAATACCCTGCAGATTTCTGATATTGGCATCCCGATAATGTTGCCGGAATAACTCTATCACCGCAGTGCGGGCCGCTTTGGGATCATCCTGGTCGCAGGCCATCTGCAGGGCCTTGCGGGCTGCGCGCAGTCTGGTGCTGGTGAACGGCTGGTTAGCGGCGTCTTCCGCCGCAGGTTCTGTCTGTCTGCCGCGCCGTTGTAATGCCCACACCAGTATGCCCAGGGTGATCAGCCAGGCCACCAGAAACGCCAGCGCCAGCCATTGCCAGGTGCGATTCAGGCTGCCGTCAGCGCTGAGCCCGCTATCCGGATTATCGTTACCGGTGGTGGCCCCGGGGTTCAGGCCAGCGGTGGCGTCTGTCAGCGGTTGGGTGCTGGTACCGGTGACTTCAAGAGTGCGTGGTGGCAGCGAAGTCACTTTGACGGCGCCTGCTTCGATATCCCACCAGGTGATCTCCAGTGGTGGCAGGGTGATGTCGCCGGTGGCGGTGGCCACCAGGGCCTGACTTTCGGTGCGGGTAGCGACGATACCGTGATCACCTTCGGTGTTGCTGGTGTCCGCCTGCTCCGGGTATACCTTAATGCCATCCGGCTGCAATTGCGGCACCTGGGGCAGGATAGTGGGGAGTACGCCTTCCGCCTGAATGGTAATGGTTCGGGTCAGGGGTTCCCCCAGCTTCATGGTATCGGTATCCGGTGACCAGGTTTCCCCCAGCTGCAGGGAGCGGGCGGGAACCCAGGGTTTGTCGGCGGGGTAGCTGGCGGGCTTGGGCTTGACGGTAATTTCCAGGCTGGGGGTGCTGCGCCGGACCTGCTTACCGTTTAAAGGGTCGAAGGTGAAACCCCGGGAGCGGCCGCGGAACACGGTGGCGTTGAGCTGTGCCGGAGGAACAGTCAAGCTGCCGCTTTTTTGCGGAAACAGGGCATAGCGAAACTCAAACACCTCGTAAATGCGGCCATTTACCGTGGTTTGATAGTTGCGCTGGTCACCCAGTTGTTCCATGACCGCATCATCGAGAGTGGGGGGCTGATAGGAGGGATCGTAAATATCCACGCCGCTCTTGAAGATGCGCACAGTGTAAATAATCTGTTCCTGCACATAGGCCTGTTGCTTGTCGACACTGGCATCCAAAAACAAATACTGATCATTGCCCGGTTTTGAGCTGCGTTTTGCAACATGGACTTTCAGGGGTTTGCTGGCCAGGTTGCCGTATTCGATAGCCGGCACCGCCAGATAGCCGGAACGTTTGGGTAACAGGGTCAGGACCCAGGTGGTATAGGATTCGAAGCGGCCGTTGATAATATTTTTGCGCTCGGCCCGAAACGTGGAGATGACCTCGAAATTCTTGTTGAGCACGGTAAAGTCCGGAGTTTTGTTATCGGCCTGCTCGTCAACGGTGACAGTAAGTTTGACCGTATCGCCTTCTGTGACCTCGGCGCTGTCCAGGGTTGCCCGAATTTCCACTGCGTAGCCGGAGGCGCTTACCATCAGCAGCAGCGTGATCAGGATGCACTTTAGGGGGGAAAAGTAACTTACCATGGGTTTTCTCCTGCGGAGCGGTTTTCCCTCAGCTGAGATTCGTATTCAAATTTGCGTCGCAACAGACCGCCGGGGTCATCCGGCACCCGGCGCAACCACTGTTCCATGGCTTGCTGGTCTTCCGTACGGGGTTTGCCCGGCACGCTCATGGGGTCCTGTTCCGGCTGAGGTGGGGCCTCTTGTTGTGAAGCTTCTTCCGACTGCTGCTGATCCGGTTGGCCGGCGTGTTGCTGCTCCTGATCCTGGTTTTGAGTTTCCTGACCCTGATCCGGCTGGTCATTATCCTCCTGCGCCTGTTCGGAGTCCGGCGTCGACTGCGAATCCTGGGGCCGGTTTTGGGAATCCTGGTTTTGTTCACCGCTGTCGTCTTTGTCCTGCTGCGACGGGTCATCCGGTGACGGCTTATCCGCGTCGGATTGTTGGTCCTGGGATTCGGAATTCTCCCCTTGTTGCGACTGCTGCTGTTGTTGCTGTTTTAGTTTTTCCACCAGCTCGCGGTTGAAGCGGGCATCCTCCATATCCGGCTTCAGAGCCAGTGCTTTATCGTAAGCCTCGATAGCGGCATCCAGTTGTTGCTGGCGGGCCAGGGCATTACCAAGATTGTAGAAGCTATCGGCATCCCCGCCCTGGGCGAACCCCTGTTGCGCCGCTTCATAGTTGTCGGCCCGGTATTGACTGGCCGCTTTCCATTGAGGATCTTCGAATAACTCCGCTGCCCGTTCCGGGTTACCGGCCTCCAGTTGCGCCCGGCCCTGCTGGTCCGGTGTCTGCCACAGATCCTGCCAATCGAACGCCTGGGCCGGGCGGGGCGTCGCCACCAGCGTCAGACCGGTGAGCAGCGGCAGCAACAGAGCGCCAAACCAGCCTTTGCGATAGGCCGCGGCGGCAAACGGCAGCATGATCAACACCAGCCAGTGGCCGGCTTCCTCCCAGACATCAAATTCGCGGCGGGAATCCGCCAGTTCCTGCTGGTCCGGCAACAGGTTCCCCGCCAGCAGGTATTCGATGTCGGCATCGTCGCTGCTGATGGTGCTGAAGCGGGCATTCAGTTCCCGGGCCGTGCTCTTCATGGCGCTGACATTCAGTTTGGGAATCACAATACTGCCATCGGCACGTTTGACAAAGCTGCCATCCGGTAAATGGATCGGAGCACCTTCCCGGGTGCCGATGCCCATAATGGAAAGCGGGGTGCGGAAACTCAGCATGGGCTCCACCTGCTCCGCGAAACCCTTCGGCAGCTCATCGGTCATCAGCAGTATTCGCCCCTGACTGAGCCCGGCCTGATCCAGAACCTCCAGGGCTTTCTCGACGGCGGCCACGGGGTCGCTGCCCTTAACCGGCATAATATCCGGCGACAGGCTGTTCACCATGCTGAGGATGGTATTGGTGTCGTCGGTCAGCGGCGTCACCACATGGGGGGTGCCGGCGTACACCACCAATGCGGACAGACCTTCGCTGGATTGCTGCAGAATGTCGGTCAGTTTCAGCCGCGCCCGGATCATGCGAGAGGGAGCCAGATCCGTTGCGTACATGGATAACGACATATCCAACACGATCACCCGGGCGTCCACTTTCTGCTTCAGGGCCTGGGGCAGCCGCTGCCAGGTGGGTCCGGCCATGGCCACCACCGCCAGTATCCAGCACAACAACAATAGGCTCAAAGGCCACCGGCTGTGTCGGTTCTGATCACCGGTTAACAGGTGTGGCAGCAGGTTGGGGGAGATCACTCCCTGCCAGTTGCCATAGGCCGCCCGGCGCCGCCAGAGTAAAATCAGCAGGATCATCGCCGGTGCCAGCGCCAGTAGCCACCAGGGACGCAGAAAGTGGAACTGCTCGATGTGCTGCAGCAACTCAGTCACGGCTCCACACCCTCCCGGGCGTTCCGGCTTCGGCGCTGCACCTGCCAGTGGCCACCATAGCTGCGCAGCACAGTGTGCAGTGCCATGGCCATGGTCAACACCAGGGCCAGCCCCAGTGGATAGTGAAACAGAGCCTTGATGGGGCGGAAGGTTTCCGCGTCGGCATCGGTAGTTTCCAACCGATCAAGTCGGGAATAGATGTTTTTCAGGGACTCCGTGCTCTTGGCGCGAAAATACTGGCCACCGGTAACCTGGGCCATGGCCTGCAGGGTCTCCTCGTCCAGATCCGCTGACGGATTCAGGCGCCGGGCGCCGATACCGGTGCCCAACAGCCCCGGCGTAATCAGACTGTCGGCCCCCACGCCAATGGTATAAATGGTCAGGCCTTTTTGCGCCGCCAGTTCCGCCGCCTGCAATGGTTCAATTTCACCGGCACTGTTCTTGCCGTCGGTAAGCAGGATCAGTACTTTGCTTTCGCTGGGTCGGTCCTGCAGGCGTTTCAGTGCCAGCCCCACCGCATCGCCAATGGCGGTGCGCCGGCCGGCGATCCCGATGGCCGCCTCGTGCAGCAGTTGTTGCAGGGTTTTGCGATCGAAAGTGAGTGGCGTTTGCAGATAGGCTTTGCTGCCGAACAAAATCAGACCCATGCGATCATGCTGGCGGCGGGCGATAAAGTCATCCAACACGTTTTTGACCACGGTCAGCCGGTCCACCTGCTCGCCTTTTAATTGCAGATCCTGTACCCGCATACTTTCAGATACGTCCACCGCCAGCATCAGATCCCTGGCCTTGGCGCTGATACTCACCGGTTCACCAATATATTGCGGTCCTGCAGCCGCCACCACCAGCAGTATCCAGATCAGCAGTAGCAGCAAACGCTGGCCCCGGCTGCCGCCGCGGCGATTGCGGTCACGGCGGTTGGCCATATCGTTCAGATCGCGAAAAAACGGCACCCGCAGCAGGCCGCTGTCCTGGCTCTGGGCCCGGGGCAGCAGCGCCCGCAGCAGCCAGGGCAGGGGCAGGATCAGCAACAAGGGTATCCACTTCAAGGTGATCATGCTTGGGTCTTGATCCAGTGTTCAATGAGGTTAAACAGGTCTGCGCTATCCACCCGTGGCTCCGGTGCAAACCGCTGGCCCAACGCCTGGCCGGGACCCTGGCTGAATTCCCGGGTGCGGCCGGTACGATCCAGAAACTGCAGCCATTGTTCGCCCGCCAGACCCGCCACTTCGTCCCGACCGTAACGGGTGATGGCGGTGCGTTTCAACAGGGAAGACAGCTCCGATAACAACTGCCGCGGTTCCCGATGGGCCTCATACCGGGCACGGATACTCACCAGCCGGGACAGGGCCTCGCGCCGGTAAGCCAGGCGGCGGTGGCGGCGTCGGACATAGGCCAGGGCTGCGATCAACGCCGTCAGCAGCAACAGTGCCAGCAACCACCAACCCGGTGCCGGCGGCCACCAGCCTACCGCTGCCGGCAGATGAATATCCCGCAACTGTTGCAGGGGGTCAGCGGCGTTCATGGTGGTACTCCCGGCGCCACCCGCATTCCCAGGCTGGCGCTGAGGCGATCGGTGATCACATCGTCGGTGCTGATTTCGATCAGGGGCACCGCCAGACGATACAGCTGCTGCCGCAGGGCGTCCTGTCGCTCGACGAAGCGCAGGGCGTAATCCCGCCGCAGCTTCCGCGGTGCCGTATTCAGCCGCACGTTGCGCTCGCCGTCGCTGAACCCGTAAACCCCGGGGGGCGGCAGCTGCTTTTCCATGGGATCATAAATCTGAATGGCGATCACATCGTTATGACCGCAGAGTGGCGTCATATGCTGCTGGGTGATGTCGTCATAATTCAAAAAGTCGCTGATCACTACCACCAGGCTGCCGGGTCGCACCACCTGGCTCAGGCCCTGCAGAGCTTTGATAAAGGTCTGGCGCGATGAGTGCCGGGAGGCAGCCGCCGGCTCCAGTGCCTGATTGAACTGCACCAATACCCGGAACAGATTCTGAATGCCGCGCTTGCCGGCACGGGGACGCAGTTCCTGGACCTCATTGTCGTTGTAAACGAAGCCGCCGATGCGATCCCCATGGGTGCGAATGGCCCAGGCGAAACAGGCCGCCACCCGGGCCGCCACCACGGATTTAAAGGCATTGCGGGTCCCGAAAAACATGGGCTGACGCTGGTCCACCATCAGATACACCGGTCGTTCCCGCTCTTCCCGGAAGAGCTTGGTGTGAGTTCGGCCGGTGCGGGCGGTTACCCGCCAATCGATGTTACGGACATCGTCTCCCGGCTGGTAAATCCGCACCTCGTCGAAGTCGATGCCGCGGCCCCGGAAGCTGGAGCGGTGCAGCCCGGCCATGGCGGCCATGGCCCGTTTCTGGCCCCGTAAATCCAGTTCCAGCCCGGCCGCCCGCAACCGCAGCAATTCCTCCATGGAGATATAGACGCCAGGGTACTGCTCAATGTTGGGCCGCTCCTGCACCAGGTTACCGGATACCGTCATGGTAAACCTCAGGGGGCGGAGACCCGGTCGATCAGTTCGTCGATGATATGATTGGGGGTAACCCCTTTGGCCTCGGCCTCAAAGGTCAGACCAATACGGTGACGCAGGGTATCGTGGGCCACTGCCTGCACGTCCTCCGGGGTGACAAAGTCCCGGTCATTAAGCCAGGCATGAGCCCGGGCGCAGGCATCCATGGCGATGGTGCCCCGGGGGCTGACCCCGTATTCAATCCAACTGGCCAGGTCATCCCCATAGGCCAGGGTGTTGCGGGTGGCCATGGTGAACTGCACGATGTATTCCTCCACATCGGGAATCATATGCAGTTGCAGGATTTCCTCCCGGGCGCCAAAAATCTGTTGCTGACTGATATGGATGGGGTCGGGGCCTGGCTCGTCCCGGTGCTGACGGTCCATGGCTTCCATTCGCGCCAGCTGCAGAATTTTGCGCTCGGAGCCGGCATCGGGGTAGTCGATGGTCACATGCATCAAAAACCGGTCCAGCTGGGCTTCCGGCAGGGGATAGGTGCCTTCCTGTTCGATGGGGTTCTGGGTCGCCATCACCAGAAACAGGTCCGGCAGCGGATGAGATAACTTGCCCACACTGATCTGTCGTTCCGCCATGGCCTCCAGCAGGGCGGACTGGACCTTGGCCGGGGCCCGGTTGATCTCGTCCGCCAGTACCAGATTGTGAAAAATGGGCCCTGGTTGAAAGCTGAAGCTGGCGTCCTGGGGACGGTAGATCTCGGTGCCGGTGACGTCCGCCGGCAACAGGTCCGGGGTAAACTGAATGCGATGGAAATCCCCCTCCAGACCGCGGGCCAGGGCCTTGATGGCCTTGGTCTTGGCCAGGCCGGGGGCGCCCTCCACCAGCAGGTGGCCATCCGCCAGGATGGCGATCAGCAGCCTGTCCACCAGATGGCCCTGACCGATGATCTGTTCGCACAAGGATTCTTTCAGCGCCAGAATGGCGTCCCGATTCGACATGATTACAGCGACTCCAGGGGTGTTGGCGGGATGGCAGCACCGGGGGCTGCCAAGGCCCTGGCAAGCACTGGGGCTGGCGCCCGCCAATCACCGCTAATATATTGTTTTTCCCAGAATTTACTTATAGTTATCCGGTGAATTATGCCTATTCCACCCTACGATTGCCAGCCATTCCCGGACTGCTTATGTGATTGGGTGGCGACGGAAAAGTTCCTGGGGCCGGGGCACAGCAGTGTAGTTTACTGACCAGTGTTCATAATCCGTCGCAACTACTAGACTAATATGACTGATATTTAATGGAAAACAGCCGGGGGCATTATGGTCAACCTATCGCTGGGCGCGGATTATCTGTCATTGATCGAGCGCCTGTCGGACCTGGTCAGGGAACGATTTGATCGCAGTCAACCGTCACAGACGGAGCAGTTACTGAAGTTCACTCAACATTACTATGCCGCCGCGCCTATTCAGGAACTGCAGCGCAAGCGGGTGGAGGATCTCTACGGCATGACGGTTGGGTTGTGGAATTTCCTGCGCGTCATGCCCACCCGGGAACCCCGGATCCGGGTGTTTAACCCCCGCTTCGAGGATCATGGCTGGCAGAGCACCCACACCGTGGTGGAGGTGCTGGCGCCGGACTGTGCTTTCCTGGTGGACACGGTGATGATGGATGTGGTGCACCGGGGCATTTCCATTCATTCGGTGATGAACAGTGTATTCCGGGTGCAGCGCGACGCCGACGGGCAGTTGCTGGCGGTGAACTTTGAACCCGATGCCGAGGGCTATAAGGAAGCGTTGATCCATATGGAGATTGACCGCCAGCCGGATTCCGCCCTGGTGGGGGATATAACCGCCGTGCTGCGGGAGACGCTGCGGGAGCTGAACTGCGCGGTGGATGATTTCCAGCCCATGCAGCAGCGCACCACGGCGATTACCGATGAGGTAAGGGAACTGGCGGACAATCGGGGCGAGGCCTCCCTGGTGGAGGTGAAAGCCTTTCTCACCTGGCTGGTGGAAAATCATTTCACGTTTCTGGCCATGCAGGAGTATGACGTGGTCGAAGAACAGGGGGAGCGCCAGTTGCGGGCGCGGGCGGATACCGCGCTGGGGGTGGCCCGGATCTGTGACAGTCTCGACCTGTTACAGGCCGACGAAGGGCCGCTGATTCACGAGGAAAAGCTGATTGTATTCGGTAAGTCCGGCACCCGTTCCCGTTGGCACCGGCCGGTGTATATGGATTTTATCGGCATTCGAAAATGCGACGAACGGGGGCGGGTGATCGGTGAATACCGCTGGCTGGGATTGTACACCTCGCTGGTCTTTAATAATTCGCCCCGCAATTTCCCCATTATCGGCCACAAATTGCGGGAGGTGATCCAGGGATCCGGTCTGGAGCCCCATGGCCATGACGGCAAGCGCCTGATGCAGATTCTGGAAACCTTCCCGCGGGAAGAATTGTTTCAGACCTCCACCGAAGAACTGCTGAAGACCGCGGTGGGCGTGCTGCACATTCAGGAACGCCGGCGGCTGCGCCTGTTCGTGCGTAAGGGCCAGTTCGGTCGCTTCCTGTCCTGCCTGATCTACACCCCCCGGGACGGCTATTCCACGGCGCTGCGCAAATCCTTCCAAAGTGTGCTCTACGAATATGTGGATGTGGAGGACATGGAGTTCAATACCTATTTTACCGAGTCCACCCTGGCCCGCCTGTACATCGTACTCAAGGTGAAGCCGGAATCGCGCATGGACTTTGATGTGGCTGAGGTGGAGGAGCGGCTGGTGGATCTGGCCCGCAGCTGGGCCGACCGGCTGTATGAAACGTTGCTGGAAAGTTTTGGCGAGGATCGCGCCGGGGTGCTGCACACCGCTTATGCCGACGCGTTTTCGGTAAGCTACCGGGAAGAGTTTTCCACCCGTACCGCCGTGGCTGATATCGAGCACATCGAGAGCTTGACCCCCGAACAGCCGCTGACCGTACTTTTTTATCGGGCCCTGGAGGATGATCCCCGGGCCCTGCGCTTCAAGCTGTTCCGGCGGGAGCGGAATATTCCGTTATCCGATGTGTTGCCCATGCTGGAACATTTGGGCCTGCGGGTGCTGGGGGGGCGGCCGTACCGGATCAAGAAGAAAGATGCGATGACCATCTGGGTGTACGATTTCAGTGTGCGCTATTTTGGCGACGCCATTATTGAGATCGAGCGGGTCAAGCAACAGTTTCAGGAAGCGTTTCTACGCTCCTGGCATGGGCTGGCCGAAGATGACAGCTTCAACCGCCTGATCCTGTCGGTGGGGTTGAACTGGCGCCAGGTGGCCATGCTGCGGGCCTATGCACGCTACTTCAAGCAGACCGGCTTTTCCTTCAGCCAGACCTATATCAAGGACGCCCTGGTGAATCATCCCGCGGTGACCCGTTCCCTGGTTGACTTTTTCGAGCAGCGCTTTTCTCCGCTTACGGCGAATGACGATGCCGCGGAAGCCCGCCTGCGGGAAACCATTCTGGAGCAACTGGACGCGGTTGCCAGCCTGGACGAGGACCGCATTCTGCGGCGCTATCTGGATATGATGAGTGGCACATTGCGTACCAATTTTTACCAACTGGATGATGAGGGTGAATCAAAACCCTACATTTCCCTGAAATTGTCGCCGGTGGATATTCCCGATCTGCCCAAGCCGCTGCCGCGTTACGAAATCTTTGTTTACTCGCCCCGGGTGGAAGGGGTGCATCTGCGGGGCGGCAAGGTGGCCCGGGGTGGCCTGCGCTGGTCCGACCGGCGGGAGGATTTCCGCACCGAGGTATTGGGTCTGGTAAAAGCCCAGCAAGTGAAGAATGCCGTGATCGTTCCGGTGGGTGCCAAGGGCGGATTCTTTCCCAAACGGCTGGCGAAGACCGCCTCCCGGGACCGGGCCCTGGCGGAGGGCATTGAATGCTACAAAACCTTCGTCCGCGGCCTGCTGGATATTACCGATAACCTGGTGGCCGGCGAGGTGGTGCCGCCACCGCAGGTGGTGTGTAAAGACGATGCCGACCCCTACCTGGTGGTGGCGGCAGACAAGGGCACCGCCACCTTTTCCGATATCGCCAACGAACTGGCGGCGGAATACCGGTTCTGGTTGGGGGATGCCTTCGCCTCCGGTGGCTCGGTGGGGTATGACCACAAGAAAATGGGGATTACCGCCCGCGGTGCCTGGGTCTCGGTACAGCGCCATTTCCGCGAACTGGGGGTGGATGTTCAGACCGCGCCGGTGACCCTGATCGGGATCGGCGATATGTCCGGTGATGTGTTCGGCAACGGGCTGTTGCAATCCCGCTCCATCCAGTTGGTGGCGGCATTCAATCATCAGCATATCTTTATCGACCCCACGCCCAATCCGGAACAGAGTTATGCCGAGCGGGAACGTCTGTTCCAGCTACCCCGCTCCAGCTGGAGTGATTACAACGCCGAGCTGATTTCCGCCGGCGGTGGGGTATTCTCCCGGGCCGCCAAGTCGGTGCGTATCACTCCGGAGATGCGGGAGCGATTCGCCATCGACGCCGATGCGTTGACACCCAATGAACTGATTTCGGCGTTGCTGACCGCACCAGTGGATCTGATCTGGAACGGTGGTATAGGTACTTATATTAAATGCTCCCGGGAATCCAATGCGGAGGTGGGCGACAAAACCAATGACAGCCTGCGGGTGAATGGTTGCGATGTACGGGCCAAAGTCCTGGGCGAAGGTGGTAACCTGGGGATCACTCAACTGGGGCGGATTGAATACGGTCTGAACGGCGGCCTTTCCAACACCGACTTTATCGATAACGCCGGCGGGGTGGACTGCTCCGACCATGAGGTGAATATCAAAATCCTGCTCAATGATGTGGTGCAAGAGGGGGATATGACTCTTAAGCAGCGCAACGAGCTGTTGGTGCAGATGACCGATGAAGTCGCGCAGCTGGTGTTGAAAAACAACTATCGTCAGACCGGGGCCATCAGTGTGGCCCGCAGTGAGACTTTGTATCGCATGGGCGAATACAAGCGCTACATACACGCCCTGGTAAACGACGGCAAACTGGACCGGGAACTGGAATATATTCCATCCGATGAGGAACTGCATGATCGAATCGTCAATGGTAAGGGTCTCACCAGACCGGAACTGTGCACGTTGTTGTCCTACACCAAAGCGATTCTGAAGGATGAATTGACTCACAGCACCCTGCCGGATGACGATTATATCTGCCACGAAATTGAGAAAGCCTTTCCCCGGGTGTTGGTGGAACGCTTTCCCCAACCCTTATACGGGCACAAGCTGCGACGCGAGATTGTGGCCACCCAGGTTGCCAGTAGCATGGTTGATTTCATGGGCATCACCTTTGTCCACCGGATGAAAGACGCCGCCGGCGCCTCGGTGGCGGATATTGCGCGGGCGTTTATCGCCTCGCGGGATGTATTCGACCTGGAATCCTGGTGGCATCAGATTGAAACCCTGGACCACAAAATCGACGCCAGTGAGCAGCTGGCCATGATGCGCATGCTGATTCGTCTGATGCGGCGGGGTACCCGTTGGTTTTTGCGCAATCACCGTTGTGGTGTCAATGTCCGCGAGGCCATTGACCGGTTCCAGGCGGGGGTGCGCGCGGTGGCCAGCAGCCTGCCGTCGGTGCTCAGCGGCCCCCGGCGGGAAGTTTGGGAAAGCCGTCACAATCAGTATGTGGAGAAGGGCGTGCCTTCCCAGCTTGCCACGTTTATCGCCGGCGCCGACAGTATGTTGCCGGTGTTGGGCATCATCCAGGCGGCGGAGGTCACCGGCCGGCCGGTGACGGAAGTGGCGGAAGTGTATTTTGCCGTGGGCTCGCACCTGGATCTGTACTGGTTTAACGAGGAAATCAACGCCCTCACCATTGAAAATCACTGGCAGGCCCTGGCCCGGGAAGCCTACCGTGATGACCTGGACTGGCAACAGCGCACGCTGACCGTGGGCGTGTTACAACTGGGTTCAGGCGCCGACAGCGTAGAGCAGCGGGTGGCGGACTGGGCCGCCCATCATGAGCCCATGATCAACCGCTGGAAATCCCTGATCAGTGAATTCCACAGTATGGAGGTGAAGGAGTTTTCCATGTATGGGGTAGCGCTACGGGAGCTGATGGATCTGGCGCAGACCACTTTGCACAGCGATTCCGGTGATGCATCTGCTGGTTGATCTGGTGATCAGCCGGGAGGAGTATTTACGCTGGTACCAGGGGGCCGCCAGCGCGGTGGTGGCCACTGCCCGTGATGGTCGCAAGGTGCGGTTCCCCGCGGCTTCCCTGCGTCCCTATGTGACCCATCAGGGTATCCGCGGGACCTTTGCCATCTACTTCGATGACAACCATAAGCTGCTGGCGGTGAAAAAACTGCAGTAATCCGGGTCCTGGGGTATAATCCCTGCGATTTTTCCGGCGGTGGAGTTTATGTTTTACACCCTGTTGCGACAATTGCTGTTTTTGTTTCCCACCGAAACCTCTCATCACCTGGCATTGACGGCCATGACCCTGGCTTATCGCCTGGGCCTGACCCGGTTACGCCCCGGTCCTCCTTCCGCGCCGGTTGAATGTTTTGGTTTGCGTTTTCCCAATCCGGTAGGGCTGGCGGCGGGCCTGGATAAAAACGGTGATTACATCGATGCCCTGGGGGCCCTGGGATTCGGTTTTATTGAGATTGGGACGGTGACGCCACGCCCCCAGCCGGGAAACCCCAAACCGCGGCTGTTCCGGTTGCCGGCCCGTCAGGCCATCATTAACCGGATGGGATTTAATAACAAGGGCGTGGATTATCTGGTGACACAGGTGCAACGCAGCCGCTATCGGGGTGTACTGGGCATTAACATCGGCAAGAATTTCGATACGCCGGTGGAACAGGCGCTGGATGATTACCGGTTGTGTCTGGAGAAAGTGTATCCCCACGCCGATTATGTGGTGGTCAATATCTCATCCCCCAACACCCAGGGCCTGCGTTCACTGCAATACGGTGACAGTTTGTCGGCGTTGCTCAGCGGCTTACAACAGGCCCGGGAACACCTCACACAACAGCACGGAAAAACCGTGCCCTTACTGGTAAAAATTGCCCCTGACTTCACGTCCGAAGAAATTACCCGGATCGCCACTCAGTTCCGGGAGCACCAGGTGGATGGCGTGATTGCCACCAATACCACTTTGTCCCGGGAAGGGGTGAGCGGCCAGCCCCAGGGCGATGAGGCCGGAGGCCTCAGTGGCGCCCCCCTGTTTACCCGCTCCACGCAGGTGCTGGAACAATTGTGTCAGCACATGCGGGGGGAGATTCCGGTGATTGGGGTTGGCGGTATCCTGTCCGGGGAGCAGGCGGTGGTGAAGCAACAGGCCGGCGCCTCTCTGGTGCAGGTGTATACAGGGTTTATTTATCGTGGGCCGGCACTGATTACTGATTGTGTGCGGGCCTGGTGCCGGTTGAAATGAACGAGGCCCCGTGGCGGGGCCTCAGGGCGGCAGCTTCGCCTGCTGCCAGAGTGCGGGAGGCACTCTACGGTGGAATCAAAAATTTGTTAAACTGTCATTAAACTATCAGCGTCCAACTTGGTCATGGCAACCGTCACCCTGGAAAGAGTTCAGAGGTCACCAAATTTTTATTCAGTCAGAGGTTCGCTATTTTATGAATACCGGACACCCCGGTGTAGCCTTCCCATTGGTCAGTGCGTCCTTCACGCCAACCGGTGAGCCAGGTTTGTTTTGCGACGACTTCCGAGAAGGGGCAGGAATCTTTTGAGCGTCCGCTTACACCTGCCTGATAACCTTTTACATAGGCTCTGCTGGCTTTATCGCGCTTTTGTCTCTTCATAAATGATCGACCTCTTTATCCTGTTGTCGTTGTGGGAGTGTTTTGTTTGAGCGGGAGGAATCTCCTTCTGAATAGGTCGGGTAAACGCTGTCGTGTCAGTGGTGACAGGCCCTTTGATTTGGGCCGGACTTACATTAGTACCGAACTTTACCGGCCTTGTCGACAATAAAATTGTCATAAAAACTCCCCCAATCATGGAGCCTGGTAATGGATGTCCGGAGCATGAGCGGGGGATTATTGAAAATTCATAAACTTACAGATGGTGTTTAAAACCGATGCAAACTGAGACTAAGGCCACAAACGGCCCGGAGCAACGCCTGATAGTGACCTGTGCCGGTGGTTTGGAACCCTTTCTGTTGCAGGAAGTGCAGGGTCTGGTGGGATCGGAGTTTGAACTGACCTCAGGGGTGGTGGCGGGGCCATTCAGTCTGCGGGCGCTTTATACGCTCTGTCTTTGGTCCCGCATCGGATCCCGCATTCTGTTGCCCATCGCTGAGTTTGCCTATCGCAACGAGCAGGATTTTTACCATCGCCTGCGCCAGGTCCACTGGCAACAGTATTTCAGCCTGGACAGCAGCTTCGCGGTGGCGGCGTCCAAAGACCCGAAAACCGAGATCAACACCCAGTTCATGACCTATCGCACCAAGGACGCCATCGTGGATTATTTCCGTCAGTTTCTGGGGGATCGGCCCACGGTCAGTACCCGGCAACCGGATATTCGGGTGCATGTACATTTTCGTGGAGATCAGGCGCAGGTGGCTCTGGATGTTTCCGGTGTCCCGCTGCATCAGCGGGGCTATCGGGTGGCGCAACACGCGGCGCCGCTGAAGGAAACCCTGGCGGCAGCGATGTTGGTGGCCGCCGGCTGGCCGCGGGATGACTGGCCCCGGCTGGTGGACCCCATGTGCGGTTCCGGGACACTGTTGATTGAGGCGGCAATGATGCAGGCGCAGATGGCGCCGGGGCTGATGCGGCGCCGCTTCGGCTTCGAGGCCTGGCTGGGCCACGATGAACCACTCTGGCAGTCGGTGGTGCAGGAAGCGGTGGCGCGGGAGTGTCTGGAAACTGCTCACCTGGATATCCGTGGCTATGATGCCGACGGTGAGTCTGTGCAGGCGGCGCTGCGGAATATCGCCGCCGCCGGACTGGAGGGCCACATTCATGTGGAGCGCCGGGGCCTGCATCAGTTCCGGTCTACCGGTGGCCAGCAGCAGACGGGCCTGGTGGTTACCAACCCTCCTTATGGCGAGCGCCTGGACAGTGGTGTGGATTTGATTTTTCTGTACCGGGCGCTGGCGCGCACTCTGCAACAGCATTGTCCCCACTGGCACGCGGCGTTGATTACCAACCAGGTGGAATACGCCGATGCCCTGCAGCTGGAACAGCCCCTGACTCATCGGGTGTTTAATGGCCCGATCCGCTGCATTCTGCGTATCGGCGAAGTGGTGCCCCGTAATAGCTATGGCTGCGTGCCCACGCCACCGGCGCCACGGCCGGAGGCGGTTGCCGGGGCCCCGGCCCCGGATCTGTTGAACCGCATTCGCAAAAACCTGAAAAATCTGCAGAAGTGGATTCAGCGGGAGCAGGTGTTGATGTACCGGCTGTATGATGCGGATATTCCCGAATACAATATGGCGGTGGACTGGTACAACGGCCATTTGCACCTGCAGGAGTATGCCGCACCGAAAAAAGTGGACGCGGAAAAAGCCCGGCAGCGATTACAGGATGCCGTTACCAGCTTGCAGGCTTTGTTTGGACTGCCGGATTCGCGCATCCACATCAAGAGCCGACAGCGGCAAAAAGGTCGCAGTCAGTATCAGAAGCTGGCGGAACGGCGCCAGCGGCTGGTGCTGGCGGAGGGGGAGGCGTTGTTGCTGGTAAATCTGGATGATTATCTGGATACCGGGGTGTTCCTCGACCATCGTCCCACCCGGCTGCGCATCGCCGGGCAGAGCCGGGGGCTGCGGTTTTTGAATCTGTTTTGCTACACCGGGGCTGCCACTGTGCATGCCGCACTGGGTGGTGCGCGGCAATCCACCTCCGTCGACATGTCACCCACCTACCTGAACTGGGCCCGGGAAAACCTTCACCTGAACGGTATTGCTGAGGCCCAGCATCGGCTGGTGCAGTCCGATTGCATCAGCTGGCTGCGCACCACCCGGGAACAATTCGATTTGATCTTTGTTGATCCGCCCACCTTTTCCAATTCCAAGCGCATGCAGGGGTATTTCGATGTTCAGGCCGCTCATGTGGAGCTGTTGGATCTGGCCATGAAACGACTGGAGCCCGGCGGACTGCTTATCTTCTCCAACAATTTTAACCGGTTCCAATTGGCCAGTGAACTGAGTGAGCGCTATGCGGTTAAGGACGTCACCACGGCCTCACTGCCGCTGGATTTTGCCCGCGGCAAACCCGCACACCGTTGCTGGGAGTTTCGCCATGCTCTTTGAGCGGGGGGGGGAAGCTCTGACTGTAAAAGCTGCAAAACTTTCGTAAATCCTGCAGTCTGATCCGGGCGCTGCGGGTCAATCCTGATCCCGCACCCATTCATCTTTGTCGTTCTTGTGGTATTTTTGTTTGACGGCGGCCCAAGCCACTTTGTGGCTGACCGCCTCCCGGGACTGGTTGCCACGCCGGTCTTTGGGATTGGCGTATTCCTCCCAGGCATTATTAAAAGCCTCTTTATAAATTTCCTGACCGTGTTTGGGTAATACATTGGTCACTGAGTCCGGCAATTCCGGTAGCCGACTGTAGGGCATAACCGCCTCCTTCATGCAGCGTTGACAACCCTGTTCATAATCCTAACGCAGCATCTGTGCCAGCGGATTTTACCCCGTTGGTTTACCCGCTCAGTCAGTGCCGGTTTATGGCGATATGGTTTCTGGAAAGAAAAATGCAAATAGCAATAAATAAACGGGCAATGCAAACTGTAGAATGAAAGATACGAAGCCAAAGAGGGTCCCCTATGCCAATGGCAATGAAAATCCCTGGGGCAATGAAAATCCCTGGCGCTGAAATGCGGTACCAGTCACTTCAAGCGCAGCAACCGCCGCAAGAGCCACCGGTGGAGATTCCACCGGACCAGCCCCAGGAAATGCCCAATCGCGAGCCACCCCGGGAGTTCCCGGAGCAACAACCGGAGGAGCTGCCCGGGCGCCAGCCGGAGGAAATTCCCAAACGCTAGCGTTACTCAGTTTTCAGAGTGTGGACTGGGGGCGGTCGCCGCCGGCGTGGTGCTGTCCCCTGTGCTTTCTGTGGTGGCCTGGTTGGCGGCATAAAACGCCTCGTGAATCAAATACACCAGTTCCCGCAGGTTTTCGCTGTCAGCAAAATTTTCGCAAAGTCCCAGCAGGGCTTTGTGCAATTGAAATTCCAGGTCCTCCCGGGACAGGTTGGGGTTGGTGGCCTCGGCCAGGCAGTCGCGCAGGGGTTTCAAGTTTGCCAGTTGCTGCTGCTGGGCGGTGGTTTCGTGCTCCAGGTTGGCGATGATCTCCGCCTTACCCGCCAGTTCCTCCTGGTGGACCTCCGTCAGAGTGCGAGTGGCCTGGTCAACCCGGGCTTGCATCATATCGATAACGGTCTGCGCCAGTACCAGATAGTGTTCGATCTGCTGGCGCCAGGGGATGCGGGGTTCGGTTTGCTGCAACTCAGCCAGGGCCAGTTCCGCTTTCAGGGCCTGCGCCCGCAACGCCACCGCCATATCCTCCGGTGTCAGCTCCGCCTGTACCGCCACTGTCTGCTGGCGGCAGTGGGCGGTGGTGTTATCCAGTTCAGCACGTAAGTGGTTGAGTAGAGTCTCGCCACTTAAATCCTCTTTCACGCGCATTAACAGAGTTTTCAGTTCATCAATGGTTCTGCGCTGGCGGCGATTGATCAGGAGCAGAATCACACAGCCAACCAGCAGAACAAACACAAATTGCGAAACTATTAGTAGTAGCTCAATGGACATGGTAATAGCTCAACGGATGTGACAGCAGCTCACGGAATAGGGGCCCGACGGGTGGTGGCGGATTTGATGGTTTGATCCAGTATGGTCCAGATTGCCGGAATTTGCATAGCGTAGTAGCCCTAATCCGCTGATTTCACGTTGAAATTTTTCTCGACCGGCGGCTAAAGGTTTGCCCCAGGCCGCCGATAATCACAGCGAAGGGTCTTGTGTGGCAGTCGGGCCCCGGCTTTTTCAATGCGCTCCCGGCGCGCAGGAGAGATATCCATGCCAGCCATTCATCCCCATTCCGCTTACCGTCCCCCCTGGGCGGGTTTCGGCCGCTCCGGCCATGAGGCAGCCGCTGCACCCTCAAAGCGCCTCCGCAACGCAGCGTCGCCGGCGCCGGATGCGTCCCGGAGTGACCCGGTGCAGCAATCCCTGACCGGAGCCTACCGCAAGTTGCAGGCCGGCGTGATCGGCCGTTTGTCCGCTGAGTCCGCCCCCCAACCAACCCAGAGACCCGCCAACGACTTCACCCCCAAGGCAGTCGCCGGTCGCATCCTGGGCTTTATCGATGAGCGACTGTCCCGGGAGCGGGCCGCCGGCGCTTCCACCCGCGATTTACAGGCGCTTTATCAACAGGCATTGCGGGGTGTGGAGCAGGGCCTGCGGGAGGCCCGGGATATGCTGCAGTCTCAGGGCCTGTTCCGGGATCAGGTGCAAGCGGATTTTGATGCCACGGTGAATCGACTGGCGGACGGCCTGGAGCAGTTGGGTCAAAGCCTGGTGACAACACCCCCCACTGGTAACACCATTGAGGCCAGCAGCCGCGAAGTGGCGGTGGCCCGCAGCCGTGAGTTTGCCCTGGAAGTGGTGACCCGGGATGGCGACCGGGTTACGCTGACCGTGAGTTCCGCGCAGCAGGGAGTCTTCGCCGCCAATAGCGTGCAGACAGAGGGTCTGTTGGCAGAGAGCGTAGCCGCCGGCTTTTCCCAATCCAATGCCTATGAATTCCAGGTGCAAGGTGAGCTGGATCAGAACGAACTGGCAGCGCTGAACGATTTGTTTGCCCAGGTCAACAGTGTGGCGCAGGTGTTTTATGAAGGCGATGTAGAACAGGCCTTTAATCAGGCCATGGCGGTGGGAATGGACACTCAGGAACTGGCGGCATTCTCCGTGGACCTGAAACAGAGTCAAACGCTGGCGCTGAAAAACAGTTATCAGGCCATCGACAACCTGGTGGGGGAACGACCTCGGCGCAGTGAGGGCGTGCTGCCCCGGCTGGGCAGTTTTGCCCGCAGTGTGGAGCAGGCTGCGGCCAGCACCCGGCAGCCCGGGGACAACCGCTGGGATAATACGGGCCTGTTACGTGAGCTGGTGAGCCGATTGCATTCCGAGGGGGAAGGCCAAAGCCCCCGAGGTAACGATTTTCGCCGCTATATTGCCAGCCTGACCTGAGAACCGGTTCAAAAAAAACCGATCTGATTGCCACCCTCTACCCAGAGTCGGGGAATCACTATTATTCTAAGTGGTATAGGGGGCCGTTTCGGCTCCGCTGGCGACAACAGTGGTGGTGGGGAATAACAACATGAAAGCGCGCGCACGGTGCTGGCTCTGGGGATTACTCTGGCTGTTGCCCGGACTGCTGCAGGCTGCGGTTCCGGACCCACTGCAGCCCTGGCAGCAGTGGGCGTTACGGGATCAACCCCAGTGGGCCTGTCCGTTCAACTTCAGCGATTACCAGCAACGCCAATGTCAGTGGCCGGGGATTCTACATCTGCAGGCCACCGCCAGTGGGCTACATTTTCAACAGCACTGGAAAATATATGCCGCCACCCGGGTGCCATTGCCGGGGGGGGAAGGTTACTGGCCGGAAACGGTTCTGGTGAACGCGGTTCCCGGACTGATTCTGCAACAGGATGAGCGGCCGGGCCTGTGGCTGGAGCCCGGGGACTATGATTTGGCGGGGTTTATCCCCTGGCAGCAAATTCCGGAATTCCTGCGGGTTCCGGCCACTACAGCGCTAATTGATCTGACCCTGCGGGGTGCCCCCGTAGCCCAGCCCAAGCTGGATCAGGCGGGCCGCCTGTGGCTGGTTGCCGGTGCCGATCAGGGGCCGGAACCGGAACTGCCGGCGGAGGACAAACTCACCGTGCGGGTGCACCGACATCTGGTGGACAGCCTTCCCTTTGTGATGGAAACCCGGGTGGATCTGGAGGTGGCGGGCAAAACCCGAGAGGTGTTACTGGGTAAACTGCTGTTCGATGGATTTACCCCGCGGACCCTGCACAGTCCGCTCCCGGCGCGGCTGGACAACGACGGACGTCTGCGCATTCAACTGCGTGCCGGGCGCTGGCAGGTGCGCCTGCAGGCCCACCGGCTGGCCTCGGTGACCCGGGTGTTCTTTGAAACCAGTGACGAAGGTTTCTGGCCCCAGGAAGAGGTCTGGGTATTCGAGCCGCGCCCGGCCCTGCGCCAGGTGCGGGTGGAAGGGGTCGACAGCATCGATCCGGCCCAGACTGCGCTGCCCCGGGAGTGGCAGCAATGGCCGGCCTATCGGCTGCAGCAGGGCCAGGTCATGACCCTGCATCTGCTGCGGCGGGGCGACCCCCAGCCGGCTCCCAATCAACTGCAGGTGCAGCGGGATTTGTGGCTGGATTTCAGTGGCGCGGGCATGACGGTGCAGGATCGCATCGGCGGCACTATGAACCGGGACTGGCGCCTGAATGTGGACCCGCGCATGGTGCTGGGGCGGCTGACCCTGAATGATGAACCCCAGGTGATTACCCGCAGTGACGGCCAGCAGGGGGTGGAAGTACGCAGTGCCCGGCTGCAGGCAGAGGCCGTGAGTCGGCTGCCTCTCAAACCCGGCACCCACAAACAGCGTCTGCCCGCCGTGGGCTGGCAACACAACGCAGAGTCCCTGCAGGCCACCTTGCATCTGCCCCCAGGATGGCGCCTGCTGATGACCGCGGGAGTGGATCACGCGGATAACACCTGGCTGGGCAGCTGGAGCGTGTGGGATGTCTTCGTGGTACTGATCACAGTGGCGGCGGTCTGGCGGCTGCGGGGCTTACTGGCGGCATTGGTGTGCGGGGTTGCTTTGTTGCTGATTTATCCAGAAGCCAATGAGTTCCTGTATCTGCTGTTGAACGTGATTCTGGTGTTGACCATACTGGCGCTGCTGCCTCCGGGGCGTTTGCGTGGTGGGTTGCAGCTGTATGCGGCGCTGGCCTCACTGGTACTGAGTTTGTGGCTGCTCGGTTTTATGGTGGAGCAGGCCCGGTTGGGGCTTTATCCCCAATTGCAGCAGCCCTGGCATCGGTTGGGGGACAGGGCCGCCACGGCGCCACCTGTGCTGCAGGACAGCGGCGGCCTTAGTATGGCTGCGGATATGGCCACGGAAGCGGTGGCCAAATACCGCTCAGCGGCACCACAGGCGCCATCCGAACCCCAGCGGCTGGAACAGCGGGATCCCAATCTGGCGGCCCAGACCGGGCCCGGGGTTCCCCACTGGCGCTGGCAGCAGGCGCGGCTGCACTGGTCCGGTCCGGTGACCGCCGGGGAAACCGTCATTCTCTGGTTGTTGAAGCCGACGGAGAACCGTATTTTAAGCTGGAGCCGGGTAGTGCTCTGTGTCCTGGTGGTGATTACCCTGCTGGGACTGCGGCGGCGCAATCGCCAGTGGCATTGGTGCGGGGGACGGGGGCTGACAACGTCGGCCCTGACTCTGCTGGCCTTCCTGCTGTTACCGGGAATGCCGGAAGCCCGGGCCGAGTTCCCGCCGGCGGCCATGCTGGAGGATCTGGCGCGGCAGCAACAGGCAGCCCGGGACTGTACCCCGGGTTGTGTGTCCGTGGTGAAAAGCCGGTTTCAGATCGAGGGCCAGCGGGCCACGCTGACCATGACGGTACATGCCCGACAAGCGGTATTCTGGCCCCTGCCGGAAAGTCGTCAGCAGTGGCAGCTGGATGCGGTGCTGTTGGATGGCGCGCCTCATGTGGTGAGTCAACAGCCGGACCAAACCCTGCAGGTACTGGTACCGGCGGGGGATCACCAACTGGTACTGAGCGGCAGCCTGCGGCGCCAGACGCCGTTTCAGCTGACGTTCCCACTGGCGTTGCATAATCTGGAACTGCACCCCGGGGCGTTTCGGGTGCGCGGGTTCGAGGCCGGCCGCATGGTTTCCAACACCTTGCATTTTCAGCCTCCCGCGGCGGTGGCCGCTGCCGGACCGGAAGCCGGTGGCTCCCAATGGCGGCCGGATCCGGTGGCGCCCCTGGTCCAGGTGCGGCGTACCCTGCGTCTGGGACTGAACTGGTACCTGGAAACCCAGGTGCAGCGGCTGGCCCCCGCGACAGGGGGCATCAGCCTGGACATTCCGCTACTGGCCGGGGAATCGGTCACCAGTCAGGATATGCAGGTGGCTGACGGCGCGGTGAAACTGAATCTGGCGCCCGGGCAGCAGGCCCAGACCTGGTACTCCGCCCTGGAGAAAACCTCGCTGTTGACACTGGAGGCGGCTGCCACCACCCACTGGGTGGAATACTGGAGCCTGGAAGTATCGCCGCTCTGGCGTTTGCAGTGGGAAGGTCTGGCGCCGGTGAAGGATGCATCGGGCATCGGGCGCTGGCAGCCCCGCTGGCGCCCCTATCCCGGCGAGTCCCTTAAGCTCGTCATCACCCGGCCCGAGGCGGTGGCGGGCACCACCAAAACCCTGCAGCGTGTGGAGCAGACCTGGCAGCCGGGGGCCCGGGAATCCAATGCCTCCCTGCGTCTGCAGGTGAGCACCAGCAAGGGTACCGAGCAACGGATCGAATTGCCGGACAGCGCCCGGGTGAAAGCCGTGCGGGTGGATGACAAGCCGCTGGCGGTGGACGAGGGCAACCCCAAGCTCATCATCCCGATCAACCCCGGCTCCCACCGGCTGGATATAGAATGGCGGCAACCCAGTAATTCCGGTTGGCGGGATCACTCCCCGGTGGTGGGGCTGGGCGATGATTACGTCAATCACAGCCTGCAGGTCAGCGTACTCCGGGATCGTTGGGTGTTGTGGGTGGGCGGGCCCCCAGTGGGGCCGGCCATTCTGTTCTGGGGGGTGGCGCTGGTGCTGGTGCTGCTGGGTCTGGTCCTGGGGCAAATCCGGCGTCTGCCGTTGCGTGGCTGGCATTGGATACTGCTGCTATTGGGCCTGTGTACCGGCTGGCTGGAGAGTATTCCGGTGGTGGTGGCCTGGTTTTTCCTGCTGCAATTGCGTCGTTCCCAATGGGCGCGCGGGCTGGGGCGGCTGCGCTTCAATGGCCTGCAGGTGTTGATTGTGCTAGCCACCGTCGTCACCTTTGCAGTGTTGCTGGCGGCCATTCCCCAGGGTCTGATAGGCAGTCCGGACATGGGCATTGTGGGCAACGGTTCCAGCCAGTTTCAATTGCACTGGTTCGTGGATCGCGGTGCCGGAGAGCTGGCCTCGGGTTGGTACCTGGCGCTGCCCCTGTGGGTGTATCGGGCGCTGATGCTGGCCTGGTCCCTGTGGCTGGCCCTGTACATGCTGCGCTGGTTGAAATGGGGCTGGGAGAGCTTTACATTGGATGGCCACTGGCGCCACCGGGCCGGTGACCCATCCCAACCCGCCGACCGGGCAACCAGCGAGACCCCATGAAGCAAACCCTGATTTTTTACACCACCGCGGGCTGTCATCTTTGTGAGCTGGCGCGGGCTATCTGGCAGACCCATCTGGACCCGGAGTACTGCGCGGTGCAAGAGGTGGACATCGCCACCGATGATACCCTGATTGAGCGTTATGGCACCCGGATTCCGGTACTCAGGCGGCAGCGGGATGGCCGCGAGCTGAACTGGCCCTTCACTGTGGACGAAGTGGTGGATCTGAGTCTGGATTGAGGCTCGGGGCTCAGGGTTAAGAGGAGGGTTAAAGCGGAGGCAGCCCCAGCAGAGTGGCGGCATTACGGCTGGTTTGTTGCGCCAGCTGTTCCGGACTGACCCTCAGCAGTGCCGCCACCTGTTCATTGATGTGTGTCAGATACTTCGGCTCATTGCGCCGGGGCCGTGGCCGCAGGGTGCGAGGTACCAGATAGGGGCAATCGGTTTCCACCAGCAGGCGTTGCGGCGGAATACTGGTTACCAGCTGCCGCAGATGCAGGCCCCGGCGCTCATCGCAGATCCAACCGGTGATACCCACGTAAAGATCCAGTGCCAGATAACGCCGCAGCGTTTCGCCGTCGCCGGTAAAGCAATGGATGACGCCGCCACTGATGCGCTCCCGCCAGTGTTCCAGTAGCCTCAGTTGATCCCCGGCAGCGTCCCGCTCATGCAGAAACAGGGGTAACCCCGTCTCCGCCGCCAGCGCCAGTTGCTGCTCAAAGGCAAAGCGTTGTTGCGCCGGGGGTGAAAAGTTGCGGTTGTAATCCAGCCCGGTTTCCCCCACGGCCACCACCAGGGGATCTTCGGTGAGAGCCGTAAGCTGTTGGTAGTCATTGCTGTCCCAGTCCTTGGCGTGGTGGGGGTGGACGCCGGCGGTACACCAGAGCCCGGGCCCATGCTCCCGGCACAGGGCGAGGGCGGCCCGGGATTCCGCCAGGCTGGTGCCGGTGACCAGCATCCGGGTAGTGCCGGCGGCGCGGGCCTGGTGCAGCACTTCATCCAGATCCCGGCTAAAAGAGCGATCCGTGAGGTTGGCACCGATATCAGTGAGTTCCAGCGGCATTTTCCGGTGAGTCTGTGGTGGCGGTTCAGTCCAACAGCGACTGCATGATGCCGGTGGCCCAGATCAATGATTCCCGGTAGGTCTGCTCGAACAGGCTCTCATCAATCTGCCGGGCCGCCAGATCCTGCCAGTCAATCTGCTCCCATTCGCCCCGTTCGTGGGCGATCACATAGCGCAGAAGGGTACCAGTTTCCCCCTCGAATTGTAACAAGGCCTGGTTGATGTGCTCTTCAAAGGGCAGTGATTTGAGCAGTGCCTCCTTGGGTTGATCGAAGAAAGCATCAATAAAGGAAAACATGCCCACGGTGAAATAGACATCGGTATCGGAGCGGCCACTGGCACCGGCCAGCAGTTCCATCATCTTGGCCCGGGCCAGGGTCAGGCATATGAGTTCGCTGGGTTTGTCGGACATTCGTGACAGGGCGATCAGGCTGGACCACTGACGCAGTGTCTGCAAGCCCAGCAGTACCACTGCCCGGCGAATGCTGTCGATTTTGCTCTGGGTGGTGTAACGGGCGGTGTTACAGATGCGCAGCAGCTTGGTGCTGAGGGCAATGTCGTTGGAGATGATATCCTCCAGATTATTGACGCTGACCTCCGGGTCCTGCAATTCCGCCAGCAGCCGCATCACCACAATTCTGTTGGTGGGTAGTGGGGTGCCATGCAGGTTCTGGGGCTTGGCCAGGAAGAATCCCTGAAACAACTCAAAGCCCAGTTCTTTACAGGCTTCCAGCATTGCGTAGTCTTCCACCTTTTCCGCCAGCAAACGCAGTTGAAACGGGGCGATCTTATTGACCAGCGCCGCCACCTGTTCCGGCGTTTTATGCAGTACATCGACTTTGACGATATGGGCAAGGCGCAACAATGGCACCCATTTGGGAGCGAACTCGAAATCATCCAGGGCAATGGTAAAACCGGCCGCCCGCAGCGCTTTCACCGCCTTAACCACCTCTGGGCCGGGCTCCACGTCCTCCAGAATTTCAACGGTGACATGCTGGGCGTCGAAGGGCGGTGGATTTACCACCCACTTGTGGGTGAAATTAATAAAGGCGGTCTTGCCGTCGCAGACCTGGTCGATACCAATTTCCGCGAAGGCATTGATCACCAGCTGAGAGGTGGCCACATCACCGTCCCACACCCAGTCTGATGGGTGAGGGGGGCGAAACAGCAGTTCGTAGGCAACAAGATTCAGTTGGCGATCGTAAATGGGCTGGCGGGCCAGAAGGATATTGCTGGGTACCGTTGTGGTCACAGGGTCTGCTCTTTACTAACCGGGTCCTTAGGTTTGAGTGTAGCCGAAAGGCCGGATTCCCCAAGGCCAATTTGCGTGGGTAATGGGACGCTGGAAGTGCGTGTCCCGGTTGGTGGTCTACACTGCCCGGTTGGTGGTCTACACTGCCCGGTTGGTGGTCTACACTGATAGGAACGAAGTAAACGCAGATGGCGGTGACGGTATTATGGCAGGCATTCTCGACTCAGTGGATCAACGTACCCAGCTGGTGGGTGAGAACCGGCTGGAGCTGTTGCTGTTCCATTTGCACCGGGGCAGCCTGTTTGCCCTGAATGTGTTCAAGATCCAGGAGGTTCAGACCCTGCCCAAGTTGACCTGCCTGCCCCAGAGCCATCCCCATATTGTGGGGATCACCCATACCCGGGGTCGCACCATTCCGGTGATTGATCTGGGCGCCGCCATCGGCCTGGGTCCGATTCAGGATCGCAGCGACTGCAACATAATCGTATCCGAATACAACATGACGACTCAGGCGTTTCTGGTGAAGTCCGTGGACCGCATCGTCAATATGAACTGGGAAGACATTATGCCGCCGCCGAAGGGCGCCGGCCGTTCCCATTATCTGACCGCCATCACCAAGCTGGATGACCGGCTGGTGGAAATTATTGATGTGGAAAAGGTGTTGCAGGAGGTGTCGCCCTACAACACTCAGGTCAATCCGGAGGTGCTGGACCAGCAGGTGATAGAGCAGGCCAGCGGCCTGGAGATTCTGGCGGTGGACGACTCCCCGGTGGGTCTGGCCCAGGTACGGGAGACGCTGCAGCAACTGGGGGTGAAACTGATTGCCGCCAGTGACGGCGCCATGGCCCTGCGTATGCTGAAGCAGCGGGCCGATGAAGGCATTGATGTAACGCAAAAGCTGGCCATGGTGATCACCGACGCCGAGATGCCGGAAATGGACGGTTATCGCCTGACCCGGGAAATTCGCGACGATCCCCGGCTGCGGGATCTGTTTGTGATTCTCCACACGTCATTGAGTGGCAGCTTCAACAAGGCCATGGTGGAGAAAGTGGGTTGTAATGCCTTTCTCTCCAAGTTTGAACCGGACAAGCTGGCGATCACCGTTCAGGATCAGATCCGGACTCACTTGCAGCAACGGTCCCACTAGCCTGCCTGGGGGTATGCCCCCGTCCCGGGGTATCAGGGCGTGGTACAACAGGGTTCAAAAGACTCCCGCAGATCATTCATGCGGCTGCGGTTCTTGCCCAGATCGCTGTAGCCCACCCGGGAGGCGGAGCGCACCTGAATCCGGTCACCCTCAATATAAAACTCGACGTCATCGGTGAACCGCATAATGGCGGTGGTGAAGGTGGCGTACAGGTAGGGTCCGTCCTGCTTCACGATGTCTGTTCGGGGGTAATCCCGGATCACCTGAATCAGCTTGCTTATGGCCTGCTCCGGGGTGCCGGAGTAGGGCAGTGGCGGATAGCGATGGTCCTCGTCATTGGCGTTGGATGAAATACAATTGGGGGTGGACGGGCAATCCGCCAGCCCACCATCCACCACGCCCTTGGCCACCGGTGTGGCACTGCATCCCCAAAGCGCACCGAGGGCCAATAACAGAATCGCGCCGGCCCTTGAAAAATTGATCTGAGTCATTCGGAAACAGCCTTATTGTTCGCTGGGTTGAAGGTTGTTGACCCAGATCATTATTGCATCTTTGTTCACCTCTAGACTAGCCACATATTCAGTTTCCAAACG
Source organism: Pseudomonadales bacterium (assembly GCA_002701845.1). Classification (GTDB taxonomy): domain Bacteria; phylum Pseudomonadota; class Gammaproteobacteria; order Pseudomonadales; family Ketobacteraceae; genus Ketobacter. The sequence continues at coordinate 101,006 of NZXG01000050.1, forward strand.
ATTGTTTTCACGTCAAAAAGTAGAGGAACAACATGGCTGCTAAATTAAACGCTTCAGTCTCTTTATTGGCAATGGGCCTGGCCTTGGCTTCCGGCTCGGCGCTGGCTTATCAGCAGGGTGATATGATTGTCCGTGCGGGCGCAGCCCTGGTTGAGCCTCAGGAAGACAGCGATGAGCTAACGGTCAACGGCACCAAATTGACCACGGCGGTGGGTGGCGCGGTGGCACCGGCGGAAGCCGGGGTGGACAGCAACACCCAGTTGGGTCTGACGTTTGTGTACATGGTGAGTGACAACATCGGTCTGGAAGTGCTGGCGGCCACGCCATTCTCTCACAACATCACTGCCAATCTGGGTGCGGTGGGCACTGTGGATGCCGCCGAAGTCAAACACCTGCCACCCACGGTTTCGGTTCAATATTTCCCCATGGGTGCCGGTTCTGAACTGCAACCTTATGTGGGCGTGGGTTTGAACTACACCACCTTCTTTGATGAGGAAGTGGATGATGAACTGGATGCGGTAACCACTTCTCTGGGTCTGGGCGACGCCCGCAGCCTGGAGGTGGATGATTCCTTTGGTCTGGCGCTGCAACTGGGTTGCGATTATGCCATCAATGAAAATCTGGTGGTGAACGCGGCGGTGTGGATGATCGACATCGATACCACCGCCACCTTCAAGTACGCCGGCGGCAACAAGATTGAAGGCGATGTGGATATTGACCCCATGGCCTACATGGTGGGCCTGGGTTATAAATTCTGAGCCGATTCACCTAGCGTTCTTTCCTTTCGTTCTCTTGCTTTATTCTCTAGGTTTGGCCCCTCCTCGCGAGGGGCTTTTTTCTGGTGGTTTCTGCGGCGGTTTCAATTGTTGTTTCAACCCCCTTGGCTGACAATGGGGCCATGGCCGTAGACATCCATTCCAATACCTCGCAGCGGACCCTGCGCACTTTTCTGGGAGTGCCGGTACCGGATTCAGTCAATGATGCCCTGGCGCCGGTGGTGCGTGACCTGGCTCAATCCCCCCCAGACCGAGGGGTGCGATGGGTGGCACCGGGCAATCGCCATCTGACCCTGGCCTTTCTGGGGGACCAGCCCCCAGCCACCCTGGCGCGGTTGCAGAGCCGGCTGCAACCCCTGTTGATGCCGCTGCCGGCGTTTACCCTGCACAGCCGTATGCTAATGGGTTTCCCCGATGCCAAATCCCCCATTGTGGCGCTGGAATTTGAGCGCAGTGAGCCCCTGGACGAACTGGTGCAGAATATTCGCGGAGTATTGCAGCCATTGGATCTGCCCCGGGAGCAGCGCCCGTTGCGGCCCCACGTGACCCTGGGGCGGCTGCCCCGGGGCCGGGGCTGGCAGCAGCCACCTCAGCCACTGCCATTGAGTCTGCCGGTGCAGTCGGTGGTGTTGTATCAGAGCCGGCTCACGGAGCAGGGTGCTCAGTACACACCGTTGTGGCGCTTGCCGTTGCGGCATTAATGAAAATCCCGGGACCGGGTGGCCATCTCTCCCAGTAATTCACTGCCGTCTTCGATCTGGCCGGCAATCACATGGATCACGTCGCCTTCCCGTTCCACCACCCCTTTGATCTTCAGCAGGCGGCCATGCACCACCGCCGCCCGAAATCGCTCCACCTGATCCCGCCAGACCACGATATTGCTGTTGCCGGTTTCGTCTTCCAGGGTGATGAACACCACGCCGGTGGCGGTGCCGGGTCGCTGACGTCCGGTTACCAGGCCGGCGATACGGACAAACCGCCGGTGCCCCAATGCATAGAGATCCTGATGCCGTTTATAGCCCTGCAATGCCGGGTGGTCCCGTAGCAATGCCATGGGATGTCGCCCCAGGGTCAACCCCAGGCTGTGATAATCCTCCTGCAGGTTGTCCGCCTCGGAGGGGGGCGCCAGGGTGACCCGGGGTTCCGCCTGATGGGCCTGTTGCAACAGCGGGGATTCCCGTTGCAGGCCCTGAGCCTCCCAGCGGGCCTGAAACCGGTGCGGGCTGAGGGAGGCAAAGGCATTGGCATGGGCCAGGGCATCCATATCCCGTTTGCTGAGCTGGCCGCGGCGTTGCAGGTCGCCCATATTGGCAAATGTCGCCTGCTGCCGGGCCCGCACCAGGGCCTCGGCCCCAGCCCGGGACAGGTTTTTCACCAGCCGCATTCCCAGGCGGATGGCGGGCTGGCCGGGGGGCTGTACTGCCCCGGGTTCCAGGCCGTGATCCCACTGGCTGTGTTGCACATCCACCGGACGCACTGCCACCCCATGGCGTTTCACATCCTGAATCAACTGGGAGGGGGAATAGAACCCCATGGGCTGACTGTTCAGCAGGGCGCAGCAGAAGGCGGCCGGCTCATGACATTTCAGCCAGGCGGAGGCGTACACCAGCAGGGCAAAACTGGCGGCGTGGGATTCGGGAAACCCGTATTCGCCAAAGCCCCGGATCTGGGAGATGATGCGCCGTGCAAAGCTCTGCTCATAGCCCCGCTCCAACAGCCCCCGGGCCAGCTTTTCTTCATACTGGCGCAACTGGCCTTTGCGTTTCCAGGCGGCCATGGCCCGCCGCAGTTGATCCGCTTCACCGGCGCTGAAACCGGCGGCCACCATGGCCAGTTCAATCACCTGCTCCTGAAAAATCGGTACCCCCAGGGTGCGCTTCAGCACCTGTTCCACTTCCGGGCTGGCATAGTTCACTGGCTCCAGTTGCCGGCGCCGGCGCAGATAGGGGTGTACCATGTCCCCCTGAATGGGCCCGGGGCGGACGATGGCCACCTCAATCACCAAATCGTAGAAGCAGGCGGGTTTGAGCCGGGGCAGCATGGCCATCTGGGCCCGGGATTCCACCTGGAACACGCCGATGCTGTCCCCCTGTTGCAGCATGTGATAGGTGGCGGGATCCTCGGCGGGCAGGGTGGCCAGAGTCCAGCGTTGTCCCCGCAGTGGCGCCAGCAGATCGAAACATTTGCGAATGGCGCTCAGCATGCCCAGGGCCAGCACATCCACCTTCATCAGGCCCAGGGCTTCGATATCGTTTTTGTCCCATTGCACCACCGTGCGCTCCGCCATGGCGGCGTTCTCGATGGGCACCAGTTGATCCAGCGGGCCGGCGGCAATAATGAAACCGCCCACGTGCTGTGACAAATGGCGGGGAAACCCCAGCAGCGTATCCACCAGGGATTTGAACTGTTGAATGCGGGGGTTGCTGACATCAATGCCCAGTTCCTGCAGCCGCTGGGGCAGTTGCTCCTGCTTGTCCCACCAGGCGATGGACTTGGCCAGTTGGTCCACCAGGGTGCGATCAAAACCCATGGCCTTGCCCACATCACGAATGGCACTCTTGATGCGGTAGGTGATCAGGGTGGCGGTGAGGGCGGCCCGCTGGCGACTGTACTTCCGATAGATAAACTGGATCACTTCCTCCCGCCGTTCGTGCTCGAAATCCACGTCGATGTCCGGCGGTTCATTTCTCTCCTTGGAAATAAAACGTTCGAACAGCAGGTTGCTGCGGGCGGGATCCACCTCGGTGATAAACAAGCAAAAGCAGACCGCGGAGTTGGCGGCGGAACCCCGGCCCTGACACAAAATCCGCTGGCTGCGGGCAAACTGGACGATGTCATACACGGTGAGAAAATAATATTCGTAGGCCAGCTCATGGATCAGCGTCAGTTCCTTGTCCAGTTGTTGCTGTACTTTCTCAGGCACGCCAGCGGGCCAGCGTTGTTGGGCGCCGGCGGCCACCAGCTGGCGCAACCAGGACTGGGCGCTGTGGCCGGGGGGCACTACCTCCCGGGGGTATTCGTAACGTAACTCGGTGAGGGAAAAAGTACAGCGCTGGCTGATGACCTGGGTCTGGCGCAGGGCCTCGGCGGGAAAATATTGCGCCAGCTCCGGCACCGGCCGCAGACTGGTTTCGCGATTGGCGTGCAATTGAAACCCGGCGCTCTGGACATGGGTGTTGAGGCGAATGGCGGTGACAATATCCTGTAGCGGCTGGCGCTGGGGAACATGACAGTGCACATTGCCACAGGCCACCACCGGGCGCCCCAGTTGCTGCGCCAGCCATTGCCGCTGCCGGCACAGGTCGGCATCGGCCTGGCGTAAATTGTTTTCCAGCCCGATCCATAAACGTTCAGCGGTGGCTGCCAGCAGCGCCTGGCAATATTCATTGGGTTGCAGGCACTGTCCTGCTGTGGGCAACCAGATAAACAGGCAGGCGTCGGTGGCCGGGTACAGATCCTTCACCCGCAATTGATAATGGCCTTTTTCGCTGCGGCTGCGGGCCCGGGTGATCAGGGTACAAAGCTGACCGTAGGCCTCCCGGGTGGGGGCCAGCACCACCAGATGCAGTTGCTCCTCGGTCACCATATCGGCGCCCACGATCAGTTTGATGGGATGTGCCCGGGTGGCCACGTGGGCCCGCACCACCCCGGCCACCGAACATTCGTCGGTAATGGCCAGGGCGCCATAGCCCAGGGCCGCCGCCTGCTGTACCAGTTCCTCCGGATGGGAGGCGCCCCGCAGAAAACTGAAATTGGAAAAACAATGCAGCTCGGAATAATCCATGGATCACACTAACGGGCGAACAGGCCGTGGAGAAACCAATCCTGGCTGGGGCGGTCCCGATAGACCCACAGATGCTGGCCATTATCCCGACGGGCAATGTAGTAGTCCCGGTTCACCGGCTGTTGATCCCACCAGCCGGTTTCAATCCGTTCCGGCCCCTTTAGTAATTGCAGGGGGGCTCCATACACCGGCAGACCCTTGCTGGCCCGCAGTTTGCGGGGTTGGCGCAACAGCCAGAACGGACGCTGTTCCGATGGATGCTGCAGGGCCTGACCCGCCCCCGGGGTGGCACTGCACCAGCCATACTCCGGCCGGTGGTCCGCCACCATGCCCAGGCTGTGTACCTGTTGTCCCCCCAGCCGGGCCTTGAGTCGGTCCACCAACTGATAGCGGCTGATGTCATCCCCCGGGTGGGGTTGAAACAGATCCTGCTGGCCGGCGCTCAATGGCAGGAAGCGGCGGGCGCTCAGTTGCAGTGTCAGTACCGGCGCCGGCAATGACCATTGTTCCAGATGCAATTGCACCAGGGGCAGGATATCCGCCACCCGATACAGCGGGGTACTCAGCATCAGCGGCCATTGCTGCCGTTGCCGGTCCCGCAGCCAGAGGGAAAACTCCAGTGCCGGCACCGCCACCTGGCGGGCCCGCAGGTAATGCTCCAGCCGGCTCAGCAAATGGCGCATGGGGAACAGCAGGGACTGGCGGTTATCCAGCTCCTGCACGAAATCCAGCTCCGCCTGAAAGTAGGGCGGCAGCGTCCATTGGGGCAGAGGTGGCTCACACTCACCGTTAAGTTGCGCCAGATAATCGCAAAACCCCTGCCCCAGGCGGCGGGCCAGGGCGCCCCGGGGCAGGGCCAGCAACGGCTCCAGGGTATGCAGTCCCATACTGCATAGCAGGTCCTTTTGCGAGTCCTCCACCTCCAGCCACTGCACACTGCAGGCGGGCAGGGATTGCAGGGAAAAAAAAAGCGCCTGCCCGGCGTGGGTTTCGGCATGAGCCCGGGCCAGCAACAGCGCCGCCATGTCCGTGGGGGCGAAGGTCAGACCATAGGGTTCAAAACCCGCCGGTAATTGCTGTTGCAGGCGCCGGGCCAGAGGGCGGGCACCGCCAAACAGTTTCAGACTGCGGCCCACCTCCAGCAGCAGACTGTGCTGGCCGTGGCAACGGATATGGGGCGTAAACTCATAGGCCCAGTGCCCCAATTCAGTGAGCGCCTGCTGTTCCGCGGCGGGATCATACAGCCGGCATTGCAGATCCCGCACCAGACCCTGGGCCGTGGGAATGGTCATGCCGGGCACCACCCCCTGTTCCCGGGCCGCGGCATTGGCATGGAGCACCAGCCGCCGTTGCCGGTGGCTCACCTCCACCACCCGGGGGGCGGGGGCGGCGGCGCCCTGTTCCACCAGGTTCAGCGCCAGGGCGGGAAAATGCAGACAGGCCCAGAGCATGTCAGCCTCCGGCAGGCGCAGGGGGGTGCCACTGAAAATGGGGCACCGGGGTGGGCAGTAACCGGGGCCGGGTCTCCGCCGCCGGCGTTGCCGGTGGCTGGCTGGCCGGCACGGGATTCAGGCTGGCCCGGGGCAGCCGCAGCCAGGGGGAGCCCCAATGGCCGGGGCACTTCACCACCCGCACCTGGATGGCTTCCTGCAGCGGCCCCAGCTCCAACCGCAGGGGAGCCGGGGAGGGTTGCTGCAAATGGCTTTGGGGCCGCATCAGCAGCCCCAGACTCCGGCCCTGGCGGGCGGCCCCGTGCAGGCGGCGGATCTGATGGGGCAGGGGCTTGCCGGGCCAGCCCTGCACCAGGCTGCAGGCGCCGGATTTAAGACATTGCTCCATGGCCCAGAGCGTATCCCGGTCGCTGCGGGTATGAACCACCAGGGTATTCGGTAACGCAATCCCCTGCTGTTGCAGGGCCGGGGCGTAAGGCAGCCAGGGCGGATTGACCCACACCAGCCAGCGGGACTGCCGGCTGAGGCTGGCCAGGGCGGAGGCAATCAGCTCGGTTTCGCCGCAACCCCAGTGGGGGCAGAGCAGCTCGGTGAGGCCGGCCTCGGGCAGGCCGCCGCCGGGCAGGGCCTGATCCAGGGTTTGAAAGCCGGTGGCCACCACGGCCCGGGTCTGTTGCGCCACTTGCCGGCCACGCACCGCGTCCGCCGCCCGCCAGATGGCGGGATGCTGCAGAATTTGGGTCAGTTGCGGTTTGGCGGCGGACATGGCGTCAGGTACTCTATGCTGGGTTCATATACTGTAATTATATACAGTAAATCGGTGACGGCAAGGGCTGTTCCAGAGCTTGCGGAGAGCTGCTTAAAGGTTGGGCGGGGGTGGGTTTTGGCGGGCATACTCACGCCGCGGAGCATCGCAGTCCCGGGCGGGAGAAGCCTGCGGCTGTCTGAGCGCGCAGCGCGAGTTTCGCAGGCGCCGCCCGGCCGTATTATGCTAAGGTAGCGCCATAAAAAAGAAGGAGACATTAATGGCCAAACTGACCTTTTGGGGCGCCGCCCGGGAAGTCACCGGATCCTGTCATCTGATTGAGTCGGAAGGGGTTCGTTTGTTACTGGATTGCGGTATGCACCAGGGCGGACATCAATCGGAACGGCGTAATGGTGAGCCATTCCCCTTTGAGCCGAAACAACTGGATGCGGTGGTATTGTCCCACGGCCATCTGGATCACAGTGGTTTGTTGCCGCGCCTGTTCAAAACCGGCTACAAAGGGCCGGTGTACTGCACGGAAGCCACCCGCAATCTGCTGGCCATCATGCTGGAAGACGCCGCCGGCATCCATCTGCGGGATGTGGAATGGGAAAACAAACGCCGCAAGCGGGCCGGCAAACCGGAGATCGAACCCTGGTATGACATGGAGGATGTGCTGCACGTGCTGGAACATTGCGTGGGCCTTCCCTACCACGAAACCCATACCATTAACGGTCATGTAAAACTGCAGTTTCACGACGCCGGCCACATCATCGGCTCCGCCATTGTGGATTTGCTCATCAAAGAGCACGGCCACTCAAAAAAGCTGGTGTTTTCCGGAGATCTGGGCAATGCCGATGCGGTGCTGATGCGCGATCCGGAGATTCTGGAGAATGCCGATCTGGTGCTGATGGAAGGCACCTATGGGGATCGCGACCACCGTACCCTGGACAATACCCTGGACGAATTAAGTAAAGCGCTGACCCAGGCCAGTGCCGATAAAGGCAACGTGCTGATCCCGGCGTTTGCCGTGGGCCGCACCCAGGAAATGCTGTTTCATCTGGGGGTGTTGTACAAACAGGGGCGGGTGCCCCAGCAGCGGATCTTTCTGGACAGCCCCATGGGCATCGAAGTAACCCGGCTCTACACCGAGTATATGGATCTGCTGGATCCCGACGATTTGAAAAAAGTGTCCGCCAAACTGGGGGACGATCCCAAATCCTATCTGCCCATGCTGACGCTCACCGAAAGCACCGAAGACTCCATGGCCATCAACCGGATCAAGGACGGTGCCATTATCATCGCCGGCAGTGGCATGTGCAATGGCGGTCGCATTCGCCATCACCTGAAGCACAATATCTGGCGTGAGGAATGCCATCTGGTGTTCCCGGGCTTTCAGGCCCAGGGGACCCTGGGGCGTCAAATCGTGGAAGGCAACCGCCACGTGAAATTCTTCGGTCAGGATTTTATTGTGCGGGCCAAAGTGCATACCCTGGGTGGGTTTTCCGCCCATGCGGGTCAGACTCAGTTATTGGACTGGATCAGTCATTTCAAATCCCGCTTCCGCCTGTATCTGGTACATGGGGAGCCGGAGGCCCTGGAAACCCTGCAACAGACACTGCAGCACAAACTGGGCATCAATGCGGAGATCCCGGCGGAGGGCACCAGCGTGCTGTTTTAGCCGTTGGCGATTCTGTTTAGGCACCCGCTCGGCAGCAGACCTTTAAAAGCAAACGTTTAAAAACAAACCTTGCGGCCCAATTCATCGGCCCGTCGATCACACTCCCGGCGGATATTGTCGCAGGTGATGGCTGCCCCCGGCGACAGGCTGGAAGCGTTTTCGCACTCGTAGTAGCGGTCCTGCAGTTCCGCCTGGGGCATATCGGCAAATTTGGAATCACCGCAGGCGCTCAGCAACATCATGGCAATCAGACTGGTCAAGGCTCTCATGCTGTGTCATTCCCCGCTCTGGAATCAGCGTGTGTTTTGTTATAACCCGGTTACCGATACAGTATAGGTTAGTCTGTTCGTATCACAACCAACGCGGGGTCCATGCCATGCACATAGGGGCAATGTACATTCATCCGGTAAAATCCCTAGCAGCAATGGCCCGGGAAGCGTTCTTCATTGACCGTTTTGGCCCCACCTGGGACCGGCGCTGGATGGTGGTGGATGCGCGGGGCCGGTTTATTACCCAGCGTCAGTGCGCGACCATGGCGCTGATTCAAACCGCACTGGACGACGATGTCCTGTGCCTGTCGCACCGGGATCAGGAGACCCTGCGGGTCAGTATTGCCCAGTGTGCCCATGGTGAACCGGTGACGGTACAGGTCTGGGATGACGAATGCGCGGCCCGGCTGGCCCCGCCGGTGGTGCACCAGTGGCTCAGCGACGTGCTGGGGCGATCCTGTCGGCTGGTTTATATGCCGGACAGCACTCACCGACCGGTGGACCCCGACTATGCGCCCGGCGGGGCCACGGTCAGCTTTGCCGATGGCTTTCCCCTGTTGCTGACCACCCAGGCGTCGCTGGCGGATCTGAATGGGGAAATGTCACAGTCAGTGGCGATGCAGCGCTTTCGGCCCAATCTGGTGGTGGAGGATGCCGCGCCCTGGGGTGAAGACCACTGGCGGGTGATTCAGGTGGGGGCGATGGTTTTTGATGTGGTCAAGCCTTGTTCCCGTTGTGCCATACCCACCATTGACCCGGCCACGGGGGAGAAACAGCCGGAGGTGTTCCGGGTTCTGCAACAATACCGGCGCCGGGGCAATCAGGTGTTTTTCGGTCAGAACCTGGTACCCCGGGGCACGGGCACGCTACGGCTGGGGGACCGCGTAAGGGTGCTGGAATCCGCCTGAACGGTTCGCCCCGGGGCTTGACCGCCGGCTAGAACAACTCGATATCGTCATCGGTATCGTCGGCCACCTGCATGTTTTCAGTTTGCTCAAACTGATGCCGATACAGCTCCAGGGCTTCGGTAATGGTGGCGCCCTGCATAATGTGATCGAACATCAGGCGTTCGCACTCCATGGTGTAGTTGGAGCGGATTTCCTTTTGAATCCGGTTCCATTCGCCCGGATCATACAGCCGCCGGGAATCCCCGATCAGATCCCCCAGGTGCGACAGACTTTCGTTCACATGATGCAGTTTCTGGGTCAGGCGATCATAGAACTGAAAGGCCACAATGGCCCGCTGCATCTGCGCGTGCATCTGCTGCGAGGCGTTCATAATGTCGGTACGCTGGGTTTCCCATTTTTCCGCACTGTCGGCGTGCTCACAAAGATTCATGACTTTACGGGCGTCCTGCGCCATCCCCGTAAACGTCGTGGAAAGCTCATCCACCGAACGGGAACTGTCGGTGAGGGTGGTTTCAATCTGCGCCATGGCCAGGCACAGCATGGAAATGGTTTCCTTGATTTGGCTCCAGTCCAGATCCGGGTTAAGGGAGCTGGAGCCGGGATTGGGGATTCTGGATTCCAGAGACACGCTGAGTCGCTCCTGCCAAGGCGTGAATAGTACTGAGTTACCATAATCAGCATAGAACACAAACCGCCAGGATGGGCAAAGGAAATCCAGGGTTTTTTGTCAGCTTATCAGGAATCAACGGCTTAGAGTCTGTGCGCGGATTTTCCGGCCTCCTAGATGGTTTTGGATTCCCTTCGTGGAGAGGTCTACACTGGTAATAACAGAATGTCTGAGACGCTTGCCCGGGGCCCGGCTATGAAAATTCAATATCGGTTCGACATGGAACACAGCACCCGCAGTTACGAGGTGGACGTGGAGCGGGAGTTCGATGCCAAGGCAGAACGGCCCCAGGCGCCGGCCTGGACCCAGTTGTCCCACCATCAGTGTCCCAACTGTCCGCTGACGGTGAAAGACTGCCGCTATTGCCCCGCCGCCGTGGACCTGGCGGGAGTGGTGACGGATTTTCAGGAGCTGCCGGCCACCCAGAGCGCCCGGGTGCGGGTGGTGACGCCGGAACGGGACTATGAAAAGCAGACAGCGTTGGAGGAGGGGTTGCGCTCACTGATGGGCCTGATCATGGCCAGTAGCGCCTGCCCGATTCTGAAACAGCTTAAGCCCAATGCGCTGAATCATTTGCCCTTTGCCTCCCAGGATGACTTCATTATTCGCTCGGCGGCATTGTATCTGTTACGGCAGTATTTTAACTATCGCTCCGGCCGCCGCCCGGACTGGGAGTTGCAGGGACTGATCACACTGAACCAGGAGTTGCAGACCCTGAATGAGGCCTTCTGGGGGCGGGTGAAGGAGGCCTGCGCCGGCGATTCCAACCTGAAAGCGCTGCTGAGCTTTATGGATATGTCTTCCAGCGTCAGTACGTCACTGGAGACCCAGTTGCAACGGATCGAGGCGTTGCTGTTGGATGCCGACCATTCGCCGGCCATCAATGTGCCGGCGGGATCCTCCGGTTTATTTTGAATCCTTGTTGAGCCGTACCGCCAACACGTCAATGTTGGCATGATGCAGCACCGCGTTGGCGGTGGAGCCCAATAACAGAGCCAGGCCGTGGCGGCCATGGCTGCCCAGCACAATCAGGTCCACCCCGTTTTCCTCCGCCACCCGCAGGATTTCCTTTTCCGTGATCCCCACTTCCAGGAACTGGCGCTCCTGGGGTACATTGAGCTTCTGTCCCAGTTCCCGCAGTTGGGTTTGGGCCTGCTTTTCCAGTTCTTTATGCAGGTCCCCCAGGTCCACCGGGAACTCACCACCGTAGGCGATGGAAATGGGCTCCATCACATGAATGATACTCAGGCTGGCGCCGAAGGTGTCCCGCAGAGCAGCGGCCCGCTGTTCCACCTGCGCGGATTCGGCATTAAAGTCAGCTGCCAGCAGAATATGATGATATTGCCCCATGGGAAGATTCCTTGTGCTTGTTGGTTTGGTGAATCCAGAATTCTATTAGATAATGCCGGGCCCATTTATTTCAAGCGTTGTTTTCAATCAAGTTTCGGGTGTTTTCTGATGGTGTATCTGATCATTGCCCTGGCCATGTTGTTCATTCTGGGGCCGATTTTCATGCTGCGCCCTTCGCCCCGGGCCCGGCGGAAAATGCGCATGCGGGAGCGGGCGCTGGCTTTGGGGCTGAAAGTAGCCCCTATCTCACTGCAGCGGGACAAAAAGTTCAATGCCCTGCTGCAGCGCAATCCCCACATCGAAAACCATCAATGGTATCGCTACCAGCGACTGGCGGAGGAGGGGGAGCCCGGCCCCGGCACACACGGGGAGTGGTGGCAGCGCAAAACCCGCGACGGCAACCTGGTATGGGAGGCCAGCGACTTCCGGCTGGTGACACCGCCTCCGGTACAGCAATTGATCGAGCAGTGGCAGCAACAACAGACCGCGGACTTTCTGGCCATTGAGCTGGGGCCCCGCAGTGCCGCCATTATCTGGAATGAGCGGGGGGACGTGGCGGAGGTGGAGACTTTGGCGGAGCAGCTGCAGGATCTGCTGTGGGCCTGATGCCTGCATAGTGCGATCGTGCCCAGTCCGGTGCCTTCACCAGAATCCGCCAGTCTTTCCAGCGCCGCAGATCCCGCCACAGGCTGAGCCATTCATGGGTCTGCAGATGCCAGGCGGCATAGGGGCGCGCCGGCATGCGGGGAATGCCATACTGGATGGTGCCGGCATCCTGCTCGCGGCGGAAAGTGCCGAACAGGCGGTCCCAGATAATCAGTACACCGCCAAAATTGGTGTCGATCTGGCGCGGGTTGCGACCGTGATGGACCCGGTGGTGAGAAGGCGTGTTAAAGATCCGTTCCAGCCACCCCAATTGTCCCACCTGTTCCGTATGCAGGAAAAACTGATACACCAGATTGGCCTCAATGGCGATCAACACCCAGTTCTTATCAAACCCCACCAGCGCCGCGGGCAGCCACCACAACACCCAGGCACCATTCAGGGCGTGACTGAAATTCTGCCGCAGGGCGGTGGATAAATTCATGTGCCCGGAGGAATGATGGGTCACATGGCTGGCCCAGAGCCAGCGAACTTTGTGCATCAGATAGTGATTGACGTAAAAACAGAAGTCCACCAGCAGGCACAATAACAGGATACTAAGTACCCCCGGCGCCGGATACCACTGCAGGCCAAAGCCCGCCACCCACTCATACAACACCTGAATAAACAGGGCGATGGCAATGCCATCCACGACTTTGTAGGAGACTCCGGTACGGATATTGGCCAGGGTTTCGCGCCGGTGGTAGACATGGCGCCGCCCCCGCCAGTAGCCGTAACCGGCTTCCAGGGCCATGGCCAATAAAAACAGGGCGCCAAAGGCCAGTATAAAAAACAGCGCGTGTCGCACATCCGCCATGGGAGCCTCACTCTTCGCAACAACCAACGCTAACAGAATAGGTGAGAATGTTGCCGGGGATTTGACCTGGCGGGGCATTTTTTTGACAATTTGTGCCAATGATGGGCCTCGGAGATGCGGTATGAACAACCTGCTGGCAGAAATGAATGTCAGTGGTGATCTGGCCTCGCTGCTGCTGGCGTATATGGATCGCCAGGGGTTGGAGTTACCGGCACTGAGGGCCTCCCTGCGCCAGTTCCGACCCGCCAGCCGGATGCGCTTTCGCCACTGGTGGCACTACCTGGAAACCCTGCAGCGCCAGCTCCCCGAGCAGCCGGTGGGCATGGAGCTGGGGCAGGCCATTGCGCCTTCCCACCTGGGTGTGTTGGGCTATCTATCCCTGTCCTGCGCCACCGTGGCGGAGGCTCTGCAACGGTTCCAGCGCTATCAGCGGCTGTTGCATGATGGCGACACCGGTTGCCTGGAACTGGCCCCGGAAGGCATTCGCCTGTACTGGGAAAACCGCTTTGGGCCCTCCACCCAGCTGTCCGATGAAGTGTTGGTGATGGGCATGGTGACCCATTTGCGGAGGCTGACCGGGATCCCGAATCTGCAACCGCTAAGCTTGAACTTCACCGGTGCTCCCGCGGTGGCCGCCGCTGCTTACCGGCAGTTTGTCCAGTGCCCGGTGTATTTCAACCAACCCCAGTTGGAACTGCGTTTGCCTGCCGACTGTCTCAACCTGCCACTGGGTCATGGGGATCCTGCCCTGCGGCAACTGCTGGAGCAGCAGGCTCAAACGCTGCTGGCGGTTTTGCCCAAAGCTGGTGATTTTGAGCTGCGGCTGCGGCAGGCCATCGTCAAAGCCATCGAAGACGGGCAGCCCAATCTGGATCAGGTGGCCCGCACTCTGGCTCTGTCCAGGCGTACCCTGCATCGGCGGCTACAGGACCGGGGGCTGGAGTTTCGTGCTCTGTTGCAGAGTGCCCGGCTGCAGCTGGCCCGCCAGTATCTGCAGCAGCGACGCCTGACCCTGACGGAGATCGCCCTGTTACTGGGGTACTCGGAGCAGAGTGCGTTCAGCCGGGCCTTCCGCCACTGGAGCGGCGAATCCCCGCGCCAGTATCAGCGACGCAGCCGGGAACAGGGATCGGGCTGAGTCCGGTGTCTAATATTTTTTGTCGGCAGTACGGCGGGTCGACGGGGTTGAGCGGTGCCGCCGGCGGCGGGGCTAACTTGTTGAAAACTATTGCTATGCTTGCTTTTCGAAATATGGATTACGGCACATTTTTGGAAAAAACTGTGATTCGGTTCTAAAAACAAATTAGGCTGCAGAATCCTGGGCTCCCTTGACCCGGAGCCTGACACCTCTTATATATGTCGCCCTTTTGACGCATAAAGTTGTCGGCAGCCACCAGGCCGGAAACGCGAATTCAAGCCTGAACCACCCATTTTCACAGGCAAGGTTGGAACGAACTCTATGGGAAAGTCGCTGGTAATCGTGGAATCGCCCGCCAAGGCAAAAACCATCAATAAATACCTGGGCAAGGATTTTGTGGTGAAGTCCAGCGTTGGCCATGTGCGGGATCTGCCCACCAGTGGCGGCCGGAAGAAACCGGTGGACCCCAAGGAGCGGGCCAAACAGGCGGCCATTACCCGTAAAATGGCGCCGGAGGAGAAGGCCCGGTATAAAAAGGAAAAAGCCCATAGCCAGTTGATTTCCCGCATGGGGGTGGATCCGGAACACGGCTGGGAGGCTCACTACGAGATCCTGCCGGATAAGCAGAAAGTCGTCAGCGAACTGAAGAAGCTGGCGCAAAACGCCGATACCATTTACCTGGCCACGGATTTGGACCGCGAAGGGGAGGCCATCGCCTGGCACCTGCGGGAGGTGATCGGCGGGGATGATGACCGCTACAAGCGGGTGGTGTTCAACGAGATCACCAAGAGTGCCATCCAGGAGGCTTTCAGCGAGCCGGGCAAGGTTAATGGCAACCGGGTCAATGCCCAGCAGGCCCGGCGCTTTCTGGACCGGGTGGTGGGCTATATGGTATCGCCACTGCTCTGGGCCAAAATCGCCCGGGGCCTGTCCGCCGGCCGGGTGCAGTCGGTGGCGGTGAAACTGGTGGTGGAGCGGGAACGGGAAATCCGCGCCTTTGTGCCGGAGGAATACTGGGAAGTCTACGCCGACACCCACACCGCCCACAAAGATGCTCTGCGGCTGCAGGTGGCCAGGCAGGGGGGCAAAAACTTTCGCCCCACCAATAAGGAACAAACCGATAAAGCGCTGGCGGCCCTGCGCCAGGCCACTTACCAGGTGTCCGGCCGCGAAGACAAGCCCACCAAATCCCGGCCGGCGCCACCGTTCACCACGTCCACACTGCAGCAGGCCGCCAGTACCCGCCTGGGCTTCAGTGTGAAGAAAACCATGATGATGGCCCAGCGCCTGTACGAGGCGGGCTACATCACCTATATGCGTACCGATTCCACCAACCTGAGTGGCGAGGCTATCAACTCGGTGCGGGATTATATCGGTGGTAATTTCGGCAGCCGTTATGTGCCGGAGAAACCCAATTTTTACGCCAGCAAGGAAGGGGCTCAGGAAGCACACGAGGCCATCCGGCCCACGGATGTAAAGCGGGCCGCCAAGTCCGTTTCCGGCCTGGAAACCGATGCCCAGCGGCTTTACGACCTGATCTGGAAACGCTTTGTGGCCTGCCAGATGCCGCCGGCGGAATACCTCAGCACCAACCTCACCGTGACCGCCGGTGATTTTGAATTGCGCACCAAGGGCCGGATTCTGAAATTCGACGGTCATCTGAAGGTGAATATGCCTGGCAGCAAGAAGTCCGACGAAGACATTGAACTGCCGGATGTGGAAATCGGTGAGCAACTGGCATTGCAGCAACTGGATCCCAGCCAGCATTTCACCCAACCACCGCCCCGTTATTCCGAGGCCAGCCTGGTAAAAGAACTGGAAAAGCGCGGCATCGGCCGGCCCTCCACCTATGCCTCTATTATTTCCACGATCCAGGACCGGGGCTATGTGAAACTGGAAAACCGCCGCTTTTATGCCGAGAAGATGGGGGATATCGTCACCGACCGGCTCAGTGAAAATTTCAATAATTTCATGGATTACAGCTTCACCGCCCGGATGGAGGAGCAGCTGGATGAAATCGCCGAAGGCAAGCTGAACTGGAAACAGGTGCTGGATGATTTCTACGCCGATTTCAAAACCAAGCTGGAAAAAGCCGAGAGCGAGCAAGGGGGCATGCGCACCAATCCGCCGGTGGCAACGGATATCGAGTGCCCGGCCTGTGGCCGCCCCATGGCCATTCGCACCGGCAGCACCGGGGTGTTCCTGGGTTGTACCGGTTATGCGTTGCCGCCCAAGGAACGCTGCAAGGAAACCATTAACCTGATCCACGGCTCGGAAACCATCAACGCCGATGACGACGAGAGTGAAGCCAAGGCCCTGCGGGAAAAACGCCGCTGCCCCAAATGCGGCACCGCCATGGAAAATTATCTGATCGATGAAAAACGCAAGCTCCACGTCTGTGGTAACAGCCCGGACTGCGAAGGCTACGAAATCGAAACCGGTAACTTCAAAATCAAAGGCTATGACGGCCCCATCGTGGAGTGCGACAAGTGCGGCGCCGATATGCAGTTGAAAACCGGGCGCTTCGGCAAGTATTTCGGCTGCACCAATCCCGAATGCAAGAACACCCGTAAATTATTGCGCAACGGCGAGGTGGCACCGCCGAAAGCCGATCCTATTCCCATGCCCCATTTGCGTTGCGAAAAATCCGATGATCATTTCCTGTTGCGGGATGGCGCCTCGGGCCTGTTCCTGGCGGCCAGTCAGTTTCCCAAACACCGGGAGACCCGGGCTCCGCTGGTGGAAGAGGTGAAAAGCGTGGGTGACCAGCTGGACCCCAAATATAAGTATCTGCTGGATGCTCCGGAAACCGATCCGGAGGGCAACCAGGCCATTCTGCGCTACAGCCGCAAGAACAAAGAACAATACGTCATGTCGGAGAATGCCGAGGGCAAAGCCACCGGCTGGAGCGCGGTGTACGATGGTAAGCAGTGGCAGGAGAAAACCGGCGCCAGCGCGAAAAAAGCCAGCACCAAAAAGCGGGCCGGCGGCAAAAAGAAAGCCGTAAAGAAAGCTGTAAAGAAAGCCGCGAAAAAATAACCCGGTCAGGTGCGGAAACGGCTTAACTGCGCCAGCATCTGTTCCAGGGCGCTGAGCATCTGCTGTGAGGATTGTTGAGTATCATCGGCGCCGGAGGCCGCCTCCTGGGAGCGGCCGTTGATGGACTTAATGCTGGCAAGCACCTGGCTCACCGTTTGCGTCTGTTGCAGGCTGGCAGCGGAAATGGACTGGGTGCGGGCGCTGATATGGCTTACACCCTGCAGGATCTCCTCCAGCTTGGCGGTCAGGTCGTTGGCGGTGTTCACTGAGCGGGCAGTCACCTCACCGCTGAGTTCCATGGCGTTGACGGCCTCCTGGACCCCGGCCTGAATCTTGCCCAGCACCTGATTGATATCTTCGGTGGCTTCCTGACTGCGTTGGGCCAGCGTGCGTACCTCGTCGGCCACCACCGCAAACCCCCGTCCCTGTTCGCCGGCCCGGGCTGCTTCAATGGCGGCATTCAGCGCCAGCAGGTTGGTCTGTTCCGCGATATTCCGGATCACCGTCAGAATATCCGTCACCCCCCGACTTTGTTCCGCCAGCTGTTCCACCACCTGCGTGGAGTGGGCCATGTTATCGCTGAGGGCATTGAAATTGGTCACCGCTGCTTCCACCAGTTGCTGGCCCTGACGGGCGTTGGCATCCGCTTCCCGGGCACCGTCTGCGGTCAGTTCCGTTTCCCGCGCGATGGCTTCGGCCGCGGCGCACATCTCCTCCATGGCGTGGCTGATTTTCGCGGTCTCTGCGGTTTGTCGCCGCACAATATCCGAGTTGCGATCTGCCAATGCCTTGACGTGGGTGGCGTGTTGGGTGACGGTATCGCTGCTGTCGCGGGCTGCCAGGATCAACTGACGCATCTGTTGTACCATGCGGTTGAAGTTGTCCACCAGTACGGCAAATTCATCCCGGGTGAGCCTGGCGGCGGCCACCGTCATATCACCCTGGGCCACCTGATGGGTACTGCCCACCATGTTATCAATGCTGCGGTCCAGGGACAGATACAGGCCGGCATACAGGTAACCGATCAATACCAGCAGCGCCAACAGACTGATGACCAGTATCAGCCGGTTGCGTTGCTTCTGCGCCAGCCGCTGTTGCACTGCATTCAGGGTCCGTTCCAGGATGCCCTGCTCCAGGTTGCGGGCAGTATCGATCAGGGCACTGGCGCGGGCGTTGAACTGCTGCCAGCCCAGGCGCTCGGAAATTGCTTCCACCACCTGATCGTTGAACAGATACAGCAGCTGTTCGATGGCCTGGGTGAACTCACCCTGGGCGGCCACCAGAGGATGGTCCGGCGTTTCACCGGTTATTTTCTCCAGCGCCCGCTGAAACTCCGCCAGGCCGGTTTGGGTGTGGTAGTAACTGGCGTCCACCTCGGTAAAGGTGGCGCTGTCCAGATACTGCATGTTGAGCGTGTTGTTGCCGTAACCGCGCAACTGGGTAAGGCGGGCCAGCAGCGGCCGGACGCTGTCCAGATACAATTCCAGATCGGTGGCCACCTGGGGGTCACGGTCATTGGCCAGGCCGCTGAGGTTGGCCACCTCATAGGTCACGTGGTCCAGCGCCTGTACCAGGCTGCCGTAGGAATTCATGTATTCCCGCAGCATCAGTTTGGCCCCCAAATCCTCCCGGAACGCCTCCTGGCGGGCCTGTTGCAGGCGGTCCAGCTGTTCGCTCTGCAACAACCGGGATTCGCTGTGGGCATTGATGAACTGATCCAGTTGCTGGCGGGTGCTGGTGCGCAGACGGGAAATGAGCGCAGCGGTTTGCGGGGTGCGATCGTAATTGTACGCCATGCTCAGATCCCGCAACTCCGCGGCCGTGGCCGTCACCTGATTCAACTCCTGAATCAGGCTGACGCCAGCCACCTCATTGGCGGTGGTTTGCAGATCCCGCTCCAGTTGTCCCCAGAGCTGGAAACTCAGCAACAACAGCGGGCACAGGAACAGCACGCTGATCAGCAAAAACTTGAAGTTGTAGGGCAGGCGACTCATCAGGCCCACCGCCGGGCGGAAAACGTCCATGGATGCCGGGTTCCTCTGTTGTCCAGAACAACGTTGCGTAGAGCGGGGTCGGATAATACGAGCCTGGCCTGAAGCATCCGCGCAAGTAACATTCGCTCAAGGGATAAATCGAGGAAAATCAGTCCGCTCAGCGCCAGGACGGCCACTACATACAATTATAGTTGAGAAATCACCAGGTTCCCTCCCGGGGGGCCACCTGCGTACAATAGAGCGAAACCAACGCGGCAGGTGACTCCCATGGCCAAGCATAAGTTGAGTAACGCCAATCAAAAGCTGTACTTCGCCCGCTTCTATCTGGACGCCATCAACAGTACCCAGGCGGATGCAGCCGTACTCAATCGTGCCGCTTTGCTGGCGGCCCATCGTGAATCCTGTGTGTTCCATCTGACCGGCGCCTATCGGTGTCTGATCTGGGAGGTGGCTCACACCTATGATGAACCCTATGCAGGCCAGACGGCATTGACGGACTTTCTCCGCCAAGCTGCTGAACGGGAAAAAAGCCTGCCGGAGCTGGAGCGGATAAGCGCTCTGGAGCAAAGCACCGGCAGCTGGTTGCAGCAACTGCTGGCTGCCTGGCAGCGGATTAATCAGCTGGAAGCCGGTGCCCGTCCGACTGTCACCGGGGCTGCCCCGGCCGCGATTGACGTGCGGTCGATGAACGAGGCGGATGGGTTTTCGCAACTCCATGATTGGTATGACAATCTTTCCAATTTGATAGAAGAAATCAGGCAGCTGCTGGGTGAGTGGTAGCTATTATATATCGCCAGTAACGGTGAATTATTTGTGGGGCCAAAGCCCGACGTGGTAATATCGACGGCCATTCAGCGATGGATATGACGGCTTTTTGCCGTGCTTTACAGGCTTCTTTCCGTTTTTTTCTATTGCGTCAAACACTTCCATGTCACTTGGGTTGGTTGCATGTCCGCATTGTTGGAAATTGTCGAGTTGGAGTCTGGAGAGATTGTACTGCGTCGGGCCGAGGGCGACGGTTCGGCACTGGTGGAAATCAAGTTCTCTGACGAGGTGCGGGTATTACTTTCTGAACACTCATTGGATGTGGGCAAAGCCATGGTCAGTGCCGGTGTACAGGCGGTGGGAGAGGTATACGGTCATGTGCTGGAGGCCCATGAAGAGCCCACTGATGGCAGCCTCACCGAGGACACGGAAGAAGTGCCCGGCGTACTGCACTGAGCGCCCCGGTTCACCGGTCAGATACCATCCCGCACGATACCCACACCCAAGCCCTCGATTGCGAATTCTTCGCCACTGCCATCCACTTCGATCGGTTCAAAGTCGGGATTTTCCGGCAGCAGTAAGATTTTATTGCGTTTGCGATCGAAGCGTTTCACGGTGACTTCATCACCAATACGAGCCACTACGATCTGACCTTTGCGGGCTTCGTGGGTTTTATGAACCGCTAACAGGTCCCCCTCCAGAATGCCGGCATCGATCATGCTGAGGCCCTTGACCCGCAAAAAGTAATCCGCCCGCGGTTGAAAGAATCCCGGATCCAGCTGACAGCGGCCGAGGATATTCTCCTGGGCCAGCACCGGTTGACCCGCAGCCACCTGACCGATGATGGGCAGACCCGGCTCTGCCGGCTCCTCCTGCCCCAGCAGGCGAATGCCCCGGGAGGCGCCGGGCACCATTTCAATATAGCCTTTGCGGGCCAGTGTCCGCAGATGTTCTTCCGCGGCGTTGGGGGAGCGGAAGCCGAAGGTTTCAGCAATCTCCATGCGGGTGGGTGGCATGCCGCTGTCGGCAATATGGGATTTGATCAGTTCCAGAATTTCAGATTGACGCTTGGTGAGCTTCTCCATGATGATGCCAGGCCGGCCCCGTTGCTGTGACAGATACTGTTATTATATACAGGCTGCGAAATAAAGAAAACCGTGGTTGGCGTTGTTCATTATTGTCCGGCGCAAACCAGGCTATATAATCGGGTCCGCCAACCGTTGTCAGTACCGGACAGCGGCATAATAAAACGCAATTGAGCAGGAGTAATGCATGAGGATCAGGGAGCTGTGGGGAGGAACCCTGCTGGCCACGATGGCCACCATCAGTCAGGCCGGGCAGTGGCATCTGGAAACCGGGGTTGAATATCGTTATCTGCCACAGGATAACCCTTATCTCAGTGAGGAGGATGCGGCCTCCGCCAGCCTGCGAGCGGAGTATTTTACCGACTGGAACGACGGCCGCGATCTGTTGGAGGTCGAGGCCTTCTATCGTTGGTCGGAAACCGATGACGAGCGTAGCCATGGCGATATCCAGGATCTGGCCTGGATCCACGTGGCAGACAGCTGGGAACTGCGCTCCGGGGTGCGCACGGTATTCTGGGGGGTGACGGAGTTTCAGCATCTGGTGGATATCATCAATCAGGAAGATCAGGTGGAGCGCATCGATGGCGAAGCCCGCCTGGGGCAGCCCATGATCAATCTGTCGCTGGTGAATGACTGGGGCATTCTGGATCTGTATGCGCTGGTGGGGTTTCGGGAACGCACGTTTCCGGGGCCGGAAGGCTGGCCCCGGGGCACTTTTCTGATCAGCAATGATGAGGCCCGCTATGAATCCGGCGCCGAAGATAAGCGGGTGGACTTTGCCGCCCGTTGGTCCCGCTCCATTGCCACCTGGGAAATTGCCCTGTCTTACTTTGGCGGCACCTCACGGGATCCGGAACTGACCCGGTTCAACACCCAGGGTGAACTGGTACCCTACTATCGGGTGATTGACCAGGTGGGGCTGGAGCTGCAGTACAACCATGATGCCTGGCTCTGGAAACTGGAGGCCCTGAGCCGCGGCGGGACTCGCTATGGCCGTTATTTTGCCACTGTGTTCGGGTTTGAATACACCTACTACGGCGTGTTTGGCCAGGTATGGGATCTGGGAGTGGTGTCAGAATACAATTTCGATGAGCGGGGCGGCGATGGCCCGGCGGATGCCTATCTGGAGAATGATATTGTCCTGGGTTTGCGACTGGCGCTGAACGATGCTGCCAGCAGCGATCTGCTGGTGGCACTGATCCACGATCACCGCACCGAAGAGCGGGTATTGACCCTGGAGGCCAGCCGTCGGTTGGGCGCGGTCTGGACCATCAACCTGGAGGCACTGTTCTTCCACAGCGAACAGCCCCCCACGGCGGTGGAGGTGGCCACCGGTACTTTCAACCCGGTTTATAAGCTGGCTCAGAACAGTCGTAATGATTTGCTTCAGTTGGAGCTGATCCGCTATTTTTAAACGGGAATTGTTGACAGAGGCGCCTGGCAAACGTAAGTTTCAAACGATCGTTTATGGAGGAGTGGGACCTCCGGTCAGGAACCTGCGACCTATGGCACAAAAAGAAACCGTGGAGCGAATCCTGGATGCGGCGGAGGCTCTGTTCTCCGAGCGGGGCTTTGCTGAGACATCCCTACGCACCATCACCAGTACCGCCGGCGTCAACCTGGCCGCGGTAAATTATCATTTCGGCTCGAAAAAAGCGTTGATACAGGCGGTATTCGAACGCTTTCTGGAACCGCTGGTGGCGGACATTGAGCGCCGGCTCAGTGAGCTGGAGCAACAGCCGGAAGCCATCAATGTGGAATCCCTGCTTAAGGTACTGTCCAGTGCCATTTACGAAGTCCACGGTCGTAACACCAACCGGGCCACGGCATTCATGCGCCTGCTGGGGCTGGCCTATACCCAATCCCAGGCGCACCTGCGCAACTATATTGCCCAGCGTTATGGGGAAACCTTTCAGCGTTATGCCGGGTTGCTGAAACCGGCGCTGCCCGGCGCCACTGACCAGGAGCTGTTCTGGCATACCCATTTTGCGCTGGGTACCGCGATTTTTACCATGTCGAATTTCGATGCGCTGCGGGCCATGGCGGTTAACGACACCGGACACCGGGGTTCAGTGGATTTCATTGTCAGTCATCTGACGGGTTTTATGGCGGCAGGATTGCGCAATGCCTCGCATCCCCACCGCTGAAATCCGGATTGATATCGGTGGTCAGCTGCTGGAACTCTGGCAACAGGGCCGCTGTATCTGCTCCTGGCCGGTGTCCACCGCCCGCAATGGCCCCGGTAACCGGTCCGGCTCCAATCAAACGCCTCTGGGACGGCATCGGATCCGCGCCTGCATCGGCGCTGATGCGCCGGTGGGCACCGTATTTGTGGGGCGCCGGCCCACTGGTGAAACCTATTCCGCGGAACTGGCCACCCGACACCCGGGGCGGGATTGGATACTGACCCGCATTCTCTGGTTGTGCGGAGAGGAAACCGGCGTCAACCGCGGCGGCGACGTGGATTCCCAACGGCGATACATTTATATTCATGGCACCCCGGATTCGGAACCCATGGGCATTCCGCTGTCCCACGGTTGTATTCGCATGCGCAATGGGGATGTCATTGAATTGTTTGATCGGGTGGGGCCGGGCACGCCCGTGTTGATCCGGCAATAAGACCGGGCCCATGGAAAAACAAGGAGCACGATGAGTGCCATGAGTGCCAACACGCGCTTGGGTCCGGTGATGCTGGACCTTGAAGGTCCCGAACTGGGGGCTGACGATATTCGACGTTTGCGCCATCCGGCCACCGGCGGCGTCATCCTGTTCTCCCGCAATCTGGAATCCGTGTCCCAGGTCCAACAGCTGGTGGCCGCGGTGCGGGCGCAGCGCCCGCAGCTGTTGCTGGCCATTGACCAGGAAGGAGGCCGGGTGCAGCGGCTGCGGCAGGGTGTGACCCGGCTGCCGGCCCTGGGGGCTTTGGGGCAACACTATGACCGAGATCCGGCGGGAGCGCTGGTGGCGGCGCAGGACTGGGGCTGGCTGATGGCGGCGGAGATGCTGGCACTGGGGCTGGACTTTTCCTTTGCCCCGGTGCTGGATCTGGAAGTGGGCCGCAGCGCCGTGATCGGTGACCGGGCCTTCCACGGTGATCCGGCGGTGGTGACCACCCTCGCCGCGGCTTATATCGACGGCATGCATGAAGCGGGTATGGCGGCCACCGGCAAACATTTTCCCGGCCACGGCTGGGCCCGGGCCGACTCTCATGTGGCGGTGCCGGAGGACGAGCGACCCCTGGCTCAAATCCAGCAGCAGGATCTGGTGCCTTTTACCCGACTCAGCGCGCGGCTGGACGCGGTGATGCCGGCCCATGTAATTTACCAGGCCGTGGATTCTCGCCCGGCGGGGTTTTCCCGGCTCTGGTTGCAACAGCAATTGCGGCAGGGGCTGAACTTTAACGGCGTCATTTTCAGTGATGACCTGAATATGGCGGGGGCGGCGGTGGCCGGTGATTACGCTCAGCGGGCCCGGGCGGCTCTGGAGGCCGGCTGCGATATGGCGTTGTTGTGTAACAACGCGGCGGGCGCCGATCAGGTGCTGGACTGGCTGGCGGCGGAACCCCAATGGCCCGACCCCCGGCGGCTGGCGCCCATGGCCGCCCGGCAGCGGCTGGAATGGGATGCCCTGTGGCAAAGCCAGCGTTATCAGCAGGTGCGGCAGGCTATCGAAGCACAAACGGGTGCACAACAATAAACAGGCGAACATCGACAGGAGTAACGCAGTGGAAATGCTGGCCCAGTGGTGGCAGGAGTTCAACGGCAGCCGGGATTGGGTAATACAGGTATTCGTGGTGGTGTTTGTCAGCCTGCTGGCCAACTACATCGCCCGTAAGTTCTACGACCGGCTGGAGCGAAAATTTGCCCAGACTCGTAACCTGTGGGATGACGCCCTGTTGTGGGCCATCCGCAAACCCTCCCGGGCCTTTATTCTGGTGGTGGGCGCCCGCGTCGTGGCGGAGATTATGGCGCCGCTAATGGACGAATCCTACAACGCCCTGGTGGCACCGCTGTTTGTGGTGCTGGTGGTAGTGGTGGTGCTCTGGTTCCTGATCCGGATGATTTCCAAGGCCGAGGAACTGTTGAAAACCCCGGGTTATACCCAGGAGCCGCTGGATGAAACCACGGTCACCGCCATGGCCAAGCTGTTGCGGCTGGCGGTGATTATCACCGGCGGCCTGGTAATCGCCCAGTCCATGGGTATTTCTATCTCCGGAGTGCTGGCGTTTGGCGGTATCGGCGGCATTGCCGTGGGTTTTGCCGCCAAGGATCTGCTGGCCAACTTTTTTGGTGGCCTGATGGTGTACCTGGACCGGCCGTTTTCCGTGGGGGACTGGGTGCGTTCCCCAGACCGGGAGATCGAGGGCACGGTGGAACATATCGGCTGGCGCCTTACCATTATCCGCACCTTTGACAAGCGCCCGCTTTATGTACCCAACGCCACCTTCACCAGTATCGCGCTGGAAAACCCCTCGCGCATGAGTCACCGGCGCATCTATGAGACCATGGGGGTGCGGTATGACGATGTGGAGCAGCTACCCGCCATTGTGGCGGCGGTAAAATCCATGCTGGAACAGCATCCGGAGATCGATCACAATCAGACTCTGATTGTGAATTTTAATAAATACGGCGCTTCCTCCCTGGATTTCTTTATCTACTGCATGACTCACACCACCAACTGGGTCAAGTACCATGAGGTAAAGCAGGACGTGTTGTTCAAAATTGCCGAGATAGTGTCGCAGCAGCGCGCCGAATTTGCCTTCCCCACCCAGACCCTGCATTTGATTGAGGGGGAGGTGCAGGACAGCCTTGCAGATCCCGAGGAACCCAAATGAGTACAACAGCCAATGAAGTGGAAACCATCTGGCGCGAAGCGGATTGTCTGTGGACTGAGCAACAGATAGAGCGGGCCATCGAAGCGGTGGCGCAAACCATCGAGACTGACCTGGCGGACAAGGACCCGCTGGTGCTGGTGGTGATGAAAGGCGGCATGATCTTCGGCGCCCGTCTGGTGATGCGGCTGCGCTTTCCCCTGGAACTGGATTACATACACGCCACCCGCTACGGCCTGGAAACCCAGGGGGCGGAACTGCACTGGAAAGTGTTGCCGCAACACCCGTTGGAAGGCCGCCATGTGCTGGTGGTGGACGATATCCTGGATGAAGGGGAGACGCTGTGCAAAATCCTGCAGAGCTGTCGTCAGCAGCAGCCGGCTTCCCTGCGCTGCACGGTGCTGGTGGATAAAGTTCATGAGCGTAAATATCAGCCCGACTTCAAGGCGGATTACACCTGCCTGGAGGTGCCGGACCGGTTTGTGTTCGGTTACGGAATGGATTACAAAGGCTATCTGCGTAACGCCGACGGTATTTTTGCCGTCAAGGGTCTGTAACCGGGGTCGCGACAAAAGAGGGACAATTGCATGGGCCTGACAGCCATTATGGGGGGAACCGGGCTCACCGAACTGGAGGGCCTGGCGCGCACCACTTCACGGGTGGTGGCCACCGAATACGGGGAGCCGTCGGCCCCGTTGGAGTGGGGTCGTTTCGGCCGCAGTGAGGTGGTGTTCCTGGCCCGCCATGGCAAGGGCCATAAGGTGCCGCCTCATCAGATCAATTACCGGGCCAATATTCAGGCGCTAAAGCAGGAAGGGGTGACGGATATTGTGGCCGTCAATGCGGTGGGTGGCATTCATCCGCAGCTGGCGGCGGAAAGCCTGGTGGTGCCCCATCAGTTGATTGATTACACCTGGGGCCGGGAAGCCACCTTTGCCGATATCGGTAACGTGCTGCATGTGGATCTGTCTTACCCCTACAGTGAAACCCTGCGCCAGCGGTTACTGGGCGCCGCCGCCGCCAGTCATATTCCGGTGACCGACGGCGGGGTATACGCCGCCACCCAGGGGCCCCGCCTGGAAACCGCCGCCGAGGTGGACCGGCTGGAACGGGACGGCTGCAGCATTGTCGGCATGACCGGCATGCCGGAGGCGGCCCTGGCGCGGGAAGCCGGGATCGATTATGTGTGTCTGGCGCTGGTGGTGAATATGGCGGCGGGGCGCAGTGATGGCATCATCACCATGGCGCAGATCGAACAGGCGCTGATGAATGGTATGGAGAACGTACGCCGGTTACTGGCGGTATTTCTCGATTAAAGCCCGCCCGGATTGACCCGTCTGGATTCAGCGCAGGCTCAGATGGCCCAGGGCCCTCCGGCTCACCGCGCTGGCGTCGGCTTCGTCAGCGTCCGGCCCCGCTTCCGGTGAGGCATCGGGTGTGGCATCCGGTGTATAAGGCACCACTTTTACCAGCACTCCGAATAACGGATTGTCCAGGTAGTGCAGCTCGCCGCTGCGCATGCGGCGGGATTCCCTGAGGGGCACCGTCTGTACCGACTTGTAACGGGTCACGGTTTCCGAGTAATCCGCTGACTCCAGATTCATCGGCTCCAGGGACAGGCGGCGGTCATTCCCCCCGTCTTCCTGGCGCAGGTCATCGTCGATGGTGTTGGCGGTCTCCCACCAGGGGGAAATTACCTCTACTTGCTGGATATACTCCGATAGCCAGAGTTCCGTGCGCAGGTGCAGATAGCGGGCCACCACCAGGGTGACACTGCCTTCCAACTCGTGATAATCCCCAAATTGATCACCGGCCTGAATCAGCACCGGGATTGCCTGCTCGGAATCCAACGCCGGCTGGTTCCAGCTTACCTGGGTCATAATGCGATAATTGGAGCTGAGCTTGAGGCTGCGCAGTACCGACTGAAACTCGTCGTCCTGGGGCTCCACCAGGCGAAAGGCGTCCAGGGGCCCGGTGTCGTCCGCCGCCGGCTCCAGCTCCAGGATGCCCTGAGGAAAACTCAGGTCCAGGGTGTCCGGGTTGGGCCATTGCTCATTCCCCAGGGGACTGTTCAGGTGGCGGAAGATCACCACGGAAATCTGATACCAGGGGGTGTCTTCGTCTTCGGCCGCCCAAGTGACAGAGGATAATAACAGCAGCGTCAGCAGGGCTGGCATAAGACGCTTGGAAACGGTCATTTTGAACATGGGCACCGGGGGCTCAACAGGGAATTCAGGAGGGAGGCGCCACACTGAGCTGCTGCAGCAATTCTTCCATCAGTTGCAGGCGCTCGTCGGCGGTCTCCGTTGCAATCATGAATCTTAACTTATCTGCGCCCTCCAGTTTATAGAACTGGGGCTGAATTTGGACCATTTTTACAATAGTCAGGGGGTGCACCTGGGTATCGGCGGCAAACTCCACCCGACCGCCCCGGGGTCCGGCGTCCACTTTGGCAAGCCCCAGGGTCTGAGCCCGCAATTTGATTTTGGTGAGGCGAAACAGGTTGCGGGTGGGCTCGGGCAGCGTGCCGAAACGATCCACCAGTTCCACCCGCAGTTCGTCCAGCTCGTCGTCGCAGCGGGCATTGGCGATGCGCTTGTAGGTGATCAGGCGCAGATGCACATCCCGCACGTAGTCCTCGGTGATCAGGGCCGGGATGCGCAGGTCGATATCCGCGCCGTGGCGCAGGGGTTTGTCCAGGTTCGGGGTTTTGCCTTCCTTGATGGCCGCCACCGCCTCTTCCAGCAGTTCCATATACAGGGAAAACCCGATGCTGTTCATATTGCCGCTCTGCTCCTCCCCCAACAGTTCTCCGGCACCACGGATTTCCAGATCATGGCTGGCCAGGGTGAAGCCGGCGCCCAGATCGTGCGCCTCGGCGATGGCCTCCAGCCGCTTGCGGGCGTCACCGGTAATGGCTTTGGGGGGCGGCGTCAGCAGATAGGCATAGGCCTGGTGGTGGGACCGGCCCACCCGGCCCCGCAGCTGATGCAACTGGGCCAGGCCGAACTTGTCGGCGCGGTCGATAATAATGGTGTTGGCGGAGGGCACGTCGATACCGGTTTCGATGATGGTGGTGCACATCAGGAGGTTGTAGCGCTTGTGATAGAAGTCCGTCATCACCTGTTCCAGTTCCCGCTCCCGCATCTGGCCGTGGGCCACCACCACCCGGGCTTCCGGCACCAGCTCCCGGATCACTTCCGCCCGGCGCTCAATGGACTTCACTTCGTTGTGGAGGAAATAGACCTGCCCGCCCCGCAGTAACTCCCGCAGAATGGCCTCTTTGATCACCGGCTTGTTCTCTTCCCGGACAAAGGTTTTGATGGACAGACGTTTCGCCGGCGGCGTGGCTATGATGGACATATCCCGGACCCCGGACATGGCCATATTCAGGGTCCGGGGGATGGGGGTGGCGGTGAGGGTGAGCATATCCACATCCGCCCGCATTGCCTTCAGCCGCTCTTTATGCCGGACCCCAAAGCGGTGCTCTTCATCGACGATGATCAGGCCCAGGTTGTTAAACCGTACCGTTTCCTGCAGTAGCTTGTGGGTGCCCACCACGATATCGATTTTGCCTTCCGCCAGCCGCTGCAGGGCCTGGGTCTGTTCCTTGCCAGTGCGGAACCGGGACAGCACTTCCAGTTGTACCGGCCAGTCGGCAAAGCGGTCTTTGAAGGTATCAAAATGCTGCTGCGCCAGCAGGGTGGTGGGCACCAGCACCGCCACCTGCCGGCCGGACTGCACCGCCACAAAGGCTGCGCGCATGGCCACTTCGGTTTTGCCGAAACCCACGTCGCCGCACACCAGCCGGTCGGTGGGGCGGTTGGAGGTGAGATCGGCGATCACCGCATCGATGGCGGCCTGTTGGTCCGGGGTTTCCTCAAACGGAAAGCCGGCACAAAACGCTTCATAATCGGCCCGACTGATGCTGAAGGCATGGCCGGCTTTGGCGGCCCGCCGGGCATAAATATTCAGCAGCTCCGCGGCGGTATCGTGAATTTGTTCGGCGGCCTTGCGCTTCTCCCGGTTCCACTGATCCGTGCCCAGTTTGTGCAGGGGCGCCAGGCTGTCACTGGCACCGGAGTAGCGGCTGATCAGATGCAGGGAGGACACCGGCACATAAAGCTTGGCGCCGCCGGCGTATTCCAGGGTCAGAAACTCCTGCGGTTGGGCGTCAATATCCAGGGTCTGCAGACCCTGATAGCGGCCCACGCCATGATCGATGTGCACTACCGGATCGCCTGCCTGCAGTTCCGTCAGGTTGCGGATGACATTTTCCGCCTGCTGGTCGCCGCGCTTGCGGCGCCGTTGCTGCATCACCCGATGGCCGAACAGTTGCGGCTCGGTGACCACACTCAGAGCCGGTGTCTGCAGTTCCAGACCCGCGCTCAGGGGGGCGATGGCCAGCATCACCGGCACCTGGGGATGCTGCAGAAAATCCGGCCAGTGGGCGGCACTGCGGGGCACAATGCCGATGCGCTGTAACAGTTCCAGCAGGGTGTCCTTGCGGCCGGCGGATTCCGCCACCAGTAACACCCGGCAACCATTGTCAGCCGCCTGCTGGCAATGGTCCTGCAGGGCCTGCAGGGGATTACCGGCCTTGGCGTTCACCGGCAGTTCCGGCGGTGGCGTCAGGGGCAGGTCCGTATGATGTTGTTTATCCGCCCCCGGGGTGCCGCGGAATTGGATGCGGGGCCACTGTTTCAGCGCCTGGTTCAGTTCTTCCACCCCCAGAAACAGTTGTTCCGGGGGCAGAATGGGGCGCTGCAGATCGTAGCGCAGCTCTTCGTAACGATTGTCACAGTCGGTGCGAAAGTGGCTGGCGCTGTCGGTCAGTGACTGCGGCGTGACGATCAGAACATTATCCGGCAGATAATCAAACAGGGTGGCGGTCTGCTCGAAGAACAGGGGCAGGTAGTATTCAATCCCGGCGCTGGCGATGCCCGCCGCGATATCCTGGTACAGGGTGCAGCTGCGCGGATCCACATCGAAGCGGGCTTTAAAGCGCTGTTTGAAGGCCTGCAGCGCCGCCTCGTGCAGCGGGAATTCCTTGCCGGGCAGCAGCCGGACCTGTTGCACCTGCTGGATGGAGCGCTGGGTCTCCGGATCGAAGGAGCGCAGGGTGTCGATCTCATCATCGAACAGTTCGATGCGGTAGGGTACGGTACTGCCCATGGGGAACAGATCCATAATGGCGCCCCGGATCGCATACTCACCGTGATCCAGTACTGTGTCCACTGCCCGGTAGCCGGCCTGATCCAGTTGCAGGCGCACCCGATTCAGGTCAAAGGTCTGGCCCACATCCAGCAGCAGGGTCTGGCCACTGAGGAATTCGGGGGGCGCCAGACGGTGCATCAGGGTGGATACCGGCACCACCAGCACGCCCTGGCCCATCTGTGGCAGCCGGTACAGGGTGGCCAGCCGCTGGGAGATGATGTCCTGGTGGGGGGAGAAACTGTCATAGGGCAGGGTCTCCCAATCCGGGAAGGACAGGATCTGCAGATCCTCACCGGCATAGAAGGGCAGCTCCAGCTCCAACTGCTGGGCACTCTGGGTATCGCGGGTGATGACCAGGATCAGGCCCTGGTGTTTGCCGGCGGCCTGGGCCAGGGCCCAGGCCTGACCGCTGCCCTGCAGATTGCTCCAGATCCGCTGATCGCCGGCTCTGATGGGGAAATTGTCAAGAAAATCAGGTGTCATCAGATGTTATGCAGTGGGCGGCTGGCAATGGGAAAAGCGCATTGTACAGACTTTTGTTGCCGGGTGAAGGGCGGTTTTGAAAGCAAACGCCGCGCTGGTGGCCATCGATGCAGTGCAACGCAGCCAGCGAGGACCTCTGCCAGCCCCGAAGAAGCCACTCAGACTTGTTCAGAGGTTCCCTAGTATGAATATTCTAAATTTCCCTGATATATTTTGGCAGTTAAAGTCAATGGCGTTGCGGTAAACCTTGTGATTGACAAGTCAGCAGCTGAGACGGGAGAACAGCATTATGGCGGATAAGAAACCAGCCTCTGACAAGCAGGTGGGGCAACTGGCGGAAAATATGGCGGATCGCGTAAAAGAGTCCGCTAACCAGATCTGGCTGGCGGGCCTGGGGGCTTATTCCAAAGCCGAGGAAGAGGGCAATAAACTGTTCGACACCCTGGTGCAGGATGGTGAGCGTCTGGAGGCACGTACCCGTAAAATCGTGGATAAGCCGTTGACTGCGGCGCGGGAAAAAGTGGAAACCGTGCGCGCCCGGGCCACCGGTTCCTGGGAACGGGTGGAGAAAGCCTTCGATATTCGGGTGTCCAAAGCCCTGGGGCGGCTGAATATTCCGAGCCGGGCCGATGTGGAGATGTTAAACAGCCGTATCGCGGAGCTGGAACAGAAGCTGGCGCAGCTCGAGGCCGCCGCCCAATCCGGAGCGGTTCGCCGGCGTCCTGCTCAGGAGGATAACGGGGCCGGGAAAAGTCCGGCACCTGGCAAGTCAGCGACTGCTGACCGGCGAACCCGGAAGTCCTCGCACTGACTGTAGCGGGGACCCGGCGGCGAGCGGTTGTCAACAGCTTAAGGAACTTTTCATCCTGCTTGAAGATGTTGTTATAAGTTATTGATTATGGAATAAGACGCCCGTAAGTGTTTGATTTTAAAGAAAATCAAATCAGGTTATAATTTAATCAATCTGTTGAGGTGGCAGTCATGATGGCAATTTCAGGACATTGTCACCAAAGCATCCACAGAGTTGTCCACAGAAAATGTTGATAACTTTCGCAGTGTTTTGCCGGCACTCGGTGCCACCCAAATTCTGTGTTGGCAAGGGCCAACAATGGGAGTAGGCTATGCCGCCAATGTGCACGAGGGTGCGCAGGACAGTTCGTAGTGATGACAGCGGTCAGTGGTTGGGGACATGATTGAAGGTAGTCTGAATCATCGCAGCAGTGTGATTGCCAAAGCCTCCTATCGGGCAGCAAACCGAATGATCCATTTGCAGTGTCAGCGGGGACGGCCGTTTCCCTCCCGCCTGACTCTGAAGATGTTGCAATTCGCGGCGGATCAGGGTCATGTACCTGCCATGTCGCGATTGGGGGCTTTACTGTATCAGTGGGGTGTGGGCCGGGCGGTGAAACGCAGTGGCCTGGAATACATTCGCATGGCCGCCAAGGGCGGCGATGTAGAGGCTCAGTATCAACTGGGTAAAGCCTATTTCGAAGGCGCCCTCACCTACCAGAACAACAAAGCCGCCAGCCACTGGCTGGCACTGGCGGCGGATCGTGGCCATCCCCGGGCCGCCGACGTTCTGTATGAAAGTCAGCGTGGTCAGGCACCCCTGGAGCCGGCGTCAATCACGTCTTTTACCTAGCCCCGCACACCATGCCGGGGTCTTTGACTCCGGCTGAGTCTGCGGTTAATCTCCCATCCCAATACAATTCAATTCCGTCGAACTGGGAACCCCATGGCCGAGACCAATTACACCATTGACGTAACGCCCGAAAACATTAATGACGTGGTGCAGATGTCAGCCCGCGTCCCTGTGTTGCTGGACTTCTGGGCGGAGTGGTGTGGCCCCTGTAAAACCCTCACCCCGGTATTGGAGAAGCTGGCGGCGGAGTACCAGGGCCGGTTTCTGCTGGCCAAAGTGGACACCGATGCCAATCAGATGATTGCCCAGCAGTTGGGTGTGCGCAGCATTCCGGCCCTGAAGTTGATTGTGCAGGGGCAACTGGCCGGGGAGCTCAATGGCGCCCAGCCGGAATCTGAAATCCGCCGGCTGCTGGAGCCCTATCTGGGGGCCGCCGAGGACAACGGAGAAGAAGAGCAAGCCGTGGACTTTGCCGGTGAGGTGGCCCGGGCCCGGGCCATGGGCGCTCATGATCAGGCCATTGAAGCCCTGCAATCGGCCATTGCCGAGCAACCGGATCAGCTGTCCCATCAGGTGCTCCTGGCTGAAGTGCTGATGGACGTGGAACGGCTGGAAGAGGCGCAGCAGGTACTGGACAACGTCAGCGATGACAAGCTCAAGGCCGCGGCTCTGGGACGGCTGTTTTTTCTGCGCGAGCTGGAGGGTTTTGAATCGGCGGAATCCCTTCAGTACCGGGTGGCCCAGGATGCCAACGACGTGGAAGCCCGTTACTATCTGGGTGTGAATTGCGTGCTGGCGGGAGAACCGGACGCCGCCATGGAACTGTTTCTTGAAGTACTGCAAAAAGATCGTGGCTTTAAGGATGATGGTGGCCACCAGGCCATTTTGAAATTGATCGAAATGATGCAGGGGGACCCTGCGGTCGCCCGTTATCGCCGGCGTCTGTTCACCTGTCTGTACTAAGCGCGAGCATTCTTTTTCGTCACTGTCCAGGGTATTGCGGCGGGTCAGCTCGCACCCGCTGATGCTTTGTTATCATTGAACAATTAACCTCGGCAAAACACGGGTGTAGCAGTGAACAGCTCAGATCCCGGCAGCGGGCCAGGGAGGCTCCCTCCGGAGACCGGCGGACCGTCCCTGCCCCAGGGAACCGATGCAGGTTTATCCCCATCAGACCCAACTCCCCGGCATTATGCCAGCCGTGGGCGCTTGCGCTTTGTGCCGGACCTGGAACGCCGGTACCAGCGTTATCGTCAATTGCGGGATGGCCGCTATGTCCGCCAACTGATCAATCTGTTAATCGCTTTTTATATTCTCTTCGGTGCCTTTGATTGGTTGTTGCTACAGCAGCAGGTGGAGAGGGTTCTGGTCATTCGTTACGGTCTGGGGCTGCCGGGAATGCTGGGGCTGTGGCTGGTGCTGCACACCGGCCGGCGGCTGTTGCCGGTAGAGAGGATTGTCTTTTTCAGCCTGTTCTGGTTGTCCTTCACTACCCTGTTGATGATCCGGGTGGTACCGGAGGCGTTTACCGGCCCCTATCTGCTGGGCGTGCTGGTGATTGTGATGGCCGGCATCACCGTGGGACGGATGGGCTTCTGGGTGTCGTTAAGTTTTGGGGTGCTGTTCCTGCTGAGTTTTCTGGCGGTACTGGGCCCGGTGCTGCTGGATAATGCGTTCTGGCTCTATTATCTGTTTCTCAGCTGTGGCGCCATCGTGCTGTGCCTGCTGGCCCAGTTCACCACCGATCGTTCCGGGCGCCGCGAGTTTTTGCAGAAACTGATGATCCATCGTAAAAATCACGAACTGCGCAAACTCAACAGTCGGTTGCGGGATCTGGCAGAAGTGGACGCGCTCACCGGGATTGCCAATCGCCGCAGCTTCGACCAGGTGCTGGAGGAGGAGTGGCGCCGGGCACAGCGCCGGGGCTACAGCCTGGCCCTGCTGATGGGTGATATTGATTTCTTCAAAGCCTATAACGATGCCCTGGGCCATCAGCAGGGGGATATCTGTATCCGCCAGGTGGCGCAGAGTATCAAAGCCAGTGTACGCCGGCCCGGCGATATGGTGGCCCGCTACGGGGGGGAGGAATTTGCGGTGATCCTGCCGGCGTTGCAACTGAGCGAGGCGGCCACTGTGGCCCGCATGGTGTGTGATCAGGTGCGGACCCTGCGCCTGCCCCATCCCGCCTCGCCGGTGTATCCGTTTGTCACCATCAGTGTGGGGGTGGCGGCCATGGTCCCCCAGGAGCAGCACAGCCCGGCGCAGCTGGTGGGAGCCGCCGATGAGGCCCTGTATCAGGCCAAGCGGGCCGGGCGCAACGGTATTCATCTGGGGGTAACCCCCGCTGCGCCCGACACCGAAGGCTCTGACGGGAGGTGATTCCCACCACCGGCCAGGCCCCGGCCTGGAAGTTGTACCCTGGAAAGGCTCTGCCCGTCGGAGTAGACTCGAAACTCAAGGACGGTTGCGTGCACGGTGGCCTTATGGATAACAATAAACGCTACACAGAAGCAACCCAGCAACTGGCCAGATTGCGTTCGGGGTCAGTGTTGGAAATGGCGTTTTCCAGGGATCTGGAGAGTCACTATCAATCGCTGCAGACAAACTGGTATCGGGATGCCATCGGCATTTCCTCTCTGTTGGCCATATTGTTGCTGGCCAGCAGTTATCTGGTTGAACTGGGCACGGCCATCGGCCTCAGTGCCACTACCCTGCTGCTGCGGGGCCTGAGCATTGTCCTGCTGCTGTCCACCTACATTTACACCCGTTACTCCCGGCGTATGACCTGGAAATACTGGGTGGTGGCGGTGAACACCCTGGTGTTGGTGTCCACCCTGTTGCTGATGGCCCAGGAAACCGCGCAGCCCATCAAAATGATGCACTACTGCCATGTGATTCTGGTGGAAGTAACGGTATTCACCTTTATCCGCTTGCCCCTGAATTTCACCAATACCCTGGGGGTGGTATTAATGCTGTTGCTGGGGACAGCTCTGTACCTTGACAATATCACCCTGGAAGCCGCCATCCATCTGTTGTTCTTTATGCTGGGGGGCACCCTGGTGTCGGTGCTGGTGGCGATCAAGACCGAGCGCATGGCGCGGGAAAACTTTCTGCGCGCGGAATTGTTGCAGCTGGAGAAAATGCAATTGCGGGATCTTAATGACCGGATCAACCTGGAGTCCAGCCTGGATCGGGTGACCCGGCTTCACAATCGCTCCGCATTTGAGGACAAACTGCTGGGCATCTGGAGCCTGGCCTCGCAGCAGGATGAGAACCTGACTCTGGTGGCTATCAATATCGAGCATTTTGCTTATTTCAATGAACAGCGGGGTGTTGAGTGTGGCGACGATCTGTTGCGGGAAATTGCCCGTAAGATCCGCACTGTGTTGCTGGAGCGGCATGATCTGGCCTGTCGCCTCAGTGGCGGGCGTTTTGTGTTGCTGTTCAGTGGTGATGAGCCGCGTATCAACCGCCAGTTGGAGCAGTTGCGCGCACGTCTGGGGCAACTGACGGTATTGCAGCGCTATGCGCCGGAGGCAGGTTCGGTGCATCTGTCCTGGGGCCGGGCCACCCTGGATCCGGAGTCCGATCGTGATCCCTGCTCCATGCTGGACCGGATTTTCCGCCATCTGGTGGCCATGGAGAGTCACACCATGACGCAAGCGCAATCCGGGCAGCGCCAGGGCGGCCGCTAAGGCAGGCCCCGGGTGCCACCAAAATACACAGCAGTGAGTGAGCATGTCGTTGTCGGATATTGATGAGATTGCCCAACTGGTTGCCGGCGCCGGGCGCATATTGTTTATCACCGGCGCCGGTATTTCCGCGGATTCCGGCCTGCCCACCTATCGGGGTATTGGCGGACTGTACGATGCGGCCCATACCGAAGAGGGCATCCCCATTGAAGAGGTGCTGTCCGGTGAGATGTTCCTGCAACGACCGGAACTGACCTGGAAGTATCTGTTACAGGTGGAGCGGGCTTGCCGCGGGGCCGGTTGCAATCTGGCCCATCGCCTGATCGCCGAAATTGAGCGCATGAAACCGCAAAGCTGGGTGGTGACGCAAAACATTGACGGTTTTCACCGGGCAGCCGGTTCCCGGCAGATTATCGAAATCCATGGCAAGGTGGGGGAATTGCTTTGTGGCAAGTGCCATCACCAGCAGCAGGTGCCGGACTACAGCCATATAGAACGGGTACCCCACTGTCCCCGTTGTCACGGTATTTTACGGCCCAACGTGGTGCTGTTTGGGGAAACGCTGCCGGAGCAGGCGGTGATGACCCTGCACCGGGAGATGGTGCGGGGTTTCGATCTGGTGTTCAGCATCGGTACCACCAGTGTGTTTCCCTATATTGCCCAGCCGGTGTTTGAGGCCCGGCGCTGGGGGGCCAAGGTGATTGAGATCAATCCCGGGGTAACGGAGGTGTCCACGTTTGTCCACTACCGGCTGCAGATGCGGGCGGTTGAAGCGCTGCAGCAGATCTGGCGGGCCCTGGGCCAACCGGCGCTGGTTCCGGCCTGACGTCCTGAAGTCAGGCGGCCGCTTCCGCCGGCATGGGCCGGGCCCGCAGGGTTCGGTAGTGGCGTAGAAAATCGTCCGGACTCAGATCCGGTGCATGGTCGAAATACTGATACCAGCAGTGAGCCATAGCCTCACCGTCATCGGCCGCGGTGGGTATTTCGGCTCCGCGCCAGGCATAAACCGCCCAGGCAATGGCGGTGGCGTAGGCCAGATTGATGGCCAGTTCCCGATCCGGGTTGCTGAGGAATTCCCGCTGGGAGGCAAACCCTCTGACAATGCTCGCCAGTTCCGGATCGAAAGCCAGGAATTGATCCCACACCTGGCGGTGCAGTTCGGCGCTGATCCGGTAAAGACCCTGGCCACCCTGGCTGTTCAGGTTGCGGCCAAGCTGGGAAGCCTGAGCGGCAGTGCCCAGCAGCAGGTTTTCGAGGGCGGGGGTCCACCTGTCCAGTTTTTCCAGGGTGGGGCGAATAACGTACTGGCAGAAGTCCAGCGGATTGATACCCATTCTTGCTACCTAGTTCCAGGTTACTGCAGAAACGAAAAGCGCTTGCGAATTGACCGTTTACTTAAGTCGCTTTCCTCAAACTCAGATTAGCTCAATTCGCTAACTAGTTAACCTGTGTCGAAAAACTATTTTGGCCTAAGACGTGAGTCTATTATGGCCTGGCGTTCTATTAGTTAACCTTATTTACCAGTAAGCAGATAGGCTTCCGCCGCTTCCAGGGCGGCCTGCTCTCCGGTTACCACCACCACGTCCTCCGCCAGCAGCTGGGTCTCGGCGTCGGGATTCATCACCGTATCATTGCCCCGGCGGATGGTGTGCAGGCTGGCGCCCCGGGCCTCCAGATTCAGCTCGCCCACGGTGCGGTTGGCGGCAAAACTGGTGGCGGGAATATAGATGGGCTGCAGGTGCCCCTGATAGCGGGACATACCATAGGCCCCGTGCTGACCGACGATAAACCCGTGCAGCATCTTGTAGCGCTCTTTGCGGACCTGGTCGATGGCAGCAAACACCTTACGGCCGGGCAGGCCCAGGGCCACCATCACATGGCTCACCAGCATCAGACTGGCCTCCAGGGTTTCGGGAATCACTTCGGTGGCGCCGGCTTCCTGCAGTTCCAACAGGTGAGCGTCATCCCGGGTCCGCACCAGTATTGGCGTGGCGGGGCAGAGGGCGCGGATTTCCTGAATCATATGCCGGGCGGTGCTGTGATCATCGAAACTGATCACCACCAGACTGGCACTCGTCAGCCCCAGTTGTTGCAGTACTTTCATTTTGCGGGCGCTGCCATAGTGCACCTGCTCCCCGGCGGCCCGGGCCCGTTGCACCCGCACCGGATCATCATCCACCGCCACATAGGGAATCTGTTCCTGTTGCAGAAAGCGGGCGATGGTCTGTCCCACCCGGCCGTAGCCACAGAGGATCACGTGATGGCTGACGTCTGTCGGCGCGGTTTCCCCATTGCTGGGTTCCGTCTCCTGCTGCCGTTGCTGTTGACGGCGGGCCAGCAGGCGGTTGGCGATGCGCTCGCTGTTGGATACCAGAAACGGGGTGGCGGCCATACTGAGGACAATAATGGAGAGAAAGAACGAGGCCACATCCCGGGGCACCAGGCTGCCCTTTACCGCCAGGGCCAGCAGGGCGAAACCGAACTCACCCCCCTGACTGAGAATAAGTCCGGTGCGGATGGATACATGGCTTTGATTGCCAAAGAATTTACAAAGCATGGCGATCAGCACGGTTTTAAACACGATCAGGCAGGCACTGAACAAGAGAATGCGGGGCCAGTACTCGGTAATCAAATCCACATCGATAATCAGGCCGATGCTGACGAAAAAAATACCCAGCAGCACATCCCGGAACGGCCGGATCTCCGCCTCGATCTGATGCCGGAAATGACTTTCCCCCAGCATCATGCCCGCCATAAAGGCCCCCAGGGCCATGGCCAACCCCAGAGCATGGGCGGCGGCCGCCGCCAGCAGGGCCACCACCAGCACGGTGAGCACGAATAATTCCTCCGAGCGGGTTTTGCTGATTTCGGTAAACAGGGGTGGCAGCAGCCATTTGCCGATGGCCACCACCGCCAGAAAAAAGCCCACCGCCTTGGCCCCGGCCGCCAGCAGTGAATAGGCCATTTCCTCGCCCTTGGCGTCGCCCCCCACGGAAATCAGCACCAGGATAACGATGGCGGCGATGTCCTGAAACAGCAGAATACCGATGGCGGTGTGACCGTGGGCGGTGGCGATTTCGTTGCGCTGGGTAAGTTCCTTGCTGACGATGGCGGTGGAGGAGAGGGCGATGGCGGAGGCCGCGATCAGGGTACCGGTAAGGCTGATATCGTAAACCATCCGCGACAGATAAATCAGGCCGCCAAACACGGCAATACAGATCAGCACCTGCAGACTGCCCAGCCCAAACACCACCCGCCGCAGGGCGATCAGATGGGGCAGGGAAAATTCCAGCCCCAGGGTGAACAGCAGAAACGCCACCCCGAACTCGGCGATGATCTGAAACTGGCTGACGTCGTTCACCAGCCCCAGTTCCTTGGGGCCCAGCACCACTCCCACCACCAGATAGCAGATAATCGTGGGTACCCGCAGCCGGTGAAACAAAGCCGCCGCCGCCACCGAAGCGGCCAGGATAATAATCAGCTGATTGATGATGTTGCTGTGTTCCAACGGGGAGGTTCCTTAACCTTCAATCATTCACTTTCAATCATTGGGCAGCCGATTGATAAAGAAACCGGCGATCCATTTAAAAAACCGCTCCAGTATTTTTTCACGCCAGCTGCGGGCTTTCCAGCGCGAGAGTTTGATCTCCGTGGCTTCCCGCAGATCCTGTTCCAACATGCCCGCCACCTGGCGCACCAGATCGGGATCCAGTGCCTCCAGATTGGCTTCCAGGTTCAACTGCAGGTTCCAGCGGTCGAAGTTGCAGGAACCCAGGGTCACCCAGTCGTCCACCAGGGCGGTTTTCAGGTGGGTGAACCGATGCTGATATTCGTAGACCCGCACGCCGGCCTGCAACAGCGGGGTGTACCAGGAGCGGCCGGCGTAAAGCATGCTGATATGGTCGGTTTTGGCCCCCGGCACCATCAGCCGCACGTCCACCCCCCGTTGTGCGGCCCGGGTAAGCGCTTTCACCAGTTTGCGCGAGGGTAAAAAGTACGCCGTGCTCATCAGCACCCGGCGGCTGGACTTGTTGGTTTCGCTTAAAAGTGAACCAATGATGGGCTTGTTGCCAGGGCCACGGGTGGCCACCGCCCGTCCCTGGGGCACCTCGCGATTGCGCAACGGTGGGGTATGCTCCGAACGCAGTGCCTGTTGCAACCGTTTACGCAGTTTTTCATCGTGGATGGAGTCGTAATGTTCCCAGGTACGCTCAAACAGCAGGCCCCAGTCATGGACCAGGGGCCCACGGATTTCCACCATGGCGTCGTGCCAGGCGTCAGCGCCGCTGTGACGGGGGGAGAAGTCATCGGTCATACCGGCGCCCCCCACAAAGGCCACAGTGGAATCTATCACGATGATCTTGCGATGATCCCGGGACAGATTGCGCAGCCGCTTGCGCTGCTGCAGTTTATTGAAATAGCGGATTTCCACCCCAACCCGGGTCAGCCGCTGGCGCTCCTGGTGATGCAACCCATGGGAGCCCACATGGTCCAGCAGTAGCCTCACCGCAACGCCCCGGCCCCGAACCCCCTCCAGGATGGCAATCACCTCGTCACTGAGGCCGCCGGATTCGAACAGATACATTTCGATATCCACGGTGCTGGTGGCTGCGCCGATGCAGTCGAAAATGCGGGGATAAAACTGATCACCATCCACATACAGGGTAAAGGTGTTGTCGGTGCGCCAGGGCAGGGTGCAGGTATAAGTGTCGGTCAGATTTGGTTTCATCCGCCGAAACTAAAGCTATTCGGCGGTTAAATCAATGCTGAAGCTGGGTTATCAGGGTCCAGACACCAAATCCCATCAGCAGCAGCGCCGCGGCGGCCCGGGTGGCGGCGGCGCGGGCAAAGCCCGCCAGCACATGGGTAAAGCTGCCGATGCTCACCATGGCGGGCACGGTACCGCAGCCGAAAGCCACCATCAATAAGGCGCCCCGACCGGCGCCGCCGGCCCCCAGGGACCAGGTCAGGGCGCTGTAAACCAGGCCACAGGGTAACCAGCCCCAGAGAAAACCCAATGCCAGCGCCTTGCCGGGATGGTCCACTGGAATGAAGTGTCGGGTGAGAGGGGCGATGCGTTTCCAGAGTCGGGCGCCGGCCCGTTCCAGCCGGTTCAGTACCTTCCACCAGCCGCTGATATAGAACCCCAGCAGAATCATCATAATCCCGGCAAATAAGCGCAGGTACGAGGGGCCATGCCCCGGCAGTCGTTGCTCCAAGCTGGCGCCGGCCAGGCCCGCCAGGGCACCGGCGCAGGCGTAGGCGGTCAACCGTCCACTGCTGTAGAGCAGCTGGTAGCCCAGCCCCTGCCAGCGATGGTTGCCGGGGGCGGTGGCGGTGGCCAGGGCGGTGCTAATGCCGCCGCACATGCCCACGCAATGCAGGCTGCCCATGAATCCCACCGCCAGGGCGGCTGTCAGGTCCTGCGTCAGAGTCAAGGTTTGGGGTCCTTTGTCCTGGTGTTGCCGGATGCCTCGGCCGGCGATGCTTCGGTTGCTGCATGGTCTGGTCCGGGTGGGTCGGCAGTCGCGGTTGGGTCATCCTCTTCAAACAGCACCCGGCTGGCTTCCCGGTCCAGATCCTCGAACTGATCGTTGCGCACGGCCCAGAAAAACGCTGCCACTGCCACCCCCAGCAGCACCAGGGCCAGGGGAATCAGCAGGTAGATTATGTCCATGATTCGGCCTCCGATCCGGGTTGGCGCGGGGCATGATCCTGCGTGGTGGCGATCCGACCGGATCCGGTCTGGGGGGAGGAGGCGCCCCGGTTCAGGCGCATGGCATTGAGTACCACCAGCAGGGAGCTGGCGGACATGCCCAACGCACTGGCCCAGGGGGGAATAAAGCCGGCCGCCGCCAGGGGCAGGGCCAGCAGATTGTAGCCAATGGCCCAGGCCAGGTTCTGACGGATAATGCGGTAGGTTTTCGCCACCAGCTCCAGTACTGCGGCCAGAGGCTGCAGGCTCTGGCTCAACAGCACCGCATCGGCGGCAATCTGCGCCAGATCGGTGGCCCCGGCCACTGCGACGGACACGTCCGCCCCCGCCAGTACCGGAGCATCATTGAGTCCGTCACCGATCATCAATACCCGGGCCCCGCTTTGCTGCAGATTGCGAATAGCCGCCAGTTTCTGCTCCGGAGTGACATTGCTCACCACCGCGTCAATGCCCAGATCGGCGGCCAGCTGCTGGGGATGACCGCTGCTGTCGCCACTGAGGATGTGACAGCGCTTGCCCGCCCGCTGCAGATGCCGGATCAGGCTGGGGGCATCCGGGCGCACTTCATCCTCCACTCTGAACCAGGCCAGGGGCTGCTCCGGGGTGGCCAGCAGGACCCATTGACCTGCGGCTGCAGGGGGCTGTAGCGACGCCTCCGGCCAGGCGAACTCCGCCTTGCCCAGGCGCAGCCGACGGTGCTCCCAATAACCTTCCACCCCGGCATTGGCCACGATCCGGGGCTGGTCGATCCGTGCCGGGATGAGATTGGGCAACTGTTGAAAGGCCCGCGCCAAAGGATGCTCGGAGCCGGCCTCCAATCCCGCCGCCAGTGCCAGGGCCTGGTCTGCGTTCAGTTGCCCCAGAGGGACAGTCTGTTGCAGCCGGAAGCTACCGAGGGTCAGGGTGCCGGTCTTGTCAAACACCACATCGGTAATCTCCCGCAGTGCCTCCACCGTGTGAGGGCGGGTGGGGAGAAAACCCAGTTGCGCCAGACGTGCGGTGGCGGCGGTGATGGCTGCCGGCGTGGCCAGGGACAGGGCGCAGGGACAGGTCACCACCAGCACCGACAGCATGATCCAGAAGGCATCCTGAGGTGAACGCCAGCTCCAGTACAGATAAACCAGACTGGCGATGATCAGTACCGCCAGTACAAAGCCCGAGGCAATCCGATCCGCCAGCAGGAAGGTGGCGGGTTTTTCCGCCTGGGCCCGTTCCAGCAATCGCTTGAGTGCCGACAGAGTGCTGTCCTTGCTGGCGTGGGTGACGCGGATTTCCAGCGGCTGTTCCACATTCAGACTGCCACCGATGACCGCGTCCCCGGGGGCTTTGCCCCGGGGCAGATGCTCGCCGGTGAGCATGGCCTCGCTGACTGCGCTGTCGCCGCTGACGATATCACCGTCAGCGGGAATGGTTTCCCCCGGTTTCACCAGCACCCGATCCCCCGGTTGCAGCTTTTCCGCCGGCAGTAGCCGTATGGCTCCATCAGTGCCCAGTACCCGGGCGGTTTGCAGAGTGCTGTGGGAAAGGCGTAGCGAAGTCTGCTGGGAGCGGTGGCGGGCCCGCATCTCCAGGTAGCGGCCCACCAGCAGAAAGAACACAAACATGCAGACGGAATCGAAATAGACTTCGGGGCCGCCAACAAGCGTCGCCCAGA
This sequence comes from Pseudomonadales bacterium, assembly GCA_002701845.1. GTDB lineage: Bacteria > Pseudomonadota > Gammaproteobacteria > Pseudomonadales > Ketobacteraceae > Ketobacter. The sequence continues at coordinate 145,352 of NZXG01000050.1, forward strand.
GACTGGAAAAATAGGCAAAACACAGGGCCAGGGCCACCGGTACGTCCATGCTCAAATGGCGGCTGCGCAGGCTGCGTATCGCGCCCTGCAGAAAAGGCATACCGGAATAAAAGAACACCGGCGTCGCCACCAGCGCACTCACCCAGCGCAGAAACTGCTCGTGGGCCGGTTCGATCCCGGCAAAGGCGCCCATATACAGGCCCACCGCATACATCATCACCTGCATGGCTCCCAGTCCGGCCACGCCAATGCGGATCAGCGCCTGCTTGTTCTCCTGGCGCATGGCCTGTTCCTGCTGCAGGGGGCTGTAGGGCTCGGCTTTATAGCCCACCCGGGCGATGGCTTTGATAATGGCGCTGAGGCTGGTCTGCTGCGGGTCCCAGCTCACCAGTGCCAGATGGCTGCTCATATTGACATGGGCGCGGGTGACGCCGGGCGTCTGACTCAATTGCTTTTCGATTAACCAGACGCAGGCAGCACAGGTGATACCTGTGAGCAGCAGGGTAATTTCCTGCTGGCCGGCTTCCCCGGCGATGACAAAACTTTCCTGCAGGACGGGATCGTCCCACTGGGCAAGACCATCAAGAAACTCCGGCACCAGATCGGCGCTGGGCAGCACGCCTGGCGGGCACTCGGCACGCCGCTGATAATAGGATTCCATGCCCATGGCGACGATGGTTTCCGCCACCGCCTGACAGCCGGGGCAGCACATGGCACGGGGTGCACCCAGAATAGTCACCGGGTAGTGATCGCCGGGGACCACTGGCAGGCCGCAATGATAGCAGGCTTGCTCTGACATCAGCCGTGAGGCGTCAGGGCCTGCTGACGGATGGGGTTACTGAAGTTGATGCGGGATTCAATTTCCCAATCCTGGCCGGGGGCGGTCAACAACAGGTAGTAAAGCCCCTGGGGCTGGAAGTCCAGGCGGGTGTAAAAGCGGTCGCCGGGGGCTTTGTACAGCTGCACCACATGATCCTTCTGTTCCAGGGTAGGGTGGAAAAAATGTAACGTCAGTTCCGAAGCCTGGCGGGTGTCCAGATTGCGGGTGTCCACGAACAGTTCCCGGGAGTCGGAGTCCAGGGTCAGACTGGCCTGGATACCCAGGTCCCGTGCTTTCTGTTGCTTGTCCAGGCGTTGGTTGATGGCCAGGCCGTCTTTGTACCAGTCTTTTCGAACCAGGGAGTCTTTACCGCCCACCGCCAGATTGATCATCACCACGCCCATGATTACTGAACTGAGCGGGATCGCAATCAGGAACCAGGGCCAGAACTGTCGAAACCAGGGTTTGGAATCTGTATGCGTCATAACGGACTCATCACCTGCGTGGGCTGAGGAAGCGGCTGTCTTCAGTCACCTGTTGTTCCGGGTGACTCAGGGATTGGACCGTGAAATAGACGGTTTGGTTTCGCTGTTCCAGGTTATCCGGATCCATTTCCAGGGTCACCGCCACGGTCAGCAGTTCTCCGGGCAGGGTATCGATTTTCTCCGGCAGATGTACGATAACATCCTCCAGGCCACTGACCTCCAGGCTGTATTCCTGCGGTTCCTGACTCTTGTTCATCACCTTCAGGGTGTAGGTATTCTCGATATTGCCTTGCCAGTTTTCCCGGTACAGGGCGTTGCGGTCACGGATAATGTCCAGCTCCAGGGGCACCCGGGCAAAAACGAAGGAGAGGAACACCACGATCATCAGACTCAACATCACGCCGTAACCAATGAGGCGGGGCCGCAGTATCCGGCTTTGCTTGCCCTCCACGGCATTTTCGGTGGAGTAACGAATCAGACCGGTGGGATAATTCATTTGTTCCATCACTGCATCGCAGGCGTCCACACAGGCGGCGCAGCCAATACACTCGTATTGCAGGCCATTGCGGATATCAATGCCGGTGGGGCACACCTGCACGCAGAGCTGACAGTTAATACAGTCCCCCAAACCCAATGCCTGTGGATCAGCGGTTTTCTTGCGGGAGCCCCGGGGTTCACCCCGGTTTTCGTCGTAGGTGACGATCAGGGTGTCGCGATCGAACATCACACTCTGGAAGCGGGCATAGGGGCACATGTACATGCACACCTGTTCCCGCATCCAGCCGGCGTTGGTGTAAGTGGCCATGGTGAAGAAAAAAATCCAGAACGCCGCCCACCCGGAAATATTCAGATAAAACAGATCAAACCAGAGCTCCCGCACCGGCATAAAATAGCCCACAAAGGTGAAACCGGTCCAGAACGCCAGCGCCAGCCACAGGCTATGCTTGGAAAATTTTTTGCGGAACTTGGTGAATGACATGGGCTGCGCATCCAGTTTGATGCGCTGGTTGCGATCCCCTTCGGTGATGTACTCAATCCACATGAAAAAGGTGGTCCAGACCGTTTGCGGGCAGGTGTAACCGCACCAGACCCGACCGGCCAATACCGTAATAAAGAACAGGCTGAAGGCAGCAATTATCAGCAGCCAGGAAAGATAAAGGAAATCCTGCGGCCAGAAGGTGAACCAAAAAATATAAAACTTACGTTGGGGTAGATCGAACAGGATGGCCTGACGTCCATCCCAGGCGAGCCAGGGCCCGAGAAAGTAAACGCCCAGTGTCAGCCAGATGGTGAGAACCCGCAGCTTCTGAAAGTAGCCGGTGGGATGACGCTGATAAATCTTTTCCCGCTTTTTATACAGATCGGAGCCGTTGCCTGGATCGTTCTGTTTAACCGCGATTTTTGCCGAATCTGTCATGGAAAGACTACCTGCTCACTGCGAAGAGCGGTGGGAAAGGGGCGGCCCGGTGACAGCGGCCACCCCCGGTTAAGCTTAGTTGCTAAGACTGTAGACGTAAGCGGACAGCACATGGATCTTCTCAGGGCTGAGTTGATCCTTGAACGACGGCATTTTGCCCTGGCGACCCTGGTTCAGGGTTTCCATAATGGTGCTTTCGCTGCCGCCGTAGAGCCAGGTGTCATCGGTGAGGTTGGGTGCCCCCAGCATCTGATTGCCCTTGCCGTCGGCGCCGTGACAGGCGGCACACATCATAGTGAATTTCTCTTTGCCCGCTTCGGCATCACCGGAGCCACTGCGGCCGCTCAGGCTTAGCACATAGGCCGTCACGTTCTCCACACCATTTTCACCCAGGGCCGGCCCCAGGGCGGGCATCTGCCCGGCGCGGCCGTTGATCAGGGTTTGCTTGATCTTCTCGGGGCTGCCGCCATAAAGCCAGTCGTCATCGGTAAGATTGGGATAGCCCATATTGCCGCGGGCATCGGAACCGTGACAGGTGGCGCAGTTGTTGCCGAACAGGCGTTGCCCGGTTTTCATCACCTCGGCATTACCCGCCAGTTCCGCCATGGGCACCTGAGCCCATTCCTCGAACAATCGGTTGTAGCGGTTGTCCGCCTTTTCCACTTCGGTTTCCCACTGGCCGGTGGACGTCCAGCCCAGCAGGCCCTTGGCATCACCCCAGCCCGGATACAGGGTAAGGTAGATGAAGGCAAAGGCAATGGTCAGATAGAAAAGGTTCAACCACCAGCGGGGCAGGGGGTTGTTCAGTTCCTCGATGCCATCGAAAGAGTGGCCCAGGGATTCCCCTTCGGCGACACTGTCTTCCGGCCGTTTGCGGGTCCACCACAGCAGCCACAGGCAGCCCAGCAGGTTGATCACCACAATGGCGATGATGGCGCCATTGACCCAGCCTTGCGTAAATTCAGTTTCGTTCATTGTCTGTCTCCATGCCCTTGGTCATCGTGCCTCAGGGTATTTTCATGTTTGGCTTCGTCTTCATCCGCGAACGGCAGATTGGCCGCTTCCTCAAACTTCTTTTTGCGGTGTGCGCTGAAAGTCCAGATACACACGCCGATGAAAGCGGCGAAGGCCAATACGGTGGCAATACCTCGCCAGGTGTTAATATCCATCCTGGGTTACCTCTTGACGTCGAGGAAAGTACCCAACCCCTGCAAGTAGGCGATCAACGCATCGATCTCTTTTTTCCCTGCAACGGCCTCTTTGGCGCCGGCGATGTCCGCGTCGGTGTAAGGCACGTCAACGGCGCGCAACGCTTTCATCCTGGCAGCGATGGTTTCCCCGGTGAGGACGTTTTCGTCCAGCCAGGGGAAACCGGGCATGTTGGATTCCGGAACCACGTTGCGTGGATTCATCAGGTGGTCGTAGTGCCACTGGTCACTGTAGCGGCCACCTACCCGGGCCAGATCCGGGCCGGTGCGTTTGGAGCCCCACAGAAAGGGATGCTCATAGACGTGCTCGCCAGCAACACTGTAATGACCATAACGTTCGGTTTCGGCCCGGAACGGACGCACCATCTGCGAATGGCAGGTGTTGCAGCCTTCGCGGATATAGATATCCCGGCCTTCCAGCTGCAACGCGTTCCAGGGTTCCAGGCCCGCCACCGGTTCGGTGGTCTGCTTCTGGAACAGCAGTGGTACGATTTCAACCAGGCCACCAAAGCTGACCGCGATCAGCACCAGCACGATCATCAGGCCCACGTTCTTTTCAACGACTTCATGTGTTTTCGCCATGGTATATGCTCCTTATGCCGGCTGTGCCGCAGTGTTGTCGGTGGTGGCCGGGGCGCTCATGGTTTTGAACACGTTGTACGCCATCAGCAGCATGCCGCTCAGGAACACCACCCCACCGATCATGCGGACGATGTAGTAGGGGTAAGTGGCCTTGAGGGCTTCCACAAAGGTGTAGGTAAGGGTGCCGTCGTCATTGACGGCGCGCCACATCAGGCCCTGGGAGATACCCGCCACCCACATGGAGGCGATGTACAGCACCGTGCCGATGGTGGCGAGCCAGAAGTGGGTGTTCACCAGGCCCACGCTGTACATTTGCTTTTTGCCATAGAGCCAGGGCACCAGCGCATAGAGCGAGCCGATGGAGATCATGGCCACCCAGCCCAGGGCGCCGGAATGCACATGGCCAATGGTCCAGTCGGTATAGTGGGACAGGGCATTCACCGTTTTGATGGACATCATGGGGCCTTCGAAGGTGGACATACCATAGAAGGACAGGGCGACGATCAGGAAGCGGATTACCGGATCGTCCCGCAGCTTTTCCCATGCACCGGAAAGCGTCATGATACCGTTGATCATGCCGCCCCAAGAGGGTGCAAGCAGCACCAGTGAGAACACCATACCCAGGGACTGTGCCCAATCAGGCAGCGCGGTGTAATGCAGGTGGTGAGGGCCCGCCCACATGTAAATTGAGATCAAGGCCCAGAAGTGCACGATGGAAAGACGATAGGAGTAAACCGGGCGCCCCGCCTGCTTGGGTACAAAGTAATACATCATGCCCAGGAAGCCGGCGGTGAGGAAGAACCCTACCGCGTTGTGGCCATACCACCATTGCACCATGGCGTCGGTGGCGCCGGGGAAAATGGAATAGGATTTGGTCAGAGTCACCGGAATGGCCAGGCTGTTCACCACGTGCAGCAGGGCAATAGTGATGATGAAGGCGCCATAGAACCAGTTCGCCACATAAATGTGGGAGGTGGTGCGCTTGGCAATGGTACCGAAAAAGACCACCGCATAGGCCACCCAGACCACGGTGATCAGAATATCAATGGGCCATTCCAGTTCGGCGTACTCCTTGGAGGTGGTCAGACCCAAAGGCAGAGTGACGGCCGCCAGCAAAATAACCAGCTGCCAGCCCCAGAACACGAATTTGGCCAGCCCGGGAGCAAACAGTGTGGTCTGACAGGTGCGCTGCACCACATAAAAAGACGTTCCCAGTAGCGCGCATCCACCAAAGGCAAAAATCACGGCGTTGGTATGCAATGGCCGGAGCCGGCTGTAAGTCAGCCAGGGCAGGTCAAAGTTCAAGGCTGGAAAAGCAAGCTGTGCCGCGATAAATACGCCCACAGCCATACCTACGATGCCCCAGACGACGGTCATGACCGTAAATTGCTTTACGACCCCGTACTCGTATTGCGGCGTTGCAGCTTGGCTAGTGCTCATTGAGTGTCTTTCCTGTGTTGAGTGATTGAACACACGGTTACTACGGTTTCTCTCAGTGGAGTGGAACAGGCCATCAATCCAATGGCAGGTTGAATTATAGAAGCGCTCGGTTGGTCGTTGTTGATACAAGTCAAGTAAGGAAAAGCCTTCCGCATAGGGCCTGTATTGGACTTTAGTCGGACCTTATATGGTGCGACTTCGAATGAACAAGGTCCAAACTGGTGCATTATCAATGCTTTCTTCCTGTTGAAAAACGCTAAGCGTTTGAATTTGCAAGTACTTAATGTCTGGCCCAAAATCTGCATGCCCATATTTGGTGCGCTAGCACCAGCATAGAACAATAATCACGGAAGCCATTGGCTTTGCGACCTTGGATTCGGGGGCGGCAATTATGAAAATGATTACAGCGATCATCAAGCCATTCCGGCTGGAGCAGGTGAGGGAGGCACTCACGGAGCTGGGTATCACCGGCATGACATTGGAAGAGGTGAAGGGGTTTGGCCGCCAGCGGGGCCACACGGAGTTCTATCGGGGGGCGGAATACGTTATCGATTTCGTGCCCAAATTCAAACTCGAGCTGGCGGTGAATGACAATCTGGTGGAGGCGGTCTCCGAAGCCATCGCCAAAGCGGCCAAGACCAACAAAATCGGCGACGGCAAAATTTTTGTGTCCGAACTGGAGCAGGTGATCCGGATTCGCACCGGTGAGCAGGGGGAAGCCGCGATGTAACGCGCTGTAAACGGCCGCCACCGGCTGTTAATCAAAGTAAAAATAAGGCCAAGTATTAGGGGAGTTCTTAATGTTATCAATGCGTTTACTGCCGCGCCTGGCGCTGGCGGCTGGGGGTTGCTTTGTGCCTGCGCTGGCGCAGGCGGGAGAAATCAATGGTGCCGACAGTGCCTGGATTCTTACCGCCACGGCACTGGTGTTGTTTATGACCATTCCGGGACTTTCGCTGTTCTATGGCGGTCTGGTGCGTTCCAAGAACGTGCTGTCGGTGCTGATGCAGTGCTTCACGTTGACCTGTCTGATGTCCCTGCTTTGGTTTGCCCTGGGTTACACTCTGGCCTTCGGCTCCAGCCCGGATCAGGGCCCCTGGATCGGCGATCTGGGCAATACACTGTTCGCGGCCATGGACCGGGACAGTGTCAACGGTGAGCTGCCGGCGGTACTGTTTGCCGCTTTTCAAATGACTTTTGCCATCATCACCCCGGCGCTGATTGTGGGCGCCTTTGCCGAGCGGATGAAATTTTCCGCCATGCTCTGGTTCAGTTCCGCCTGGCTGTTGCTGGTGTATGCCCCGGTGTGCCACTGGGTCTGGGGCGGTGGCTGGCTGGCGCAGATGGGCTTTCTGGATTTTGCCGGCGGCGCCGTGGTGCACATCACCGCCGCGGTGGCGGCCCTGGTGGCGGCCCTGGTGCTGGGGCCCCGCAAGGGTTTTCCCGCCACCCCCATGATGCCCCACAATATGACCATGACCGTCACCGGCGCCGGCATGCTGTGGGTGGGCTGGTTCGGCTTTAATGCCGGCAGCGCCCTGGCGGCTGACGGCAGCGCCGCCATGGCGTTGCTGGTGACTCATATTTCCGCGGCGGCGGGCTCACTGGCCTGGATGGGCTGTGAGTGGGTACGCCATGGCAAACCGTCGGTGCTGGGGATTGTCACCGGCATGGTGGCGGGGTTGGGCACCATCACCCCGGCCTCTGGTTCGGTGGGGCCGGCTGCGGCACTGATTATCGGGCTTAGCGCCGGGATTATCTGTTTCTACGCCACTGTTTTTATGAAGCAACGGCTGAAAATCGACGATTCCCTGGATGTCTTTCCAGTCCACGGGGTGGGGGGCATGTTGGGTACTTTTCTGGTGGGTATTTACTGTTCCACGGAGCTGGGTTTGTTCAGTGGCGCCGGTTTTGGGGCCGGCAACAGCTCCATCGCCCAGCAGCTGGGGGTCCAGCTCACCGGCATTGGCGCCACCCTGGCTTATACCGCCGTGGTATCCTTCGTATTGCTGAAATTGGTGGACTGGCTGGTGGGTCTGCGGGTCACTCCCGATCAGGAGACCGAGGGTCTGGATATTGTTCTGCACGAAGAGCGGGGCTACGACATTCTGTAATTGCGGCCTGGGTCGCCAATTGGCCGAAAATCCCCCCAGGCTGGCGTAAAAGGCTATTGTCAACGGCTTGGGGATTCTATAAGTTAACCTCAGCGTGTCGAACAGCTGTTTGATTGCCATTATTACAAGATATTAGCGGTACGGGCTGCCCCAACCGCACAATAACAAGCCATAGGAGAAGAATTCGATGAGTCACAAGTTCCTGTCAGACGAGTGGTTTGCCAAAGTGGCCGAACTGAAAGCGGCCGCCGGTGATATTGAAGTGCCTGCAGCAATGCATGATCTGGTGATTAACATCACCGTCACAGGTACTGATTTTGGTGACGTGGACATTGCTCTCAACGCCGGCATGATCGAAAAAGGTCACCATGACAATGCCCCCACCAAGATGATTCTGCCGGTGGATCTGGCCCATCGCCTGTTCATCGACAATGATCAGTCCGCCGGTATGCAGGGCTTCATGTCCGGTCAGATCAAGATCGAAGGGGACATGAGCAAGCTGATGGCCATGCAGACCGTTCAGCCTTCCGCCGATCAGAAGAAGCTGCAGGAGCAGATCCTGGAGATCACTGCTGCCTGATCCAGCCCGGGTCTTCCTCGGTAAGAACCCACCCTGCCTCGGTGCAGGGTGGGTTTTTTTATTGCCGGGCGGTGGCATCAAACAGGCGATACCATGGATATGCAGCGGATTTTGCTGACCTGCCGGGCTGGCTTTGAGTCGGATCTGGCGGCGGAAGTGCAACAGCGTTCCCTGGAGCACGGGGTGCATGGCTTTGTGCGGGCCCGGCCGGACACGGGTTTTGTGGAGTTCCAGGGTCATGACAGCGACGCCGGCAATCAGTTACTGACCCGGATGCCGTTCAGCGACTGGGTGTTTGCGCGCCAGTGGCTGGGGGTGATGGCCCACTGGCCGCAACTGGATACCCGGGACCGGGTGACCCCGGTGGCGCGGCTGGCGGGCGCTGAGCCCCGGGGCTTTCGCGAGCTGTGGCTGTCGTTCCCGGACACCAACGAGGGCAAGAGTCTGTCCCGGCTGACCCGTAAACTGAGCCGGCCCCTGCGCCAGGCGCTGGCGCCACAGTTGCAACGTCCCACCAGCCCCTGGCGTTTGCATTTGTTTTTCACCAGTGGTTCCGAGCTCTGGCTGGGGGTGACGCCGGTGGCCAATGGGGCGCCCTGGGTGCTGGGTTATCCCCGTTTGCGCATGCCCACGTCGGCCCCCAGCCGGTCGACGTTGAAACTGGAGGAGGCCTGGCTGCAACTGATACCCGATGCCGGTCGCCCGGAGTGGTTGCAGCCCTTTCAGCGGGCTGTGGATCTGGGAGCGGCCCCTGGAGGCTGGACCTGGCAACTGGTCCAGCGGGGCCTGCAGGTGATCGCCGTGGACAATGGCCCCATGGATCCGGCCCTGATGGCCAGCGGCCAGGTAGAGCATCGGCGGGAGGATGCATTTACTTTCCGCCCCCGGCGGCCGGTGGACTGGCTGGTCTGCGACATGGTGGAGAAGCCGGCGCGGGTAGCGGACTTGATGGCCCGCTGGCTCAGCCGGGGCTGGTGCCGCTACGCCATATTCAACCTGAAACTGCCCATGAAACGGCGTTGGCAGGCGCTGCAGGAAATACTGCCCCATGTCCGTCAGGCGCTGGACAGCGCCGGACTGAACCACCGACTGGCGGTGAAACAGCTCTACCACGATCGGGAGGAAGTGACCGTGCTGGCGGCCCCGGACTGGCGTTGCTAGGGAATGCTATTGATGCAGGCGGCGGGCGGATTGATAGACACAGGGCTCCAGCACAGTGAAGCGCTCCGGTTCCTGCAGAAACATGCCGATCTTGTTGAGCATTTCCATCCTTGCATCGGAGCCGAACCACAGCTGCCAGGCGTTGATGCTTTCCCACATGGAGATCACCACATAGTGGTTGGGGCGGCGGGCATCGCGGTAGGATTCGCCGCCCAGATACCCCGGTGAATTCTCCGCATGGCCCAGCAATTCCACGATGGTTTGCTCGTAATTGCCTTCCAGGCCTTCGGCCACGGTGCGTTCAATCAAGACCTTTATCATCGGGCTCCCTGGGTGTGCTGTGCTATTGGAGGGCTAATAGTACCGGCTACGGCTTATTTTTCAATGACAAGGGGTGGCGGCAGTGGTTCCCCGGGCCCGACCCGGAGGCCGTATAGGGCGGTGCAAGGAGCGCTGCCCATCGGTTACAATGTCTGGCAGGTGCCTCGGCACCACGATGTTTACGGGAACAGGCGAAACTGAATGGCGGACCATCATTTTGACGCGTCGGGGCTGTTGTGTCCGGAGCCGGTTATGATGCTGCATGGCCGGGTGCGGGAGATGCAGCCCGGGGAATTACTGGAAGTGGTGGCCACGGATCCTTCCACGCAGCGGGATATCCCCAAATTCTGTCATTTTCTGGGGCACGAACTGGTGCTGGCCGAAGAGCGGGACGGCAAATTTCTGTTTCAGATCCGTAAAAAAAGCCCCTAATTTTCTATCAGCATGGAAATGGCCGCCAGGGCCTCCGGATCCTGTTCCTTGATCTTGTTGGCGATGCGGTGCTGGAAAAAGTACTTGAATTCCGCTTGCTCCTGGGCCGAATACAGGCAGGGATCCCCGGGTAACACCGGCGTGGATTTCACCTTGTCTTCATCCACCAGCATGGCGTGGACACTGCCGTCACCCAGCAGCCGCCAGCTGAGCACCTCGATCAGCACAAAGGAGCGGAAGCCGTTGTCGGTCAATACGGCGTGAGTGCCGATGCCGTCGGGAATTTCCTGGACAATATCCTGGTCCCGGCAGGGCTCCATCCGGTAGTAGGCTTCCGCCAATTCCAGTTCTTTGACCTTGTGTTGCGGGGAGACATAAAAGATGTCGTTGGTGCCGGGGTCGCGATAGCCTTCCCAGCGGCCGTTCAGCGGGTCGTTGATTTCCGTGCAGGGCACCACCTGATTGAGCCAGGGCACCAGGCCCACCACTTCGCCGGATTCCCGTAATGCCCAGCACACCACTTTCAGGGAGTAGAGCCGATCGGGGGAGGTGTCGTTGGTGTAGAGCATCTCCAGGCCGTCCAGCTCCGGCGCGATCCGAACAATGCGGTCGACCACGTCATCAACAGGGCGTCCGGAAAACAGATCGATCACATTGGAGCGACTATCCGATGCCTGCGGCTTCATATGACTACCCTCGCGGACCAGAGCCGGGAATCCCGTGTAGCGTGGTGAAACGCAGCCCGGGTCGTCATGGACTCACAGTTCTATCCTATATCTAAGTACAGTTGAGCCCAAAAAGCCAGCCCTTCTAGCTTTGCGCGGGTTAACGGGCCCTAACCTGAAGCGGTAGCCAGAGGCCGGCGCAGCTGCCATTGCACCCGCCAGCACAGCATAATGGCGGCGGCGGTAAGGCCCACCAGCAGGCCGATCCAGAAGCCCCGGGCCGTCAGCGGTGGCCCCAGCCAGTGGGTCAGCCCCAGCAGGTAACCCACCGGCAGTCCCAGGCCCCAGTAGGCCAGTACCGTGATCAGCATGGGCCAGCGGGTATCCTTCATCCCCCGTAACACACCGTTGGCCCCCACTTGCAGGCAGTCGGACAACTGAAACAGGGCGGCAAACAGCAGCAGCCCCGCCGCCAGCTCGATCACCACCGGATCGTCAGTATAGATGGCCGCGATGGGGTGGCGTAACCAGGCCATTAACGCGCTGTTCACCAAAGCGGTCACCAGAATGATGGCCAGCCCCGCCAGCACCGCATGGCGCAGGGCCTGCGGTTGATCCCGGCCCACATGAGTCCCCACCCGCACGGTCAGGGCCAGGGACAGGCTCAACGGCACCATAAAGGCCATGGAGGCAGCGTTGAGGGCCACCTGATGCCCGGCCACCACCTCTGCGCCGATGCCGGCAATAAACAGGGCAATCACGCAGAACAGGCTCACCTCGATAAAGATCGCCAGACCGATGGGGAGTCCCACCCGCAGTATTGGCAGCAGGTGTCGCAGCAGGGGCGGGGCCCGGTGCTGAAACAGGCCGGTTTGGTGGCGCCGGTCGAAGCCCAGCGCGTAACCGGCCATCAGTATCAGCATCAGCCACATCACCACGCTGGTGGCCCAGCCGCAGCCCACGCCCCCCAGGGCCGGGAACCCCAGTTCGCCGTGAATCAGCACGTAATTGACCGGCACATTCACCGCCAGTCCCAGCAGGCTAACCACCATCACTGGCGCGGTGTATGACATGCCCTCGGTGAGGGAGCGCAAGGCCAGGAACAGGGTGATGGCGGGAATGCCCCAGGACAGCCCGTCCAGGTAGCCCAGAATCAGCGGGCGGATACCGACGTCCACCTCCATCAGGGCCAGCACCGGCGCCATGGCCCGCAGGCTGAAAAACCCCAACAGGCCCAGGGGCAGGGCCAGCCACAGACCCTGTTGCACCACTACGCCAATGGCGCTGTGGTCCGCACGGCCGCGAAACTGGGCCACAAAGGGGGTCAGACCCTGCATCACCCCCACCAGAAACAGGAACACCGGAATCCAGATGGCCGAACCCACGGCCACCGCTGCCAGATCTTCCGGGCTCACATCTCCGGCCATCACCGTGTCTACAAAGCCATTGGCGGTCTGGGCGAACTGGGCCACCAGAATCGGGCCCGCCAGCTGCAGGATGTGGCGGCCTTCCTGGCGCAGCAGGGTAGAGGTATTGCTCATAGGGCTCCGGGCTGAATCTGAAGGCGGGGTAGTTTATCATGCTGGCGGCGGATCACCTTGGCTCCGGATCAGCTTGGTTTTGGAGAGCCTGGTTCTGGAGAGCCCGGTGGTGCCCGCAACCGGTAGCACTAGCAAACTAAAGAGCAAGTCAGGCGGAACCATGGCCAGCGAGCATAACCCGGATCATCTTATTGCGATATTCAACCAGTGTTTTCTGGCCACCCACAACACCCGCCTGGTTCGCGGTGGTGATGAGCCCGTGTATCTGCCAGCCGGTCCTGGCCGGCCCCAACACGAGTTGCATTTCGCCCACGGCTTCTTCCGCAGTGCGCTGCACGAGATCTCCCACTGGCTGATTGCCGGGGAGGCCCGGCGCCAGTTGGCGGACTTTGGCTACTGGTATCAGCCGGATGGCCGCGATGCCCGGCAACAACGGGAGTTCGAGCGGGTGGAGGTGAAGCCGCAGGCCCTGGAGTGGATTCTGTGCCGGGCCGCCGGGGTGCCATTTCAGGTAAGCCTGGACAATCTTAATGGGGAGGCCACCGATGCCGCCGGCTTTAAACAGGCGGTGCGGACTCAGGTGCTGGATTATCTGCAACAGGGTCTGAACCAGCGGGCGGAAACCCTGCGTCTGGCGTTGTGCCGTCATTACGGTACCCGGCCCCGGCTGGATCCGGCAGACTTTGCCAGCGACCCGCGATGATCAAGGGTTTTCAGGTTTCCGGCTGCACCAGGCTCATCATATAGCGTACGGCGTTGCGTACCTGGGTATCGCTCAGGTCCGGGTTGCCACCCCGGGGTGGCATCATGTCGTAGGCATAGCCGTTGATCGCGTGACTGACCAGGGTATCCTCCCCCTGAGGCAGGCGTTTTGCCCACATTTTTGGATTACCCAGAATGGGGGCACCGTTAAGGCCCTGGCCGTGACAGGCAATGCAAGTGGTTTCCACCACCTGTTTGCCCGCCGCCAGATCCGCTGGCAGGGTTTCGGGCGGGTTCGGGTCGGAACAGCCGGCCGCCAACAGAGCGCCGGTGGCAAGCAAGGTCTTGTGTAGCAATTTCATCAACGTATACCCCCTCGGGCACGCCGGGTGCCCTGGTCAGGGGTTAGCAAGCCCCGTACCAGTCGCTGATGTCGCCCTCAGCGTACCGGGAAATACCGCGGCAGACTGTGATGTCGCTTACGCAGCACCACCTGATACAGTTGTAGCGCACGGGAGCGGAATCCTCCGGCGCAGCTTTTCAGGTAGTAATTCCACATACGATAGAAGCGTTCACCGTATTGTTGTTTCAGCTGCGGCCAGGCAGCTTCAAAATTGGCGTGCCAGGCCATCAGCGTCTTATCGTAATCCGGACCGAAGTTATGCACGTCCTCGATTACAAAATAAGGTTCCGTGGCGCTGCTGAGCTGAGCCAATGATGGCAATTCGCCGTTGGGGAAGATGTATCTGTGAATCCAGGGATCGACTCCGGTGCGGGACAGGGGATTCCCTATAGTATGCAGTACAAAAATACCGTCGTCCTTCATCAGGCGATGGGCGTGGCGCAGATAGGTGTCGTAATTCTTGTGGCCCACGTGTTCGAACATGCCGATGGATGTGATCTTGTCGAACTGGCCCTGGAGTTGCCGGTAATCCTGCAGTGCCACTTCCACCGGCAGCCCCACACAGCGTTCCCGGGCCAGGGCCTGTTGTTCCCGGGAAATGGTAATCCCGGTTACATGAACTCCGTGGTTACGGGCGGCCCATTCCGCGAATCCGCCCCATCCGCAACCAATATCCAGCACGGTTTCCCCGGGCTGCAGTTTCAGCTTCTTACAGATCAGTTCCAGTTTGTCCGCCTGCGCCTGATTCAAATCACCCGCCGTTTGCCAATAGCCGCAGGAATAACTCATGGTGGGATCGAGCATGGCGCGGTACAGATCGTTGCCCACGTCATAATGCTGCTCGCCAACGATATGGGAGCGCTTTTCACTTTGCAGGTTGAACAGACGGGCAATCAGCCAGTGCCGCATCAGATGCCACTTACCCACCAGATCGGTGTCTACGTCGGCATTGATTAACCGGCTCACCAGTTCGTCCAGCTGCTCGCAGTCCCACCAGCCATCCATGTAGCTTTCGCCGATACCGACGCTGCCGCGGGCCAGGATACGATTATAGGTAGCGGGATTATGGATCTGGGGATCCCAGGGGTTGGGTCCATTAATCCGGGCGCCGGCGGCCTGTAACAGATCCGCCAGCCATTGATGGGGCTTTTGCAGCCGGGTTCGGGTGCCGGGTTTGTAACTCTTATATCCGCTGGTGGTTGCAGTCATCGGATTCTCCTTGAAAAGGGTTCAATTCGAATTCCAGCTGAGCAGGAGCCCCTGGCCCAACTATCCAGGAGGTAGCAGAATTCACGCCAGATTCGATAATAGGAAAAATCGCCGGCCAGACTAAGCAAAATATTTCTATGGCATTGATAAGGTAAATTTATGAGGTGGCCCACTCCTGGAAAACGCACGCCGGTAGTGCAAGTTTGATACTATTTGCTTTACCAACAGGCATTTTCAGCGGGTGTATGAGCCGTTGATAATAATATAAAAATCATCCCGGGCAGGGGTGGATGCCCGTAGTGGCAGGGGTTCTGTAAATTTTGCAAAGCGCTTGCTTCGTCCGGAGGGTTAGAGCCTGCCGCTAACTTCATGGTACATTCCGGGAAACCTCCGGTGAAAACAATAACAACGACGAGGCGGTCGATGCAGTACGATGCGCAAATACAGATGATTGTCAGCACCTTCAAGTTGTCCCAGACCCTGGAGGTGGATCCCGAATCCGGCAAGGCATCCCTGCGTTTTGCCCTCAAGTGTCATGGCGGCGCACGCTCGGCTTCCTTTGCCGAAACCCAGGCGGAGGTGAATGTTCGGGAGGCCACCCGGCTCAACGGAAAATACCTGGGAACCGTGGTGCGGCACACCGATGGACTGTTGATCCGGATACTTGCCCCGCGGGACTATTTTCACGGGCTGATACAATTGTTTCCCCATTGTGAGCCGGACAGTGGCGGCTATCTGTCATTCGATTTTCTGCTCAATCGCGGCCCAGACGGTGAAGGGATGCAGGTTTTGAGTGCTGAGTATAAAATGGTGAAGCAATTGTCCGATAACCCCGATCTTATCAGCCGTGCGCCTTCATGAGTCGCTATCGTCCCTCCGGCAAGGCGGCCGCACCCTATATCACGCCCGAGGGCCGCGATCGGCTGATGTCCGAGTTGCGTCATCTGCACGACCGGCTGCGGCCCGAGGTGACCCGGGCGCTGGCGGAAGCCGCCGCCGAGGGGGATCGATCAGAGAATGCAGAATATATTTATCGCAAGAAACAGCTGCGGGAGATCGATCGTCGCATCCGCTACCTGGTGAAACGTCTGGAGGTGGTGAAAGCGGTGGATCAGAAACCGGCGGATACCAGTCGAGTGTTCTTTGGCGCCTGGGTGGAACTGGAAAACGTGGACAACGGCGACATCGAGCGTTACCGTTTGGTGGGCGCCGATGAAATTGATATCGACCGCGGCTGGATCAGCGTGGATTCACCCATGGCCAGGGCGCTGCTGCGGCGACAGGTGGGTGATGAGGTGGAGGTGTCCCGGCCCAAAGGTAACGCCTGCTATGAAGTCATGCAGGTAAGCTATGACCCCTTCGAGCCGTTATAGCGGGCTTGTGGCCGGCGCCCCGATTCATGCAGCCATATTTTGCAGTCACAAAGGAAGGGCAGGGTTATGAAAACGATTTTGATCACTGGCACCAATCGCGGACTGGGCCTGGAGTTTACCCGACAATATCTGCAGGAGGGGCAGCGCGTGATTGCCACCGCGCGGCAACCGGAAGCGGCGGCGGAACTGCAGGCGTTGCGGGAGTCTTATCCCGATACACTGACCCTGCAGGCTTTGGATGTCACGGATCCGGAGTCCCGTGAGGCCCTGTCCGAAGCGGTGGGTGACCGGGTGATTCACCTGTTGATCAATAACGCCGGTTACTACGGCGCCAGTAATGAATTGGGCAAACTGGATCAGGACGAGTGGGGCAAAGTGTTTCTGATCAACTGTATCGCCCCAATCAAAATGGTGGAGCTGCTGCGCTCCAATCTGGTGAATGCCGGCAGCGCCACGGTGGCGTTGTTGAGCAGTAAAATGGGCTCCATCGCCGACAACGGTTCCGGTGGCAAATATGCTTATCGCAGTTCCAAAGCCGCTCTGAACGCCGCCGCCAAGTCACTGGCCATTGATCTGGCGACAGAGCAGATCAAGGTGGTGGCATTGCACCCCGGATGGGTGCAAACCGACATGGGTGGGCCGAACGCGTTAATCGACGCCAAAACCTCCATCACCGGCATGCGAAAGGTGATCGCCGGGCTCAAAGCCAGCCAAAGCGGTGATTTCATTGGTTACGATGGTACCTTGATTCCCTGGTAATGGGTGTGCGCGGTTATGGCTTCACGGGCTATGGGTTCTGGCTGTTACTGGTTTGGCTGATTCCGGCGGCGGCCCATGCCCGGTGGTTCGAGCAGACACAGCCCATTATGGGGACCCGGGTCTACGTCCAGTTATGGCATGAGGATGCGGCCCGGGCGGAAGCGCTAATCAACCAGGTGATGGCGGAGATGGAGCGCATCAATCAGTTGATGAGCCCCTACCTGGAGCATTCGCAGCTGGCGCGGGTCAACCGGGAGGCGGCGCAACAGCCGGTAGCCGTCAGCCCGGAACTGTTCGAACTCATTGCCACCGCCAATCGCTTCAGCGCCCTCAGTGATGGCGCGTTCGATATCACTTTCGCTTCCCTGGGACACCGCTTCAACTACCGCAAAGGTGTGCGTCCCTCGCCGCAGCAGGCTAAAACGGCCCGGGAGCTGATAGACTACCGACAATTGCAACTGAATCCTGACCGGCACACCGTGGGGTTTGCCCGTGCCGGCATGCGCATCGATCTGGGAGGCATCGCCAAGGGTCATGCGGTGGACCGGGGCATTGATTTGCTGCGCCGTGCCGGAGTGAAACATGCCATCATCACCGCCGGAGGCGACAGCCGGTTGCTGGGGGATCATCGGGGGCGACCCTGGATTCTGGGTATCAAACATCCCCGGGGAGAGAGTTCGGTGATGAAGCTGCCCCTGGAAAACGTCGCCATTTCCACCTCCGGGGATTACGAGCGTTATTTCGAAGTGGACGGCGTTCGCTATCACCACATTATTGATCCCGCCAGTGGTGACTCCGCCCGGGGCCTGATCAGTGTTTCCATTCTGGCGCCCCGGTCCCTGGAGGCGGATGCACTGTCCACTACGGTGTTTGTGCTGGGCGCTGAGCAGGGCCTGAAACTGATCAACGGCATGCCAGGGATATCGGCCATACTGATCGATCACAATGGCCAGATAACCTATTCAAACGATCTGGTGGATCCTTCCGCCCCTTGAACCTGGCGTAAAACCCGCAATGCAATATGTCGGGGGACGTGGTATAACTTGCCATATCCATCCATAACAATAACGACAAGCGGACCGGTGGCAACTCATGAATTCGTCACTGACGGTATACAACCCCATCGACGCGGGTTTACATTGCCCCAACTATGTCTTTGTTGCTGATCAGCATCGGCAAAGAATTCTCTGCTCCACCCTCAGCGCCCCCGGGGATCTGTTGAGCCCGGAAACCACCGGGCCGGATCTATATCAGGCCCATGTGCTGGTGCCGGCCTGTCCGATCCTGCAATTGCGCAGCATTAATGAAGATCTGGTGGATGCAATGATCCGCTCCCATGAGGCTGCCGAAGGGCAACTGTTCCGGTTTCGGGACGAGGCAGGATACTGGCGTTTTGGCCTGTTGGAAGTGGTGCCCCTCTATGCCGGTGAAACAGGTCAGCAGCAGTACCTGTGTGCAGTGATTTCCCGGATCCAGAACCCGGCGTCGATCCCGTCTCAGGATCAGCCGGTCGCGTCCCGCCTGGTATGGATCACTGATGCGGATCTGCGGCTGAGAAAAGTGAGCGGCGATTGTCGCGCGCTGGGGTTTGATTTGCCCACCCTGCTGGCGGCGGGCAAACCGAGTTTCTTGACCGCGGAAACCAGTGACTTTCTCAGTGCTGTGTGTCAGGAGCTGCTCACTGGTAAGTCACCGGAGCCCCGGGTTCTGCGGCAGACCCTGCGCAGTCTGGATGGCAACGCCTTGTCCGCCAATATCCAACTGTCCTTACTGTTTGATGAGCGCAGCCGGATTACGGGTATTCTGGGAATCGCAGAGTTCTTTCCCAGCCGGGAGCTATTGGACAGTGAGCGGCAGCTGTTTTCCGCCACTTTTGATGCCGTGTCGGAAGGGTTGTTTATCACCGATCGTAGCGGTTTTATCCTGCGGGCGAACCCGGCGTTTTACGCCATGACCGGTTACAGCCGCAAACAACTGTTGGGCATCCACTGCAGTCAGATCTGGCGCGGCCGCTATGGTCCGGAGTTTTTCCGTCAAATCCGGCACAGTCTGCAGCGCAACAGACACTGGCGGGGGGAATGCGAATTTGTGCGCCGGGACGGCGAACCCTGTCCCGCCATCCTGAGTTTCAGTCAGACCTATAATCTGCGACAGGAGGTGCAGAATTATGTGGGATTGCTGATGGACATTGCCGAAAAAAAGCGCGACGAATCCCGTATCTACCGTCTGGCTCATTTCGATTCCCTCACCGGAGTGGCAAACCGCCATCTGTTCAATCAGCGACTGCATCAGGCGGTCGCCGCGGCCAGACAGGGCCCCAATGCCGTGGCAGTGTTGTTTTTGGACATGGACCGCTTCAAACCGGTGAACGATTCTCTCGGCCACAGTGCCGGGGATCAACTGTTGAAGGCGGTGGCGCAGCGCCTGATGTACTGTCTGGCGGAAGGCGATACGGTTGCGCGTATGGGGGGTGATGAATTTGCCCTGATTCTGGCGAATGTGGCCCCGGCTGAAGTGGAGCAGACCGCCATCAAGATGGCCTCCCGGGTGCTGGCGCAGTTCTTTGCCCCATTCCTGATTGAAGGTCGGGAGGTGATCTCCTCCTGCAGCATCGGTATTAGTCTGTTTCCCCATCACGGCAGCAGTGCCGAGATTCTTCTGCGCAGCGCGGACACGGCCATGTATGCCGCGAAGCGGGCTGGCAAAAACAATTACCAGTTTTATGACGACGCCATGAATCAGCGGGCCATGGACCGTTTGCTGATGGAGAATGCCATGCGCAAAGCGCTGGTGCGGGAGGAGTTTGAGCTGTTCTTTCAGCCCCAGTATTCCCTGGTGACGGGCGCTCTTACGGGCATTGAGGTGTTGTTGCGCTGGGATCATCCGGTGTTCGGTTCGGTCCGACCCCTGGAATTTATCGACCTGGCGGAACAGACGGATTTGATCATTCCCCTGGGGGAGTGGGTATTTCAGCAGACCTGCGAAAAAATCCGGCACTGGCAGCAGCAGGGCGTGGCGTTTGCCAGGGTGGGGATTAATGTATCGGTAAACCAGTTCAAACGGGATGACTTCGCCGACTGGGTGTTGTTTCAGGTGCAGCGTTACGGGGTGAATCCGGGCTGTCTGGAGCTTGAAATCACGGAAAGCGCCCTGATGGAGGATGTGGAACACAGTCTGCAACTGCTGCGCAAACTGCAACAGGCGCGCATCCGCATTGCGGTGGATGATTTCGGCACCGGTTATTCATCGTTAAGCTATCTGCGGAAATTTCCCATCAGCACCCTGAAAATAGATCGTCTGTTTATTGAGGATATTGTTGATAACCACGACACGTTGCAATTGGCTCAGACTGTGATTGCCATTGGCAAAAGCCTGGACCTGGGGGTGATCGCCGAAGGGGTGGAAACCTGGGAGCAGTACCAGTTATTGAAGCAGCAAGGCTGTGATGAGGTGCAGGGCTATTACCTGAGCCGGGCCGTTGCGGAACCCCAGTTGCTGGATCTGGTGGCCAGCACCAGTGACTAGCCCCGTGGGGGTTGTGGTAATATTGGTGGGGAATAGCAGCCAGGGATGTTTTATCTATGCAGTCACCTCAGCCCGCCACTCCCCCGGAGCCGCCCGGTAAAAAACCCGAGTCCGAGGCTAACCAGGGTCATCCGTTGTTTGACTGGCGACCGCTGTTGTTCACCCTGTTACTGTTCACCCTGTATTACAGTTTCTTTTCCCAGGGCGATCGCTCCCCACAACAGATTCCCTATACCGAATTCAAACAAAAGCTTTATCAGAATGAGATTGCCTCCGTGCGCATGCGGGGCCAGGAAATCCGTGGCCGTTACCGGGGCAGCGACCAGCAGCAGGGGGTGGATTTCCGCACTCTGATGCCGGCGGTGGGGGATCCTTCCCTGTTGCCCACCCTGGAGGAGAAATCCGTGGAGGTGGTGGCGCAGAGCGAGGAGTTGCCCACCTGGGCCAGTGTGCTGATCAGTTTACTGCCCTGGATTTTGATTTTCGGGTTTCTGGCTTACAGCAATCGGGCATTGCAGAACCGGATGGGGGGCGGTTCCGGTATTTTTGGTTTCTCCCGCTCCCGGGCCCGGCAGTATGAAAAGCCCGACGTCGATGAAATCAATTTTGAGGAAGTGGCGGGATTGGAGGGTGCCAAACAGGAATTACAGGAGGTCATCGAGTTCCTCCGCAATCCACAGAAGTTCAGTGCCCTGGGGGCCAAGCTGCCGAAGGGCATTCTGATGATGGGGCCGCCGGGTACCGGCAAAACGCTGCTGGCCAAGGCCACCGCCGCTGAGGCCGGGGTGCCTTTTTTCAGTATCAGTGGCTCGGAATTTGTGGAGATGTTTGTGGGGGTGGGTGCCGGCCGGGTGCGCAACATGTTTCAGCAGGCGCGGGAGAAGGCACCGGCACTGATCTTTGTGGATGAAATTGATTCCGTGGGTCGGGTGCGGGGTACCGGCGTGGGCGGCGGCAACGACGAACGGGAGCAGACCCTGAATCAGATTCTGGCGGAAATGGATGGCTTTGCCAGTGATGAACCAGTGGTGGTGCTGGCGGCCACCAACCGCCCCGACGTACTGGATCCGGCGCTGTTGCGGCCGGGCCGGTTTGACCGCAAGCTCACCCTGGAACTGCCGCAGAAAAAAGCCCGCCTGCAGATCCTGCAGGTTCATACCCGCAAGAAGCCCATGTCCACGGATGTGGATCTGGAGCAGCTGGCCGCCCGCACCATCGGCTTTTCCGGCGCGGAACTGGAGAATCTGGTGAACGAGGCGGCGCTGCACGCGGCGCGGGAGAATAAAGCCGCTATCGACCAGGTGGATTTCGAGCACGCCCACGACAAGATCATGCTGGGCTCGGAGCGTCAGGAAATACTCAATGCCGAAGACAAGCGACGGATCGCCTACCACGAGTCCGGGCATGCGCTGTTATCCATGTCACTGGCCCATACCGATCCAGTCAGTAAAGTCACCATTATTCCCCGGGGGCGGGCTCTGGGGGTGACCGAAACCATGCCGGCGGAAGACCGGATCAACTACACTCAGGACGTGCTGGAAGACCGGCTCTGTGTGTTGTTGGGCGGGCGCTGTTCGGAGCGGGTGGTGTTTGGCAATGTCAGCTCCGGCGCAGCCGACGATTTAAAACAGTGCACCAGTCTCGCCCGGCGTATGGTCACCCAATGGGGCATGAGTCAGAAGCTGGGGCCAGTGCACTTTCCGGTTAGCGAGGAGCATCCGTTTCTGGGCATGGAGATGGCCATCAGTCGGGAATTCAGTGACGTGACGGCCCATGCCATTGATCTGGAAGTGGAGGCGCTGGTGAAGCGCAGTGAGCAGCGGGCAGAAAAGGTGTTACAGCAAAAGCGGCGCCAATTGGATGCCCTGGCGGAAGCCTTGGTGGCCCATGAAACCCTCAGCGCCGACGAAATCAAAGCCCTGGTGGAATAACACCGTCACCAGCGATATTGAACCCGATAAGACAGACTGTGAGTGCCATCCGCCGGTACTTGCAGCTCAAACTCCACTGTTTGGGCATCCACTTTCTTATATCGTTCGCTGGCCTGCTCCAGTTCCCAGTTGGTCCAGCGGTATAGGTGCTCCATCACGGTGACCGTCACCGGGCTGGACTTGCGGTTGGTCAGGGTAATGGTGAAAGATTCCCGGGCCTCATTGCCACGGGTATTCACTTCAAAATCCGTGCGTACCCGTTCCCCCTTCACATCGAAGGCATCGCAGGTATAAACGGAAACCGTTTCCTTTTTAGGCGTGTGATCGATATTGTTTTCCCCCAGGAACTCCAGTTGCTGGTCCTTGTCCTGTTGGTAGAACCGCAGTCGGCCCTGGGGCAGAGGCACACCCAGACCGTTGGCCTTGGTGTTGTCGAACTGCCGGTAGATCCGCACCTGATCGTTACTCTGAGTACCAAAGTTGGCATCATTGCGGAACCGTTGCATATTGGCCTGGTAGTTATGGTTCAGTTGGGCACCGTCGTAGACATAGCGGGTGACCGCCCTCACGCCACTGGCGCTGACAAAGGCGATTTGCTTGCTTTCCCCGTCCGCCAGATCCACCGGCCTGCCGATCTCGTAAAGATGGTAGTCATCAAAATCCCGCTGTTGCACCTGGGGAGAGCGGTCGGCCTCCATCAGCATTCGGCTGTTGACACCGGCAAAGCTGTTCCGGGGGCTGATTTTGTGGATGTCTCCCGCCATCAACTTGACTTTGGCGGCGGAAAAATTTTTTCCGCTCTGATTATCGAAGGTGACCCAGCCGGATAGATCCACCTTGTTGCTGCCGGCCTGGGCCACCACGTTGTAGTCGGCATTCCAGCTCAGGCCACCGGTAAGATAAGCCAGTTCCACGGTCAGCTGCCCGGGTTTGCCGGATTCCAGTTGCCAGGCCAGGGTGGGTTTCAGCAGGGTATCGTCCTGCAGGGCCGGGAACAGGGGTTGACCGGGCAGGCCGAAGCGGGTTTTGCCCTCCAGTTGGATAATGGGACTGCCGGCGCTGCGGCCGCTGCGAATAATCTTTCCGGGGACTGTGCTGGTTTGCTGGTTTCGCTGAATTTCAAAATCAATGGTTTGGCCTTCAAAATGTTCCAGCAGTAACTGTTGGTTCACCGGCCGGGAAAGGTAGTTCTGTTCCAGTACCCGCAGTGGCCAGTTGCCAACCGTGGGCCGCAGCACCACCGAATCCGGTTCCAGCTGTTTGGTGATATCCTGATAGCGAATCCGGTTGCTGCCCTTAGTCAGCTGCATGGTTACCAGATCCCGCACCACGGCAAAGTTGCCGTTATAGATAGTCAGGGAGGGGGCGGTGCCAGAGTCAGTGATCCCGGCCGCAGCCGCCTGGGTAACGGGGCTGAGCAGGGCCGTTAAAGCCAGGGCGGCGCCAGTAAAGCAGTGACGGATGGGGCGGGGCCGGAGTGGGTGCATGAGCGTTGTCTCCGCGGATCAGAGGTCGGATTGCGGGTAGCGTTGCGCCAGAGCCTGATAGACAGCGGTTTGCAGATCCGGCGTCTGCGCATCCATTTGTTGCAGAATTTCCGC
This sequence comes from Pseudomonadales bacterium, assembly GCA_002701845.1. Taxonomy (GTDB): domain Bacteria; phylum Pseudomonadota; class Gammaproteobacteria; order Pseudomonadales; family Ketobacteraceae; genus Ketobacter. Next base: position 169,621 of record NZXG01000050.1, read on the forward strand.
CAGGTGTTCGTTATCCTCTTTGCCGCTCCAAACCTTGTGATAGCGACCGTCCTTGTAGCCGTGATCCTGGCGGAAAAAATTCAGCACGTTCTTGCCAACATACTGCTGGTAGAGTTGGACCAGATCGAAATCCGTCAGTTCCAGCAAGCGGCAGAACAGGGGAATTGAAAACTGTTGTCCCTGCAGGGTATCCAGCGCCAGTGCTTCCACCGCCCGCAAAAAGTCGGTATCGGTATCAGGGCTGGTCCATTGCTGTTCCAGTTGTTCCGCCAGCTGATCCAGGCTGGCGCCGGTACTGAGCAGCAGGCTCAGGCCAAAGTGCCAGATATCGACGATTTCCAGGTGAATCTGCGGCAGATCCGGCTGCTGATGCTTCCACCACTTCCAACCGTGGTGGTCCATCAGTTCGGCGCACTCCGTCCACAGCGCCCGGTACCAGGGATAATTCTGCTGGCGCCACTGCGGGTGCACCTTGCAGTTCATTTTATCCTGCAGTTCCAGCATGCTGATAAAGGCCTGCCTCATAATCGTATCCTTGCCGGTGATGGGTCGGGGCTGATGAAATATTCCAGGCCAGCCGCGTGTTGGTGCGGGACTGGCTCAGTCTTCGGTAAAAATCCGTTGGATCACTTCCTGCAGGGTCTGGGCCGGGGGCTGGCCGCCGGTGGCCGGCGCCGGCCCGTTACTGTCCAGCTCCAGGTTCAAGCCCTGTTCCTGCGCCTGCTGACGCTCCCGTTCCTGCATATAGCCGCGATCCTGCAGCCGGGCGATGGACAGCAGCGCTTTGGCGCGCATACCATCCAGCTGCTGCTGCTGATTATCGACGATGGCACTGGCGGTGGCTTGCATGCGGGCCCGTTGCTGGCGCAACTGGCGCCCGGTATCCGATTTCAGGGCGGTGAGTTTCTCCCGCAGATTCTGGATCCGGGTTTCGAAACCGTAAAAACGGTTCAGACCGTTTTCGCGGGCGGCGCTTAGGGCGCGAATGCGGGTTTCCATTTCCAGCAACAGGTTGTTGAGGGTGGTCTGCTGTTTACTGGCCTCCCAGCGTTTGTCCACCGCGGTGGCGTTCAGATCCCACATCAGCAGGCCCTGCAGCAGTTCCAGTTTCTCCCATTCCTCCCAATACTGATCCCGGTCACCCAGGGCCTGAAGCCTGGCCTCGAGGGCGTCCAGCCGGGCCTTCTGATTGATCTGTTCCGCATTGGCCAGCCCCATCAGGTCATCGTTGGCCACAATCTCGCTCAGGCGGGATTCGAATTCATCCAGTTTCACCCGGGAGTAGGCGTAGAAAGAACGGGCCTGATCAACGGCCTGCTCTGACTGCGGTGCCAGTTCGTCCAGGCGGGTGACGTGGGTGTTGATCATTTCATAAAAACTGGGGAATTGGCGCTCCCAGTGGGTCAACACCATGTACAGTCGTTGCAGTTCCCGATAGTCCTGATACAGGCGCTGGAATTCGTTGCTGGCGAAGTAACGGTAGAGGTGTTCACTGGATGGATCGGTCGCCGGCAGTTCGAAGGGGGGTGGGGCATCCATCACCCCCTGGCCCGACAGGTCCACCGGACTGATGCGCTCGATCCAGTCGGGGCGCTTAATGTCCTGCTTGACGCTTTCCAGACGCCGGCGCTGATTGAGAAAAATCTGGTAGGCGGATTGATACCCGTCCAGTGCGTCCTGCAGGGCTCCCAGTTGTTCAAACACATAGGGCACATTGAGCAGGCTCTCCTGCACGGCGGGATCTGTCAGCGAACGCTCGTTGAGCTCCAGCCAGGGGGTCAGTGCATCCTGCTGGCGTTGCGAGCGGAAATGGGTCCAGCCCAGGGCCAGCAGACCGCGGTTGGCCACCGGACCGTACAGGCGGATCTGCTCCAGCGTCTGGCGGGCAAGCTGCAGTTGGTCATTACGCAGATAGTGGATGCCCAGGGCCAGTGCGCTGCGATCCAGCAGGGTTTTGTCCACTTCGTTCTGAGGGTTCTGATACTCCGCCAGAATGTCACTGAAAATATCCGCCGCCCGTCGCGGTTGACCCAACTGGGTCAGGGCCGTGCCCATATTAAACCGTACCAGCAGGCTCTCGGCGGGATCCAGCTTCAAGTAGGGCGTCAGGGCCTGGGCCTGATCCACGTTACCCAGTCGCACCTGACACAGAATCTGCAGCAGCAGGTACTCGGCGGGGCGGGCTTCCCGGGGTTGCTGAATACGGGATTCCAGGATTTCCAGGGCGTGGGCGGCATGGCCGCGCTGGTAGTGAATCCGTGCCAGTTGGTACCAGGCTTCATCGGCGCCCGCAGCGCTGGAATAGTCGGCCAGCAACTCCCGAAAGATGGCTTCGCCCTGATCCAGCAATCCATAGGACACATACAGTGCGCCCAGCACCAGTTGCGCATGTTCATTGTTGGCATCCAGCAGGCCGCGCTCCCGGGCCACCATGACCTGAGTGATGGCGGAGAAGTAGTGTTGCTGATAATACTCGAACAGCACATCCCCATAGGCCAGGTCCGCCACCGCATGGGGTTGATCGATGGGTTGCGGCTGGCGGGGAGGCGGCGCGGACGCTGCCGGTGCATCGGCATCTCCGCTGCCCCACCAGCCAAACAGATCCAGGGCCCGGGCCGGCTGGGCCGGCAGCAGCCAGCAGGCCGCCACCAGCAACAGGCACAGGACGCTGTGCCGGGTGCACCGGCAGCGGGACTTGTCAATCAGGCTGTCAGGCTTGCAATTCAAATTCGAGATCCCCTGTCTCACTCCCACTGCTTGAGCCGGAAGCCCGGTTGCTGGCGCAGATCATCGCCCTCAATCTTCAGTTCGATATATTTGGTGCCGCTGGTTTTCTCAAAGGCCAGGCTCACCGCTCTTTTGTAATCCCGTCCCGACGGCCCCACGCCGGTTACCACGGCCACCAGCTCATGCTCACCCACCGGCAGGTTGCCGGTAAATAAACGCTGCACCGCGCCGCGGTTCATGGCTTTCAGCTCCCGCTCGGTATATAGATGATTGCTGATGGGGCGGTCGTTGATTTTCAGGCTGACGCCGTCCAGCTGAAAGTATTCCAGGGCGTCGTAGGAAACGAAGACATTGACCTGAGTGCTGCTGGGAAACAGCAGATCCTCTTCCAGGATGAACAGGTCGCGGTTCACCTGCAGGATTTTTTCTTTGAGGTCCTGCATTTCCTGTTGCATGGTTTCCGGGCCTTTTTCCGCAACGGCTTCTTCGGCGGCTCCTTCCCCCGCGCCGCCGCCATAGAGAATCTGATTGAGATCGACAAATTCGCCCTCTTCTTCCGCGGTGGGCGCCTCAGAGGCGGGCTCCGCGTCGACACTGGTGGCGGGACCGGATTCCTCCGCATCCAGAATCTCATCGATTTCGATATATTCCAGATCCTCCTCCAGTTGCAGATCGACAGTGTCGTCCGCCGGCTCGGCCCTGACCAGGGTGCAAAGCACCAACAGCAGCAGTGCCGGCAGCCATAAAGTCCAGATTTGATGGGTCGCGTTCATGTGCTTCGCTTTACTCATAGGGTTTCGCCTACTCGGATACCAGCTGTTGCAGCAGGGCGTCGAACCGGGCCACGTCGGCCGGATCAAAGCCATCCTGCAGGTGTCGGATCTTGCCATCCCGATCCACAATAAAAGACGAGGGAAGATCGCCGATGTCGTAACGTTCACTTACTAGAAAACTGTCATCATACAGCAGGGTAAGATCCAGCCCCTCGTGGCGCCGATAGTGATCGGCCTTGTCCCGGTTTTCGTCCAAACTGACGGCCCATACCTTCAGCCCGCGCTCCGCGTACTTGTCCTGTAACGCGGCCAGCGCCTCCAGTTGCCCCGGACAGGAGCGGCACCAGCTGGCCCAGAACACCACCGCCACCACATAGCCCTTTTGCTCCGACAGGCGCAGATTATAGGGGCCGTCGCTGTGCAGCGTGAAGTCCGGCGCCTGATCTCCCAGCGGCGGCTTCTTGGCGAATACCGGTGTGGCCGCCAGGGTCAGCATCATGAGCAAAGTGCCAAGGGTGCGCAACATATCAACTGGCTCCGGGGTTACGATGGGATGAAGGAGATGGGATAAGTATCACGCCATACCTCCACATTCTTATCGCCGAAATTGATCCGCTGCACCCGCAGTACGATTTTTCGTTCCAGGTCCGGGTCGTTCAATTCACTGCTGACCACCTCGCAGCGGGTAACCTCGCCGTTGGGTTGAATTTCCAGGCGCAGCACCACGGTGCCCTCCAATGCAGGGTTTTTGCGCAACGCCCGGCGATACAGGGAGTAAATCGCTCCTTTGTGGCGATCGAACACCAGTTGGATATCCTCGGTGGAACGGCGGGCTTTGCCATCGGCGCTGCGTCGTTTCTGCTGTTCCGCAGCCGGATCGGCGATCTGGCTTTCCACACTGGTGGTTTGCACGCCAGCCAGGTTACCGGAACCACCGCCCCCGGAACTGGCGCGGGAGGTACTCACGCCGCCGCTGCCGCCGGCGGCCATATTGCCCACCAGATTGCGCCGGGTCTGCTCCTGCTGGGCACCGGTGGCATTAACTGATTGTTGCTCGGTTTTCAGGTCCGCCAGATCATTGGTGTCCCGCAGATCGCTGAGATCATCGAACACGGCAATGGCCGCTTTGGCCCGTTCTTTGGCTGTGGGCTTGGGTTTTTCCTCCGGTTTGGGTTCCTCTTTTTTCGGCTCTTCCTTTCTCGGTTCCTCTTTAACCTCTTCCTCTTTCTTTTCCTCTTTCGGCGGAGGTGGCGGCGGAGGCAGTGGCTGGCGTTTTTCCATCACCAGTTTGGCCAGGCGGGGCGGCACCCGTTCCACCTGTTCCCGTTGCTTTTCGGGTACCGGAATATTGGGAATCACCAGCACCATGATCAGAAAGATGACGAAGAAAACCATCACCATCTTGCGAAACAGTTTTTCCTCTTCGGCGGCACGATCCCAGGGCAGACTGGGAGTGGAATAATACATGGGTTTCATGATGGCTTGTCCTCCGTCTGCTTGAGAACCGCCAACGAAATCCGCGAATATTCATTCTTGCTGCAGGTCATCATGATCTTGCGCAACAGCGCGTAAGGAATCTCCCGGTCACCCATGATGGTCACGTCCCGCTCCGGTATGCCCTGTTCGTTGACCACCAGGGCCGGTGCCTTGCTGGCCTGGTATTGCAGCTCCTGCGCCAGGCTGGGGATATTGTCATCGGGCAGTGCCAGTACCTTGTTGACGTCCGCCACGATCCGACCGTTCACCAGAATGGTGTTTTCATTCACCATAATGGTCAGGGTTTCCCGGGGCAGTTGCTCGGCAATGGATTTCGGCAACTGAATGGATTTCTGATTGGGCAATTGGGTGGTGTTGGAGGAATTCACCAGCAGGAAGAATACCAGGATGGTGAAAATGTCCATCAACGACACCATATTAATGGCGGGCGTGAACTGCCGCTTGTGACGCCGGTCCATGCGCTTGGCGCGATGGGAAAGCTTCATACGGCACCTCCCCGCAGCGCAGTCTGCATGGCGCTGTTCTGAGAAGTGTTCTGGCGATCCGGGGGGGCATCGCCGATGGCGATATCCGGAAACAGTTCTGCTTTGACGGTTTCGGTACCTACCACCTGGTCAGTGACGCGCACCTTGTCCATAGTGGTCACCAGCACCTCGTAGGGCGTGTTGGCCTCCAGCAGCAGAGTGATCTCGGTTATGTCCGGGAACCGGTTTTTCACCGCTTTCAGGGTTTTCACCAGGGTCGCGTAGTCGTATTGGGTGCCGTTGTTGGGAATAATCTTCAGTGGTCCTGTCTGACGGTCGACCACCTCCAGACGGTTTTTGTAAATCAACACTTCCAATACGATGGGCTTCTTGTCTTCCTGTTGCTGCTCCTGCGCCGGGGTGGTGGCCGGCAGGTTCAGTTCCAGAATGGAAATCTGCGAAAACACCGCCGTGATCAGCAGAAACGGCACCAGCACCACCATCAGATTCATGAAGGCGGTGATGTTGATGTCTGCGTCGGCGTTCTGTCTTCGCCGTGAGCGTCTACTCATAAGGGCTCCTGCTCAAACGTATTCGATGGCTGGTTGCCGGGCTTAGCCCTGGTTGTTGCTTTGGGCCTTCTGGCTTTGAGCCTGACGGAATACGTTGAGGAATTTAACAGAGGCCATCTCCATGCTGTCGATCAGTTGGTTGGTCTTGTTCTGCAGATAGGTAAATGCCAGCAGCAGGGGAATGGCCGCCATCAAGCCGAACGCCGTGGTGTTCATGGCCACGGAAATACTGGCTGACAGCAGGTCCGCCTTTTGCGCCGGATCGGCACTGGCCACCGCGGTGAAGGCGTTGATCAGACCCATGATGGTACCCAGCAGCCCCAGCAGGGTGGCAATGTTGGCGAAGGTGGCAATGTAGTTGGTACGTCGCTCCAGATGAGGAATGGCCTCCATCAAACCTTCCTCCATGGCCATTTCCACTTCGTCGTGACGGCTGGCATAGGCACTGCGGGATAGCCCGTATACCAGAATCTTGGCCACCGCGCTGCCGGAGTTTTTGGCTTCCTCCATGGCGGACTTGAATTTGCCCTGGGTCAGCAGCGGAAACAGTTTCTTCCACACCATCTGGTTACGGGTCTGGGTGAGGTTCAGATAAATGAAGCGTTCCAGGGTAATGGCCAGACCCACCAGGAACACCGCCAGTATGATATACATAAAGGGGCCTCCCTCCTGGAAGAACTGGGCCATGGTGGTGATCAGGCCGGTGCTTTGCTCCGCGGCATTCACTGTGTCAGACATGCTGGTCTCCTGCGTTACCCAATAACGATGTTAGTGCTCGTAGTTTCAGTATTGTTCAAATCAGTTTATTCACCGCCGGCACCCGGATCGGAATGCCGCAGCTGATCAAAATATTCGATTTCCCGGCGTAACTCGTCCCGGTCCACCGGCTTCAGCGAGTCATCCAGTAACTGGGAATCCAGGTTGGGCGTCGCCGTCCAGGGGTCCACTGCCAGTTCCCGGTTTTGCCAGGGCACCACGTTCAGTACATTGGGCGCCTCTTTACTGCCTATGATGTTGGTGCCTTCATCCAGGGCCCACAGATTCGTACCCGGGGCCGAGATCATGGCACAAACCAACAGGCTTTTGACAACTTGGTTCATGGTGCGCGCTCCGCTCGCCGCTCCAGTTCAATGATCCAGCGGCCCACGGTTTTATCCGGTTCCGGGATCAGTGCCTGATATTGTTTGAATTCCTTCAGGGCCAGCTCAGGATCATGCAGATAGAGGTCCGCCAACACCGCTAAATTATAGTGGGCCGTGGCATAAGCGGCGTCGATGCGAATCGCAGATTCGTAGCTGACCCGCGCTTGCCTGAATTTTCCCAGGCGTCGGCTAATGATACCCAACTCATTGAGCAGACGGGGATTTTTTCCATGCTGTAAAAGTGAGTTCTGCAGCAGATCATAGGCTTCCTGCAGTTGACCCTTTTTTCGCAAAATAATGGCCTGGTTCACAATCGGACCCGCCAGTGCCGGATATTGCATGGCCAGATCCTGAAACCGGGCCATGGCCTGGTCAAGATCATTGTTGCGCATGCTGGCGATAGCCCGATTGAAATCGGAACGGGCCAGTTCCGCCTGTTTTACCTGGGCCGGGTCCCGGGTCACCGGCTCACCCTGTTGCAGGCGCCGCAACACCGCTGCGGAATCCGCATCCTGAATCCCGGCGCTGTCCGCCGGGGGGGGCGGTGTACCCTCTGTTTCCGGGGCTGATGCCTCAGGGCCTGTTGCTTCAGGGGCTGTGGCCGCTGCCGGTTCCTGCTTGTCGGGGGGCGTTGCCACCGGCTCACCCAGATCGATGCTGACCGATTCCGGCATGGTGAAATCCTCACTCTCGCCACTGCCTTTCTGGCCCAGGGCGCAACCCCCAAGCACCAGTACCAGTGCGGGCACCAACAGGTGACTAGTAAATCTCATCCACATAGTCCTCGGTCAGTTCCTGTTTCGCGTAGCGCCCGGGGGAGAGTTTGGCCAGGGATTCGTAAGTCTTCTGAATCCATTGATCCCAGAACCCTTCCAGGGTGCGCTCGGTATTGGTCTTGAAGATGGCGATAGCCTTGTCCTCAAACGGATACGCCTGTTCTTCCAGCAGAATGTCGTATTCCTCCAGCGCCAGTTCGTCCAGGCCCTTGGGTCGCTCGCTGTCCATAATGCTACGGGCGAACAGGCGGTTCACTTCCCCCAGTTTGTGGTTGGCGGCGGTGGTGAAGTCAATCACCCCGAACTGCACCGTCGTGGTATAAGCCTGGGTGGCTTTCTGCATCGCGGCTTTTTTCTTGCGCAGACTGGTTTTCAGCGGCTGGGTCAGGCGGATGCTGCGGAAGTCGGCGAACAGGGCGTCGGCCCCGTGGTAGCTGCCGTAAGCCGCCAGATAACGGGTACGGTCACTTTGTTCCGCGCCGGCGGCTCTGTGAGTGTCCACCAGTTTATTGAGCCAGAAGTAGCGCTTGTTGCTGTCGCCCAGTTTCTGATACAGCTCGGTAAGCTTGTACTGAGCTTCCATGCGCGGCGCTACCGGCCGTTCATAACCCCAGACAAAATTTTTGTACAGCTCCACGGCGCCACTGAGATCGCCGGTCTGCTCCCGCATCTCCGCCGCCTGCAACAGCGCCTCCCGGGCCAGTTCCGGATTGCTGTCCTGGTTCAGGTTGGCAATGATCAACAGCTCGTCGGCCGCCCGGGCCAGATTGCCGGTTTGCTGATAGGCCATGCTCAGCTTGGCCGGCACGCTGGCGCCCAGTTCATGGCCCGGGAAACGTTGGCGGAAATCCTCCAGCACGGCGATGGCCCGGTCGTAGTCTTTCAGTTGCAGCAGCAGATTGGCGGCGTCATAGTCGGCATTGGCCCGCACCGAGGCATTGGGCACCACGGCGGCCACCCGCAGGTATTCGCCGGCCGCCTCCGCCAGGCGACCTTCCTGTTCCAGCTGTTCACCCTGTTTGTAAATGGCAGTGGCCAGATTCTCCTCGAAGCGGTTGCGCTGGGCGGGTTTCAGCGTGCGGAATTCCAGCACCTTGCGAATGGCCTGTTCCGCCGCCGCCCAGTCACCCTTGTCGAACATGCCATTGGCATAAGTGATCCAGGCTTTTTCCCGCAGTGCCTGGGGTGCCGGGGGTACCAGTTCAATGATCAGCTGGGCGGTGACGATGGCACCTTCGATATCCCCCAATAGCAACTGATCCTCAATCACATTGTCCAGAACCTGAGGCGTGTTCTCGTTGGCCGGGTAGGCCTTGGCGAAACGCAGGGAGCTGCCGGCCCGTTTGGCAATCCAGCCTCGACGGGTGGGATCATCCGCTGCCAGGGTGTTGAGATATTCCTGGTAGGCCAGCAGGGCAAAATAGGCGGCCTTTTCCGCATCCGGGTGGGGCGGATAATCGTAAGCCGTGCGCTCGAACTCCTCGATGGCCGGGCGAAAATCCCTGGCGGCAAACAGGGTTTCGCCCAACAGCATGTTCATCATTGGGGCGCTTTCATCGTTGGGGAAGGTGGCCAGGAATTCCCGGTACCAGCGGGCGGCGGAGCCATAATCCTGCGGCTGTTTGCTGGTCTGGGCCAGGGCATGATAATGCTGGGCCAGTTCGATCAGGTGCTGCTTTAGCTCGGCTTCATATTGGGCCCGGGCTTCCGGCGTGGCCCGGGCCCAGAAAGCGCTGTACACTCCGTACTGATCCACGAACTTTTCCTTGTAGGGCAGCACCAGGCTGGGGAAGCCGCCTTTTTGATAGGTGTCGATCACCCGGGAGGACATGGAGGGCGCCATGGGATGCAGCGGATTCTTCTGCGAGAACATGGCGAAGGTATCCGCCGCATCCTTGAACCGTTCCTGATACAGATACAACTCCGCCAGCGCGGCATAGACCATGTATTCGTAAATACGATTGCCCTGTTCGCGGAAATAGCGGGCCACGCTCTCCGAACCCTCCAGGTTGGAGAAGGACATACTCAGTACCCGCAGGGTGTCATCCAGGGTTTTCTGCTGGGTGTCGCTCACCTCCGGCAGGGGCACCGCCTCGATTTTGGTGATGGTGCGCTCCTTGCGCTCTGCCGCCAGCTCCGCCTCGGTTTTGGGCGGTGGGGTGGGCATGTAGATATCCAGCAGGGTGACGAAGTCCGTCACTGCCAGGTCATAATCCCCCAGCTTGTAGAGGCTCCAGCCGTGTTTATACAGGGAGTGTTGGTAGAATTCCCGTTCCGGCCCTGCCTGCAGTACATATTGATACGCATCGGCCGCCCCCTGGTATTGTCCCAGCAGAAATAACTGTTCACCACGACGGAACTGGGCTTCATAGGTGAACTCGCCATCGGGGTACTTGCGCACCAGGGTATTTAGGGTGTCCAGCGCCTGTTCCGGCTGACCGTTGAGGTCATAGGCCTTGGCCAGCAGGTAATATTCCTCCGACAGATCGCTGCCCGGGGGGGCACTGTCTATCAGTGACTGGTACATGGCCACGGCATTGTCGTATTGCAGGGCCTCGGCGGCAGCGTCCGGTGAATCCACCTGGGGGGTCTCTTCCAGGCTGGTGATCAGGCGGTCTTCGGTGGCCACCATGGTCAGATCCGCCATCCGGCGCAGGGCCAATGCCCGTTGCTCCCGGGTGGAAAACAGGGCGACCGCCTCTTCGTAGGTGGCCAGTACCTGTTCCGGCGGCACCGGTTCCAGCTGTTGTTGCCGCACCGCGATATCCCGCCCCTTGAGATCCGCCAGGGTGGGGTCGGAACGCCCAGCGCTGTACCCGCCATCGCTGGAACAGCCGGCCAGCGCCAGTGCCCACAGCAGCGAGCAGGCGGACACAGCAGCAAAAACCTTGCGCCGGTAAATTTGTCTGAACGTTTTACTCACTACGTCACAACCTGGCACTTCTTGTTGTTATCTCACAGAAGCGGATATTCCGGTGGGCCAAAGGGTTAGCGCTTTTAATTGTCGCTGCTTTTATAAGTTCTGGCAAAACACTGACCCCGGAGTATTGTCAAAATTGTGCACCCGTTATCCAAAATCCCGCCTGGCAGGGGGGGAAAGGTCCCGGTGACTGGTTGCAGCCGGGGGCAAATGGTGCAATCGTACGCAATTCAAAGGCTTATTGTTTGAATATAGCAACGTTGCGGGATTCTGACACAGTTTATCTGCTGGATGCCAGTATCTACATTTTTCGGGCCTGGTTTGGCTATCCGGATCATTACCATGACGCCGCCGGACGGCCGGTCAATGCCGTCTACGGGTATCTGCGCACACTGCTGAGCCTGTTGGACCGGCAGCAGCCTGAATTCATGCTGGCGGCGTTTGATGAGAGCCTGTTCCGTGGTTTTCGTCATCAGCTGTATCCCGCCTACAAGGCCAATCGGGCATTGCCGGACCAGAATCTGGCCTGGCAATTGTTTCTCTGCCGCCGATTGACGGAAAAACTGGGAATCTGTTGTCGGGGTGATGCGATCTATGAAGCGGACGACTGGCTGGCTCTGGGGGCCGGGGTGGCCCGCGAGCAGGGGTTTCCGCTGGCGGTGATCACCCGGGACAAGGATCTGGCGCCACTGGTGACAGACCGGGATCTGTTGTGGGACTACGGCGCTGACCGGCAAATGGACCGGGCGGCATTGGAGCAACACTGGCAGGTGCCGGTGGCGGCGATACCGGACCTGCTGGCACTGATGGGGGACAGCGCCGACAACATTCCCGGAATTGCCGGCGTGGGACGCCAGTCTGCGGTGCAGCTGATCCAGCATTACGGCAGCCTGGAGTCACTCTATGGTAACCTGGAACAGGTGGCTCAGTTGCCCGTGCGCGGGGCCACGCGGCTGGCGCGTTTGCTGGAGGGCAGCATGGAGCAGGCGTTGCTGTTTCGGGAGCTGATCCGGTTGCGGCCGCCACGGCAGCCACTGACCCTGACCCAGTTGCAAACCCGTGCCTGGGATCCGGAATATCTGCAGGCTTTGCTAAAGGCCCTGGAGCTGGGTCAACCCTTTCTCAGTCTGGTGAAGAGGTAGCGTGATGTTGCGAGGCGCCACGGCAGAAGCGATTCTAAGCTGGCTCACGGAGTGCCTGGGGCCGGATTATCATGGGGCTGACATCCGGGGCTCCGGAGCCGGCTGCATCAATGACACCTACGAAGTCTCCAAAGCCGGGCTGGACTCGGTGTTTATCAAGGTGGGCGCGCCGGGCCAGTGGGAAATGTATCAGGTGGAAGCGCGGGGCCTGCGACTACTGGCCCGGTGCGACGCGGTGCGGGTGCCGGCGGTACTGGGCTGTACCCAGTTAATGGATTGTGCAGTGCTGGCGCTGGAGTTTATTCCTCTGCGCTCGCTGCGGGCCGGCCATGAGCGCCGGTTCGGGGCGGCCCTGGCAGAGCTGCACGATATCACTGCTGACCAGTTCGGGCTGGATCACAACAATTACATCGGCCGGACCCATCAGATCAACGAGCCTGACCTGGACTGGTGGCACTTTTATCGTCAGTGCCGCCTGCTGCCTCAACGCAAGCTGGCCCAGGCCCGGGGCATGCGCCAGGGTTTATTGCAGGATCTGGATCAATTGCTGGAACGTCTGCCGGGGCGGTTGGCAGAGCATCAACCCCGGCCGGCCCTGGTCCATGGCGACCTTTGGAGCGGAAATATGGCGGTGGATTCCGATGGCCGGCCCACGCTGTTCGACCCCGCCGTTTATTACGGTGACGGCGAAACCGACCTGGCCATGAGCCGAATGTTCGGCGGGCCGGGTCAGGCCTTCTACGATGCCTATCACAGGATCCGCCCGCCGCTGCCGGATGCGGAGTTGCGCCGGCCGCTGTACGATCTCTATCACTGGCTGAATCACTTCAATATGTTCGGGGTGGGTTATCTGGGGCAGGTGGAGTTGACCCTGCAGGTATTACTGCGGGAGTTGACCTGACCGTGAAAATTCTGGTGGATGAAAACATTCCCGTGGCGGAAGCCTGTTTCGGTCAGCTGGGGGAGGTGGTCCCGGTGTCCGGGCGGCACTTGCGGGCCGCGCAGGTGCGGGACGCCGACGCGTTGATCGTGCGTTCGGTGACGCCGGTGAATGAATCCCTGCTGGCGGGTTCCCGGATCGGGTTTGTGGGCACCGCCACCATCGGTGTGGATCATATTGATCAGGCTTACCTGGCGGCTCACGGCATCGGCTTCGCCAGCGCCCCCGGTTGCAATGCCCGCTCGGTGGTGGAGTATGTGGCCGCCGCGCTGATGGAGTTGGAAGCCAGCCGCCGTTTTTCCCTCTCCGGCAAATCCATCGGCATCATTGGTGTGGGCAATGTGGGATCGCGCCTGCGGCAACTGTGTGAGGCCCTGGGTCTGCGGGTGCTGGCCTGTGATCCGCCCCTTCAGGCCCGGGGGGAGCCGGGCCTGGTGAGTGCCGATGAAGCCTGGCAGGCGGATATCGTCTCCCTGCATGTGCCTTACAACCTGAATGGCGTCCACGGCACCCACCATCTGGCGGATTATCAGCGCCTGAGCCGGATGCTGCCCGGGGCCGTGCTGATCAATACCGCCCGGGGTCCGGTGGTGGATAACCGGGCTCTGAGCCGGGTGCTGGACGAACGCTATGATCTGGCGGTGGTGCTGGACGTGTGGGAGGGGGAACCTTTCGTGAATATGGAGCTGGCCAGTCAGGTGGATATTGCCACCCCCCATATCGCCGGCTACAGCCATGACGGTAAAGTGCGCGGCACCTGGATGATCTACCAGGCCCTGTGCCGGCACCTGGGCCAGGCCCCGCAAGTAACGGAAACAGACCTGATTGACCCGGCCCTGACTCTGACGCTGGACCCCTGCGCGGGGACGGCGGACACACCCACCAGCGCCCGGGATCTGATCACCCGCATCTATGATATCCGCGAGGACGATCTGGGGCTGAGGGCCAGTCTGCGGTTGCCCCGGGAGCGGCGGGCACAGGCGTTTGACGCCCTGCGACGCCAGTATCGGGTGCGGCGGGAATTCCAGTCGGTACAGGTGCGGGGCCGGGGCGCCTTACAAACCGCCCTGGGACAAGGCGAGTTTCAGCGCCTGAAAGTACTGGGCCTGCAATTCGACTAGGCCCTAAGCATTAGCAGTGAGCGATTTGCCATGACCAACAACATTAAAGTGGGAGTGATTGTCAATCCAGTGGCGGGCCTGGGGGGCGCCGTGGGTCTCAAGGGCAGTGATGGCGAGACCATCCTGGCGCAAGCCCGGGCCCGGGGCGCCACTCCCCGCGCCGGCCAGCGGGTGGCTCAGTTTCTGGAAGCGCTGCGACCGCTGGCGGGGCACATTCAATGGTTCTGCTGGGGCGGCCCCATGGGGGAAGACAATCTGCAGCAGGCGGGATTTGCCCATCAGGTGTGCGGCCAGCCGGGCCCCACCAGCGGCCCCGATGACACCCGTCAGGCGGCGTTGGCGCTGCGGCAGGCGGGGGTGGACCTGATTGTGTTCGCCGGAGGCGACGGCACCGCCCGGGATCTGTATCGGGCCCTGGGTACCAGTGTGCCGGTGTTGGGCATCCCGGCGGGGGTTAAGATCCATTCCGGGGTCTATGCGGTCCACGCCCGGGGTGCCGCCGAGATCGTCAGCAAAATGATCCACGGCGAGCTGGTCAGCGTCGCGGAAATGGAGGTGCGGGATATTGATGAGGAGGCGTTTCGCGCCGGCCAGGTGCGGGCCTCCCATTTCGGCGAATTGCTGGTGCCGGCGGAAGAGCGTTATCTGCAACATGTGAAATGCGGCGGCCGGGAAGTGGAGGCCCTGGTGCTGGAGGAAATGGCCGCCCACCTGATCGAAACCCTGGAGCCGGAGCGGCTGTATATTCTGGGCCCCGGTACCACCACCCAAGCCATAGCCAGGCAGTTGGGGCTGGACAAAACTCTGCTGGGGGTGGATCTGCTGCTGAATGATGAAATGGTGGCCATGGATGCGACCGAGGGGGACATTCTGCACTGGTTGGCGCGCTACCCGGGGCATATCATTGTGACCCTGATTGGCGGCCAGGGGCATATTTTCGGCCGGGGCAATCACCAGATCGGGCCGCCGGTGATCCGCCAGGTGGGGCTGGATCAGATCACCATTGTGGCCACCAAAACCAAACTGAAAGAGCTGGCGGGGCGGCCACTGCTGGTGGATACCTGGGATGCGGAACTGAACCGTGAACTCAGCGGGTTTCTGCCGGTAATTACCGGTTATGAGGACGCCGTGCTGTACCCGGTGGAAGGCTAAACCGCCGTTACTTCCGGTAATGCCCAGGCACTGAGGGCCGCCAGCCAGGACAGGCTACCCAGGATAGCGATCAGCCAGAGGATGGCCTGCGGCCCCGCCAGCGACAACGCCGCTCCGGCCAGCAACAACACCAATCCGATAATCGTATTCCCCAGGGCCACCAATTGGGCGCGGTTGTGGGCCCGTGCCATATCCACCAGATAGGTGGCGCGGCCCAGACGCACGCCGGCATGAGCCAGGTAGAGCACAAAAATCACCAAGCCATACCACCAGTTGGAACTCACTATTGGCCAGTGTCGCAGCTGGCCCAGGATGACACAGAACGCCAGTAAGCCGCAGAGAATGCCAGCCATCACCAGCACCCGGCGGCTGGAGTGATCCGCCAACCGGCCCCAGATGTTGCCACTGATCAGATTGGCCAGCGCCGCCATCAGTAACAGGGTGCCCAAACCAGCAAGGTCGCTACCGCCCTGCTGGCGGGCCAGGACCACATAAAACGGCGCCACCAAAGCGGTGCTAAGAAACAGCCCCCGGGTCAGCAGAAACCGTTGAAAGTGCGGGTCCCGTATAAGTTTGCCGTAATCCTTCAGGGCGGCGTTGGCCCCCCTGGAAGCGGGCGCCGCATCCGGCCACTCCGGCAGAGACCGGTACACCAGGGCCGCCAGCAGCCAGGCAAACCCCGCCAGCAGCAATACCAGGCCGAGGGCCATCCGGCTGGTATCGCTCAGCCAGCCCAGCATCAGGCTAAGGGCCAGGGCCATGCCCACCAGCCCCCCCAGCGAGGTGGCAAAACCACTCACCTGACCGCGCCGGCGCCGGTCGATGGTCTTGCCCATGGTGTCCTTGATGACAATGGAACAAAGACAGCGGGCCAGACTGAACAGGGCCAGGAGCCCCAGCACCAGGTTGCCGGCGGTGGCTCCCGACCAGGGGCTCAGGGGCACCAGTCCCATGCCCAGTGCGCTCAGTCCCTGCACCAGACAGCCGGCGCTCCACAGGCCCCCGCGGCGGGGAAAGCGACGGATCCATTGGGCCAGTATGAGTTGCGGTAACAGGGCCAGGGATTCCCGCACCGGTACCAGCCAGGCAACCAGAAACAAGGGCGCGCCCACGGCACCCAGCAGCCAGGGCAGAATCAGTTTGGCATCCGCCAGTACATCGCCAGTGCGATTCAGGGTCAGGGCCAGCAGGTGGATACCGATACTCTGGCGCTGGGATCGGTGGGCCTGGGGGGTAATATCCAGCGGCTCTTCGCCAGCCCGGCCCGATGCCATGAAACGATCATACAGCCAGCCGTAAAAACGCTGCACCGTTGGCTTCCCCAATTAAAAAAGCCCGCCGGAGTGCGGCGGGCCTGTTATAAAGACTTAACCTTCGCTGAGGGCGCGGATACGCTCATCCAGCGGTGGGTGGGAAGACAGCAGCTTGGCCATCTTGCCGTTGCGGATGCCAAAGGCCACCATGGAATCCGGTAGCTGATTGGGCATCTCGGTTTCGGCTTTCAAACGCTGCAGGGCCCGGATCATAGCGCCGCGGCCCGCCAGATCGGCCCCGGCGGCATCGGCCCGGAATTCCCGCCAGCGGGAGAACCACATAACGATCATGCTGGCCAGAATGCCGAAGATGATATCGAACACAATCACCACCGCGAAATGGCCAAAAAAGCCCAGGCCACCTTCACCCTCGTCATTACGGAAGAACTGGTCGATGACAAAGGCGGCGATGCGGGCAAAGAACATCACAAAGGTGTTCAGAATGCCCTGGATCAGGGTCAGGGTGACCATATCGCCGTTGGCCACGTGGCCAATCTCATGGCCCAGCACCGCCCGCACTTCCTCGCGATCAAAGCGCTGCAACATGCCGTCGCTCACGGCCACCAGGGCGTCATTCTTGTTCCAGCCGGTGGCGAACGCGTTGGAAGTGGGGGAGGGGAAGATCGCCACTTCCGGCATTTTGATACCGGCTTTGGTGGCCAGATCGTTTACCGTTTCCAGCAGCCAGCGTTCCGCCGGGTTACGGGGCTGGTCGATCACCTGGGCACGGGTACCCCATTTGGCCATGCGCTTGGACAGTAACAGGGAGATAAATGAACCGGCGAAACCAAACACCGCACAGAAAATCAGAAGTGCCTGCAGATTCAAACCGGTGCCTTGCTGTTGCAGGTAACTGGGTACACCCAACACACTCAGGGTAATACTGGCTACCACCAAAACAGCCAGGTTGGTACCAAGGAACAACAGAATGCGTAACATGATGTTTTGTTTCACCTCGTTCAAAGAAGTTGTCATAACCGAGCTTTTATATCGGGATTGGCTCGAAAATTTCAAGTCGCTGAAATTTTCGGCAAACCTTTGTTTAGACCCGGAAGGCTGAAAAAGTTTCCCGATCAGTTTGCCAGCAATCAATGAATGGAAAAAGACACCCTCTGCATGGACTTTATCCCTGGCGGTAAGATGGTAAACTGCGCGGCATTTCCCGGCGCTGTGAATGTCCGCAGAGTGCCTGTCACATTGTCATCAAACCTGAGTAATCAAACCCGAGAGAGATTCTTGCGATGGATTTTAACCCGGTACTGCCCACCAGCCTTGACGCCCTGCATCTACTTTTGGCGGTCGTAGTGCTGATTCTGTTGCTTTTCCTCATTCTGCGTGCCGGTCGTAAGACCACCGCCACCCCGGTCCCACCGGCAGCGGACTCCGCCCCGGCGCCGGCGCCCAAGCCCGAGCCACCGGTCCTGCAGACCAGCGATCCGGTGTCCGCTTTGCAGTTGCTGGGCCTGTTGCAGCAGGAGGCGCGCTTTGTGGACTTCCTGCAGGAAGACCTGAAGGGATTCGACGATGCCGAGATCGGCGCCGTGGCCCGGGTGGTGCATGAAGGTGCCGCTAAGCTGTTGGGCCAGTATTTCACCCTGGAGCCGGTGCGCAGCGAGCAGGAAGAAACCCGGATTACCCTGGAGCCGGGTTTCGATCCGGCGGCTAACCGGGTGACGGGCAACGTGGTGGGGGAGCCGCCGTTTAGCGGTACCTTGGTGCATCGGGGCTGGCGCGCCAGCCGCGCGGAGCTGCCCCGGCTGGCGTCGCATCATGATGTGCGCATTCTCGCGCCGGCTGAGGTGGAATTATGAGTGGCGCTGACCGCTTCAATGTCGGGATTGATCTGGGTACCACCAACTCAGTGCTTGCCTATCTGAAACCGGAATCTGCCGGGGACCAGGGTCAGGTGCTGGCCATCGATCAGGTAACCCAACCCGGGCTGGTGGAGGCCCGGGACCAACTGCCGTCCTTTTTATACCAGACCCACGAAGCGGAAGTATCCACAGGGGAACTGGCCCTGCCCTGGGGCAGCGGGGGGCCGCAACTGGTGGGCCAGGGGGCGCGGTTTCTGGGGGCCAAAACCCCGTTGCGGCTGGTGGCCAGCGCCAAGAGCTGGCTGTGCCATGGTGGTGTGGACCGGCATTCGGCATTGTTGCCCCTGAACGCCCCGGAGGAGGTGCCAAAAATTTCTCCAGTGGCGGCATCGGCTACATACCTGGCCCATTTGCAGGCCGCCTGGGATTATCGTTACCCCCAGCAGCCTCTGGCGCAACAGAATATTACCCTGACGGTGCCGGCCTCCTTTGATCCCGCGGCCCGGGACCTCACCGCGGAAGCGGCCCGCAGCCTGGGTCTGGATAACCTGACTTTGCTGGAGGAGCCACAGGCGGCGCTGTACGCCTGGGTTCACGCGAGCGGTGAGCAATGGCGCGAGCAATTGCAGGTGGGGGACCTGGTGCTGGTGGTGGATATTGGCGGCGGCACCACGGACCTGTCCCTGGTGGCGGTCACCGAAGAGGCTGGCAATCTGGCCCTGAACCGGGTGGCCGTGGGGGATCATATCCTGCTGGGGGGCGACAACATGGATCTGGCGTTGGCTTACCGGATCAAGGCCAAACTGGAAGCAGAGGGTAAAACTCTGCAGTCCTGGCAGATTCAGGCGCTGACCCACGGTTGCCGGGATGCCAAGGAAAGCCTGCTGGAGCATCCCGACGAACAGGCAGTTCCCCTGGTGGTGCCCAGTCGCGGTTCCCGTTTAATGGGCAGTACATTGCGCACAGAACTGACCCGGGAGGAAGTGGAGCAAACCCTGGTGGACGGCTTTTTCCCCCAGGTACCGATTACTGAGCACCCCCGGCAGGCTCCCCGGGGCGGCCTGACCCAGATGGGGTTGCCCTATGCCCAGGACGCGGGGATTACCCGCCATCTGGCGGCGTTCCTGTGTCGCCAGAGTCACGCCGCGGATGCCTTCCTGTCCCCGGGCGTGGACTTTATCAAGCCCACGGCGATCCTGCTCAACGGCGGCGTGTTGAAGGCGCCGCAACTGGCGGACCGTTTGCTGGCGGTGATTAACGGCTGGTTGCAGCCGGCTGGAGCACCGCCGGCGCGGTTGCTCAGCGGCGCTGACCTGGACCGCGCAGTGGCCCGGGGCGCGGCCTATTACGGTTATGTACGCCAGGGGCATGGGGTACGAATCCGTGGTGGGCTGGCCAGTGCTTTCTACGTCGGTATCGAGAGCGCCATGCCAGCGGTGCCGGGGATGCCACCGCCGCTCCAGGCTCTGTGTGTGGCACCTTTTGGCATGGAAGAGGGCAGCGCAACCAGCCCCAGCGCTCAGCAATTCGGCCTGGTGGTGGGGGAACCGGTCACCTTTCGGTTCTTTGGCTCCACCGTGCGGCGGGACGATACCCCGGGGACCCTGCTGGATCATTGGGACGACGCTGAGTTGGAGGAGCTGCCCCCGATTCAGGTGACCCTGCCGGCGGAAGGACGTGCCGCGGGTGAGGTGGTACCGGTGCAGTTGGCGGCCCGGGTCAATGAGCTGGGTACCTTGCGGCTGGAAGCCATTGCCGTCGGCGACCAGCAGCGCTGGCAGGTGGAGTTAGACGTGCGGGAAAACGCTTTGTGAGCCAGCCCGCGCCGCAATTTCTGGTGGGAATCGACCTGGGCACCACCCACACTGTAGTAGCCTATGCGGATTTAGCCGATGGGGCTAAGCGAGCGCAACCGCGACTGTTCGAGATCGAGCAACTGGTGGGCCCGGGAGAGGTGGCGGCGCGACCGCTGTTGCCGTCATTTCGCTATCATCCGGCGCCCGGAGAACTGCCGGAAGCAGAGCTGGTGCTGCCCTGGCCCCCCCAGACCATTGCCGGCGACGACATTCCCTACCTGGTGGGGGAATACGCCCGGGATCTGGGCAGCCGGGTGGAAGGCCGCCAGATCGCCAGTGCCAAGAGCTGGCTTTCCCACGGCCGGGTGGACCGGTCCGGTCCCATACTGCCCTGGGCCGCCGCTGAGGATGTGGCTCGGGTGTCACCGGTGGTGGCCTCCGCCTCCTATTTGCTGCACCTTCGTTGCGCCTGGAATCATACCCATCCCCAGGCGCCATTGGAGCAGCAGGAGATTGTAATCACCGTGCCCGCCTCCTTCGATGAAGCCGCCAGGGCGCTCACCCTGCAGGCGGCGGAGCTGGCGGGGATTCCCACAGTAACCCTGCTGGAAGAGCCCCAGGCGGTCTGTTATGACTGGTATCAGCGTCAGGGGGATCAGGCCCGCCGTCAACTGGAGAACCTGCGCCTGCTGCTGGTGCTGGATGTGGGCGGTGGCACCACCGATCTGAGCCTGATTCAGGTGGCGGGCCAGGGTGAGGGGCTTAAGCTCAAGCGGATCGCGGTGGGGGACCACTGGATGCTGGGCGGCGATAATGTGGATCTGGCCCTGGCCCGGCAGGCGGAACAACGGCTCACCGAGGGCCGGGGTGGGCTCAGTGCCGCCAGCCTGAGCCAGCTGATTCAGCAGAGCCGCATAGCCAAAGAGCGGCTGTTGGGCGTTGACGCACCGGACACGGCCAAGGTGACGCTGCTGGGAAGCGGTTCGCGCTTGATCGGCGCTGCCCGCAGTGCGACCTTCAGCCGGGAAGAGGTGCGGGAGCTGGCCCTGGAGGGATTCTTTCCCCGGGTGTCTTTTGGTACCGCCCCCAGCCGGCGCCAGGGCGCGGTGATGGAATTCGGTCTGCCTTATGCACCGGACCCCGCGGTCAGCAAATATGTGTCCCAGTTTTTGCACCGACATCAGGCCGGCAGCCGGCAGGCACTGGGGCTAACGGATGCGGCACAGGCGCTGCCCGATGCGGTGCTGCTGAATGGCGGCGTGTTCAATAGCCCCCTGCTGACAGAACGGGCCGGCGCCATTCTCAGTGACTGGCGCGGAGACGGGGTCACGCTACTGGAAAACCGTGATCCTCATCTGGCGGTGGCCTTTGGCGCGGTGGCCTTTGCCCTGACCCGCCACACCGGCCGGCTGCGCATTGGGGGCGGCTCCGCCCGATCCTACTTTCTGGCGGTGGACAATCCCGGGGGCAAGGCCCTGGGTGTGTGCATCCTGCCCAAGGGCAGTGAAGAAGGGCAACCGGTGGCATTGCCCGGACGCCAGTTTGCCCTGCAGGTGAACCAGCCGGTGCAGTTCACCCTGCTGGGCAGTTCCAGCGATGATGCGTTTGCGCCGGGGGAACTGGTGGAACTGGACCCGGAGCAGGAGCGGTTTCAGCCCCTGCCGCCACTGGTGGCCGCCCTGGATGCCGATGACCAACGGCAGCAGGTGGCGGTGAACCTGGTTACCCGGCTTACGGAAGTGGGCACTCTGGACATTCAGTGTCGGGCGCTGGCGTCGCCGGATCAGCACTGGCAGGTGGAATTCCAATTACGGCGGGAGCTGCAGCAGCGGCATGGGACCCAGGCCGTGCTGCCGAACGCCTTTCCCGAGGCGGTGGCGGCCATCGAAGCGGTTTACGGCGCCCGCGATAAAGCGGTGGAAAAAAACGCCGCCAAACAATTGCGTCAGCGGCTGGAAAAACTGCTGGGTCCCCGGCACCAGTGGGACACCGCCCTGGCCCGGGCCCTGTTTGATGAACTCTGGCAACGGCGCAAGCGGCGGCGGCGGTCCCAGGCCCATGAGCGGGTGTGGTTCAATCTGGCGGGGTTTTGTCTGCGTCCGGGATTCGGTTATCCAGCGGACGACTGGCGTGCCGGTCAGGCCTGGACCCTGCACCAGCAGGGGCTGCAGTTTGACCGGGAAAACCAGACCTGGGGGGAATGGTGGACCTTCTGGCGGCGCATTGCCGGCGGCCTGGAAACGGCCTGGCAGCAACGTCTTCACAAGGACATTGCCCGCTTTATCAACCCCGCCAGTGCCCGTAATCTGAAACTCAAGACCGAGATCAAGCATAAGTCCTACGAAGACATGGTGCGGCTGGCGGGCGCCCTGGAAGCACTGCCGGTGGCCACCAAGCTGGAATTGGGCAACTGGCTGGCCAAACGCCTGGAAAAAGCCAGTGAAACCCCCACCGCCTGGTGGGCATTAGGCCGCATAGGCGCCCGGGAGCCTTTCCATGGGGGCGTGGAAACTGTGATTCCCCCCGAAAAAGTGGAGAAATGGCTTACACTGATCATGAAGCAGGACTGGAAGAAAAACCAGAACGCAGCATTCGCGGCGGTGATGGTGGGGCGTTTGACCGGGGATCGGACGCGGGATCTGCCTCAGCCCCGGCGACAACAGATCAGTGCGCAACTGCAACAGGCCAAGGCCCCGGAATTGTGGCACTCCCTGGTGACAGAACAACGGTCACTGGAAGAGGAGGATCACAAACGGGTGTTTGGAGAAGCGCTGCCCGCGGGGCTCAAGCTGTTGTAGACACCTGGCGGGACTGATCACAGGCTAAGAGGTGGCAGGGGGTATGGACAAGACAGGCAACAAAATAACCGGTGCACCTCCGCTGTCTGGTTCCGGGCAGCCGCTGGTGGTGCGGGAAGCCGGCGGTGAATTGCTGATGGCGGCCAGGACCCAGGGGGATCCCATCCGCGAGGTCAGGGCGTTCCATCGTTTCCATGTGCGGCTGGCGCTGCTCTATGGGGGCGTGGTGCTGCTGACCCTGGCACTGTTGGTGTATCTGTTCTATCACCTCTGGTCCAGGGCGGAAATTGAATCCCTGCAGCAGCGCCTGTTGACTCTGTCCAGCAGCCTGGCCGCCTCCATCGATGCAGACCGCCTGGCGGAGTACGACCTGACCAACGAGACCCTCACGCCTTTCCATCAGGCCCTCTATCAACAATTTCAGACGATGGCGGAGCGGGATCAGGATATTGATTCCATTTATATTCTGCGGCCCTCCAACGTGCCCACCGACCTGTATTTTTTTGTGGATTACGCCAAGGGCCAGAAGGTGGGCCAGCCCGGAGAATACTATTCCGCCGAAGACACGCCGATATTGCTGCGGGGCTTTTCCCGACCCACGGTGGAAAACCAGCCCTATCGGGATGAGTTCGGCTACACGCTGTCCGCTTACGCGCCCCTGAGAACCCGTGACGGTCAGTCGGTGGGTCTGGTGGGGGTGGACGTGAAGGCGGAACGGCTGACGATGGTGGAAAACCGGGTGTTGCAGGCCTCGGCGCTGATTTTCCTGCTGGCCTTCGCGGTGATCGCGCTGGTGTCCTGGGTGGTGTCCCGCAGCATCCGGGAACCTCTGCGCCGGCTGATCAACGCCACCGGCGCCGTGGCCGGCGGCAACCTGGATGTCCGCATGGATATGCGGCGGGACGATGAATTCGGGCTCTTGGGGCGGTACTTCGATCAGATGGCGGATGAGCTTAAAGCGCGTCAGACCCTGCGGGATTTGTTTGGCCGTTATCTCAGCGAGGACGTGGCCCGCTCGGTGCTGGCCCGGGAGCATGAAATCGACCTGGGGGGGGAGGAGGTGATGGTCACGGTGCTGTTCTGTGACCTTAAAGACTACACCACCATCAGTGAACGGCTGTCTCCACTCCAAATGGTATCCATGCTGAACGAGTACCTGGGGGTAATGAACAGTCTCATTGATCAGCACAAAGGTTGCGTGATTGAATTTCTGGGAGACGGCATTCTAGCGGTGTTCGGCGCCCCCCAGAGTTACCCGGATCACGCGGAAAAAGCCACCCGCTGTGCCCTTGCCATGCGCGACAGCCTGGACAGTCTGAACAAGCAATGGCAGGCGGATGGTCTGGCCGCGCGCTGGCAGGATCTGGGAGTGGATAAAATTGAGTGCCGTATCGGCTTACACACCGGGGTGGTGGTGGCCGGCAACCTGGGGTCCAAAACCCGGATGAAATACGCTGTCATCGGCGACACGGTAAATGTGGCGGCACGTCTGGAACAACTGAACAAAGACTTCAGTACCAGCATCCTGCTGAGCGACGACGTGCGCTCGCGCTTGCCCAATGATCTGGCGGGACAATGTGCGCAAATGGGCCTGAGCCAGGTGAAGGGCCGATCCCAGCCGGTGATCTGTCACGCGCTGTAATGGGGCGGCTCTGCAAAAAAGCTGCGCATTACCTGGGTCAACTGCCCCGATGACTGGGAATCCAGGGCGCGGCGCATGTGCTCCACCATGGTCAGGCGTTCCCGGGCCTCGGCGGAAGGCAGATCATCCAGTTCCGGCTCCGTGAGCGGTGCGCTGACAATGGCGGCCAGTTTCACCAGGCCCTTGGCAGTGAGACAGGACTGATCAATACCTTCCTGGCGTATGGTGGCGCCATAACGCAGGAAACCTTCATCCGCCAGCCACAGCATGGCCCCGAAACAGGCTTCGTGGCGCTTGGTGTGCAGACCGAATTCATCCACCTGATCGGGCCCGATCAAATCCTCCACGAACAGATCCATTTTGCGCGGGAACACCCGCTGCAGGCTGAGCAGAATCAGCGCCGTATCCTTGTAGAAATCCAGAATATTCAGATCCGCCATATTATCCCCTGAGATCGTGACGCAGGCGCTCAAAAAACTCGCCGATGCGCTCCAGGGCCGGCGCCAGATCCTCCTCCCGGGGCAAAAACACCAGCCGCAGATGGTCGGTGTGGGGCCAGTTGAAGCCGCTGCCCTGAACCACCAGAATGCGCTCCTGAATCAGCAGATCCAGCACCAGCTGTTGGTCATTGTCGATGGGATACACCGTCGGGTCCAGGCGCGGGAACAGATACATGGCGCCCATGGGTTTGACGCAGCTGATGCCGGGAATGTCAGTGAGCATGCGGTGGGCCAGCTCCCGCTGCCGGTAAAGCCGGCCGCCGGGGGCGGTGAGCTCGTTGATGCTCTGATAACCCCCCAGGGCGGTCTGAATGGCCATCTGCCCCGGCACATTGGCGCACAGCCGCATGGAGGCCAGCATGGTGATGCCTTCCAGATAATCCCGGGCCGCGTACTTGTTGCCACTGATCATCATCCAGCCGGAGCGATAGCCGGCTACCCGGTAGGTTTTCGACAGGCCGTTGAAGGTGATGCACACCAGGTCGTCCGCCAGGGTGGCGGTGCACACATGCCGGGCGTCATCGTAGAGAATTTTGTCGTAGATTTCGTCGGAAAACACGATCAGTTTATGTTCCCGGGCCAGCGCCAGCATGGCTTCCACCACGTCTTTGGAATACACCGCCCCGGTGGGGTTGTTGGGGTTGATGATGACCAAAGCCCGGGTTTTATCGGTGATTTTGCGGCGTATATCCTCAATATCCGGGTGCCAGTCCGACTGTTCGTCGCACAGGTAATGCACCGGTTTGCCACTGGACAGGGTCACCGCGGCGGTCCAGAGGGGATAGTCCGGGGCAGGAATCAGCACTTCATCCCCATTGTTCAGCAGCGCCTGCATGGCCATCACAATCAGTTCGCTGACCCCGTTGCCGAGAAAGATATCGTCGATCTGAACGTCCAGGATGCCCCGTTGCTGGTAGTATTGCATCACCGCTTTGCGGGCCGAAAACAAGCCTTTGGAATCGCTATAGCCGGAGCCCTCCGGCAACTGATAGATCACATCCTGAATAATCTCCTCCGGCGCCGCCAAGCCGAACGGCGCCGGATTACCGATATTCAGCTTCAGCACCCGGTGGCCCTCCTCCTCCAGGCGGCGGGCCTCTTCCAGTACCGGTCCGCGGATGTCGTAACAAACGTTGTGCAATTTATTGGATTTCAGCACTGGCTTCATAGACTTGTGTTCTTTCCCGGGGCGGGTCCTGTGTTCATGGATGAAAAAAAAGGTCATAGTAAGCATAGCAAGCTTACGGGGCCGGTCAGTTTAAACCAAAACCGGTTGTTTTTAATGTCTTTCTTGAGGAGTAAGGGTCCATGGTGAAGCGCGTGGAAAAGTCCGATACCCAGTGGCAACAGCAACTGGATGAACAAACCTACAGTGTGTGCCGGCTGGGGGGCACCGAGCCGGCGTTCACCGGTGAATACTGGGACAACAAAGCCAGCGGACGTTACCACTGCGCCTGTTGCGATACCCCCCTGTTCACCTCCGATACCAAGTACGATTCCGGCTCCGGCTGGCCCAGCTTTTTTCAACCTCTGGCAGCGGAGCTGATTGCAGAGCGGCGTGATACCAGCCATGGCATGGTCCGCACCGAGGTGTTGTGCGCGGTGTGCGATGCCCATCTGGGCCATGTCTTTCCCGACGGGCCCCGCCCCACCGGATTACGTTACTGTATTAACTCGGCTTCATTACAGTTCCATCCCTCGGAATAAGAAGAGTTATTAACAGGAGAATAGGCGCTGGGGCCTGCATATAACCAATGGTTTTTAAACTCCGTGTAACTAGAATGTAATCCAGGACAGGGGGGTTTGGCTGCCATTGTTGTTTGCCCGGTGTCAACCGTTTTGTGCACAGTTAGTGGTGGCTAGCGCTACAGGGCCTGAAATACCGGCACTTTTTGCGGGTAATCAGGGAGGGCCCATAAACCTATGAAAACAAAGCGATAGTGACTGTATAAAATATGACCAATCTGTTGATGGAGTCGACCGGTCTTATGTTAACGAATTTTTACATAAACTATTAACAGACTTATCCACAGGTTTTGTGGACAAACTTCGGGCTCTGATCAGCTTGTACCCAATGACTTTCCCGGTTAGGCTGGCTGCGTCAACGGGCCACTTCACTGGAGCTGCCATGACCAGTATCTACGATTTCAGCGCCGTTACCATCGACGGCAAGGAGCGACCCCTGGCGGATTTTACCGGCCAGGTTCTGTTGATCGTCAATACCGCCAGCAAATGCGGGTTCACCCCACAGTTTGGGGGGCTGGAAAAGTTGTATCAGGAATACCACGACCGTGGGCTGGAGATTCTCGGCTTCCCCTGCAATCAGTTTTTGGGGCAAGACCCCGGTAGCAACAGCGAGATCGGTGAATTTTGTCAGCGCAACTATGGGGTCACCTTTCCCATGTTCGAGAAGGTGGAGGTGAACGGCGAAGACGCCCACCCGCTGTATAAGTTCCTGAAGGAGCAGGCTCCCGGGGCCCTGGGAACCCAGGCCATCAAATGGAATTTCACCAAGTTTCTGGTGGACCGGGAGGGGCAGGTGGTGGCGCGGTTCGCCCCCAAGGACACCCCGGAGAAAATCGCCAAAGCGGTGGCGCGGCTGCTGGATTGAGCCTCCGGGTAATGCGACCCGGTGGCCGGCATCACCCCGGCGTCATTAACGTCCCAGTAATTTGTTCACCAGGGCGGTTTCTGCGGCAATCAACTGGGCAAAGCTGGGGCGCTGGTGCAGACGCTCCACGTAGGCGGTCAGTTGCGGCCAGCGCTGGTGGTCGATCTTCTCCCGGCCGTGGCCGAAATTGACGAACTGAGAGGCAATGGCGATGTCTGCCACAGTGAGCCGGTCACCCACCATGAAGTCATTGTCCTGCAGGCTGGCTTCCAGGTAGTCCAGCAGCGACGGCAATTGTTCCAGGCTGGTCTGCACCACGGCTTCATCCTGTGGTTGCTTGCGCAGGGGCATCAGCACCCGCTGTCGGAACACGCCAAAGGTGGTGAGGGGAGCCAGTTCATAATCGGCGTATTTTTCAAACCACTGTACCTTGGCCTGCAGATAAGGGTCGGCGTGGCTGAGTGGCTGCTGGGGGTATTGGCGATCAAGATAAGCCACAATGACGGCGGAATCCGCCAGGGCTTTGGCGTCATCCTTCAGCGCCGGAATGCGGCCCAGGGGGTTCAGGTCGTAATAATCATCCGGCAGTCGGGAGGGATCAATCTGCACTTGTTCGAAGGGCAGATCCTTCTCCGCCAACGCGACGCAGACCTTGCGCACGAAAGGGGACAGGGATGCGCCGTAGAGCGTGATAGCCATGGTTCTGGGTTCCTTACGGGTTGTGATCAGACCGCAGCTTAGCATTTTGCCCGGCGCTGGCGGAACTCAGAAATATTTCTTCTTCCAGGCGTCTTCCTCTTCCAGCAGTTCGGTCATGGCCTGGGTCAGTTCGTTGTCAGCGTCGGGCTCCCGCGCCGGCGCCTGGCCCTGATCCGCCTTCAGTACTTCCATCTGCGCCATTACCTGCTCCATCCTGGCGCTGTAGGCGCCGGAACCGTTGTGCTTTTTCATCTCCGCCAATGCCTTTTCATAATTCAGCAGGGCCAGCTTGGGTTTGCCTTCCTGATGTGCGGTCTGACCCAGCTGCAACAGATAGTTGAGGTTGGCATCCACGAAACTGGCCTGGATGAATTGCAGATGTTTGCGGGCGCTGTCGGGGCTGAGCACCTTATTGCGGGCGAAGTTTTCAATGACTTTCCCCAGCTCCTGCAGCAGAGCCCGGATCTGGTTGGCTTCCTCCGGGTTTTTTAACTGCGGCTTACCGGTCTGGCCGCCGCCGGCTTTGATGTCCTCGATTTGAGCACTGGCCGCATCCAGCTTCTTGCGAAATTTTTCATTGCCGGGGGCCAGCTCCTGCAGCCGCTGCATGCGTTTTTTAATCTGATTCAACAGCAACAACTGGATGTCCCGCCCCAGATAGGCAGGGGGAATCACGTCCAGCAGCCGTTGCAGACGGTAGGTAAAATCCGACAGATTGGCGATCAGCAGCGCGTTCTGACGCCGCTGTTTCTCAATGGTGTGGCTGATATAGAACAACGCCACCAGCGCCGCCAAGCCGGCTACAGATAATAGCACTATGGTTTCAGTGGACATGTTTTATCCCTGCCAAGTGAATTCCGGAATCCCTGTCTGACTAAGTGTAGTCGTAAAATCCGTAATGAGAGGCCGGGGGGCGGTGGCGGAGCACAGGATTTCAGGGCTGCTCAGATACGCACACGCCCCCGCAGAATGTCCACATACATCAGCCAGTCCCCAAGAAAACTGTACCAGGGGTGTTTGAACGTGGCGGGTTTGTTCTTTTCGAACAGGAAGTGGCCCAGCCAGGCGCAGCCATATCCCAACACCGGCAACAATAACAACCCCAGCCACGAGCCGGTGGCCAGGACGTAAACCAGGGTGATCAACACCAGGGAGCTGCCCAGAAAATGCATCCGGCGGCAGTTCAGATCCCTGTGCTCCGCCAGATAGAAGGGGTAGAACTGGGCGAAGGATTCAAACGCTTTGCTGGCCATGATGATTCTCCCGTGCGATTGTCCACAGAGTAATCGATGGTCAGCACCCTGGCCAGGGGTGTAACCAAGTGGTTCAACAAGGCGTCTGTTTATTCCCCGGGATTATGGCGTGGAACCGCCCCGGGGCCGCAGCGTCTGAGGCGCACTGCCAGAGCCGGGCCGGCGGGTCCGGGTGGACCTTCGAAAGCGGGCAGCAAATTGATTTCACCGGCAAAAATTCCTTGACGGGGTGGGGAGGGGTCCATAAAATGCGCGCCTCTACACAGCGAAGCGCTGGCTGCGTCCCCTTCGTCTAGTGGCCTAGGACACCGCCCTTTCACGGCGGTAACAGGGGTTCGAGTCCCCTAGGGGACGCCACTACAT